>NZ_BAAKJA010000001.1:0-646539 GCF_059703705.1 Pseudazoarcus sp. NS36 | reverse complement strand
ATAGCAGCCTGGAACCACTCCTTCCCATCCCGAACAGGAACGTGAAACAGGCCCGCGCCGATGATAGTGCAGATACCTGTGTGAAAGTAGGTCATCGTCAGACTAACCCCATATGCAAAAAAGCCCGCTCAAACAGAGCGGGCTTTTTTGCGTCCACGACAACTCAAATACAACCCCATCAGTTCAGCGAACGCGGTACCGCAAGCGTGAATACCGGGATCAAGACCGAAAACGAAACGCCGTCGGCCGAGAGGAACTGGTAGCTGCCGCGCATGCTTCCGACCGGCGTTTCCAGTGCCGCGCCACTGGAGTAGCGGTACTGCTCACCCGGGGCCAGCACGGGCTGCTCGCCGACCACTCCGTCACCGCGTACTTCTTCTACATGCCCGCCGCCATCCGTGATGATCCAGTGCCGGCTGAGCAGTTTGGCTGACGTCGTGCCGGCGTTGCTGATCATGATGTGATACGCGAAGGTGTAGCGCCCGGCATCCGGATTGGATTGCCCTGGCAGATACTCGGTTTTCACGGAAACTTCAATTGCAGGTGTAGTTGAGGTGCTCATCGCTTCATGGGGTTCTGGAACCGTCTGTGGATTGCCTGCCGAACTCGCAGCATTGAGCTGTAAAATACCAGCTTTTCCCCGGAAGTACCCTCATGTCCGTTACCCCGCTGATTGCATTGTCCCCGCTCGATGGCCGTTACGAGAGCCGCGTGTCCGCTTTGCGCGAGCATTTTTCCGAGCACGGCTTGATCCGCAATCGTGTCCGTGTCGAGATCGAGTGGCTCAAGGCGCTTGCTGCGGAATCTGCTTTGAACGAAATCCCGGCATTTTCGACGGACGCAGTCGATGAGCTGGATGGCGTGATCGCAGCGTTCACGCAGGCAGATAGCGAGGCAGTGAAGGAGATCGAAGCGGTCACCAATCACGACGTGAAAGCGATGGAGTACTGGCTCAAGCGTCGTCTTGCGCACAATGCTGAAGTGATGAAAGTGTCTGAGTTCATTCACTTCGCGTGCACTTCCGAGGACATCAACAATGCGTCGCATGCGCTGATGTTGCGCGAAGGGCGCGATGACGTCCTGCTGCCGGCGCTGGATCGTGTGATTGCTGCGCTGCGTATGCACGCCCACGCTCTTGCTGATGTGCCGATGCTGTCGCGTACGCATGGTCAGCCGGCCAGCCCGTCCACGATGGGCAAGGAACTTGCGAACATCATTGCCCGCCTGGAGCGCGCGCGTCGTTCGATTGCCGGCGTGTCGCTGACTGCGAAGTTCAATGGTGCGGTGGGCAACTACAACGCGCATCTGTCGGCGTGGCCCGAGTTCGACTGGGAGGCCTTCAACCGTCGGTTCATCGAGTCGCTTGGCCTGGAGTTCAACCCCTATACGATCCAGATCGAGCCGCATGACGCGATGGCCGAGCTGTTTGATGCGATGGCTCGTTGCAATACGATCCTGATTGATGCCTGCAGAGACATCTGGATGTACATCGCGCTGGGGTACTTCAAGCAGAAGCTGAAGGAAGGCGAAGTCGGTTCGTCGACCATGCCGCACAAGGTCAACCCTATCGATTTCGAGAACGCCGAAGGTAACTTCGGTCTCGCCAACGCAGTGTTGCGCCATTTCTCGGAAAAGTTGCCGATTTCGCGCATGCAGCGCGACCTCACTGATTCGACTGTGCTGCGCAATATGGGGGTCGGGTTCGGCCACACCGTGCTCGCACTCGACAGCATGCTCAAAGGTGTCGGGAAGCTTGAGGCTGATCCCGAGAAGATTGCTACGGATCTGAATGAGTGCTGGGAAGTGTTGGCCGAGCCGGTGCAGACAGTGATGCGTCGTTTCGCGATCGAGAATCCGTATGAGCAGCTCAAGGCCATGACGCGCGGTAAGGGAATTACGCGCGAGGCGCTACAGGCCTTCATTGCGCAGCTGGCAATTCCTGAATCGGAGCGTCAGCGCCTGCTCGACATGACGCCTGCCAGCTACATCGGCAAGGCTGCGGAACTGGCTCGCCGTATCTGACCCACACCACACTGCACGGAAGCGCGAACGTGAGTTTTGCTGAACATCTCAAACAGATGCCGAAGGTCTCGCACCTGGCGTCGATCGAATTGCTTGATGAGGACGGGAGTGTCCGTGCGCTCATCGAGAACAAGTCGGGCCAGACCGGATCGCTGGCCGTCTATAACCACCTTGCGCAACTGCACGGCGCGATTACCCCTGATGCCGCGCGCAAGGGACTGGAGTTGTATGCCGAGCACACGGAAGACGCGCGGGCCAATCCTGGCAAGCATCCGAACATTGATCGCCTGTTCGGACTGGTAGAGCGCAACGAAACCTTGCGGGTGAAGCATCACTTCGCAGTGTGAGGTTTGCTCAAGGCCCAACAAAAAGCCCCGCAATTGCGGGGCTTTTTGTTGGGCAGAGGACCGCGTCAGACGACGGCCTCTTCCTTGTCCTTCTTGGGCTTCACGAACTGTTCGCGTGAGACGCCAAGCCACATCACCAGTGGGCTGGAGACCAGCACCGACGAGTAGATGCCGAACACGATGCCGATGGTCAGCGCCAGCGCGAAGTAGTGCAGTGTCTCACCGCCGAAGATCAGCATCGACAGGACCACCATCAAGGTGCTGCCGTGCGTGATCGCCGTGCGCGACATGGTGCGTGTGATGGCGTGGTCGATGACTTCCGGCGTGGTCATGCCGCGGCGTTTGCGGAAAGTCTCACGGACGCGGTCGAAGATGACCACGGTTTCGTTCACCGAATAACCCAGCACCGCCAATACGGCTGCCAGCACCGCCAGCGAGAACTCCCACTGGAAAAAGGCGAAGAAGCCGATGATGATGATCACGTCGTGCATGTTGGCAACGATGGCGGACAGCGAGAAGCGCCATTCGAAGCGCATCGCAAGATAGGCCATGATGCCGACCAGCACGAACAGCAGCGCCATGCCGCCGTCGGAAGCCAGCTCCTTGCCGACCTGCGGGCCAACGAACTCGGCGCGACGCAGATTCGGCTCAGGCCCCTCAACGCCCTTTAGCGTGGCCAGTACTCGCTCGGACACCCGGTTGGTGTCGAGGTCGTCGCGGTTGGGCAGGCGCACCAGGATGTCACGCGAGCTCCCGAAGTTCTGCACCTGGGCGTCGGGGTAGCCGTCCTGCGCCAGCGCCTGACGAATTTCTTCGATACGCGGTGGCTCCGGGTAATTGACCTCGACCAGCGTGCCGCCGGTGAATTCCACCGACAGGTTCAGCCCGCGCGTCACGATGAACAGCACGGCCAGCAGGAAGGTGACGAGCGAAATGATGTTGAACTTCAGCGCATGGCGCATGAAGGGGATGTCGTTCTTGATACGGAACAGTTCCATGACTACGACCTCTGCTTGTCCGGGTTAGCCAATCGCCAGTTTGTCGAGCTTGCGACGGCGGCCGTAGATGTAGTTCACCAGCATGCGGGAGACCAGAATGGCGCTGAACATCGACGTCATGATGCCCAGGCAATGCACCACGGCGAAGCCGCGCACGGGTCCGGAGCCGAACACCAGCAGTGCGATGCCTGCAATCAACGTGGTGACGTTGGCGTCGAGAATGGTGCCGAATGCGCGCTCGTAGCCTGCGGTGATAGCCGCCTGCGGCGACACGCCGTTGCGGATCTCCTCGCGGATGCGTTCGTTGATCAGCACGTTGGCGTCGATGGCCATGCCCAGCGTCAGCGCCATGGCGGCGATACCGGGCAGCGTCAGCGTAGCCTGCAGCAAGGATAGCAGGGCGATCAGCAGGCCGAGGTTGGCGGTCAGGGCAATGACCGACACCAGACCGAACAGCGTGTAGTAGACGATCATGAACACGGCGATGGCGACGAAGCCCCACAGCACGGAGTTGAAGCCCTTGGAGATGTTCTCGGCGCCCAGGCTCGGACCGACGGTGCGTTCCTCGATGATCTGCATCGGCGCGGCAAGACTGCCCGCGCGCAACAGCAGCGCAACGTTGTTGGCTTCCTCCACCGTCATGCGGCCGGAAATCTGCACGCGGCCGCCACCGATTTCGGTGCGAATCACCGGCGCGGTGACGACTTCGCCCTTGCTCTTCTCGATGAGCAGGATGGCCATGCGCTTGCCGACGTTATCGCGGGTTACGTCGCGAAAAATGCGTGCGCCGGCTGAATCTAGGGTCAGGAACACGGCCGGTTCGTTGTTCTGTCCATCGAAGCCGGGCTGCGCGTCGGTCAGCCGGTCACCGGTCAGCACGACATCGTTCTTCACGAGCAGCGGGTTGCCGCCGCGTTCTGTGTAGAGCCCGGTGCCGAACGGGACCTGACCGTTGAGGGCGTCCTCAAGCGCTCCGGGGGAATCATCCACCATGCGGATCTCGAGGGTTGCCGTGCGGCCGAGGATGTCCTTGGCTCGCGCCACGTCTTGCACGCCGGGCAGCTGAACGACGATGCGGTTTGCGCCTTGCTGCTGGATGATGGGTTCGGCAACGCCGAGTTCGTTGATTCGGTTACGCAGCGTGGTGATGTTCTGCGTCATCGCGAATTCGCGAATCGTCTGCTCGGCGGTCGGCAGCAGGGTTGCTACCAGTCGCAGGTCGGACTCGCCAAGGTCGCGGTCTGCGAGTTGCAGGTCTGTCAATTCGGAACTGATTGCGCGGCGTGCGGCTTCGCGCTGATCCGCGTCACGGAAGCGCAGGACCACACTGTTGCCCTCGCGGCCGATGCCGGCATGGCGAACACGCTCGGAGCGCAGCAGCGTGCGCAGATCACCGGAGGTGGAGTCCAGGCGGTTGGTCACCGCACCGGCCATGTCGACTTCCATCAGGAAGTGAACGCCACCACGCAGGTCCAGGCCGAGGTACATCGGCAGGGCGTTGATGGAGGTGAGCCAGTTCGGTGTGGCCGGCAGCAGGTTGAGCGCGACGATGTACGACGGGTCAGACGGATCCGGATTGAGCTGCCGCTCGATCACGTCGCGTGCGCGCAACTGATCTTCGGTGCCGGCGAAACGGAAGCGGATGCTGTTCTCGTCGGCAAAGGTTGCGGTCGGCGGGATGCCGGCGGTGGTCAGCGTCTCGGTCAGGCGCGGGATCAACGCACTTTCCAGCTGAACCGTGGCCTTGCCGCTGGAAACCTGAACGGCGGGCACTTCGCCGTAGAAGTTCGGGATGGTGTAGATCAGGCCGAACAACAACACCAGGCCTATCAGGATGTTCTTCCAGAGCGGGTAACGGTTCATGAGGGGTCAGGACTCGTGTCGGAAGCTTGGTGCGGCGAGATCCACCGCAGCGAAGAGCGCCGCGCGCGGCCGGAGCCTGCGCGCGGCGTGAAGCAGCATCAGGCTGCGCGCAGCGTGCCCTTGGGCAGAACGGTGGCGATGGCGCCACGCTGAACGACGATGTCGACCTTGTCGGCCACTTCGAGGTGCACGAAGTTTTCGTCGATGTCGGAGATGCGACCGGCCATGCCGCCCTGGGTGATGACTTCATCGCCCTTGGCAAGTGCCGCGACCATGGCCTTGTGCTCCTTCGCGCGCTTCATCTGCGGACGGATCATCAGGAACCACAGGATCAGGAACATCAGGATCAGCGGCAGCAGGCCCATGAAGCCGCCGGTGGCCGACTCGGCCGCCTGCGCATATGCGTTTGAAATGAACACTCTAGTCTCCGGGTGAGGTTGTCGAACGGGGCATTATAACAACAGGAATTTGCGCGGGACGTCAGGGGATTCCGGGGGATCCGGCGCCTCGCCCTCGCTCGGTGCGGAAGCGCAGCGTGTAGCCGGCCAGATCGTCCTGCTCGATCGCCTCACGCAGTTCGCGCATCAGCGTCTGGTAGTAGTGCAGGTTGTGCACGGTGTTGAGCATGCTGCCAAGAATTTCGCCGGTGCGATGCAAGTGGTGCAGGTAGGCGCGGCTGAAATTGCGACAGGTGTAGCAGTTGCAGCTTTCGTCGAGCGGATTCGTGTCGGCCTTGTGGAAGGCGTTCTTGATCTTGACGTCGCCATAGCGCGTGAACAGCCAGCCGTTACGCGCGTTGCGAGTGGGCATCACGCAGTCGAACATGTCGATGCCCGCGGTCACGCTGGCTACCAGGTCTTCCGGCGTGCCCACGCCCATCAGATAGCGCGGCTTGTCGGCCGGCAGGAGAGGCGCGGTGTGGGCCAGGATGCGACGCATGTCTTCCTTAGGCTCGCCGACTGACAGGCCGCCGATGGCGTAGCCGGGGAAGCCGATCGCTTCCAGTCCGGCCAGCGATTCATCACGCAGATCCTCATACATGCCGCCCTGCACGATGCCGAACAACGCATTGGGGTTGCACAGTGCGTCGAAGGCGTCGCGCGAGCGACGCGCCCAGCGTTGCGACAGCTGCATGGATTTGGCCGCCTCGTCGCGTGTGGCGGGGTAAGGCGTGCATTCGTCGAAGATCATGACGATGTCTGAATTGAGCACCGTCTGGATGCGCATCGACTCTTCCGGCGTCAGGAACAGCTTCGCGCCGTCGATCGGCGAGGCGAATTTCACGCCTTCCTCGGTGATCTTGCGCAGGGCGCCCAGGCTGAATACCTGAAAACCGCCCGAGTCGGTGAGGATCGGCTTGTCCCACGCCATGAAGCGGTGCAGGCCTTCGTGTGCCGTGATTACGTCCAGCCCGGGCCGCAGCCACAGGTGAAAGGTGTTGCCGAGGCAGATCTGCGCGCCGATGTCGCCCAGCATCTGCGGCGTCATGGCCTTGACCGTGCCGTAGGTGCCGACCGGCATGAACACCGGCGTTTCGACCGTGCCGTGGGCGAGCGTCAGGCGGCCGCGGCGGGCTGCGCCACTGGTGGCGAGGAGATCAAACTGCATCGTTGCGGTGGGCGATGAACATGGCGTCGCCGTAGCTGAAGAATCGGTATTCATGGGCGATCGCATGAGCGTAGGCGCGCCGGATCGGCTCCATGCCGGCAAAGGCCGACACCAGCATCATCAGCGTCGACTTGGGCAGGTGGAAGTTGGTGATCAGTGCATCCACGACCTGAAAGCGGAAACCCGGCAGGATGAAAATGCCGGTGTCGTCGGACCCCGCGCACAGCGTGCCGTCCTGCGACGCACCTTCCAGCGCGCGCAGGCTGGTAGTGCCGACCGCGATGACGCGTTTGCCGGCCTCCCGGGTGCGGCGGATGGCTTCGACCGTGTCACGCGGGATGACGTAGCGCTCACGGTGCATGCGGTGCTCGCCGAGGTCGTCCACGCGCACCGGCTGGAAGGTGCCGGCACCAACATGCAGCGTGATGTAGGCAATGCCGGCACCGCGCTCACGCAGGCGATCCAGCATGGCTTCATCAAAGTGCAGGCCGGCCGTGGGCGCGGCCACCGAACCCGGCTCGCGGGCATATACCGTCTGGTAGCGCGATTCATCTGTGTCGTCGGCAGCGCGCTCGATGTAAGGAGGCAGTGGTACCTTGCCGTAACGCTCGAGCAACGCGAACAGATCTTCATCCGCCGGAAAGCGCAGATGAAAGAACTCACCGACGCGGCCGACCACGGTGACATCGAAGGCTTCCGCCAGATGCAGCACGGTGCCGGTGGCGGGAGATTTGCTCGCGCGCACCTGCGCCAGAGCCTCGTGTGTGCCGATGGCGCGCTCCACCAGCACTTCCACACGGCCGCCAGTGTCGCGCTTGGTGCCAAGCAGGCGGGCATGAATCACGCGCGTGTCGTTGAACACCAGCAGGTCGCCCGGCTCGATCAGCGTGGGCAGCTCGCGGAACATGCGGTCTTCGAGCGCGCCGTCATCCAGCAGCAGCAAACGGCTGGCCGAACGGTCGGGCAGCGGTTGCTGCGCGATGCGTTCTGGAGGCAGGGGATAGTCGAAATCGTCGAGAGTCAGTGGCATCGTGTTGCCGCTTGGGGCGGGGGCATGGATAATACGCGGCTCTTTCCCGGCCGGGATGGCGGAATCGGTAGACGCAGCGGATTCAAAATCCGCCGCTGGCAACAGCGTGGGGGTTCGAGTCCCCCTCCCGGCACCACTCGAAATCGTGTCATCCGGCCCGGCGCTGCAGGGGGCGGATGATAGCATTCGCAGCTCCAGGCATCACCCTTCCCCCGGAGGTCGCATGGCCCGCATCCTCGCGCTGACCGCGCTGGCGATGACTGCTTTCGCTGCGAACTCCCTGTTGTGTCGCCTGGCTCTGCGCGACACCGGCATCGACCCCGCCTCCTTTACGCTGATCCGCATGGTCTCCGGCGCCCTGGTGCTGTGGGTGATCCTGCGCTTGCGCACTTCGGCCGCCAAACAGTCGCACGGTGACTGGCGCTCTGCGGCAGCATTGTTTGCCTACGCCATTGCCTTTTCGTACGCATACGTCGGTTTGTCTGCCGGTGCCGGCGCGCTGCTGCTGTTCGGTTCCGTTCAGGCAACCATGATCCTGTATTCCCTGTGGCGTGGTGAGCGATTCGCGCCGTGGCAATGTCTCGGGTTCGCCCTGGCGATCGGCGGGCTGGTCGCGCTGGTGGCGCCTGGTGCCACGGCGCCGCCGTGGCTGGCAGCGGTGCTGATGGTCCTGGCCGGCATGGCTTGGGGGGTGTACTCGCTGCGCGGGCGCGGCAACACCGATCCGCTGGCCACGACCGCAGGCAATTTCCTGCGCAGCGTGCCGATGGCGCTGGCTGCGGCCCTGCTGGCCCTGCCATGGCTCGCGGTGGATGGTCCGGGGGCTGTGCTGGCCGCGCTCTCCGGGGCGCTGGCTTCAGGTGTGGGATACGCCATCTGGTATGCCGCGTTGCGCGGTCTGAGCGGTACCGCGGCGGCGACGGTTCAGCTCAGCGTGCCGGCGCTGGCGGCGCTCGGCGGCGTCGCGTTGTTGGCGGAGCCGCTGAGTTTGCGTCTGGTGCTTGCCTCGGTGGTCACGCTGGGCGGCATCGCGCTTGTGATCCACGGGCGCCGGACGTAGAAAAGACGTGGAACTCGGTTATCATCATTGAGTCTTAGTGAGCACATGGCCGACCCCGTCGTGCCAGCAGAACTGACTCAATATCAGGAGGAAGTGATTCCATGATTGATCGCACCATTTCGGGCAACCGCAGTGAAACTTCGGTGCTGGCCACCAACAAGGTCATCCGCAACACCTACGTCCTGCTGTCGCTGACGCTGGCTTTCTCGGCCGTCGTCGCCGGCATGTCGATGGCGCTTGGTCTGCCGCATCCGGGCATCATCCTGACGCTGGTCGGCTACTTCGGCCTGTTGTTCCTGACCACCAAGCTGCGCAACAGCACCGGCGGCATCTTCGCCGTGTTCGCGCTGACCGGCTTCATGGGCTACACCCTGGGCCCCATCCTGTCGTACTACCTGGCGCTGCCCAACGGCGGCATGATCGTGATGCAGGCCATGGGCGGTACGGCCGCCATCTTCCTCGGCCTGTCGGGCTACGCGCTGACCACCCGCAAGGATTTTTCCTTCATGGGCGGCTTCCTGATGGTCGGCATTCTGGTCGCCTTCCTGGCCGGTCTGGCGGCGATCTTCTTCCAGATGCCGGCGCTTTCGCTGGCGGTGTCGGCGATGTTCGTGCTGCTGATGTCCGGCCTGATCCTGTATCAGACCAGCGCCATCATCCACGGCGGCGAAACCAACTACATCATGGCGACCGTCACGCTGTATGTTTCGATCTACAACCTCTTCACCAGCCTGCTGCACCTGCTGGGGGTGATGAACAGCGACTGAGGCCTGTTGCGCGCTGGCAATGGCGCAAAACGGCTAGACCCAACGGGCGCCCAGGGCGCCCGTTGTCATATCCGCCGGTTGCGTGCTGCATGCGTGCATCGGAGCGATGTGTTTACAATGCGGGGTTTCACGGTCGCGCGCGTTGCCGGATCAGGCAGCCGGACGTCGGCCGATAACCGGACATGCTGGGG
Organism: Pseudazoarcus sp. NS36; assembly: GCF_059703705.1. Lineage (NCBI taxonomy): Bacteria > Pseudomonadati > Pseudomonadota > Betaproteobacteria > Rhodocyclales > Zoogloeaceae > Pseudazoarcus > Pseudazoarcus sp. NS36. Next base: position 636,653 of record NZ_BAAKJA010000001.1, on the reverse strand, counting down.
CAGCAATGATGAAGACCACCTTTCTGGAATTCGAACGGCCGATTGCCGAGCTCGAAGAAAAGATCGCGCAACTACGTTTCGTGCAGGACGACCCCGCGGTCGACATCTCGGGCGAGATTGCACGGCTGGAAAAGAAGAGTGAAACGCTTACCCGCGAGCTCTACGCCAAGCTGCAGCCCTGGCAGATTTCGCAGGTCGCACGTCATCCGCAGCGGCCCTACACCTTTGATTACGTGCAGCACATGTTCACCGACTTCCAAGAGCTGCATGGCGATCGCGGCTTTGCCGACGACAAGGCCATCGTCGGAGGTCTGGCGCGCTTCAACGGGCAGGGCTGCGTCGTCATCGGGCACCAGAAAGGGCGCGACACCAAGGAAAAGATTGCACGCAACTTCGGCATGCCGCGCCCCGAAGGCTATCGCAAGGCCATGCGCCTGATGCGTCTGGCCGAGAAGTTCGGTCTGCCGATCTTCACATTTGTCGATACCCCGGGCGCCTACCCCGGCATCGGTGCAGAGGAGCGTGGCCAGTCCGAAGCCATTGGCCGCAACCTGTACGTGATGGCCGAACTCAAGGTGCCCATCATCTCCACCGTGATCGGTGAAGGCGGTTCGGGCGGCGCGCTGGCCATTGCCGTGGGCGATCAGGTGCTGATGCTGCAGAACTCGACGTACTCCGTGATTTCGCCCGAAGGCTGCGCGTCCATTCTGTGGAAGAGCGCAGAGAAGGCCTCCGTTGCAGCCGAGGCCATGGGTATTACTGCCGACCGTCTGCTCGGCCTTGGACTTATCGATACCGTGGTGCCGGAGCCGGTTGGCGGCGCACATCGTGACCACGCGGGCATGGCTGCACGTCTGCACAAGGCGCTGCAGGAGGCGCTGCGTCAGGTGGCCGATCTGACCGTGGACGAGCTCGTCGAGCGACGCTTCGAGCGCCTGATGAGTTATGGCCGCTTCAAGGACGCAAGCGCCGCCTGAGGCGCCGCTCGCCGCTCGCGTGGCGGCGGTGCTGGAAGAGGCGAATGTCGGTGCCGGCAGCCGTCTGTGTCTTGCGCTTTCCGGTGGCGTCGATTCGGTTGTCTTGCTGCATGTGCTGGCCGGGCTGCGCTCCGCGGCCGGCTTTTCGCTGGTTGCCGGGCACGTCCATCATGGCCTCAGCCCGCATGCCGGGCGCTGGCTGGATCATTGCGCTGCGCTCTGCGCACATCTCGACGTTCCTTTTTCGGCCCTGCATGTCGCGGTTCAGCGTGACCACCCCGACGGGCTGGAAGCGGCGGCGCGTGCCGCCCGACACGCTGCGCTCGCCAGCGTAGCCGCTGATTGGCGGGTCTTCGGTCACCACCAGGATGATCAGGCTGAAACCGTGTTGTTTCGCCTGCTGCGCGGTGCCGGCGTGCGCGGTGCGGCGGCCATGAGCGTGATTGAGCCGTGGCGCTTGCGTCCGCTGCTCGGCGCTCGCCGCGCGGAAATTCTGTCGTACGCCCGGGGCCACGCTCTGGAGTGGGTGGAAGACGAGAGCAATGCCGACTCGCGGCACGCCCGCAATTTCCTGCGTCACGACATCCTGCCGCGTATTGAAGCGGCGTTTCCGGCGGCTTCAACCATGCTCGCGCGCTCGGCCGCCAACTTCCGCGAGGCGGATGTCTTGCTGGCGGATCTTGCCGCAATCGATGCGGCTGCCTGTGGCGGCGAGCGCTTGCGCATCGATGCCTTGCGGGGCTTGCCCGAGCCGCGGCTGCGTAACCTGATCCGCTTTCGCATCCACGCCTTGGAGCTTGAAGCTCCGCCGCGCGCGCGCTTGATCGAGGCGGCCCGCCAGCTGCGTAGCAGTGATGCCGCTTCACTCTATCTGCCACTGGGCGCGGCGGTTTGCTGCGTACATCGCGGCGAAGTGTGGGTTGAGCCGCAGCTGGGCAGTGCGCCGCAACCGGTTGTGTGGCGCGGCGAAACCGAGTTGCCATGGGGCAGCGGTGGCCTGCGGCTGGTCGAGGCCTGCGGCGCGGGGGTGAGTCTGGCCCGCCTGCAGGCGGCGTCGGAGGTCGTGTTGGATGTGCGCCGCGAAGGTCTACGCATGCGCATCGGCGTGGGACGGCCGCGACATACGTTCAAGAACCTGTGCCAGGAAGCCGGCGTGCCGGCCTGGCTGCGTGGGCATTTGCCCGTGCTGTATCTCGATGGCCAGCCGGTATGGGTAGCCGATGTCGGCCTGGCGCCGGAGGCAGCGTGTGCCGCCGGAGAGCCGGGTCTGATGCTGGAGTGGGTGCGCGGCTAGAGCGCCGCGCCCTTGAGCATCTGCGCCAGTTCCACCGCAGAGCGCACCGACATCTTCTCGAAGATGCGTGAACGGTGGGCTTCGACGGTGCGCATCGAGATGTTCAGTTCGTCCGCGATGACCTTGTTGTACTTGCCCTCGAGAATCAGGCTCATGACTTCGCGCTCGCGTGTGGTGAGCAGGGTGAGGCGTTCGCTGACGGCCTGACTGGCGCTCTGGGCCTGACGGTGTTCGGCGTCGATTTCCATGGCGCGCTGGATGACCGCGATCAGGTCGCCGTCGTTGAACGGTTTTTCGATGAAGTCGTGGGCGCCATTCTTGAGCGCAGCCACCGCCATGGGAACGTCACCGTGGCCGGTGATGAAGATCACCGGCAGGGTGTTGCCGCGGCTGCGGAGCGCGTCGAAGCATTCGAGCCCGCTCATGCCTTCCATGCGGATGTCGAGGACCACACAGCCGGCCCAGTCCGGGCCGATTGCGCCGAGAAATTCCTCCGCGCTGGCCCACGTGGTGCAGGGCATCTTGCGGGTTTTGAGCAGCCATTGCAGGGCGTCGCGGATGGCTTCGTCGTCGTCAACGATGTGTGCGCAGGGTGTGTTCATGCCGGGGCGGGTTCCATTTCGACGGGGAGGGTGAGGACAAAGACGGCGCCGCCGTCCGGGCCGGTCTCGAAGGCGAGACGGCCGTGATGCAGTTCGGCGATGGAGCGGCAGATGTTGAGCCCCATGCCCATGCCTTCCTGCTTGGTCGAGAAGAACGGCTCGAACAGGCGTTTGGCGTGGTCGGGCTCGATGCCGGGGCCGCGGTCGGCCACGCGCATGATCAGGTTGCCGTTCTTTTCCTGTGTCGTGACGCTGATGATGCGACGTTCTGCGGGCAGGCCGGCGACGGCGTCCATGCCGTTGCGCACCAGGTTCACGATGAGCTGCTCGATCATCACCGGGTCCGCCGTGAGCGTGGGCATGCCCGGCGCCAGATGCAGCACGATACGCATCTGGCGTTTGCGGGCGTCGGCATCCATCAATTCGATGGCTTCGCGGATGACGTCGTTGAGGGTGATGCGCTCGCGCTTGGGCTCGGAGCGGCGCACGAAATCGTGCACGCGGTGGATGATGGCGGCCGCGCGATAGGCCTGACGGGCGATCTTCTCGTGCACGTCGCGTAGCTCGTCGATGTCGGCATCGCCTTCGGCCAGGCGGTTGAGGCAGCCGCTGTTGTAGGTGCTGATGGCAGCCAGCGGCTGGTTGAGTTCATGCGCCAGCGTCGAGGCCATTTCCCCCATGGTGATCAGGCGCGAGGTGGCCTGCAGCCGGTCGTCCTGCTGGCGCGCCAGATCCCGTGCGCGCTTGCGCTCGGTGATGTCCATGATCGAGCCCATCCAGCCGGTCTGTCGGCCGGAGGCGTCGATCAGCGGCGCCTCGAAGATCAGGGCGTCGATGTCTTCGCCGTTCTTGCGTCGCAGTTTGACCTCGACCCCCGCCCGCGGGCCCTGGCCCGACAGGATCATGTCGTGGATTTCCTGCAGACGCTCGATGTGGTCGGGGTGCCAGTAGGGCATTGGAGGCCGTAGGCCGATGAGTTCCTGCGCGCTGAAGCCGACCATGTTGCAGAAAGCCGGATTGACGTAGGTGATGCGTCCGGCGAGGTCGCGTGCGCGCAGGCCGGTGAGCAGTGAGTCTTCCATGGCCTTGCGGAACAGCGTCTCGCCGCGCAGCGCCTGCTCGGCTGCAAGTCGGCGCTTGAGCTGCAGGCGCAGTTGCCAGAAGCTCCACAGCAGGACGATGGCGAGTGCGAGAATCGAGCTGATCAGAAGAACCGGAATCCAGCGGATATCACCCTTGTAGGCCGTGATCTGCAGCATCAGGCCGTGACCCGGCGGGTCGAAGGGCATGGTGTAGGAGTGAGTGTCCGACAGGGGGGCGACGCGGGAGCGGGCGGTGATCTCGCGGCCTTCCGAATCCGTGACGCTGACGCGGTACTTTTCCGTGAACCACCAGGGGAGTTCGCGCGCGAGCAGGCCTTCGAGCGAGTACACTCCGACGCTGATGCCAAGCAGACCGGAGTCTGAAAAGGCCGGGATGTGTACCTCGAACTGGTGTCCGCCGCCCGCGGCAGGATAGACCGGGCCGTAGACCGGGCGCCCGATGGTGCGGGCAAGGCGGGACAGGTCGGGGTCGATGATCGCCTGCAGGCCGATGCTGCCACTGCCGTCCGCGCTCTCCGATAGCGGGGGCAGGACGCCGAGGATGTTGCCCGCTTCGTCCAGCCAGACCACCCGGGTCAGGCCGTTCTCGGCGCGCAGCATCTGGCGCAGGCGGGCGTCGGTCTGGTTGGCGATGTCACTGACAACCAGCTCGGGACCCAATTGAGCGAGCTGCGCGGCGTTGCGATCAAGCTGGAACTGCAGACTTTGTTCCATCCACAGCACGTCGCTGATCAGCGTGTGTCGCTGGCTGTCCTCGTCATGGACGCGGGTCAGCCAGATCAGGGCGCCGATCAGCAGCACGAACAGCACCAGCGCCACATAAGGCAGGCGTGATGCCCAATGATGGGCGTGGCTGGCAGGCAGTGTGCTGGTGTTCATGTATCTGCGTGGCGCTTCTGTGTCGCGGTCATTGTGCGGCCGGAGGGCCGCGGGAGGCAAAGCAGTGAGATATCTCATGCCGCTTCTGTTGTCCATGTGTTTCGGTGCCTGCGTGCCGTCGGCGTGGGCGCAAGAGCCCATCATCATCCGTTTCAGCCATGTCGTTGCGCCCGATGCGCCGAAAGGCAAGGCGGCGGAGTTCTTCGCGCGTCGTGCGCACGAGCTGACCGACGGCCGGGTGAAGGTCGAGGTCTATGCCAACAGTTCGCTGTATGCCGACCGCGAGGAAATGGAAGCATTGCAACTCGGTGCGGTGCAGATGCTGGCACCGTCGCTGGCCAAGTTCAGCGTGCTCGGCGCGACCGCCTTCGAAGTCTTCGATTTGCCCTACATTTTCGAGAACCGGCAAGCTTTGCGGGCGGTGACCGAAGGCGAAATCGGTGAGCGGCTGCTGGAGCTGCTGGAAGTTCGCGGCATCAAGGGGCTGGCATTCTGGGACAACGGCTTCAAATCGTTTTCCGCCAATACGCCGATCCGATCACCTGCCGATCTGGTTGGCAAGCGCATGCGCATCCAGTCATCGCGCGTGATCGAGGAGCAGATGCTGGCGCTCGGTGCGGTGCCGCACATGATGGCCTTCTCCGATGTGTATGAGGCGCTGCGGGTGGGCGTCGTCGATGGAACGGAGAATCCGCATTCGAATCTTTACACGCAGCGCATGCACGAGGTGCAGGAGTACCTGGCGCTGACCGAGCATGGCTATCTGGGCTATGCCGTGATCGTGAACAAGCGTTTCTGGGACAGCTTGCCGCGCAGTCTGCGGCGCCAGCTCGAACGCGCCATGCGCGAAGCCACCCATTACGCCAACCATATCGCGCGCGAGGAGAACCGGGCTGCGCTGGCGGCGATTCGCTCAGCCGGCACGACCAAGATCTATGAGCTGACAGCGGAGGAGCGGGACGCCTTCCGGCGCGCCTTGCTACCGGTGCATCGCAGTGCCGCCAACCGGATCGGGGAGGATCTGTTGCGCGACATCTACCAGGCCACAGGCTTTCGCGAGGGCGGTGACTGACGGCGCTGTGCCGCAGCCGAAAGCGCGTGAGAAAGCGTGGCTTCGCTGTTAAACTACAGGGCTTTATCCACACCCGCTGTCGTCGACGACAGCCCCGCTAATCGGAGATTTCGCATGGCCATCGAACGCACCCTTTCCATCATCAAGCCCGACGCTGTTGCCAAGAACGTCATCGGCCAGATCTACCAGCGTTTTGAAGGCGCCGGCCTGAAGGTCGTGGCTGCCCGCATGATGCACCTGTCCGAGCGCGAGGCTGCCCAGTTCTATGCAGTGCACAAGGAGCGCCCGTTCTTCAAGGATCTGGTGTCGTTCATGATTTCCGGTCCGGTCATGGTGCAGGCGCTGGAAGGTGAGGGCGCCATTGCCAAGAACCGCGATCTGATGGGCGCGACCGATCCGAAGAAGGCCGACGCCGGCACCATTCGAGCTGATTTCGCTGACTCCATCGACGCCAATGCCGTGCATGGTTCCGATGCGCCGGAAACGGCCGCGGCCGAAATCGCCTTCTTCTTCCCGGGCCTGAACGTCCACAGCCGCTGAGGATGCTGGCCGGTGCCCGCAAGGGTGCCGGCCTCGCCACTAATGAGTACGCCGGTTAACCTTCTCGATTTCGACAGCGACGGTCTTGTCGCCTGGTTCGCCGAAATGGGCGAGAAGCCCTTCCGCGCGCGTCAGGTGATGCGCTGGATTCACCGCGAAGGCTGTGATGATTTCGACGCCATGACCGACGTCGCCAAGTCCTTGCGCGCCAAGCTCAAGGATCTGGCCGTGATCGGCGCGCCGCAACCGGTGCGTGACAGTGTGTCGACCGACGGCACGCGCAAGTGGCTGCTCGACGTCGGCAATGCCAACGCCGTCGAGACGGTGTTCATCCCCGAGACCAGCCGCGGCACGCTGTGTGTGTCCTCGCAGGCCGGCTGCGCGCTCGACTGCGCGTTCTGCTCCACCGGCAAGCAGGGGTTCAACCGCAACCTTTCGGCGGGCGAGATCATCGGACAGCTGTGGCTGGCCAATCGCCTGCTCGGCGCGGCCCGCGACGCTGCGCCGGACCTGGATGCGGGGGAGAAGGACAACGGCCGCATCATCAGCAACGTCGTGATGATGGGCATGGGCGAGCCGCTGACCAACTTCGACAACGTCGTCACCGCGTTGCGCTTGATGCTTGACGACAACGCCTACGGCCTGTCGCGTCGTCGCGTGACGGTGTCGACGTCCGGCATCGTGCCGGCCATGGATCGGCTGCGCGATGAATGCCCGGTGGCGCTGGCCGTATCCCTGCATGCGCCAAATGACGCGCTGCGTGATCAGCTGGTGCCGATCAACAAGAAATATCCCTTGGTCGAGCTGATGGCCGCCTGCCGCCGCTATCTGGAGCGTGCGCCGCGTGACTTCATTACCTTTGAGTACGTCATGCTGGACGGCGTCAATGACGCTGACGAGCACGCCCGCGAACTGGTCAAGCTGGTGCACGACGTGCCGTGCAAGTTCAATCTGATACCGTTCAATCCTTTCCCGGGTTCGGATTTCCGGCGCTCGCCGGCTGACCGCATCCGGCGTTTCGCGGCGATCCTGATCGACGCCGGCATCGTCACCACCACGCGCAAGACACGTGGGGATGATGTCGATGCCGCTTGTGGGCAACTCGCCGGTCAGGTGCAGGATCGCACGCGGCGCACGCTGCGGCTGGTCAATACATGAGGGGGTGGGAATGAAGCGCACATGGGCGGTGATGTCGGTGTCGGCGGTGGTGTTGCTGGCGGGCTGCGCGACGGGTGGCGGGAGCGGGGGCGGTGGTTTCGGCGATGGGTCTCCGGTGGCTGCCCGGCCGTTGCTCGATCTTCCGCCGACCAATGAGTCCGAGCGCGGTGCGATGGTCCATGTGGAGCTCGGAACCGCCTATTTCGATATCGGTCGCTACGATGTGGCGCTCGACGAGGCTAGGGTCGCGTTGTTGCACGTGCCGAACTTTGCACCAGCCTTCCATCTCATGGGGCTGGTGTACATGCTTATCGATGACAACTCGGCTGCGCGTGAGAATTTCCTGCGCGCGTTGAGTGCAGCGCCTGAGGACCCCGATTTCAACAATAGTTACGGCTGGTATTTGTGCCTGAATGGTGACAAGGCTGAGGGGTTGCGACGCCTCGATATTGCTGCGCGCAATCCCTACTTCCGCTTTCCCGCGAGGCCTTTGACAAATGCTGGTCTGTGCCATTTGAGAGCGGGAGAGCTGGATGATGCGGGAAAGTATTTTCGTCGTGCTTTAGGTTTGCAGCCCGAGAATCTGATTTCGCAGTATGGGCTGGCCGAGGTGCTTTATCGACAAGGCGATTACGCGGGTGCGCAACGGCTGTTGGTGTCCTTGCATCGGCGATCTGAGCCGTCACCTGAATCGGCCTGGCTCGGTTTGCGCGTCGAACGCAAGCTGGGTAATCGCGCGGCCGAATCCAGTTATGCGGCCCAGCTGGAGGGGCGCTTCAAGGATTCGCCGCAATACCTTTTGATGAAGAAGGGTGAATACGAGTGACTGAATACGGTACCGACGGCAACGAAATCGGCGAGCAGGCGGGGGGGGAGATTCCGCCGCTGGGTGCCGTGTTGCGTGCTGCGCGCGAGTCGCGCGGTGAGTCGCTGTCGGAGGTTGCGCGGGCGCTCAAGCTGTCGGTGAGGCAGCTTGAGGCGATCGAGGACGAGCGTTTCGCCGAGTTGCCCGGGCCGGCTTTCGTGAAGGGTTTTGTGCGCAATTACGGACGACATCTCGGTGTCAACGTCGAGCCCATGGTGGCTGCGCGCTGGGGTACGGGTGCGTCGGTGATCGAGTTGACGCCGATGACCAACGCCGAGGGCATCCTGCCGATGTCGGGCGAGCCTTCCCGCATGCGCAGCTTGCTTGTGCCGGGTCTGTTCGTGCTGGTATTGGGGGGCGCGCTGGCGTGGTACTTCGATGGATTCGATCCGAATCCGGGCTCGTCGGATGGCGCGCAGGTTTCCGAGGCTGTGTCGGGTCCGGTCATCGAGCCGGAGGCCGAGGGATTTGGTCCGCCGCTTGGCGAAGAGGTTGGTGAAGGCGAGGGGCAGCAGGATGGGCTGGTGGTGTTACCGCCGTCTGTGGCGGCCCCCGCGGTGCAGCCCTTGCCCGAGCAGCTTTTACCGGTGGAGCCGGCGGCCGAAGCGGTGAGCCCCGCAGCGCCTGTGGCGGAGGTCCAGGAGGCGCCGATAGCCGATGCTGCGACCGAAGCCGAAGTCACTTCCGGCCCGGGGCGCCTGGTTTTCCGGCTTGAGCAGGAATCCTGGCTGGATGTGCGCGACAACCGTGATCGTCGTCTGTATGCGGGCGTGAGCGGTGCCGGCTCGGTGCGTGTCGTGCAGGGGCAGCGCCCGTTCACCATTGTCATCGGCAACGCCGCCGGGGTGCGTCTCGAGCACGCCGGGCGCAACATTGAACTCGGGCCGCATACGTCGTCGGGCGGTGTCGCCCGGCTGACGGTGGAGTAGGCGATGGTCGAATCCTTCTCGTCCGCAGCGCGCAGGCTGACGCGTCAGGTACGCATCGGCCGCGTCCTGATCGGTTCCGACGCACCGATTGTCGTGCAGTCGATGACCAACACCGATACCGCAGACGTGCTCGGCACCGCGATGCAGGTGGCCGAGCTGGCTCGCGCCGGCTCGGAGCTGGTGCGCATCACGGTCAACAACGAAGAAGCCGCGAAGGCCGTGCCGCACATCCGCGACCGCCTGCTGGCCCTGAACATGGACGTGCCGCTGGTCGGCGACTTCCACTACAACGGTCACACGCTGCTGACCAAATACCCGGCCTGCGCCGAGGCGCTGGCCAAGCTACGCATCAACCCCGGCAACGTCGGCGCCGGCACCAAGCGTGACCCGCAGTTTGCGGCCATCGTCGAGATCGCCTGCAAGTACGACAAGCCGGTGCGCATCGGCGTGAACTGGGGCAGCCTCGACCCGTCCGTGCTGGCGCGCATCATGGATGCCAACGCCAAACTCGCGGAACCGCGCGACGCCGGCGCGGTGATGCGTGAGGCGCTGATCGTGTCGGCGCTTGAATCCGCTGCCAAGGCCGAGGAATACGGCCTGGCGGGAGATCGCATCATCCTGTCGGCCAAGGTTTCCAGCGTGCAGGACCTGATTGCGGTGTATCGCGATCTGGCGCGCCGCTGCGATTACCCCTTGCATCTGGGTCTGACCGAAGCCGGCATGGGGTCCAAGGGCATCGTCGCTTCCACCGCCGCGCTGGCGGTGCTGCTGCAGGAAGGCATCGGCGACACCATCCGCGTGTCGCTCACGCCTGAGCCGGGCGGCAAGCGCACCGAGGAAGTCATCGTCGCTCAGGAGATCCTGCAGACCATGGGCCTGCGCGCCTTTACGCCGATGGTCACGGCCTGCCCGGGTTGCGGACGTACCACCAGCACCTTCTTCCAGGAGCTGGCCTCCAGCATCCAGAACTATGTGCGGGCGCAGATGCCGATCTGGCGCGAAGAGCGTGACGGCGTCGAGAACCTCACGCTGGCGGTCATGGGCTGTGTGGTGAATGGGCCGGGCGAAAGCAAGCACGCCAACATCGGCATCTCGCTGCCCGGTACCGGCGAGAGCCCGGCCGCGCCCGTGTATATCGATGGCGAAAAGGTGGTCACCCTGCGTGGCGACAACATCTCCGCAGAATTCCGCGCCCTCGTCGACGACTACGTCGCCAAAAAATATCCGAAAAAGGCGGGGCAGACCCGCTCCAGCGAAAACATTCAATGAGTCAGAACAATCTTCAGTCCGTGCGCGGGATGAACGACATCCTGCCCGACGATGCCGAATTGTGGGAGCACTTCGAGGACATCGTCCGCGACTGGCTCCGCAGCTACGGCTACCGCCCCATCCGCATGCCCATCGTCGAGCACACGCCGCTGTTCAAGCGCGCCATCGGGGAAGTCACGGACATCGTCGAAAAGGAGATGTACTCCTTCGAGGATGCGCTCAACGGTGAAAACCTGACCTTGCGTCCGGAAGGCACGGCGTCCTGCGTGCGCGCCGCAATCCAGCATGGCCTGCTGCATGGTGGTGGTCAGCGTCTGTACTACCACGGCCCGATGTTCCGTCACGAGCGCCCGCAGAAAGGCCGCTACCGCCAGTTCCACCAGATCGGGGTGGAGGCGCTGAACTTTGCCGGCCCGGACATCGACGCCGAACTGATCCTGATGTGCGCGCGCCTGTGGGACGATCTGGGCATTCAGGACGTCGAGCTGCAGATCAACTCGCTTGGCGCGGCCGACGAGCGCAAGGCGCACCGCGCTGCGCTGATCGCCTACCTCGAGCAGCACCAGGACGTGCTCGATGACGACGCCAAGCGCCGCCTGCACACCAATCCGCTGCGCATTCTCGACACCAAGAATCCGGCGCTGCAGGAAATCGTAGAAGCGGCGCCGAAACTGTTCGATCACCTCGGTGCCGAATCGCTCGAGCACTTCGACGGCGTGCAGCGCGTGCTGCGCGACGCAGGCATTCCCTACCGCATCAACCACCGGCTGGTGCGCGGCCTCGATTACTACAACCGTACCGTCTTCGAATGGGTCACGACGAAGCTCGGTGCGCAAGGTACGATCTGCGCTGGCGGCCGCTACGACACGCTGGTCGAGCTGCTCGGTGGCAAGAGTGTGCCGGCGGCCGGTTTTGCCATCGGCATCGAGCGCCTGCTGGCCCTGTGGCAGGAGAGCGGCGGTCAGGCCGAGACACCGCAGCCTGATGTCTACGTCGTGGCCTCCGGTGCCGAAGCCCAGCGCGTGGCATTTCGCGCTGCCGAGGCGCTGCGTGGTTTCGGCTTTGCCGTGCTGATGCATTGTGGAGGCGGCAGCTTCAAGTCGCAGATGAAGAAGGCCGATGCCAGCGGCGCAATGCTCGCCGTGATCATCGGCGATGACGAGGCCGCAGCTGGCGAAGCGGGCTTGAAGCCTCTGCGTGGGCCGGGTGCGCAGCAGCGTATCGCGCTCGATTCGCTGGCCGACGCGGTAGTCGAATATCTATTCAAGGAAGACGAGGAAGACGATGGCGCACTATGACCTTGAAGAACAGGAACAACTCTCCCAGATCAAGGCCTGGTGGGAGCAGTACGGCAAGTACGTGACGGCCCTGATCGTGGCGGCGGCTGTGTCTTCGGTCAGCTGGCAGGGCTGGAAGTGGTATCAGGACAAGCAGTCGGCCGAGGCCGCCTCCCTGTACTACGCCGTGCAGCAGGCGGCTTCCGCCGGTGATGCGGCCCGGGCGCGCGACGCCGCCGGTCAGTTGGTCGAAGGGCACGCCGGTTCGCCCTATGCTGCGCTGGGTTCGCTGCTCTCCGCGGCCGTGCAGGTGGATGGCGGTGACCCGCGTAACGCACGTGCCCAGCTGGAATGGGTCGCCGACAACAGCGGCGACGCGGTGTTGCGTGACCTCGCGCGTCTGCGCCTGGCCGTCCTGCTGTTTGACGAAGGCAGTCATGACGAGGCTCTGGCGCGTCTGTCGACAGACCCCGAAGTCGCGCTGACCGCACGGTATGCCGACCTGAAGGGCGACGTGCTGCTCGCCGCCGGACGTCGCGACGAGGCCCGCGCTGCCTACACCGCCGCACTTGCCGCGCTCGGCGCCGAAAGTGGGCAGGCAAACGACATGGCGCGTTCGATCATCCGTATCAAGCTCGAATCCCTGGAGTCCTGAAATATGAGGCCCATCACCGCGTCTGCACTGTTGCTCGTTGCCGGACTCGCGCTGTCCGGTTGCTCTTCGCTCAACCCCTTTGCTGCGAAGGCGCCCAAGCCGGCCGAGCCGCCTGCTTTCCAGCCCAAGGTGGAGATCCGCCCGCTGTGGCAGGCACGGGTCGGTGGTGGCGATGGCTATCTGTTCCAGCCGGTGGTGGTGGGCGGGTCGGTCTATGCCGCCGGAGCTGGCGGTACGGTTGCCCGTATTGACGAGACGGGGCGCACACGCTGGAGCCGTGATGTCGGCAGCGATCTGACTGCCGGCGTTGGCAGCGATGGTCGCCATGTCGCCGTGGTTACCGTCCGCGGGGAGCTGATCGTGCTCGACGCCGAGAACGGCAGCGAGAAATGGCGCAAGCCGGCAGGGGTCGAAGTGCTGGCGCCGCCGGGAGTGTCGGAGCGCACGATTGCCATCCGAGCGTCCGATAGCCGCGTCCTTGGTTTTGACGTCGGCAGTGGCGAGCGTCGCTGGATCTACTCGCGCAGCGTGCCGCCGCTTTCCCTGCGTGCGACGGCCGGAATGCAGGTCGAAGGCAACTTCGCCATCATCGGTTTCCCCGGCGGCAAGCTGCTGGCGCTCAACCTCGACAATGGCGCACCGCTGTGGGAGCTGACCGTCGCCACCCCGCGCGGCGTTACCGAGCTTGAACGCGTCACCGACATTGCCGGAACCGCCGTGTTGAGCAGCAGCCAGGCTTGCGCAGTGGCCTATCAGGGGCGCGTGTCGTGCTTTGATCTGGGCTCGCGCAGCGTGATCTGGACGCGCGAATTTTCCAGCAGCACCGGTCTGGATCGTGACGAGGGCATGGTCGTCATCACTTCCGCCGACGATTCCGTGCATGGCCTTGATGCCCGCAGCGGCGTGAGCCTGTGGAAGCAGGGGCCGATGGCCTTGCGCCGCCTGTCGCGTCCGCTGATCGTCGGTGATGCCGTGGTCTTCGGCGACTTTGAAGGCTATGTACACGTGCTCGATCGCACACAGGGCGGCTTCATCGCCCGTGGTCGCGCCGACGGAGCCATCGAAGCCGCGCCGCGCCGCCTGGGCGAGCGCAGCTTCGTCGTGCAGACGCGCGACGGCTCGGTGCAGGCCTTCGAGATCCAATAAGAACAACACACAAGGTCAACGTGAAACCCACCATCGTCCTCGTAGGACGCCCCAACGTCGGCAAGTCGACGTTGTTCAACCGCCTCACCCGTACCCGCGATGCACTCGTCGCGGACATGCCGGGCCTCACGCGCGACCGCCACTACGGCATCGGCCGCGTAGGTGAGCGCGACTATCTGGTCGTGGATACGGCTGGTTTCGATCCGGTCGTGAAGGCCGGCATCATGCACGAGATGGCCCAGCAGGCCGAGCGCGCCATCGAAGAGGCCGACGTCCTGCTGTTCCTGGTCGACGGCCGCGTCGGACTGACGCCTCACGACGAGCAGATCGCCGCGCGTCTGCGCCGTTCCGGCCGCCCTGTGCATCTGGTTGTGAACAAGGCCGAAGGCATGCGCCGCGACGTGGTCGCGGCTGAATTCCACGCGCTCGGGCTGGGTACGCCGCTGCCGATTTCGGCAACCCATGGCGACGGCGTCACCCAGGTCATCAATGATGTGCTGGCGCCGTTTCCGGTGGATGGCGAGCCGGATGAGGATCCTTCCCGTGGGCCGCGTATTGCCATCGCCGGCCGTCCCAACGTCGGCAAGTCCACGCTCATCAACGGGCTGCTTGGTGAAGAGCGCGTCATCGCTTTCGACCTGCCGGGTACCACCCGTGACGCCATCGAGATTCCGTTCGAGCGCGGCGGTCGTCATTACACGCTGATCGACACCGCCGGCCTGCGCCGCAAGGGCAAGGTCTTCGAGGCCATCGAGAAGTTCTCGGTGATCAAGACGCTGCAGGCCGTCGAGGAGGCCAACGTCGCGGTGCTGGTGTTAGATGCAGCGCAGGACATTGCGGACCAGGATGCCCACATCGCCGGTTTCATCGTCGATGCCGGTCGTGCCTTGGTGGTGGTCGTGAACAAGTGGGATGCCATCGACGATTACCGTCGCGAGACGGTCAAGCGCGATATCGAGCGCAAGCTCGGCTTCCTGTCGTTTGCGCGCTTCCACTATGTGTCGGCACTCAAGGGCAGCGGTCTGGCTGCGGTCATGAAGTCCGTCGATGCCGCTTACGCGGCCGCCATGGCAAAGCTCGCCACGCCGCGCCTGACCCGCGTGCTGCAGGCCGCCCTCGTCAAGCAGGCGCCGCCGCGTGCCGGCGTGTTCCGCCCCAAGCTGCGCTATGCCCACCAGGGCGGCAGCAATCCGCCGATCGTCGTGGTGCACGGCTCTGCGCTCGATAAAGTGCCGGCGGCCTACGTGCGCTATCTTGAGCGGACGTTCACCGAAGCCTTCAAGCTTCAGGGCACGCCGTTGCGGGTACAGTTCAAGACGGCACACAACCCGTATGCCGACAAGGCCTGAACTCCTGCCGGGGGAAGTGGTCATTGTGGTGCGGCGCACCATGCTATGCTGCAGGCTCATAACAAAACCAATGCTCAAGGAGCAAAAATGAGTAACAAAGGGCAGCTACTACAAGACCCGTTCCTGAACACTCTTCGGCGTGAGCACATTCCCGTGTCCATCTATCTGGTCAACGGCATCAAGCTGCAGGGCCAGATCGACTCCTTCGACCAGTACGTCGTACTGCTCAAGAACACCGTGACCCAGATGGTGTACAAGCACGCCATTTCCACCGTTGTGCCCGCGCGTCCCGTCAGTATTCAGCAGGACGGCAGTGACGCCTGATTTCGTTCTGAGCATTTCCCATGTTTGATCGGCCGCAGTCCGGCGAGCGGGCCATCCTGGTCCAGCTCGATCTCGACCAGGGCATGCTGGAAGATCGCCTGTCCGAAACCCGCCTGCTGATCGAGAGTGCCGGCGGGAGTGTCGAGGGCGTTGTGACCGGGCGGCGTTCGCGGCCCGATCCCGCGCTGTTCGCAGGCAAGGGCAAGGTCACCGAGATCGAGCTTGCACTGATTGCCGCCAAGGGTGATCTGGTGGTCTTCAACCACATCCTGTCGCCGGCGCAGCAGCGCAACCTCGAGCGCGTACTGCAGTGTCGCGTCATCGATCGCACGGCGCTCATCCTGGACATCTTCGCGCTGCGCGCGCGCAGCCACGAGGGCAAGCTGCAGGTCGAACTCGCCCAGCTCAGCCATCTTGCGACGCGTCTGGTGCGCGGCTGGACCCACCTTGAGCGCCAGAAGGGGGGTATCGGCCTGCGTGGCCCGGGCGAGAAACAGCTCGAGACCGACCGAAGGCTGCTGGGTGTGCGCGTCAAGGCACTCAAGGAGCGGCTCGCCAAGATCGAGAAGCAGCGCAAGGTACGCCGCCGTGGGAGGGATCGTCACGATGTGTTGTCGGTGTCCCTTGTGGGCTATACCAACGCCGGGAAATCAACGCTTTTCAATGCCTTGACCAAGGCGGGTACCTACGCGGCCGACCAGCTCTTTGCAACGCTGGATACGACCTCGCGGCGCCTGTATGTCGGGCCGGTCGGTGATGTCGTCCTGTCCGACACCGTCGGCTTCATCCGTGATCTGCCGCATGCGCTGGTGGCGGCCTTTCACTCCACGCTGGAAGAGACGGCCAGCAGCGATCTGCTGCTGCATGTGGTTGACTCCGCGAGCCCTGAGCGCGAAGCCCAGATCGACGCGGTAAACGATGTGCTGCGCGAGATCGGAGCGGGCGACGTTCCTCAGATCATGGTCTTCAACAAGATCGATCTGACGGGCGCCCCTGCGGCAGTCAATCGGGGCGAGTGTGGTAACATCGTGGGCGCTTTTTTGAGCGCTGCGAGCGGCGAGGGCCTGCCCCTGCTGCGTGACGCACTGGCCGAAGCAGCGCAACGCGTCAGTACCGCAAATGACCGGAACGCAGTTCCGGATATGATGGTCTGAACGCCTTTCAATCTGATACGGGTCTCCCAATGTCACTGAATGATCCTCGCTGGGGTAACAACCAGGGGAAAGACGACGACGATCGGCGCGGCGGTGACCGCGGCCGTGGCGACAATCAGGGTCCGCCGGACCTTGAAGACGTCTGGCGTGATTTCAACCAGAAACTGACGGGCATGCTCGGGGGCAAGCGCGGCGGTGGTCGCTCCAATGGGGGCGGTGGTGGCAAAGGTCCGCAGATGCCCAATCTGGGTTTCCGCCAGATCGGCGGTGGCCTGGGCGCGTTGCTGGTCTTGCTGCTGGTGGTCTGGCTGGCGAGCGGCTTCTATACCGTCGATGCTGCCGAGCGCGGTGTCGTACTGCGCTTCGGCAAGCACGTCGAAACCACCGAGCCGGGTCTGCGCTGGCGCATTCCGTACCCGGTCGAGAGCCACGAGATCGTGGACCTTTCGGGCGTACGTACGGTCGAGGTGGGTTATCGGGGATCGGACCGCAACAAGGTCCTGCGCGAGGCGCTGATGATCACCGAGGACGAGAACATCATCAACATCCAGTTCAGCGTCCAGTACATCCTCAAGTCGCCGGAAGACTACGTGTTCAACGTTCGCGTGCCGGACGAGTCCGTGATCCAGGCGGCTGAAACCGCAATGCGCGAGATCGTCGGCAAGAGCACCATGGACTTCGTGCTGTACGAAGGTCGTGAAGAGATCGGCGCCACGGCACAGCAACTCATGCAGGACATTCTCGACCGCTATCAGACCGGCATCATGATCAGCCGCGTGATGATGCAGAACGCCCAGCCGCCCGAGCAGGTGCAGGCCGCGTTCGAGGACGTCGTCCGCGCCCGTCAGGACCGTGAGCGTCTGCGTAACGAAGGTGAGGCCTACCGCAACGACGTCGTGCCGCGCGCACGTGGTACGGCAGCACGCCTGTTCGAAGAGGCCAGTGCCTACCGCGAACGTGTGGTAGCCAACGCCGAGGGTGAGGCCTCCCGCTTCATCCAGGTCTATGAGCAATATGCCAAGGCCCCGCGCGTGACGCGTGAGCGTATGTACATCGAGACCATGCAGCAGGTGCTGTCCAGCACCAGCAAGGTCATGATCGATGCCGACAACGGCGGCAATCTGCTGCTGATGCCGCTCGACAAACTGTTGGGGCAGAGCGGTGGTGCTGTCGCGATGAGCGAGAGCCAGCGCTCGCAGCAGCCCACCAGCCCGGTTGCCGGTGTACACCAGAGCCAGCCGATTCCGGTAGATCCGCGTGATCGCGACGCCATGCGCATGCGCGATCTGGGAGGTCGTTGATGAACAACCGTATTCAAGTCGTCCTTGGGGCGCTGATTCTCGCTGGTGTGCTTGCCTCGATGACGCTGTTCACCGTCGATCAGCGCCAGTACGCCGTGGTGTTCCAGCTTGGTGAAGTCAAAGACGTCATCGACGAGCCAGGCCTGAACTGGAAGATGCCGCTGATCCAGAACGTGCGTTTCTTCGATCGTCGTATCCTGACCATCGACACCCCCGAACCCGAGCGCTTCATCACGGCCGAAAAGCAGAACGTGCTGGTCGACCATTTCGTGAAGTGGCGCATTATCGATCCGCGTCTGTATTACGAGTCCGTTGCCGGCGACGAAACGCGTGCGCGCACGCGTCTGCTGCAGACCGTCAACTCCGGCCTGCGTGAAGAGTTCGGTCGTCGTACCGTGCCGGAAGTGGTGTCGGGCGAGCGTGACCTCATCATGGAAAACATGCGTGTGCGCGCCGACACCGATGCCCGACTGATCGGTGTGCAGATTCTCGACGTGCGTCTGAAGCGGGTGGATTTCCCGAGCGAAGTGTCGCAGTCGGTGTATAGCCGCATGGAGGCGGAGCGTACGCGGGTGGCCAACGAGCTGCGTTCGGAAGGTGGTGCAACGGCCGAGCAGATCCGTGCTGATGCTGATCGTCAGCGTGAGGTCATCATTGCCGAGGCCTACCGTGAAGCGCAGAAGGTCATGGGTGAAGGGGATGCCAGGGCGACCCAGATCTATGCCAATGCCTTCCAGAAAGACGCCGAGTTCTACGCCTTCTACCGCAGCCTCGACGCCTATCGCAGCACCTTCACCAACAAGAGTGATGTGATGGTGGTCGACCCCAGCTCCGATTTCTTCAAGTACCTGAAGGACTCGGGCGGAGCGAGACGTAACTGATCCATGGGCACGTCCCTGTTGATGGCCTTCGCGCTGATGTTGATCTTCGAAGGCCTTCTTCCTTTCGTCGCGCCGGCTCGCTGGCGCGAAGCTTTTTTGCAGATCGCCCGTCTTGCTGACGGGCAGATCCGCTTCGTCGGCCTCACCGCGATTGCGGCCGGCGTATTGATCCTGATTCTGGTGTGACAACGATGCGCTGGGTTCTCCCCGACTACATCCAGGACGCGCTGCCCGCAGAGGCCGGCGCGATCGAGCGGCTGCGCCGCAGCATGCTCGATGCCTTCCGGCTGCGTGGCTATCAGCTCGTGCAGCCGCCGCTGCTTGAGTACCTCGATTCGCTGACCACTGGCGCCGGCCAGGATCTGAGTCTGCGCACCTTCAAACTGGTCGATCAGCTTTCCGGTCGGACCATGGGGGTGCGTGCCGACATGACGCCGCAGGTTGCGCGCATCGACGCGCACCTCATCAATCATGAGGGCGTGACGCGGCTGTGCTACTGCGGCAGCGTGCTGCACACCCTGCCGCAATCGCTTACCGCGACCCGCGAACCGATCCAGCTCGGCGCCGAGCTGTATGGTCATGGCGGCATCGAGGCCGATGTCGAGGTCATCCGCCTGCTTGCCGATGTGATGGCGCTGGGCGGCGTACCGGCCGAGCGTATCGACGTCGGCCACGTTGGCCTGTTCCGTGCGCTGGCGGCCGGGGCCGGTTTCGATGCTGCGCGCGAAGAAGCGCTGTTTGATCTGTTGCAGGCCAAGGACGTGCCCGGCCTTACCGAGATGCTGGCTGACGTGGCCGAGCCGCAGCGCTCCGCGTTGCTGGCGCTGCCGCAGCTGTATGGCGGGCGTGAGGTGCTGGGGCGCGCGGCCGAAACCTTGCCGGCTTTGCCCGAGGTGCGGGCGGCCTTGGCCGAGTTGGCGCGACTGGCCGGTCAGCTGGGCGACCTGCCCTTGTCCTTCGATCTGGCGGATCTGCGCGGTTACCACTATCACAGCGGGGTCGTGTTCGCCGCCTACGCCGGCAGTTCCGCTGCGGCGTTGGCGCTGGGCGGCCGTTATGACAGCGTGGGTCAGGCCTTCGGGCGTGCGCGGCCGGCCACCGGCTTCAGCCTTGATTTGCGTGAGCTGGCACGACGGACGCCGGTCCAGGCCGTGGCTGGTGCGATCCTCGCGCCACTGTCCGACGATGTAGCGTTGCTGGAGACCGTTGCGGCGCTGCGCGCACGCGGCGAGATCGTCATGAATGAACTGCCCGACCACTCGGGCACTTGGAAAGCGGCCGGCTGTGACCGGCAGCTGGTCAGGGGTGCGGACGGCTGGACCGTTACCGCCCTGCAGGGAGAAAGGTAAGAACATGGCAAAGAACGTAGTCGTCGTCGGTACCCAGTGGGGCGACGAGGGCAAGGGCAAGATCGTTGACTGGCTGACTGACCATGCCGCAGGCGTGGTGCGTTTTCAGGGCGGCCACAACGCCGGCCATACGCTGGTCATCGGTGATCAGGAATACAAGCTCAACCTCGTGCCCTCGGGCATCGTGCGTGAGGGCAAGGCCTGCTACATCGGCAATGGCGTGGTGCTGGATGCGCACCACCTGCTGTCCGAGATCCGCAAGCTCGAAGCCGGTGGCCTCAAGGTGCGCGATCGCCTGCGTATCAGCCCGGGCTGCCCGCTGATCCTGCAGTACCACGTTGCGCTGGACGTGGCGCGCGAGGCGGCGCGTGCACCGGCCGACAAGATCGGCACCACCGGCAAGGGCATCGGCCCGGCCTACGAAGACAAGGTCGCTCGCCGTGCGCTGCGTGTGTACGACCTGTTCGACCGCGAGCGTTTCGCCGTCAAGCTGCGCGAGAACATCGAGCACCACAACCACGTACTGGTCGGCCAGCTCGGTCAGCCGGCGGTGGAATTTGACGCCGTGTTCGAGCAGGCCATGGCCGACGCCGACGAGATCCGCCCGATGGTGACGGACGTATCGGCCGAGCTGTATGCGGTCAACAAGAACGGCGGCAACCTGCTGTTTGAAGGCGCGCAGGGCGTGCTGCTGGACATCGACCACGGTACCTATCCCTTCGTGACCTCCAGCAACTGCGTGGCCGGTCAGGCTTCCGCGGGTTCGGGTGTGGGTCCGGGGCGTCTGCACTACGTGCTGGGCATCACCAAGGCGTATTGCACGCGCGTTGGCGCCGGTCCGTTCCCGACCGAGCTGGACATCGAAACCGCCGCTACGCCGGGTGAGCAGATGTCGACCAAGGGTCGCGAGTTCGGCACCGTCACCGGGCGCAAGCGCCGTTGCGGCTGGCTCGACATGGCCGCGCTCAAGCGCTCGATCATCATCAACGGTGTGACCGGTCTGTGCATCACCAAGCTCGACGTGCTCGACGGGATTGAAGAGCTGCAGATCTGCACCGGCTACATGCTCGACGGCAAGCGTATCGACCTGCTGCCGATGGGGGCCGATGAGGTCAGCCGTTGCGAGCCGATCTACGAGACCATGCCGGGCTGGACCACCTCGACCTTCGGCGCCAAGACCTGGGAGGCGCTGCCGCAGGAAGCGCGTGCCTATCTGCACCGCATCGAGGAGATCTGCGAGATTCCGATCGACGTGATCTCGACCGGTCCGGAGCGGGACGAAACCATCCTGCGTCGCCATCCGTTCGGCGCCTGACGCAGAAACGCGAAAGCCGGTCGCAAGACCGGCTTTTTCACTTTAAGCTCAACTCGAATTTACTTGAACACTCACCACTGCATGAAGCAAGCGTCGCACCAAAATGAAAAGCCGACCTTTCGGTCGGCTTTCATCAGAACTGGTGCCCAGAAGAGGACTCGAACCTCCACGTCTTGCGACACTGGTACCTGAAACCAGCGCGTCTACCAATTCCGCCATCTGGGCAAGAGCCGCGCATTATAAGCACTCAAAAGAAACTGTCAATGACGAGAAAACCGAAAAATTCAAAAACAGCCGCCGGCGGACTTTCCGCCGTCCGTCTGGCCGACCCGTTCTTCGAGCGTGAGAGCGCCGATTACGAGCAACCGCTGCCGAGCCGCGAGTACGTCGAGCAGATCCTTGCCGAGCGCGGCGTGCCGCTGAGCTTCGAGGAAGTGTGCGAGGCGCTGGACGTGGCCGAGCATGAAGTCGAACTGTTCGAGCGCCGCATGCGCGCCATGGAGCGTGACGGGCAGGTGCTGCGCAACCGTCGCGGCACCTTCATCCTGCCCGACAAGGCTGATCTGATCCGTGGCCGCGTGCAGGGCCACGCCGACGGCTTTGGCTTTGTCGTGCGGGACGACAAGCAGCCCGATCTCTTCCTCGGCCCCAAGGAAATGCGCGAGGTGCTGCACGGTGACCGCGTCATCGCACGCATCATCGGGCAGGATCGCCGCGGCCGCCCCGAGGGCAAGATCGTCGAGATCCTCGAGCGCGGCAACACCCGCGTGGTCGGCCGCGTGCTCGACGAACACGGCGTGCTGCTGGTGGTGCCGGAAGACCGTCGTATCGCGCAGGACATCCTGGTTGCGCCGGGCGGCAAGCGTCCGAAAGCGGGGCAGGTGGTCACGGTCGAACTGATCGAGCAACCCACCAAGGTGTCGCAGCCGATCGGCCGTGTCGTCGAGGTCATCGGCAACTATGCCGATCCCGGCATGGAGATCGAGATCGCCCTGCGCAAGCATCAGCTGCCCTTTGAGTTTTCGTCGGAAGCCAAGGCGCAGGCGCGCAAGCTGCCGGACGCCGTGCGGCGCAAGGATTTCGCCGGGCGTGAGGACATCACCGAACTGCCGCTGGTGACGATCGACGGCGAAACCGCCAAGGACTTTGACGACGCTGTGTACTGCGAGCGCACGCGTGACGGCTACCGCCTGATCGTGGCGATTGCCGACGTGTCGCACTACGTCGAGCCGGGCAGTGCGCTGGATGTCGATGCGCAGGAGCGCGGCAACTCGGTGTATTTCCCTCGCCGCGTCATTCCGATGCTGCCGGAGAAACTGTCCAACGGCCTGTGCTCGCTGGTGCCCAAGGAAGAGCGTCTGTGCATGGTGTGCGATGCCAACATCAGCGCCAGCGGCGACATCGTCGATTACCGCTTCTATCCGGCGGTGATGTTCTCGCACGCACGCCTGACCTATAACCAGGTCGCGGCTGCGCTGTACGAGGACGATGCCGACACGCGGCAGGAACTCAAGCCGCTGCTGCCGCACCTGCAGGATCTCGACCGGCTGTTCCGCGTGTTGCTCAAGGCGCGCGCCAAGCGCGGTGCAATCGACTTCGAGACCACCGAAACGCGCATGATCTTCGACGACAACGGCAAGATCGAGCGGATCATCCCCGAGACCCGCAACGACGCGCATCGCCTCATCGAGGAATGCATGCTGGCCGCCAACGTATGCGCCTCCGACTTCCTGCAGACGCGCCAGCAGCCTGCGCTGTACCGCATCCACGAAGGCCCGGCAGCGGATCGTCTGGAGCGCCTGCGCGGCTTCCTGGCCGAGTTCGGCCTGGGCCTGGGCGGGGGCGACGAGCCGCGTGCCAAGGACTACGCCAAGCTGCTCGAATCGGTGAAGACGCGCCCTGACGCCGCGCTGCTGCAGACCGTCATGCTGCGTTCGCTCAAGCAGGCCATGTACAGCCCCGACAACGTCGGCCACTTCGGTCTGGCCTACGAGGCCTATACCCACTTCACCTCGCCGATCCGTCGCTACCCCGACCTGCTGGTGCATCGTGCCATCAAGGCTGCACTGGCCAGCAAGCAATACACTCCGGGCGACTGGGAGCAGATCGGCCTGCACTGCTCGGGCACCGAGCGCCGTGCGGACGAAGCCACGCGCGATGTGGTGGCCTGGCTCAAGTGCTGGTTCATGCAGGACCGCGTCGGCGAGGAGTTCACCGGCAGCGTGTCCTCGGTCGTGCCTTTCGGCCTGTTCGTGGCGCTGGACGACGTGTTCATCGAAGGCCTGATCCACATCTCCGATCTCGGCTCGGATTATTTCCACTATGACGAAACCCGCCACGAGCTGGCCGGCGAGCGCAGCAATGTGCGCTATCGCCTGTCCGACCGCGTGCGCGTTCAGGTCGTGCGTGTCGATCTGGAAACCAGCAAGATCGATTTCCGCATGATCGACGGCGAGGGCGAGCGCCCGACCGAGCGGCGTGGTAAAACGTCGCGCGAACGCGAAGCGGCTGCGCCGCGTACCGAGGATGCCGCACCGGCGCGGCGCAAGGGCCGTGGCCGTTCGCAGAGCACGGCCTCGCGCGGCAAGGCGACCGCTGCACCGGCTGCGCCTTCTCCCAAGGCGGCCGAACCCAAGAAACGTAGCCGTCGCGCCGGATCGCGCGCTGGCAAGAAAGGAAACTGATGGCTGACAACGAACACCCTCGCGCGCGCGAAAGCCGCCTCATCTACGGCTTCCATGCCGTGCTCGGCAAGCTGCGGCGCGACGCCGGCGGCATCTTCGAGCTGTATCTGGCCGACAGCCGCACGGACATCCGGGCGCGCGAGGTCAACAAGATTGCCGAAGCCGAAGGCGTGCGCATCATCGCCGCCGACAACGAGCGACTTGAACGCATGGTCGGCACGCGCCGCCACCAGGGCGTGGTGGCGCGTGTTGACGCCAAGACGCGCGAGATCAAGCTGGCCGACGTGCTCGATACCATCGAGGGCGATGCCCTGCTGCTGGTGCTGGACGGTGTACAGGACCCGCACAACCTTGGTGCATGTCTGCGGGTGGCCGACGCGGCCGGCGCGCATGCCGTGATCGCGCCGAAAGACCGGGCCGTGGGCCTCAACGCCACGGCCGTCAAGGTCGCCAGCGGCGCGGCCGACAGCGTGCCCTACGTCACCGTCACCAACCTTGCGCGCGCGCTGCGCGAGATGCAGGAGGCCGGCGTGCGCGTCATCGGTACGGCCGGCGACGTCGACAAGTCCCTGTTTCAGGCAGACCTTTCCGGCCCGCTGGCCCTGGTGCTCGGTTCTGAAGGCGAGGGCATGCGCCGCCTCACGCGCGAAACCTGTGACGAACTGGTCTCCATTCCGATGCACGGCAGTGTCGAGAGTCTCAACGTCTCGGTGGCCAGCGGCATCTGCCTGTTCGAAGCCACGCGTCAGCGCAGCAAGTGACCCGGCACGCATATTGCTGGTACCGGGTATTCCCGATTCATGATCGGGCGTGACCGCTCATGCCGTCGCGCCCCGGAGGCTCAGTGGCATGCCTGCCGCGCTCAAGTTCCTGCTCGCCGCCCGGCGTTGTGAAATTCACGGCCTTGACCAGCTCGCGCTGACCTGCGAGCTGGTCAGCGGCATTGGTCAGCTCATCCACATGCTGCAGCGCGAGCGCGGCGTGTCCAATGTGTTTGCGGTTTCGCGTGGCGCGCGTTTCGACGACCAGATCGCCAGCCGCATTGCCGACAGTGAGGCGGTCGAGGCTACGGTGCGCGCTGCCTTTGACCGGCTCGACACCGAAACCGGCCTGTTGCCCGGTGGCGCGCGCCTGTTCAGCCGCATCGCCGCCGTCGTGCACTGGCTCGATGCGCTGCCTGATCTGCGTCGGCGTGTGAGCGCGCTCGAGCTCACGCCGGACGAAGTCATCGAGGCCTATACGCGCCTGATCGGTGGTCTGTTGGCGGTCGTGTTCGAAGCGGCCGACAGTGCCGGTGATCCGGATGTGTCGCGTGCGCTGGTGGCGCTGTTCAACTTCATGCAGGGCAAGGAGCTTGCGGGGCAGGAGCGTGCCACCGGTGCGGCCGGTTTTGCGCTGGGCAGCTTCGATACCGCACGTCAGCACCGGCTGGTGCATCTGATCGAGGCGCAGCAGCGCTGTTTCGACATCTTCTCCGAGTTTGCCGATGCGGCCACCGCCGCCATCTGGCGTGATGCGCTGCCGGCGGCCGACCTGGCCGATCTGGAGCGTCTGCGCCGCAAGGCGGTATCGCCCGCTGCGCACCCCGACGCCAGCGATGGCAGTGAAGTCTGGTTTCAGCTCACCACCCGTCGCATTGACGTGATGAAGCAGATCGAAGACCGGCTCGCCGTCGAGCTGCTGCATCTGGCCGAGCGCAAGACCGCCGAGGCCTGCGCCGCGCTGGAGGATCACGCAGCGGTGCTGGAAGCCTTCATGCGTGAGGGCACGCCGGGCGTCGTGCCCATGAATATGTTTCCGGTCTCCCAGGAGGCGGAAAGCGAGGCCGAAGCCGGTCGCGTCGGGCTCGGCCGCTCGGTGTTCGACCTGCTGCACGAGCAGTCGCGACGTCTGCAGGAAATGGGCGACGAACTCGCTCGGGCGCGCGGCGCGCTGGCCGAGCGCAAGCTCATCGAGCGCGCCAAGGGGCTGCTGATGGAGCATCGTGGTCTGACCGAGGATCAGGCCTACCGGATGCTGCGCCAGACCGCCATGGACCAGGGGCGGCGACTGGTGGAGGTGGCCGAAGCCGTGATCGGCTTCTCCGGGATTCTGGGCAACGAGGGGTCGGCGCGGCGCGGTTGAGCGGTGGCGCTGCCGCACACAGTCGGTGCGTTGCCCGTGCTGGATGCCCGTTGTAAGTGCATCAGTTTTAAGTTTTTATCCTCTTTTTGTTTGTAAACAGTGGCTTGTGTTCTGGCACGCATGATGCATGTGTGATGTCGACCGGAGCTTTGTCGTCCGGTCGGGTGGCGGTCCTCCTGGTCGCCTCGGTTCCGGAACGCAAATGCTTCAACTCACGCCTGCCCAGCGCATTCATGCCGTCACTGCCTTTGTCGTGCCCATCGTGCTCGTACTGATGGCTGCGTGGAGTGCGCCGCGTGCCGCCGTCGAGCAAGCCGATGCCTGTGCGGATCAGGTGGCCTTGGCGAGCGATTCGGTGCCGGTACAGGCCGATTGCTTCGAACGCCCTTCAGACCGCAGAAGCCTCTGAGGCCTGATTCCCTCCTTTAGAGTCCCCGAAAGGCCGCACCGCTCACGTGCGGCCTTTCTGCTTCTGCACTGCAGCAGTGCGAAGTTCATGGCCTCGTCGTTTCGAAAACGCTCCTGAAAATCCTCTTGGATCGCCTCTGATCTGCCTCTGTGGCTGGGTTTCAGGTGTGACAAGGTATTTCTGGCATACAAACTGCTAGATATGCGTCGACGCCCGATCAATGTGGATCGTGCGTCGCAGCAACACCAGGACAACGGCGTCCATCCCCCCGTCAGCCACCGTGCGCCGACCGGGGATGGTCGCCGTTTTTTCGTTTCGGCAGGAGGTCGTAGATGAGTGCCCGCCCGTCAGTGCCCGACAGTTCGAGCGTGAGCGCCCCCGTCGTTGTGATCGGCGCGGGCCCGGCCGGCGTGCGTGCGGTGCAGGAGTTGGTGCGCTGGCAGCCGGACGCGCCGATCGTGTGGTACGGCGACGAGAGCTGGCTGCCGTACAACCGCATCAAGCTGTCGTCGCTGCTGGCAGGAGAGATCTCGTGGGATGCGCTGGTCGATGGCGGCAACGGCGGGGCGCCGGTGCCACCCAATGTGGACTGTCGATTCGGCCTGCGCGTGGCCTCCATCGACCGCGAGACGCACACCGTGCGCGATGCCGCAGGTGGCGAGCAGGCCTATTCGAGCGTCGTGCTGGCGACCGGCTCGTCGCCGCATGTGCCGGCCATTCCGGGTATCGAACTGTCGGGCGTATTCACCTTCCGTGATCTGGCCGATGCGCAGCGTCTGCAGGCGCGCCTTGTGCGCTCGCGCGTCACGGTAGTCATCGGCGGAGGCCTGCTGGGGCTGGAGGCCGCGCGTGCCGTGCGCCGCTTCAACACCGAAGTGTGGGTGATCGAGCAGGACGATCGGCTGATGCCGCGGCAGCTCGACATCGGCGCGGCCGAAGTGTTGAGCGCCGAGATGCGCGAGATGGGCCTGAACCTCCGCGTCAGCGATGGCGTGCGCGCCATTCTGGGTGACGGGCGTGTGGCCGGTGTGCGTTTGCGCGACGGCAGCGAGATTGCCTGTGACACGGTGATCGTCGCCACCGGCATCCGTCCGCGCATCGAACTGGCGGTCGCGGCCGGCTTGCCGGTGGGCAGTGGCATTCGGGTGGACGACCGGCTGCGTACGGCCGACCCGCACATCTTTGCGATCGGCGAATGTGCCGAGCACCGCGGCAAGGTGTACGGACTGGTTGCGCCGGGGCTCGAGCAGGCCGCGGTTGCCGCCGGCGTCATCAGCGGCGTGCCGGCCATCTACGAAGGCTCGGTGTCGGCCACCAATCTCAAGGTCATGGGCTGCAAGGTCTTCAGCATCGGTGAGGTTGATCCGGTCAGCACCGCCTCGCTCACGCATTCCGTGGTGTATCGCGCCGAGGGCGTGTATCGGCGTCTGAGCCTGCGCCAGGGGCGGCTGGTCGGCGCCATCGGCGTGGGGGAATGGCCCGAACGATCCCGCGTGCAGGAGGCCGTGCGCAGCGCGCGCATGGTGTGGCCGTGGCAGCGCAGCCGCTTTGCCGCCGAAGGGCGCGTGTGGGCGGACGACGCGGGCGACGAAGTCGCGCTGTGGCCGGCCAGCGCCACCATCTGCAACTGTACCGGTTTGACCAAGGGGCGGCTCGAAGCGGCCTGTCGCAGCGGCTGTACCACCGTCGAGGCGCTCTCCGGCGAGACCGGCGCCGGCAGCGTATGCGGCTCCTGTAGACCCTTGCTCTCGCAACTGCTCGGCGGGGCAGCCCTGCCGGCCGTGCGCGCGGCCAAAGCCCTCGCGGTATTCACGCTGGTGGCGCTGCTTGGTGCGCTGTTCTATGCGCTGATCGGCATTCCCTTTCCCGATTCCGTCGATCCCGATTTCCGCTGGGATCTGATCTGGCGCGACAAGGACATCAAGGAGATCAGCGGCTACGTGGTGCTCGGCGTGATGGCGGTCTTGGCCGTCATCACCCTGCGCAAGCGCGTCGAGCGCGTGCGCGTCGGCAGCTTCGACGTGTGGCGCCTGGTGCATGTGGTCATCGGCGTCGTACTCATCGCCGGCCTGCTGTTCCACACCGGCGGGCGCCTGGGCTACAGCCTGGATCTGGTGCTGAGCCTGTCGATGGTCGGCGCGCTGCTGTCCGGCGTGGTCATCGCCGCCGTGCTGGCGCGCCAGCACGTGCTCACACCGGGTCTGGTGAGGCGCACCCAGCGCACCGCCACGCTGGTCCACATCCTGAGCTTGTGGGGCCTGCCTGCGCTGCTCGGTTTCCACATCTTCAAGTTCTACTACTTCTGAGCGGCAGCCATGAGCGCATCAAAACGCAAACTCCGGATGTGGCTGTTGTGGGGCGGCGTGACGCTGGGCCTGGTCGGGCTGGTGTTCGCCGCCGTGGCCAGCATCACCGCGGGGCGTGTCGACCCGCTCAGCCTGCAGTTGCGCGCGCTGATCCTGCCGGGACAGACCACGCACGGCCATCACCAGATCGAGCTGGCCTGCGATTCCTGTCACACCGGTGGCTTCGCGGATCGCGACGAGGTGCAGGCCTCATGCGAGGGCTGTCACGCCGCCGGGCTCAAGGCCGGGCAGGATTCTCACCCGCGCAAGAAATTTACCGATCCCGCCAACTTCGAGCGTCTCGAAGCCATCGACGCGACCTACTGCGTGAGCTGCCACGTCGAGCACAAGCCCGACATCGCGCATGCCGGCGGCGTCACCGTGCCCAAGGACTTCTGCGTGCTGTGCCATGCCGACGTCGCCGAGACCCGCCCCAGCCATGCCGGCATGGGCTTCCTCACCTGCACCAACAGCGGTTGCCACAGCTACCACGACAACCTGTCGCTGAAGGAAAACTTCCTGCTCGACCACGCCGAGGGCGGCTTCCTCAAGGACGAGCCGAAGGTGCGCGAGCGTCGCCTGCTGCAGGTGCTGGAGGAGTCCGAGAGCTATCCGTGGGATGACTACCCGATCGAGCCGCTGGCCGCCGAGGACGCCGACCACGACGCTTCGCTGGCGGACCCTCACGCCGAGGCCGCGTGGCTGGCTTCCAAGCATGCCGAAGCCGGCGTCAATTGCAGCGCCTGTCACCAGGTCGGCTCCAAGCGCGAACCGGAGTGGGTCGCCAAGCCCGACCACACGCCGTGCGCGAACTGCCACGGTCTGGAAGTCGACACCTTCAAGGCCGGCCTGCACGGCATGCGGCTGGCCACCGAACTGGGGCCGATGACGCCGGCCGACGCGCGCCTGCCGATGAAGGGCGATGCGGCCCACTTCGAACTCGGCTGCACGAGTTGCCACGGCGCGCACGACTTCGACACCGGCCGCGCCGCCGCCGAAGCCTGCATGAGCTGCCACAACGACGAGCACACGCAGGCCTACCGCGACAGCCCGCACCACGCGCTGTGGCAGGCCGAGCTGGCCGGCACCGCGCCAGCAGGCAGTGGCGTGTCGTGCGCCAGCTGCCACATGCCGCGCATCGAGCATATCGGCGACGACTTCTCGCGCCGCACGCTGGTGCAGCACAACCAGAACGCCACGCTGCACCCGGCCAGCAAGATGGCCCGCAGCGTGTGCCTGAACTGCCACGGACTCGGCTTTGCCCTCGACGCGCTGGCCGACCGTGACCTGGCGCAGCGCAACTTCACCGGACGCCCCTCGACTGCAGTCGACAGCATCCGCATGGCCGTCGAGCGCGATCGTCTCCTCACGCAACAGCGCGAAGCGCAGAAAGATTCACCCCCCGAGCAGTAACCATCCTTGAACAGGAGAGCCATCATGAAAGCCACGCAACTGAAGAAAGCCGTCGTCGTCGCCAGCGTCCTCGCTGCGGTCACCCTCCCTGCCGTTGCCCAGCAGAAGGGCTGGAGCTACGAACAGGTTGCCGATGCCCTGCATCTGGTGCTCGAAACCGACCGCACGGTGTACACCCGCCTCATCGTCAACCGCCTGGCCAACCAGGAGAAGGTCATCGAGGCCCACGAAGACTGGCTGGAGAAGAAGGCCCTGGTACTGCCCGCGCAGATGTTCCGTGCCGGCTCCGAGATGGTCGCCGAGAAGGGCGCCAAGTGGAGCTACCGCCTGATTTCCGAGTGGCCGATCAACGACCAGAACGTCGCCCGCACGCCGGCCGAGACCGAAGGCCTCAAGGCTGTGGCCGCCAATGGTTCCAAGCCCTTCTACAAGGAAGAGACCATCGGCGGCACCAAGTACTTCACCGCCGTGTATGCCGACCGTGCCGTGGCGCGCGCCTGCGTGACCTGCCACAACGACCACAAGAGCAGCCCGCGCAACGACTTCAAGATGGGTGAAACCATGGGTGCGGTGGTACTGCGCCTGCCGATGTAAGGAGCAAGGCGATGACTGCCATCGTTTCCGCTCGACAGTTCGGAATCGCGCTGGCCGCATCGTCCCTGCTCGCCGCCTTTCCCGCCGCCGCCGAGGTGTCGGGAAAGGCGGTGTGGGAGGGCACCTGCGCGCTATGCCACACCGAACCCCTGTCCGGCGCACCGCAGTTCGGTGACGCCGACGCCTGGGCGCCACGCATCGCCAAGGGGCGCGAGGCGCTCTACGCAAGTGCGATCAACGGCTTCTTCGGCCCCATGGGCGACGAGATGCCGGCGCGCGGCGCGAACGACAGCCTCAGCGACGCCGAGGTGCGTGCTGCCGTCGACTACATGCTCGCGTCTTCTGGCGCGAAGTGATTTCACCCTCTCATTCCAAGGAGCCATCATGGCCGAAGCCAGTCTGTACCAGAAACTCGGCGGCATGCCTGCCGTCAATCTCGCCGTCGACATGTTCTACGACAAGGTGCTTGCCGACGACCGCATCAAGCACTTCTTTGCCGGTGTCGACATGGCCCGCATGCGCGAGCATCAGAAGAAGTTCCTGTCCTTCGCCTTCGGCGGCAGCTCCGGCTACGACGGCAAGAACATGCGCGAGGCACATGCCAGCCTGGTCACCAACATGGGGCTGAACGACAGCCACTTTGATGCTGTGGTCGAAAACCTCGCCGCCGTGCTGACCGAACTCGGCGTAGCACCGGAGCTGATCGGCGAAGTGGCCGGCATCGCCGAATCGGTGCGAAACGACGTGCTGTGCCGCTGAAGCCTTAGCGGTTCCCCCACGAAAGCCCCGTCTCCGGACGGGGCTTTCGCTTTTGGGTGGGCGGCTGCACCTGAGGAGTGCAGCCTGCGGCGTGCCTGCACTGCATGCGTGCGCAGGGCCGCTGCGCAAGGAATTTTGCTGCCGGATAGGCGTGGTCCTGCATGAGCTTGTGCTGGCACGCCTCATGCTTTGATGAAATCAAGTGCGGGTCGACGACGACCCGCAGCGGGAAACCGGACAACGGCGTCCATCCCGGATCTGCAGCTCGAAGCTGCGGTTCCGTGATGCGGCGCCTTTTTTGCGTCGGTCCCGCGCATTGCAACGAATCATCAAGGCCCGCGTGGAGCGTGGCCGAGCGGGAGAAACACATGAACAAGGTCTATCTGGTCGGAGCCGGCCCCGGCGCGGCAGATCTGCTGACATTGCGCGCGGCGCGCCTGCTGACGGAACTGGCCGAGATCGTGCTGGCGGACGATCTGGTATCCGCCGAGGTGCTGGCCCTGGTGCGCTCCGGTGCGCGCGTGTTGCGCGTCGGCAAGCGTGCCGGACGGCCGTCCACGCCGCAGGCCACCATCCACCGTCTGATGGTGCGCTATGCGCGCCGCGGCAAGGTCGTGGTGCGGCTCAAGGGGGGCGACCCCTGTGTGTTCGGGCGGGCCGGTGAAGAGGTCGAGGCCCTCGCAGCCGCCGGTATCGAGGCCGAGATCGTGTCCGGCCTGACCGCCGGCATCGCGGTGCCGGCTGCGGTCGGCATTCCGGTCACGCACCGCGCCCACACCCATGGCGTGACGCTGGTCACCGCCCACTGCGCCGACGGTTCCGGACCGGACTGGAAGGCCCTGGCTGCGACCGGCACGACGCTGGTGATCTACATGGGCCTTGCCCGCGTGCTGACCATCGTCGCGCGCCTGATCGCCGCCGGGCTGTCGCCACGCCTGCCGGCCGCTGCGATTGCCTCGGGCACGCTCGCGGCACAGCGCAGCGTGAGCACCACGCTGGCCGAGCTGCCCGAACACATCGCCGCCGAAGGGCTCACCGCGCCGACCATTCTCGTCATCGGCGAGGTCGCCGCCTTTGCGCGCAGCGCCAACGACCATGCCCGCATCGGCGTGGCGGCATGAGCGGCGCGACCATGGACAGAGCGGAGATCCACTTCATGAAGCCCGACACCGGTACGCGCGAGACGCGCTCCACCTGCTGCTACTGCGGCACCGGCTGCGGCGTGCTGATCGAGCACAGCGGTGGCGTCATCACCGGCGTGCGCGGCGACCCGGACCACCCGGCCAATTTCG
Source organism: Pseudazoarcus sp. NS36 (assembly GCF_059703705.1). Lineage (NCBI taxonomy): Bacteria > Pseudomonadati > Pseudomonadota > Betaproteobacteria > Rhodocyclales > Zoogloeaceae > Pseudazoarcus > Pseudazoarcus sp. NS36. Next base: position 603,594 of record NZ_BAAKJA010000001.1, on the reverse strand, counting down.
GGCGGCTGTGCACCAAGGGCGCCACGCTGCACCTCACCTCCGGCACCGCCGGACGCGCGCTGCACCCGGAACTGCGCACTTCGCGCGATGCACCGCGCCTGCGCACCAGCTGGGATATCGCGCTCGACACGGCGGCTGACCGTTTCGCCGACATCATCCGCGAGCACGGCCCGGACGCCGTGGCCTTCTACATCTCCGGTCAGTTGCTGACCGAGGACTACTACGTCTTCAACAAGCTCGCGCGCGGCCTGGTCGGCACCAACAACATCGATTCCAACTCGCGCCTGTGCATGTCCAGCGCGGTGGCCGGCTACAAGCACACGCTGGGCGCCGACAGCGTGCCGACGAGCTACGAGGATCTGGCGCTGGCCGACCATCTGCTGATCGCCGGCTCGAACACCGCCTGGGCGCACCCCATCGTGTTCCGTCGCATCGAAGACGCCAAGCGCGCCAACCCCGAACTCTTCATCACCGTGGTCGACCCGCGCCGCACCGAGACCGCCGAGTTTGCCGACCTGCATCTGCAGATCGCACCCGGCACCGACTTGCTGCTGTACAACGCGATGCTGCACGTATTGCTCTGGGACGACCTGATCGACCGCGATTTCATCCGCAACCACACCAGCGGCTTTGACGATCTGCGCTCGCAGCTGGCCGAATATTCGCCCGGCAACGTCGCCGCCACCTGTGGTGTGGAGGCCGCGCAGATCGTCGAAGCCGCGCGCCGCTTCGGCAAGTCCAAAGCGGCCCTGTCGATGTGGTGTCAGGGGCTCAACCAGTCGCATCACGGGGTGGCCAACAACGCCGCGCTGATCCACCTGCACCTGGCCACCGGCCACATCGGCCGCCCCGGCGCCGGCCCGTTCTCGCTGACCGGCCAGCCCAACGCCATGGGCGGGCGCGAAGTCGGCGCGCTGGCCTCCATCCTGCCAGCCCACCGCGACCCGAAGAACCCCGAAGACCGGGCCGAGGTCGCCCGTCTGTGGGGCGTCGATTCGCTGCCCGAAAGTCCGGGGCTGGCGGCCGTCGGGCTGTTTGACGCGCTGCACGAGGGCAAGGTCAAGGCGGTGTACATCGCCTGCACCAACCCCGCGCAGTCGCTGCCGGACCTCACCCGCGTGCGCGCCGCGCTGGAAAAGGCCGAGTTCGTGGTGCTGCAGGAAGCCTATGCCGACACCGAGACCTGCGAGTTCGCCGACCTGCTGCTGCCGGCCGCTGGCTGGGGCGAGAAATCGGGCACGGTGACCAACTCGGAGCGCCGTGTCACGCGCGTGCGTCCGGCCATCGAAGCGCCGGCCGAAGCGCGTCCGGACTGGGCCATCACGGCCGATTTTGCGCGCCGTCTCGCAAAGCGGCTGGACAAGCCCGAAGCCTTGTTCGACTTCGCCTCCGAAGCCGAAATCTTTGCCGAGCACGTCTCGCTTACCGCCGGGCGCGATTGCGACATGAGCGGCCTGAGCCACGCGCTGCTGGAGCAGCAGGGCCCGCAGCAATGGCCCTTCCTGCCCGGCGCAACGGGCGGTACCGCCCGCCTGTTCGAAGACGGCGTGTTCCCGACCGCCGATGGTCGTGCGCGCTTTGCGCCGGTCGGTTTCCCGGTCAAGCATTCACCCACGCCCGAGGCGGCCAGCGCACGTCGTCCCTTCATGCTCACCACCGGGCGCTTGCGCGACCAGTGGCACGGCATGAGCCGCAGCGGCAAGGTGCCGCAGCTGTGGGGCCACACGCCGCGTGCCGCGATTGCGGTGAACCCGGTTGACCTGGTGCGCCGCAACCTCACGGCCGGCGAGCTGGTGCGCATCACCGGCGAGCGCGGCGAGATCGTGCTGCCGCTGGACGCCGACGAAGGCGTGGCGCCCGGTCAGGCCTGGATTCCGATGCACTGGGGCGCGTCCACGCTGGCCCAGGCCGGCCCCAATGTGCTGACCTCTCCGGCGGTGGACCCGGTGTCCGGCCAGCCCGCGCTCAAGCAGGCGGCGGTCGGCATCCTGCCGGCCAAGCTCGAATGGCGTGCGGCCTGGGCCGCCGTGGCGCGCGACCAGAATGAGGCCGTGGCGTGGATGGGCGCGGTGCGCCCGCATCTGGCGCAGTTCGGCTACGCCGCGCTGACGCTGACCGGGCGCGAGCGTCCGGTGGTGGTGCTGCGCGTGGCCAACGGCTGGGCGCTGCCCGAGGCTTTGCTGGCGCCGCTCGACAGTGCCTTCGGCTGCGCCGAGGCCGACCCGGTGGTGCGCCTGTCGGACCGCAAGCGCGGCATCGACAAGCGCGCCCGCATCGAAGGCGAGCGTCTGCTGGCGCTGCGTTTGGCGGGTGAGACCGTGGCCTTCGACTGGCTGGTCGACGCCATGGTCGGCAGCGTCGATATCGGGCCGCTGCGGCCGTGGCTGTTCGCCCCGGTGGCCACGCCGCCGCAGGGCACGGCCAGTGTCGGGCGCACGGTGTGCAACTGTTTCGGTGTGTCCGAGAGCGCGATCCGCGAGGCCGTTGCCGGTGGCGCCGACGTCGAGGGGCTGCAGGCCCGACTCAAATGCGGCACGTCCTGCGGCTCCTGCCTGCCCGAACTGCGGCGCCTCGTGCGCGCCGGTGAATCCCGCACGACTTCAAGGAACTGACATGGACGACTCGACGGTGGTTGAAAGCAGTTCCCTGCGCGCAGCACCGGCCCGGCGTTCCTTGCTGCGCTGGGCCTGCATGACCTGGGGGGCGGCGGGGCTGGGCCTGGGGCTGGCCTTTGCGGCCGGCGACTGGGCCTTGCGCAGCGTCGCGCTGGTGCTGGCGTTCAGTGCTGCGACTTGCGGCTGGCGGGTGGTGGGCGCCGTGCGCGGGCGGCTGCAGGAGCTCGAAGTCTTCGCCAACGAGCTGTCCGAGGGAAAGATCACCTCGCGGCTGCCGACGGCTGCCGCGGATGAGTTCACCTCGCTGTTTGAGTGCTTCAACCGCGCCGCGCGCAAGCTCGCGACGATGCTGACCGAGTTGGGCCGGGCCACGGCCGAGTTGCGCAGCGTGTCCGGCGAAGCGGCCTCCAATGCCGCGGCGGGGGAGCAGGGCGTGTCCGCGCAGCGCGACATCACCGTCTCGTCGGCCGCCACGCTGGAACAACTCATCACCAGCTTGAGCCAGACGCGTGACGGTGCGGCCGAAGCGGCCGAGTCGGCCGGGGTGTCCGCCGCCGAAGCCGCGCGCGGCACCGACATGGTCGACGGCGTGGCTTCGGCCATGCAGGCGCTGGCCGTGGATGTGCGCGGTGCCGCCAGCGCTGCCGCGACGCTGACCGAGCGCTCACGCGAGATCGACGGCATCGTCGCCACCATTGCCGACATTGCCGGGCGCACCAATCTGCTGGCGCTCAACGCCGCCATCGAGGCCGCACGGGCTGGCGAATCGGGCCGCGGCTTTGCCGTGGTCGCCGACGAAGTGCGCCAGCTTGCCGAGCGCACCACCGAGGCCACGCGCAGCATTTCCGACCTGATCGGCTCTGTGCATGGCGATGTGGCGGTGCTTGGCGGCGCCGTGCGCTCGGCCGACGAGAAGGCCCGTCTCAGCGCTACAGCCGCCGCCGAGGCCTCGGCCGCACTGGCCTCGATCCGCGCTGCAGCCGAAGGCGCCTTGCTGCACATGAACGACATTGCTGCGGCCAGCCGCGAACAGAGCACGGCCGGTGAGCGCATCGGTGGCGACATCGAACGCGTTGCCCGTCTGGCCGATGAGAACGCCCAGCGTCTGGCCGAGAGCAGCGAGCTGGCGACCTACCTGAAGCATCTGGTGGGGCGACTCGAAGAACACCTTCAGCACTATCGCTACGAGTAGGAGCGGATCATGGAAACGGGAATCCTGGGGCTGGCTGTCCTCGTCGTACTCGCCATCGCCATGCCCTTGTGGCTGATGCTGGCGCGCGGGCTGTCGTGGCGCCCGGAGCGCGCGCGCCGCTCACTCGCCGCCTCCGCTGAAATCGTGGTGCTGTTGCAGAACGTCCAGCAGCACCGCGGCATGAGCGGTGCGTGGCTGGCCGGCGACAAGAGCTTCGGCGCGAAACTGCCGCAAAAGCAGGCCGTCATCGAACGCATGTTCGAGTCGCTGGAAGCCGTGGCGCGCGTTGAATCGGGCGAGGCCTATCCGTGCTTCCGCATCGCCGATGCGCGCGCCCTGCACGGCCAGTGGCAAACCCTGACGGGGGGGCTGTCGGCCAGCACGCCGGAGATGAGCTTCCAGGATCACTGCCAGATCGTCGCGAAACTGCTCGACTGGTTGCGTACGCTGGGCGAGGCGCGCATCGACCAGCCCGGCGGCAATGCCCCTACCGGCCCGGCGGTACGCAATTTCTCGTTCTGCCTGCCCACGCTGGCCGAGTGCCTCGGCCAGGCGCGCGCGCTCTCCAGTGCGGCAGCGGCGCGCGGACAGGTCGCGCCGGTGGCGCGCGTGCGCCTGGTGTTCCTGCTGTCACGGGCCGAATCGCTGCTTGCTGCCGCTGCGCGCGGTGCCGCGGCTGCGGAACAGGATCAGGCTGCGCAGGCCGTCCAGGGGTTCGTCCATACGCTGCGCGAACGTCTGCTCGGCGCAGCCGGTGTGCGCATTCCGGCCGCCGAATGCTTCGCCTTGGCGACGCAGGCCGTGGACGCCGTATTTGCCTGGCAGGACCTGGAGCGCCGGCGCATTGCCGTTGCGCTTGGCGTGCGTGCCGGGGGCGAGGCCGCGGCTGCGGCCTGAGGGGCGCAGCGCCGGCCGGTCAGGCCATCCGTGCGAAGTCCTCGACCATGCGCCGGCGCAGTGCCGCGTCGGGCAAGGGGCCGTTCAGCGCGCCCATGTTCTCGCGCATGTGTTCCGGATTGGACGTGGCCGGGATCGCGCAGGTCACGGCCGGGTGAGAGATCACGAATTTCAGGAAGATCTGCGCCCAGTTCTCGCAGCCGAGCTCGCTCACCCAGCCCGGTAGCGCCTTGCCCCGCACGCGGCTGAACAGAGCGCCGCCGTCGAAGGGGCGGTTGATGATTACCGCGCAGCCGCGCTCGGCGGCGGCGGGCAGCAGGCGTTGCTCGGCTTCGCGGTGGGCGAGGTTGTAGGTGAATTGCACGAAATCCAGCTGTTCGCGCTTCATGAGGGTTTCGAATTCGTCATGCCGCCGGCCGTGCGAGGTGGTGATGCCGATGTGGCGCACCGCGCCTTCGTCCTTCATGCGTTGGAGGGTGGGCAGGTGGGCCTCCCGGTCCAGCAGGTTGTGCACTTGCATCAGGTCGAAGCGTTTCAGCCCCCACAGTTGCAGTGAGCGCGCCATCTGGCGCTCGCCCATGCTCTGGCCCGGCGTCCACACCTTGGTGGCGGAGTAGAGCGCGTCCGCTCCCGGAGTCTGCGGCAGCAGTTCGCCCAGCACGGCCTCGGCGCGGCCGTACATCGGCGAAGAATCGATCAGCCGCCCGCCGGCGGCGAAGAACTCGCGCAGCACCTGCCAGCGCTCGGTGAGCGCGTTGCCGGCACGAAAGCTCGGCTCGATGTCGAAGGTGATCCAGGTGCCCATGCCGATGGCCGGCAGGCGCTCGCCGGTGGAGGGCACGGCGCGCAGGAGAAGGTCGCTGGCGCGGGCGGCGGGCAGGTGCGAGCCCAGGGCGCCGAGTGCCGCGAGGGAGAGGAAGCGCCGGCGCCCGGCAAGTGACGGCGGGGAGTTCGGTTTGCGCTCGGACATCGGGTCGGCTCCAGTGGGGACGCAGGTGTGACCGTGCGCGCCGCGCGGTGTTCGGCGCTTCGAACGGAAGTCTCGCCGAGGCGCGTCTGTCAGGGTTCGCGCTGTGTCTTGCGCCGTGGCGGGAAGAGCCACCACGCTGCCGCGACGAACAGGCCGAACAGCGTATAGATCGTCGTGAATACCCAGGGCTCGGCCTGGTAGAACAGGATCCGGTCGAGCCAGTACTGGATGAAGGCGCCGTCGTAGGCTGCCTGCCCGGCGCGTTCGCGCAGCCACGCTTCGAGCACGGTCAGCGGGCATGCCTGACCGAGCCAGGACTGGGCTACGACGATGCCGATCGCGACGGCGTGTGCCACGCGAAACCACATCGCGTTGATGGCGCGCCGGCCGAGCAGGTTGCCGCCGACGATGGCGACAAAGCCGAACACCACAAAAACCACTACGCCGACATGCAGCGCAAGCACCGCATCGGCAAGGACTTGGTAGAGGCGTGACGCATCCATCTGCGACTCCTGACGTGCGAACCCTTGCAATGAAGTCTAGCGTGCCGGGTCGGGCCAGGTCGCCACCTCGCCGCCTGGTTTTTTGCGAGTACGCGGGTACCTGAGGCGGTGGGCCGGACGGCGTTCGGTCGGGTCCGGGGCCTCGCACAAGCAAACGGCCGTGCATGTGCACGGCCGTTTGCTTGGCTGCTACAGGGCTCGCTCAGTGCGTGTGGTCGCACTCCTCCAGGAAGCCCAGCAGTTGCTCGCGCAGCCGGTAGTAGTCCGGGTGTTCGAGCAGCTGCTTGCGGGTGCGCGGGCGCGGCAGGTCGACTTCGAGGATCTTGCCGACGGTGGCATTCGGGCCGTTGGTCATCATGATCACGCGGTCGGCCAGCAGGATGGCTTCGTCGACGTCGTGGGTGACGACGATGGCCGTGAGCTGGGTGCGCGCCCACACGTCCATCAGCACTTCCTGCAGGTCCCAGCGGGTCAGCGAGTCGAGCATGCCGAAGGGTTCGTCGAGCAGCAGCAGCTTCGGCGAAAGCGCGAAGGCGCGGGCGATGCCGACGCGCTGCTTCATGCCGTTGGACAGCTCGGCGGCCTTCTTGTGCATGGAATCGGCCAGCCCGACGCGATCCAGGAAGTGGCCGATGATGTCGTTGCGTTCCTGCTTGGTGGCGTGCGGGTAGACCTGCTCCACGCCGAGCGCGACGTTCTCGTAGGCCGTCAGCCAGGGCACCAGACTCGGCGCCTGGAAGACGATGCCGCGGTCCGGGCCGGCGGCGGCCACTTCACGGCCGTCGAGCACGATCACGCCTTCGCTGATCTCGTTCAGCCCCGCCACCATCGACAGCACGGTGGATTTCCCGCAGCCCGAGTGGCCGATGATGGAGATGAACTCGCCACGGCGGATCTTCAGATCGAAGTCTTCGACGACCTTCACCGGGCCTTTCTTGGTCGGATACACCTTGGAAATCTTGGAGAAGTCGACGTAGCGGCTCAGGTCGGCCGCCGGGCGTTCGGGTGCCGCGGCGGCATAGGCCTTGAGGCCGGCTTCGTACTCGCGGCTGGTGTTGGGCAGCACCGAAGGCAGGGCGATGACCTGCGCGCTACCGGCCGCGGCGCGGGCTTCTCCGGCACGCATCAGGTATTGCGTGACGTCCTTGCGGATGCGCTTGAAGCCTTCGTCGTGGTTCATCGCGCGGCGGTCGCGCGGGCGCGGCAGGTCGACGATGAACTCGGGGCCGAAGGTGGCGCCGGGGCCGGGGTTCAGCGGGATGATGCGGTCGGCCATGATGATGCCTTCGTCCACATCGTTGGTGATGAGCACGACGGTCTTCTTGTCCTTGTTCCAGATCTCGATGATCTCGTCCTGCAGGTTGGCGCGGGTCAGCGCGTCCAGCGCGGAGAGCGGTTCATCGAGCAGCATCACTTCCGGGCTGCCGGCGAGCGCGCGGGCCACCGACACCCGTTGGCGCATGCCGCCGGACAGTTCGGCCGGGCGTTTTTCCAGCGCGCTGCCGAGGTTGACCATGTCGACGTACTTCTCGACACGCGCCTTGCGCTCGGCGGCGGGCTGGTCGGCAAAGATCTGGTCGACGGCCAGCGCCACGTTCTGGCGTACCGTCATCCACGGCATCAGCGAATAGCTCTGGAACACCACGCCGCGTTCCGGACCGGGGCCCTTAACAGGCTGGCCGCGGTACAGCACCTCGCCGCCGTCCGGCGCGATGAGGCCGGCGATGAGCGAGATCAGCGTGGTCTTGCCGCTGCCGGAGAAGCCGACGATGGCGACGAATTCACCTTCGCGAATCGACAGGTTGATGTCCTTGAGCACCGAGGTGGCGGATGCGCCGCTGCCGTAGGACTTGGATACGCCGCGCAGTTCGAGCAGGGCCTGGGCCGGCACCGGCGCGGCGACCGGCGTGTCGTCGGCAGGCATTTCGACAGCGGGTTTGAGGGCGGGTTGAGCCATGACGGTTTCCTCCTCAGGCGTTGTCGTTGCCGAAGCTGACGAGCTGCTGCAGCGTGGCCATGACACGGTCGAGCAGGAAGCCGACGATGCCGATGGTGAATACCGCCACCATGATGCGGCTCAGCGAACTCGACGAACCGTTCTGGAACTCGTCCCACACGAACTTCCCGAGGCCGGGGTTCTGCGCCAGCATCTCGGCCGCGATCAGCACCATCCAGCCCACCCCGAGCGACAGGCGCAGGCCGGTGAAGATCAGCTTGAGCGAGGACGGCAGCACGATCTTCACGACCTTGGTGTACCAGTGCAGGCGCAGCACCTTGGAGACGTTGATCAGATCCTTGTCGATGGACGCTACGCCCACCGCGGTGTTGATCAGCGTCGGCCACAGCGAGCACAGCGTGACGGTGATGGCCGAGATGATGAAGCTGCGCTGGAACATCGGGTCGGACGACACATATACCGCGCTGACCACCAGCGTGACGATGGGCAGCCAGGCCAGCGGCGAAACCGGGCGGAAGATCTGGATCAGCGGGTTGATGGCGGTCTGGAAGGTGCGCGACAGGCCACACAGGATGCCCAGCGGCACGGCGATGAAGGTCGCCAGCGCGAAGCCGGTGAACACCGTGTACAGGCTGGTCATGATCTGGTCGAAGTAGGTCGGCTTGCCGGTCCAGGGGCGCACCGAGACTTCGGCGTTCGGGTTCTCGGCCAGGATGGTCGCGTTGCGTGCTTCCTGGCGTTCGATGAAGGCGGCTTCACGGGCACGCTCGTTGTTGTGCTCGGTGACCAGGTTCTGCGCTTCGACAAAAACCTCGGCCGGGCCGGGAATGGCACCCAGACTGGTCTGCACGCCCGAGGCGAGCACGCCCCACAACGCGAGGAACAGCGAGAAGGCGATGATCGGCACGCCGATCTGCATCAGGATTTCGCGTAGTTGCGTGCGCGGGTCCTCGCCGGCGGCGAGGCGGAAGAAGGGGACAAACCAGGTCAGGCCCAGTTTTCCAAAAACATTTGCCGTTTGATTCAGCATGTTGATGCTCCTGCGGATGCATTGACCGGGGCGCGGGGGCGCCCCGGCCTCACGGTTACTTGGCCTTCTCTTTGCCTTTCAGGCCGATCTTGAACTGGTCGATGTAGGCGTTCGGTTTCTGCCCGTCGAAGGCCACACCGTCGATGAAGCTGGTATGGGCGACCGGGCGGAAGCCGGTTTCCTTGGCGAAGTCGGGGAAGTCCGTGGCGGCCATCTTGCCGTCGGCGATCAGGGCCTTGGCGGCGGTCTGATAGACGTCCGGACGAAACACCTTCTTGGCCATGTCGAGGTACCAGCTGTCCGGCTTCTGCTCGGAGATCTGGCCCCAGCGGCGCATCTGCGTCAGATACCAGACGGCGTCCGAGTAGTACGGGTAGGTGGCGTTGTAGCGGAAGAACACGTTGTAGTCCGGAGCCGGGCGCTTGTCGCCTTTCTCGAACTCGAAGATGCCGGTCATGCTGTTGGCGATGACTTCGTAGTCCGCGCCGACGTAGTGCGAGGCCGAAATCATCTTGGCGGCTTCCTTGCGGTTCTTGTTGTTCTCGTCATCCAGCCACTTGCCGGCGCGAATCAGCGCCTTGACCACCGCGACGTGGGTCTTGGGGTTGTCGTCGGCCCACTTGCCCGTCACGCCGAAGACCTTCTCGACGATGTTGTTGCGGATCTCGTAGTCGGTGATCACCGGCACGCCGATGCCACGGAACACGGCCTGCTGGTTCCACGGTTCGCCGACCATGTAGCCGTTGATGGTGCCGGCGTCCAGCGTGGCCGGCATCTGCGGCGGCGGGGTCACCGACAGCAGCACCTCGGCACTGATCTGGCCGGTCGTGTCGCCGCGATCGGGTGCATAGAAGCCGGGGTGGATGCCGCCGGCGGCGAGCCAGTAGCGCAGCTCGTAGTTGTGCGTGGACACCGGGAAGACCATGCCCATCTTGAAGGGCGTGCCCTTGTCGCGGAACGCCTTGACCACCGGCTTGAGCGCGTCGGCCTTGATCGGGTGCACCGGCTTGCCGTCTTTCATCGGCACGTTGGGCTTCATCTGCTTCCAGACGTCGTTGGAGACCGTCATGGCGTTGCCGTTGAGGTCCATCGAAAAAGCCGTGACGATGTGCGCCTCGGTGCCGAAGCCGATGGTCGCGCCCAGCGGCTGGCCGGCCAGCATGTGCGCCCCGTCCAGCTCACCCGAGATCACGCGGTCGAGCAGCACCTTCCAGTTGGCCTGCGCTTCCAGCGTCACGAACAGGCCTTCGTCCTCGAAGTAGCCTTTCTCGTAGGCCACGGCCAGAGGCACCATGTCGGTGAGCTTGATGAAGCCGAACTTCAGGTCGGGCTTCTCGACGTCGGCCGCGGTGGCCGTGCTGCCGAGCGTGTGCAGGGCCAGGCCGATTGCTGCGACCGAGGCCAGCGCGAAACGCGTCAGCCGGGTGGGCAGGGACTTCGTTCTTGCGTGCTTCATCGTCGTACTCCTTATTGAAAGAATCCTGTGACCGGAAACGGCAACGGCGCCCATGGCGAATCCACTGGATCCGTCATGGGCGCCGTTGCCCGGTTGCAACCCGTCATTGGGCTGCGTCAAATTTTCCGAGAGGGAGCTGACTCCCCCTGGCCATCACGCCACGCACCCTTCATCGGGTTACGGCGCGTAGTGGTCTCGATTCCTGTAGTGCAAGCTCCGTGCCAGATCCGTCAGATTCAGCCAACTGCAAGATTCGCAAGATAAAATCCTGACGCGCGAGACCGGGCCGATGCTCATGGCAAGCGATCTGCACCATGCCGGACCGCTGCGCGCACCATAGGCACGCACTTGGTGCGCCGCAGCATATGTGGCCCTGGCGGGCAGGGCGGACTCCTGCCATCCGGCCGTCCGGGGGCGCTCTGCCGCGCACATGCGGGAATCCGAGCCTTGCCCGAGCGCAGATGCGGGCGCACCATGTGCAAAACACAAAAAAATATGACGCTCGGAGGGGGACATGCCGATGGAGCCGACAACCGTTTTTGCCAAGACTGATCTCGGCCACGAAGAGATCGACACGCGCGTGCGGCGCATCCCGTCGCGTATGCGGACCATGCTGATCATGGTCGACGGGCGCAGATCGGTCGGCGAACTGCTGCTCAACCACCCGACCCCCGACGAGGCCCAGGGCTATCTCGAGAGCCTGCTCGAGGGCGGTTTCATCTCGATGCGCGAAGCGCCTTCATCCCCCGCGCCGGCTGCAGCGCCAGCGGCCGCAGCCCCTGCTGCGAACGGCCCGAACCTGAGCGAGGCCAAGCAGGCCATCACCGGCATGCTGATCGAGTTTCTCGGTCCGGAAGCCGACTACATCGCGATGCGGGTCGAGAAAATCTCCAGCCGCGATGCACTGCTCGCCGAAGTCGACAAGCTCTCCACCATGCTGGTGCAGTCGGTCGGCAGCACCGCCGCCAGCCGCTTCCGCGACAAGGTCTTGCCGTTGCTGGGTTGATCAGGACGGTGTTTGTCGTCAAACGCCTGTCGCGTCCTCGTGGCGTTCCGTGATCGACAGGGCCGCAGGCGGCAGGGGTGCGTAAGCCCGCTCAGCGCGCCAGCAGCAGATACAGCAGGATCACATTGACCACCCCCGACAGCACCGCGAACAGGCGGATGCCGAAGCTCGGGTCGCGTTTCATCAACGGGCTGCTGCGCGGCACGGCGAGCGGGCGGTGGGCGCCCATCTCCAGGGCGTGGAGCAATTCCTCGGCGGTTTCGAAGCGGTCGCTGCGGTCGCGGGCGACCGCCTTGAGGATCACCGATTCGAGCCACTGCGGGATGTCGGGGCGATAGCGCGTGGGCGGCACGGGGTCGCCGAAGCGCGGTTTCTGGAAGGGCTCGATTTCGCCGTAGGGGTAGTGGCGGGTGAGCAGTTCGTAGAGCGTGACGCCGGCGGCGTAGAGGTCGCTCTGCACGCCGGCACTCTCTCCGGCATACAGTTCCGGCGCCATGTAGCTGGGCGTGCCGGGGTTGTTGATCTCGCCGAAAGCCTGGGTTTCGGTCTGGCCGTCGGATGCGGCCACGCCCAGATCGAGGATGCGCAGCTTGCCGTCGCTGGCCAGGTGCAGGTTGTCGGGCTTGATGTCGCGATGGACGATGGCCAGCCGGTGCAGCGTCGCCAACCCCTTGGCGATCTCGATGCCCAGGTCGGCTACCTCGGCGGCGCTGAAGTGTCGCCCGGTGCGCAGGTGGGCCTTCAGGCTGGCGCCTTCGTGCCAGTTCATCAGGTAATACAGGTGGGCGGCCTCGGGGTGCGGAACGACCTGCGGGAAGCGGCCGTCGAGCACGCGGCTGGCGAGCCATTCCTCGTGCGCCAGCGCGGCGGTGAACTCCGGGGCGTCGGCCTCGGGACGCAGGGTTTTGAGCACGCGCTCCTGGCCCAGCGCGTCACGCACGCGGTACAGCAGCGTGGCGCGTGATTCGTGCATGACTTCCTCTACCGTCAGACCGTCGAGTGTCTGACCCGGCTTGAGCACCGGCGGCAGCGGGCGGGCCTGCAGGCGGGCGATGACGTCGAGCAGGCCGTCGGCCGGCAGTTGCGCAATGCGCAGCACCAGCGCGGTGGCGTTGTCGTGGCCACCATCGCCGATGGCGGCGTCGGTGAGCAGACGGGCCATCTTCTCGGGTGACTCGCCGCGCGCCAGCATGTCGCGGATGCGTGCTTCACCAAGCGGTTCCCACACGCCGTCGCTGAGTAGCGCGAAGACGTCGCCTTCCTCCAGTTCCCCGTCCGACAGGTCGACGGCCACGTGCTGGTCGAGCCCGATGGCGCGCGACAGCACGTTGTTGAGTTCCGGGTGTTCCCACACGTGGTCTGAGGTCAGGCGTTCGAGCTGCCCCGCGCGCAGGCGCAGGATGCGCGAATCGCCGACGTGGGCGATGGTGTAGCGCCGCCCGCGCAGCACGATGGCCGACAGCGTGGTGGCCATGCCGGCGGTTTCGCGTGCTTTCTGGGTGTGGGAATACAGCCAGCGGTTGAGCGCGCCGATGACCGTGTTCAGGCCTTTTGCAGCGCTCCAGGTATCCGGCGTGGCGTAGTAGTCGGTGAGCAGGCCGCGCACCGTGTATTCGGAGGCCTCGCGTCCATTGGCGTGGCCACCCACGCCGTCGGCCACCGCGGCCAGCACGCCCTTGGCGTCCAGTTCGGCGCCTTCGGGCGTGGCCGCGCCGCAGAAGTCCTCGTTGCGTTCGCGCGGGCCACGCAGCGAGGCGTGACCGACTTCGACGACGAGGGCTGCTGCGGCAGTCGGCATCAGATCTTGGCGGACGTGAGCTTCGGCGAACCCCAGGTCGTGCGCCAGCGGTTCTTTACGCCGGTCAGGCCGACCAGCGCCAGCACCGCCAGTGCGGCGAAGATCATGAAGCCGGTCTGGTAGCTGCCGGTGATCTCACGCGAATAGCCCAGGCTGGAAGCGAGGTAGAAGCCGCCGATGCCTCCGGCCATGCCGACCAGGCCGGTCATCACGCCGATCTCGCGGCGAAAGCGCTGCGGCACGAGCTGGAACACTGCGCCGTTGCCCATGCCGAGCGCCAGCATGGCGACGACGAAGGCGCCCAGCGCCAGCCAGGCCGAGGGCAGGCCGACGCTGACCAGTGCGAGGAAGATGGCGGCGATGACGTACATCATGGAGAGCGATTTTACGCCGCCGACGCGGTCCGCCACATTGCCTCCGATCGGGCGCACCAGCGAGCCGGCGAACACGCAGGCGGCGGTGAAGTAGCCGGCGGTCCGGGCGTCCAGACCGTACTGGGTGTTGAAGTAGATCACCAGTGACGAGGCCAGGCCGACGAAGCCGCCGAAGGTCACCGAGTAGAAGAACATGAACCACCAGGCGTCGCGGTCCTTGAGCACCTTCAGGTATTCGCCGAGCGACTTGGGCGGCGGGGCGTCGGGCGCGTCCTTGGCGACGAAGACGAAGAACACCAGCACCAGCACCAGCGGGATCAGTGCCAGGCCGAAAACGTTCTGCCAGCCGTAGGCGATCGCCAGCCCGGGTGCGAGCAGCGCGGCAAAGGCGGTGCCGGAGTTGCCGGCGCCGGCAATGCCCATGGCCGTGCCCTGATGCTCGGGCGGATACCAGCGCGAGGCCAGCGGCAGCGCCGAGGCAAAGGCCGCGCCGGCCACGCCGAGGAAAATGCCGAGGATCAGCGTTTGCTCATAGCTGTGAATGCCGAAGAACCACGCGCAGGCCAGCGCCGCGATGACGATGACCTGACCGATGATGGCGGCCTTCTTGGGCGACAGGCGGTCGACCAGCAGGCCCATGACGAAGCGCAGCAGTGCGCCGGCGAGCACCGGGGTGGCGACCATCAGACCCTTCTGCGAGTGGGTCAGACCCAGATCGGTGGCGATGCTGACGGCCAGCGGGCCGAGCAGCACCCACACCATGAAGGCGAGGTCGAAGTAAAGAAATGCGGCGATCAGGGTAGGCGTGTGGCCAGCCTGCAGGAATGATTTGCGGTCCATCGGTTTCTCGCTTGCGCGCACGGGCACCCTGCGGACAGGCTGTCCGTGCGGAGACAAAAGGGGGAGCGGGGGAGTGACGTCGCTCAGTAGCGGATCATGACCTGGCCGTCTTCGACACGTACCTCGAAGGGCTTGGTGCAGCCGACGTCGGGTTCGAGCGCCTGGCCGTCCTCGAAGCGGATCTTCCAGTTGTGCAGCGGGCAGGTGACGCTGCGCCCGTGCACGATGCCGGCCGACAGCGGGCCGCCCTTGTGCGGGCACTTGTCGTGCAGCGCGAAGACTTCGTCTTCGGCGTTGCGGAAGATGGCGATGGCGCCGTGCGGCGTGTTGTCGAGCGTGCGTGCGCCCAGCGGCGGGATGTCGGTCAGCGCACAGACACGGCGCCACGTGAGGTCGGTTTCGGGGATCGGCATGTTCATCATCTTTCCTGTTGCGATGTTCGGTACGGGCGGGGGCTGGCCCCGCCCCGAGGTTCAGGCGTCGAGCGGCTCGAACTGTTCGCGCAGCTTCGGCTGCGACGACTGTTCGGCCCACGGGTCCGGCGCGTCGCGCAGCGTGTAGAGCAGGCGCTCGTACAGCGCGCGGCGGTTGTCGGCGTCATCGAGCACGAATTTCTTGACGTGCTCCATGCCGACGCGCTCGACGTAGTGGCAGGTGCGCTCCAGGTAGTAGCCCTCTTCGCGGTAGAGCTGCAGGAAGGCGCCGCCGTACTCCATGACTTCCTCATCGGTCGAAACCTTGCACAGGAACTGCGCGACTTCGGTCTTGATGCCGCCGTTGCCGGCCACGTACAGCTCGTAGCCGGAATCGACGCCGATCACGCCGACGTCCTTGATGCCCGATTCGGCGCAGTTGCGCGGGCAGCCCGACACCGCCAGCTTGACCTTGTGCGGGCTCCACATGCCGAACAGCATCTTCTCGAGCTTGATGCCCATGTCCATCGAGCGCTGCGTACCGAAGCGGCAATGTTCGGCGCCGACGCAGGTTTTCACGGTGCGCAGGCTCTTGCCGTAGGCGTGGCCGGAGACCATGCCGGCTTCGCCCAGGTCGTGCCAGATCAGCGGCAGGTCGGCCTTCTTGGCGCCGAGCAGGTCGATACGCGCGCCGCCGGTGACCTTGACGGTGGGGATCTCGTATTTCTCGGCAACGTTGGCGATGGCGCGCAGCTCGTCCGGCGTGGTGACGCCACCCCACATGCGCGGCACCACCGAATACGTGCCGTCCTTCTGGATGTTGGCGTGGGCGCGCTCGTTGACGAAGCGGCTCTGCGGGTCGTCCTGTGCCTCGTGCGGCCAGCTCGAGATCAGGTAGTAGTTCAGTGCCGGACGGCAGGTTGCGCAGCCGTTGGGCGTTTTCCATTCGAGCGCGCGCATGACTTCCGGAATGGAGAGGAACTTGTGCTCGATGATGGCGCGGCGCACCTCGCCGTGGTTGTGGTCGGTGCAGGCACAGATCGGCTTGGAGTGCTTGTCGGTGACCTGGAAGGCGCCGCCCACGGTCGAGGCCAGCAGCTGCTCGACCAGCCCCGTGCAGGATCCGCAGGAGCTCGAAGCCTTGGTGTGTTTCCTGACCTCGTCGAGCGTGAACAGGCCTTTTTCCTTGATGGCCTTGACGATGGTGCCCTTGCACACGCCGTTGCAGCCACACACCTCGGCGGTGTCGGCCATGCTGGCGGCCAGGTTCTGACCCTGGTGGCCGGCGTCGCCCAGATGCGACTGCGAGAAGCTCTGGCCGAACATCAGGTGGTCACGCATCTCGGCAATGTTCTTGCCCTCGCGCAGCAGCTGGAAGTACCAGGCGCCGTCGGCGGTGTCGCCGACCATCACGGCGCCGGCGAGCTTGTCGTCCTTGAGCACGATCTTCTTGTACACGCCGCCTGCGCGGTCGTGCAGCACGATCTCGTCAAAGCCCTCGCCACCGGTGAAGTCGCCGGCTGAGAACACATCGACGCCGGTGACCTTGAGCTTGGTGGAGGTCACCGAGCCCTCGTAGCGGCCGATGCCGAAGCCGGCCAGGTGGTTGGCACAGACCTTGGCCTGTTCGAACAGCGGCGCGACCAGACCGTAGCTGGTGCCGCGGTGGCTGACGCATTCGCCGATGGCGTAGATGCGCGGGTCGGTGACGGTCTGCATGGTGTCGCCGACCACGATGCCGCGGTTGCAGTACAGGTGTGCCGATTCGGCCAGTTCGGTGTTGGGGCGGATGCCGGCGGCCATCACCACCAGATCGGCCGGCACGCTGACGTCGCTCTTGAGCCTGAGCGATTCCACCCGGCCGTCCGGGCCGGCTTCGAGCGATGCGGTCTGCGCGCCGAGTTCGAACTTCAGGCCTTTGGCTTCGAGCGAGGCCTGCAGCAGGTCGGCCGCCGGCTTGTCGAGCTGGCGCTCCATGATCCAGTCGGCCAGGTGCACCACGGTCACGTCCATGCCGCGCAGCGCGAGGCCGTTGGCCGCTTCCAGGCCGAGCAGGCCGGCGCCGATGACGGCGGCGTGGCGGTGGCTGCGGGCGGCGCTGATCATGGTCTCGGTGTCGGCGATGTCGCGGTAGGCGATCACGCCCGGCAGGGTCGAGCCCGGCACCGGCAGGATGAAGGGCTTGGAGCCGGTGGCCAGTAGCAGGCGGTCGTAGTGGGCCTCGGTGCCGTCGTCGGCGCGCACGATGCGGCGCACGCGGTCGATCTCGACGATCTTGCGACCCGTGTGCAGGGTGATGCCGTTGTCGGCATACCAGGCCAGGTCGTTGAGCATGATGTCAGGCAGGCCCATCTCGCCGGCGAGTACCGGCGAGAGCAGGATGCGGTTGTAATTGCCGTGCGGTTCGGCGCCGAAGACGGTGATTTCGTATTGGTCGGGCGCGTACTTGAGCAGTTCTTCCAGGGTCTTCACCCCGGCCATGCCGTTGCCGACCATTACCAGTTTCTGTTTGCGCATGATTCCCTCTCGCAACAATCCATCCGGCCTGTGCCGGAAAAATGGGTCGATGTCGTCAGGGATCGGCGCTGATCCGCGATCCGCCTTGGCGGATCGGCGGGGTCGGCCGTCTTTGGTCGGCCCGCCTGGAGTGACTCGTGATTCGATGAAGTCCGTTGGCAGCGATGCGTGACGGACCTTCCTGTCACTCAGGAAAGCAAACGCTGTGCCAATCCGGGAAGGTCAGCTTGACGCGGGAATGAGGGGGGCGGAAGTGGCATGCCTTGCGTGCATGCACTGCGCTGGTGCGTGATGGGGCGCTCATGCACCAGCGCGGTTCGGGATTCAGTGGCGGCGCGGTTCCACGGTGCCGGCCGTGTCGGCCGCCCAGGCGGCAAGCGCCCTGGTGACCTCATCGGCGGCCTGGCCCAGTGCATTCACCACTGCGGGTAATGGCGCTTCGCTGGCCCGTACGCGGGACTCGAAACTGCGGCTGGCCACCACCCGGCGCGAGCCGGCGTGCACCAGGTGGGCGTCGATGCGCACCACCGCATCCGGCGCGCCGCTGCGGTACTCGCTGTGGAAGGCGCGCAGATCGGTGTCGATCTCGAACTCCGCGCGCAGGCTGTGTTCATCGGTGCTGACGGTGTCGAAACGGCCTGCCGCGCGCAGCGCATCGGCCAGACGCTCGCGCACCATTGCCGGCACGGTGTCCGCCCAGGCCGCGTCGGCATAGACGCTGACGCGCAGGTCATCGGGCACGACGACGATGCGTCGTCCCGACAACTGGTTGCCGGTGGCCGGGCGCAGCACGCGCACTGCGCCGATGGGTTTGCGTTGGGGCGGCGCGGAGGCGTCGGGCGCAAGGAGCGATGTGGGCAGGCGGTAGATGTCCACCGGGCGGCTCTCCGGCAGGATCGAGCAGGCCGACAGCAGGGTGGCGCACAGCAGCGCCGAGAGGATCAGGGGCTTTCTCATGGTTTGAACTCCCGGGAGGGCTGGCGCCCGATCAGATAGTCGCGTGGGTTCTCTTCGAGTTCGCGCGTGATGGCGCGCAGCGAGGCCATGGTGCCGCGCAGCTCCGACATGGCAGGGCCGACATCGGCCAGACCACGCAGGCCGGTGTCGAGGTTGCCGCGGTTGTCGGACACCACGGCTTCAATGCTGCCCATGGTGCGTTCGAGAGCAGCCACTGACTTGCGTGCGTCGGCCAGTGCCCCGCGCAGCTCCACGTCGACGAGCTGGTCGGTGGTCTGCAGCAGGCTGCTGGTGGCGTCGATGGCGGCGGACAGATCGTCGCGGCGTTCGGCCAGCACACTGGTGAACTCCTGCAGATTGTGCAGCGTGGCGTCGAGTCGCTCCACGTTCTCCTGGGAGAACAGTTCGGTGACGCGGATCAGCACCTGGTTGACGTTGGTCATGACGTCTTCGCCGTCGGCCATCAGGCGGCTCATCGGTGAGGGTTGGGCAACGATCACGGGGATGTTGTCGTCTTCCGGCAGCAGCAGCGTGCTGGTCGGATCGTCGCCGCTGCTGAAGCGGATGAACGACAGGCCGGTGATGCCGGCCGGCACCAGCAGCGCGCGCGTGTCGCTGCGCACCGGCGCATCGCGCTCGACGCGCACACGCGCCAGCACGCGGCGCGGGTCGTCGGGGTCGAGTCGCAGACTGGCGACGTCGCCGACGCGGATGCCGTTGAACTCCACCGTGCTGCCGCGCGACAGGCCGGTGACGGCTTCCTGGAAGACGATGTCGTATTGCGCGTACTGCCGGTCGGTGCCGCTGGTGCCGAGCCACAGCACGAACAGCAGCGCGGCGCCAAGGCCGAGCACGGTGAACAGTCCGATCAGGATGTGATGGGCACGGGTTTCCATTCAGGAGCCCTCCAGAGTGGATGCGGCGGCCGCGCGTCCGCGCGGGCCGAGGAAGTAATCGCGGATCCAGGCGTCGTCGCAGGCTGCGACGGTGGCCAGATCAGCGTTGATGAGTACGCGTCGTTGTGACAGCACGGCAACGCGGTCGGTGATGGCGTAGAGCGTGTCCAGGTCGTGGGTGACGAGGAACACCGTGAGTCCCAGCGCGTCGCGCAGCGTGCGGATCAGGCGGTCGAAGGCCGCCGCGCCGATGGGGTCCAGCCCGGCGGTGGGCTCGTCGAGGAACAGGATGTCGGGGTCCAGCGCCAGCGCACGCGCCAGCGCCGCGCGTTTGACCATGCCGCCGGACAGGTCCGACGGGTACTTGGCGCCGGCTTCCGGCGGCAGCCCGGCCAGCGCGATCTTGAGCCGTGCGAGCGGTGCTGCCTCGCTGCGCGGCAGGCCGGCGTGCTCGATCAGCGGCAGCATCACGTTCTCGGCCACCGTCAGTGACGAGAACAGCGCGCCCTGCTGGAACAGCACGCCAAAACGGCGCTCGATGCGACTGCGTTGCTCGTCCGACAGGGTGGTGAGGTCGGCGCCGAGCACGTGGATGCGACCGGAGGTGGGGCGGTTCAGGCCGACGATGGTACGCAGCAGCACCGACTTGCCGGTGCCCGAGCCGCCCACCACGCCGAGGATTTCGCCGCGCCGCACGTCCAGATCCAGCCCTTCGTGCACCGTTTGCGGGCCGAAACGGTTGCTCAGGTCACGCACCTCGATGACGTTGTCCGGCGCGCTCACCAGCCCATCTCCATGCAGAACAGGGCGGCGATGGCGTCCACCACGATCACCGCGAACAGCGACTGCACCACGGCCGAAGTGGTGTGCTCGCCCACCGACTGCGCGCTGCCGGCGGCCTTGAAGCCTTCGTGGCAGCCGATCAGCGCGATCAGGAAGGCGAATACCGGCGCCTTGGCGAGCCCGATCAGGAAGTGGCGCAAGCCGATGTTGTTCTCGACCGTGGCGAGGAACATCGCCGGGCTCAGGTCGAGCGTGACGGCGCATACCAGCATGCCGCCGACCAGCCCGGAGGCCATCGCCACCACGGTCAGGATGGGCAGCGCCACCAGCAGCGCCAGCACGCGTGGCAAAACCAGCAATTCGACCGGCGACAGACCCAGCACGCGGATGGCATCGACCTCCTCGTTGGCGCGCATCGAGCCGATTTGTGCGGCGAAGGCGCTGGCGGTGCGGCCGGCGACCAGAATCGCTGCCAGCAGCACGCCGAATTCGCGCAGGAAGGAATACGCCACGAGATCAATGGTGTAGACGCTGGCACCGAAGTTGGCGAGCACCGTCGCGCCCAGAAAGGCCACGACGGCGCCGACCAGGAAGGTCAGCAGCGCGACGATGGGTACGGCGTCCAGGCCGGTGCGTTCCAGATGCACGAGAAACGCGGTGACACGCCAGCGCGCAGGTTTGAACAGCGTGCGGGCGAGGGTTTCCAGCGTCAGCCCGAGCAGGCCGCAGACGCCGACCATGTGGTCGCGAAACGCCAGTGTCGTGCGGCCGATGTGGGCCAGCACGTCGCCGGGGGTGTAGCGGGCCGGAAGCGGGGTGTCTGCTCCGGCGCGTTCGCGCGCTTCGCGGACGGTGCGCAGCAAGGCCTGACGTTCTGCGGGCAGTGCGGCCAGCGCCGCGGCCAGCTGCTCCGGCCCGAGGAGCTCGCACAGCAGGCTGGCACCGGCGGTGTCCAGGGCGCTCAGCGCCGAGGCGTCGATGGCCGCAGCGCTTGCCGAGCGCTCGCGCAGCGTCGCGACGACAGCATTGAGCGCGCGGTAGTGCGGCAAGGTCCACGCACCGCTCACGCGTAGCGTGACGCCGTCGGCCGAGGCCACGATGTCGCACGCGCCGGGGGGGTCAGCTGCAGCGTGGCTCATCGTGCGCAGCGGCAAAGGGGGCGGGCATGCGGAGCGTCTCGTCTATGCATTCGTGTTGGAGGGTCTGTGCGACCGTGGGATGCGTGCAATGTCCGTATCCAATCATCAAGTTCCTGCAGGCGCAACCGTAGCGCCCGGTTGGGCGGTCAGGTAATCCCTCCGTGGTTCGGGGATAATGCCAGGGAGTTCCGACGCAGGCTCCCCGGAGCTGGCGTCCTGTGATCGGCCCGGTGCGGCGTTTAGCCTGAGGCCTCTGGAGGACGATGTGACGCGATTGCAGCGCATGGTGCAGCGAGCAGGCGGATTCCGGCGCTTCGTCGGATTGCTGTGCGTGCTGTTCCTTGCGTCGGGCTGCACGCTGCCGGCGCTGGAAGGGCGCAGTGTCAGCCATGCACCCGATCCGCTGGAAACGCGCTCCACCGTGCTCGGGCAGGCCGTGGTGCGCGCCTTGCCCGAGCGCGACGACCGGAGCGGCATCCATCCGCTCGCGGACGCGCACCATGCCTTTGCCGCCCGCATCTTGCTGGCGCGCAGCGCCGAGCGCTCGCTCGACGTGCAGTATTACATCTGGCGCAGGGACGTCACCGGCACGCTGCTGCTCAAGGCGCTGCACGACGCAGCCGACCGCGGCGTGCGGGTGCGCATGCTGCTGGACGACCATGGCACGGCGGCGGTGGACGAAGAAATGTCCGCATTCAATACGCATCCGCGCGTCGAGGTTCGCCTGTTCAACCCGTTCATCGTGCGCCAACCCAAATATTTTGGTTTTGTTACGGATTTTCGCCGGCTCAACCGGCGCATGCACAACAAGTCCTTCACCGCCGACAACCAGGTCACCATCGTTGGCGGACGCAACATCGGCGATGAGTATTTCGGCGCTACCGACGGCTTGATCTTCGCGGACCTGGATGTGCTCGCGATCGGTCCGGTGGTGGACGAGACCTCGCGCGATTTCGACCGCTACTGGGCCAGCGCCTCGGCGTATCCGGCCGAGCTGATCCTGCCGGAGCCCGAAGCCGATGCGCTGGAGCAGCTCAAGGCGGCCGGTGCCGTGGCGGAGAGTGCCGACGAAGCCAGCCGTTATCTGCGGACAGTACGCCGCTCGGGATTCCTGCGCGCCCTGCTGGCGGGGGAGCTGGCTTTTGAGTGGGCGACGACCCACATGGTCAGTGACGACCCGGCCAAGGGGCTGGCCAAGGCGGATCGCAAGGGGCATCTGATGCCGCAGCTGCGGGCCATCCTGGGGCAGCCGAAGCGCTCGGTCGATCTGGTCTCGCCCTATTTTGTGCCGACCGCCGCCGGGGTGGACGCCTTTGCGGAGCTGGTGCGACAGGGCATCCGCGTGCGCGTGCTGACCAACGCGCTCGAATCCACCGATGTGGCCGTGGTGCATGCCGGTTACGCGAAACGCCGCAAAGATCTGCTGCGTGCGGGGGTGATCCTCTACGAACTGCGTAATCCCGCAGCCGGTCCGGCGCTCAATCTGCGCGTCGGACCCTTCGGTAGCTCGGGTTCCAGCCTGCACGCCAAGACCTTTGCCATCGACGATGAGCGTGTTTTTGTGGGGTCTTTCAACTTTGATCCACGCTCGATGAACCTCAACACCGAGCTTGGCTTTGTGATCGAAAGTCCGCCGCTGGCGGCCGAGGTGGCCGATGCCTTCGAGCATACGATTCCGCTCAATGCTTACGAGGTCAGACTGTCCGAGGATGGCTGTGTGTATTGGCTGGAGCGCAATCCGGACGGTGTGCGTCGCCACGCCTATGAGCCCGGCACCGGGCCGTTGCAGCGCTTCGGCATCCGCTTCCTGTCGATCCTGCCGATTGAATGGCTGCTGTGAGGGCAGCCGGCCGAAACTGATACAATGCACGCCGTGGCGGGTCTCCCCGCATTGCAGAGCGGTGAACCTGGTCAGGGCCGGAAGGCAGCAGCCACAGCTGCAACCTGCAAGTGCCGGGGGTCAGGCTCGCCACCCTGAACATCCAGACGGGCGTCGCGTGAAGCGACGCCCGTTTTCGTTCACAGCAGCGTGTCGAGCAGCATCATGGTCACGAAGCCGAGCATCAGGCCGGCCGTGGCCAGGGTTTCGTGACCGCGGCGGTGTGACTCCGGAATGATCTCGTGGCTGACCACGAACAGCATCGCGCCTGCGGCCGCGGCCAGCCCCCAGGGCAGCAACGCAGCCGATAGGGTGACGGCGGCCGAGCCGATGATGGCGGCAAGCGGTTCCACCAGTCCCGACAGCGCTGCCACGCCAAAGGCCAGTTTGCGGCCGTAGCCTGCCGTGACCAGCGCGATGGCGACAATCAGGCCTTCCGGCACGTTCTGCAGCGAGATGCCGGTGGCCACGGCGTTGCCGGTGCCGGCCTCAGACGCCGCCACGCCGATGGCGAGGCCTTCCGGGATGTTGTGGACGGCAATGGCGAACACGAACAGCCATACCGCGCCGACGCTGCGCTCGACCCCGGGCTGGTGGGTGTGCGGCAGTGCGCGGTCCATGGCCAGCAGCAACAGTGCGCCGATGGCCAGGCCGCCCGCTACCAGCAGCCCCGCGCCGGTGTCGCTGGCGCCGCGCGCGATAGCCGTGTCGAAGGCCGGCTGCAGCAGTGAGAAGACGCTGGCGGCCAGCATCACCCCGGCGCCAAAGCCCAGTAGCGCGCCCTGCACGCCGGCGGAGATGCGGCGCATGACCAGTGCCGGAATGGCGCCCAGCGCCGTGGCGAGCGCAGCCATGGTGCCGCCGGCCAGCGCCCCGCGCAGGCCTTCGGGCAGGGCTGGCGGGGTGTGTGCGATCTGCATCAACAACAGGGACAGGCCGGTGAGCGCAATGCTCCAGCCGCTGAGCGCGCGCAGGAAGCCCGGCAGGCCGGCGCGCTGGAAATGCAGGCGGGCAACTTTGGCGACCATGGCGAACTCCTTGAATGCGTTGAAGACGATTCAAGTATCGCGGGCGGGCGTCAATAGTTCCAATTAAACGTAGTCAACTATCCGATAGCCATTGCGGATAGTCAGCGCGGGCAGCGATAACTCCCCGGTACGCCCGACGGCGACAGCACGAACTGCCACAGTTGCGTGGTGCGCGCGCGGAAGGTGCCGGCGCAGGCCAGCAGGTAGTAGCGCCACATGCGATAGAAGCGTTCTCCGTACTTGTCCGCGAACTGCGGCCAGGCCGCCTCGAAATTGGCATGCCAGGCCATCAGCGTGCGGTCGTAGTCGGCGCCGAAATTATGTACGTCCTCGACCACGAAGAAGGGCTCGGCGGTGTCGGCGATTTCGCCCAGCGAGGGCAGGTCGCCATTCGGGAAGATGTAGCGGTCGATCCACGGATCGGTCGGCACGCCGCGGCGGTTCTTGCCGATGGTGTGCAGTACGAACAGGCCGTCGTCGGCGAGTACGCGGCGCGCCGTCTCGAAATAGATGCGGTGGTTCTTGCGGCCGACATGCTCGAACATGCCGACCGAGGCGATGCGGTCGAACTGCCCCTTGAGCTCGCGGTAATCCTTGAGCAGGAACTCCACCGGCAGGCCGGTGCAGCGTGCAGCGCCGTAGTCGGCCTGTTCCCTCGATACCGTGACGCCACTGCAGCGGGCGCCGTAATGTTGTGCGGCGTAACGCATCAGGCTGCCCCAGCCGCAACCGATGTCGAGCATGCTCATGCCGGGCTGCAAGCCGAGCTTGCGGCAGATCAGGTCAAGCTTGGCGGTCTGTGCATCCGACAGCGTCTCGGCTTGCGCCCAGTAGCCGCAGGTGTAGGCCATGTGTTCGTCGAGCATGGCTTCGAACAGGTCGTTGCCGATGTCGTAGTGCTCGTGGCCGACCTGCCAGGCGCGGCGCATGCTCTGCAGGTTGAACAGCCGGGCGCGCAGACCCTGCACCATCATGGTCATGTTGCCGACCTTCTCGTCGAGCCGGGCAGTGAGTACGCGCGCAAAGAACTCGTCGAGTCGGTCGCAATCCCACCAGCCTTCCATGTAGCTCTCGCCCAGCCCAAGGCTGCCGCGCGCGAGGATGCGCTCGGCCGTTTCGGGGTGGTGGAAGTGCAGGTCCCAGGGTCTATCGCCGCCGATCTGCACATCGGCCTCGGCGAGCAGGTCGGCCACCGCGTCGAGCGCGGCGCGGTCCTTGCGTCGCGGCGCGACGGGCAGGTGTGGCGGTACCCGCGAATGACCGCCGTGACGGGCGGGAAGACGCCGGGAGGTTTCGGTTGCGGAGCTTGCCTGTTCCATCGTTTTCCTCTTCCCTGAACAAGGTTTGAGGCCACGGCGGGCCGGAGCTTGCCTGTTCGTCGCGTGGCGCGGCGGACACCGGAAAATCCGGGGCTACTCTAACTTAGCCTGTTTGGTCGGGTAAACCACCAATCTTTCAGTGCTTTGTGCGCTGTATGAAGGCGTCCGGTCATGCTGTAAACGGCTTCAGGGCCTGTTCTCATTGGCTCCGGCGGGCGGCAGCGAATGAGAACAGGCCCTGAAGCCTGTCTCTGGGCCCGAAGGCTCAGGCGAGGTCGAAGCGGTCGGCGTTCATGACCTTGGTCCAGGCTGCGACGAAGTCACGCACGAACTTCTCCTTGCTGTCGTCCTGCGCATACACCTCGGCATAGGCCCGCAGGATGGAGTTGGAACCGAACACCAGATCGACACGGCTGGCCGTCCACTTCACCGCGCCAGTCTTGCGGTCGCGGATCTCGTAGGTGTTCTTGCCGGTCGGCTTCCACGTGTAGGCCATGTCGGTGAGATTGACGAAGAAGTCGTTCGTCAGCGCACCGGCCTTGTCCGTGAACACGCCATGCTTGCTGCCGCCGTGGTTGGTGCCGAGCACGCGCATGCCGCCGATCAGCACCGTCATTTCGTGCGCGGTGAGACCCATCAGCTGGGCGCGGTCGAGCAGCATCTCCTCCGGAGTGGGGATGTAGTCGTCCTGCTTCAGCCAGTTGCGGAAGCCGTCGTGTACCGGCTCCAGCGGCTCGAAGGACTCGGCATCGGTCTGCTCCTGACTGGCATCCCCACGGCCTGGCGCAAACGGCACTGGTACGTTGAAGCCGGCCGCCTTGATGGCCTGCTCCAGCCCGACGTTGCCGCCCAGTACGATCACGTCGGCCACGCTGGCGCCGGATTCCTTGGCGATTTTTTCGTACGCCGCCAGGACCTTGGCCAGACGTTGCGGCTCATTGCCGGCCCAGTCCTTCTGCGGAGCCAGGCGGATACGCGCACCGTTGGCGCCGCCACGCATGTCCGAACCACGATAGGTGCGGGCGCTGTCCCAGGCGGTGCAAATCATGTCCGACTGGCTCAGGCCGGCCGCGGCGATCTTTGCCTTGACCGCGTTGACGTCGTAGCTCTTGTTGCCGGCCGGTACCGGATCCTGCCAGATCAGGTCTTCGGCCGGGACTTCGGGGCCGATGTAGCGGACCTTCGGGCCCATGTCGCGGTGGGTCAGCTTGAACCAGGCGCGGGCAAAGGTCTTGGCCAGGTAGTCCGGGTCCTTGTAGAAGCGCTCGACGATCTTGCGGTACGCGGGGTCCATCTTCATGGCCATGTCCGCGTCGGTCATGATCGGGTTGCGGCGGATCGACGGGTTCTCGGAGTCGACCGGCTTGTCCTCTTCCTTGATGTTGATCGGCTCCCACTGGAACGCACCGGCCGGGCTCTTCTTCGACTCCCACTCGTAGTTGAGCAGCAGGTAAAGATAACCGTTGTCCCACTTGGTCGGGTTGGTGGTCCAGGCGCCTTCCAGTCCGCTGGTGACGGCATCTGCGCCGACGCCGCGCTTGGTATGGTTGTTCCAGCCCAGACCCTGCTCCTCGACGTTGGCGGCTTCGGGCTCGGGGCCGAGCAGCGCCGCGTCGCCGTTGCCGTGGCACTTGCCGACGGTGTGGCCGCCGACCGTCAGCGCGGCGGTTTCCTCATCGTCCATGGCCATGCGCTTGAAGGTTTCGCGCACATCCTTGGCGGTCTTGAGCGGATCGGGCTGACCATCCACGCCCTGCGGGTTCACGTAGATCAGGCCCATCATCACGGCAGCGAGCGGGTTCTGCAGGTCGCGCTGGCCGGAATAGCGGCTGTTGGGATTGTCGGTGGGGGCCAGCCATTCCTTCTCGGAGCCCCAGTACACGTCTTTCTCGGGATGCCAGATGTCGGCACGGCCGAAGGCGAAACCGTAGGTTTTGAGGCCCATGGACTCGTAGGCAACGTTGCCGGCGAGGATGATCAGGTCGGCCCAGGACAGTTTGTTGCCGTACTTCTTCTTGATCGGCCACAGCAGTCGGCGGGCCTTGTCGAGGTTGGCGTTGTCCGGCCAGGAGTTGAGCGGGGCGAAGCGCTGGTTGCCGGTGCCGCCGCCACCACGGCCGTCAGCCATGCGGTAGGAGCCGGCAGCGTGCCAGGCCATGCGGATCATCAGGCCGCCGTAGTGGCCCCAGTCAGCCGGCCACCAGTCCTGGCTGTCGGTCATCAGCGCGGTGAGGTCTTTCTTGAGCGCAGCACAGTCGAGCTTCTTCACTTCCTTGCGGTAGTCGAAGTCCTCGCCCAGCGGATTGGTCTTGGTGTCGTGCTGGTGCAGGATGTCGAGGTTCAGTGTCTTCGGCCACCACTCGGTCACCGAACTGGAGCTCTCGGTGTTGCTGCCGTGCATTACGGGACATTTGCTCATGGTTTCATCCTCCTCTGGATTTGCCTGGGGAACTGCAGCTGCCGATCAGGCCGTTTCGGCCAGATCTGCGAGTACGGCGCACAAGGTTTCGAGTACCAAGTCGAAGACGGTGTTCATCCGCAACATACTCCTTTACCTCTCCTCATGGTCGCAGCAAAGGGCTGCGGACAGATGAAGCTTAGGTTTCCGTTTTTGATAGAGCTAATGGATCGTAAGTATTCCTTCGATTGGTTTTGGCAATGATCCTGCTGCTTGCCCGGCGGACTGTTCGCGCCTGCTAGAATCCGACGCCATGAGCTACCAGGTCCTCGCGCGCAAATGGCGCCCCCGTTCCTTTGCCACCCTCGTGGGGCAGGATCACGTCGTGCGTGCGCTGTCGCATGCGCTGGAGACCGGCCGGCTGCACCATGCCTGGCTGTTTACGGGCACACGCGGGGTGGGCAAGACCACCATCAGCCGCATCCTCGCCAAGGCGCTCAACTGCGAAACCGGCATGACGGCTGAGCCCTGTGGCAAGTGCGGCGCCTGCCTGGCCATTGATGCGGACCGTTTCCCGGACTATGTAGAGATGGATGCCGCGTCCAACCGCGGCGTCGATGACATGGCAGCGCTGCTCGACCGCGCCGTGTATGCGCCGGTGCAGGGGCGCTACAAGGTCTACATGATCGACGAAGTGCACATGCTCACCGGGCATGCCTTCAACGCCATGCTGAAGACGCTCGAAGAGCCGCCCGAGCACGTCAAGTTCATTCTTGCCACCACTGATCCGCAGAAGATTCCGGTCACGGTGCTGTCCCGTTGCCTGCAGTTCAACCTCAAGCAGATGTCGCAGGGCGCCATCGTCGACCACCTGTCGCACATCCTCGGCGAGGAAACCGTCGAATTCGAGCGCCCGGCCTTGTCGCACATCGCGCGCGCGGCCGGCGGCTCGATGCGCGACGCGCTGTCGCTGCTCGATCAAGCCATCTCGCACGGCGCCGGCAAGGTCGAGGAAGAGGGCGTTTCGCGCATGCTCGGCACGGTGGGTGACGACCACCTTTACGGCGTGCTCGACGGCCTGATTGCAGGTGACGTGCAGGCCATGCTGGGGGTCGCCGAGGCGATGGAGATGCGCAGCCTGTCGTTCGACTCCGCGCTGCAGGCGCTGGCCTCGCTGCTGTCGCGCATCGCACTGTCGCAGTTCGCGCCGGGTGCGATTGCCGATGACACCGAGCGCGCCCGCATCGTGCCGTATGCCGAGGCGCTCGACGCCGAGTACCTGCAACTCGCCTATCAGATTGCGATTCACGGGCGTGACGAACTGGCGCTGGCGCCGGATGAATACACTGGTTTCACGATGACGCTGCTGCGTCTGCACGCCTTCCGACCCGAGCAGCCGTCTGCGCTGGGCGGTGCTGCGCCGGCGGCGGGCGGTGGCGCAGGGCGGGCGCAGTCGATGCCCGCACGTGCGGCGGCACCTGCTCCAGTCGCAAGGCCTGCGGCCGCAGCACCTGCACCTGCGCCGGCTCCCGAAGCGCGTCGTGCCGAGCCGGTCGCGCCGCCGTCCCGCGCTGCCGAGCCGCCGCCCTGGGAAGACGTGCCGTCGGCAATGCCTGATGACCGCCCGGTTTCGGCGCAGGAAATCTTCGATGAAGCCCCCGTCTCTGCAGCCGTGCAGGCGCCGGTGGCAGCCGATGCTACCGGCGAGGTTTCGGCTGCGCTGGCCGCGGCGGACTGGCATGCGCTGCAGCGGGCGCTGGGCCCGAGCGGCATGCTGCGTGAGCTGTGCCTGCACTGCGAGTGGGTCGGCTTTGCCGATGACACGCTGGTGTTGCGTCTGGCCAAGACGCACCATCACCTGCTGGAAATGAATGCCGGCGCTGCGGCACGCCTGTCTGAACTGCTCACTGCACGCGCCGGGCGCCCCTTGCGGGCGCGCGTCGAGATCGGAGCCATCGAGAGCGAGACCCCGGCGCAGCGTCACGAGATCGAGCGTCGCGCCAGGCATGCTGCTGCGGTCGAGGCGCTGGAGAGCGATCCTTTTGTGTGCGAGGTGATCGAGCGATTCGACGCGCGTTTTGTCGAAGAGTCGGTCAAGCCGCTGTAAAAACAACCTGGAGTACGAAGAAATGATGAAGGGCGGAATCGCCGGGCTGATGAAGCAGGCCCAGCAGATGCAGGAAAACATGAAGAAGATGCAGGACCAGCTGGCCTCCATCGAAGTCGAGGGCCAGTCCGGCGCCGGTATGGTCAAGGTGCAGATGACCTGCAAGTACGACGTGCGCCGCGTGTCCATCGACGATTCGGTGATGGACGACCGCGAGATGCTCGAAGACCTGCTGGCCGCAGCGGTGAATGATGCCGTGCGCCGTGTCGAGACCACTACGCAGGAGAAAATGTCCGGTGTCACGGCCGGCATGAACCTCCCGCCGGGCATGAAGCTGCCGTTCTGAATCTCCTTGCAGGTCAGATCGGTTTGCGTGCATCTGGCGTGCTGGGTTTCTGCAGGCGCAGAACGTCAGATGTACTGCCCTTCTCCGACCGACGTGAATATTCCCCATGTCCCCATCCAGTCTCGACGCCTTGATCGAAGCCCTGCGCTGCTTGCCGGGCGTCGGGCCTAAATCCGCCCAGCGCATGGCCTACCATCTGCTGCAGCGCGACCAGCGCGGCGCGGCAAAGCTGGCGGGAGCCTTGCACAATGCGCTGGCGGTATTGCGTCATTGCCAGATGTGCAACAGCTTCACCGAGGACGCGATTTGCCGGCGCTGTGCCGATCCGCAGCATGATCGCAGTCTGTTGTGTGTCGTCGAGATGCCGGCGGACCTGGCCGTGATCGACCAGACGCATGCCTACAAGGGGCTGTACTACGTGCTGATGGGGCGCTTGTCGCCGCTCGACGGCATCGGTCCGCGCGAACTCGGGCTGGAGCGCCTGATTGCGCGAGCCACGGACGGCGAAGTGCAGGAAGTCATCCTCGCGACCAACTTCACCAATGAGGGGGAGGCCACGGCCCACATGGTGTCGGGGCTGCTCGCGGCGCGTGGCGTGCGCATATCGCGTCTGTCGCGCGGGGTTCCGGTCGGAGGCGAGCTGGAGCATGTCGATGCAGGCACCGTCGCGCAGGCGCTACTGGACCGTCGCGCGCTGTAATTGGCATACGTCTGTCGTTGCGGGCTTTTTCTGACCTGCCTTTATCCCCTATAATGCGCAAGTTTTTTGAACCGGAATTCTGTATTCCTTCAGGAAGAGGCCATGAGCGTGGAACAAGAGATGGACAGTAGTCGCCGCAACCTGCTGGTTGCGACGTCGGTGGTCGGCGGCGCCGGCGCGGTCGCTGTCGCCGTGCCATTTGTCGCAAGCCTGACCCCCTCGGATCGTGCCAAAGCGGCCGGCGCGCCGGTCGAGGCCGACATCAGCCAGCTCGCTCCGGGTGAGATGATGACGGTCGAGTGGCGCGGCAAGCCGGTGTGGATCCTGCGTCGTACGCCCGAGATGATCGCTTCGCTCGACAAGACCGAAGACAAGGTCAGCGATCCGGCCTCCGAGAGGGAGATGCAGCCTGCGTACGCGCAGAACAAGCACCGCTCGATCAAGGAAGAGTATCTGGTCACGGTCGGTATTTGTACCCACCTTGGCTGTTCGCCCTCCGAGAAGTTCAAGATGGGTGCCGAGAGCGGCGTGGGCGCTGACTGGCC
This sequence comes from Pseudazoarcus sp. NS36, assembly GCF_059703705.1. Lineage (NCBI taxonomy): Bacteria > Pseudomonadati > Pseudomonadota > Betaproteobacteria > Rhodocyclales > Zoogloeaceae > Pseudazoarcus > Pseudazoarcus sp. NS36. The sequence goes on along the minus strand of NZ_BAAKJA010000001.1, from coordinate 571,929 downwards.
GGGCGGTTTCCTGTGCCCCTGTCACGGCTCCATGTTCGATCTGGCCGGTCGCGTCTACAGCAGCATGCCCGCGCCGACCAACCTCGAAGTGCCTCCGCACATGTATCTCTCCGACACCACGATTCTCGTGGGTGAAGACAAGGCCTAAGCCATGACGACAAAATCTCAGGCTCTGCTCAACTGGATCGACGAGCGCTTCCCGCTGACGTCGAACTACAAGGCGCACCTCTCCGAGTACTACGCGCCCAAGAACTTCAACTTCTGGTACTTCTTCGGCTCGCTGGCGCTGCTCGTGCTGGTGATCCAGATCGTGACCGGCATCTTCCTGGTCATGCACTACAAGCCGGACGCCTCGCTCAACGCGTCGGGCATCCCCATCGCCTTCGCCAGCGTGGAATACATCATGCGCGAAGTGCCGGGTGGCTGGCTGATCCGCTACATGCACTCGACCGGCGCTTCGGCGTTCTTCGTGGTCGTGTATCTGCACATGTTCCGCGCCATGATCTACGGCTCCTACCGCAAGCCGCGCGAACTGCTGTGGATCTTCGGCGTGCTGATCTTCCTGTGCCTGATGGCCGAGGCCTTCATGGGCTATCTGCTGCCGTGGGGTCAGATGTCCTTCTGGGGCGCACAGGTCATCATCAACCTGTTCTCCGCCATTCCGCTCATCGGGCCGGACCTGTCGGAAGTGATTCGTGGTGACTTCGTCATCGGTGACGCGACGCTGAACCGCTTCTTTGCGCTGCACGTGATTGCCGTACCGCTGGTGCTGATCGGCCTGGTTGCCGCGCACATCATCGCGCTGCACGAAGTGGGTTCGAACAACCCGGACGGTATCGAGATCAAGAAGAAGAAAGACGCCAACGGCATCCCGCTCGACGGCATTCCGTTCCACCCGTACTACTCCGTCAAGGACATGGTCGGTGTCGGTGTGTTCCTGTTCTTCTTCTCGGCCGTGGTGTTGTTCTATCCCGAGGGCGGCGGTTACTTCCTCGAATACAACAACTTCATCCCGGCTGATCCGCTGAAGACGCCGCCGCACATCGCGCCGGTGTGGTACTTCACGCCGTTCTACTCGGTGCTGCGCGCGGTCACCTTCCCGCTGTTCGGTCTCGACGCCAAGTTCTGGGGTGTCGTGGCAATGGGCGCTTCGGTGGTCATCATCGCCTTCCTGCCGTGGCTGGACCGCAGCCCGGCCAAGTCGATCCGCTACCGCGGCCCGATCTACAAGACCGCGTTGTTCGTGTTCATCGTTTCCTTCTTCATCCTCGGCTACCTCGGCGTGCTGGCGCCGACGCCGGGCCGTACGCTGGCTGCGCAGATCTGCTCGGTGATCTACTTCGCGTTCTTCCTGCTGATGCCGTGGTACACCAAGATCGACAAGTGCAAACCGGAACCGGAAAGGGTGACCTTCAAATGACAATCCGCATGATCAAGTCCCTCAAGCGGCTCGCGGCGGCAGCGCTGTTTGCGCCGGCGCTGGCTTTCGGCGCCGCGGCCTCGGTCGATCTCGACCGTGCGCCGGTCAGCATGGATCCGGCGTCCCTGCAGCATGGCGCCAAGCTGTTCGTGAATTACTGTCTGAACTGTCACTCGGCGAGCTTCGTGCGTTACAACAAGCTCACCGAGATCGGTCTGACCGAAGACCAGATTCGCGATAACCTGATGTTTGCTGGCGAGCGTGTCGGTGACCTGATGACCATCGCGATGCGTCCGAAAGAGTCCAAGGCATGGTTTGGCGCCACGCCGCCGGATCTGTCGCTGATTGCGCGTCAGCGCAACTCGGGTGATGGTTCCGGTGCCGACTGGCTCTACACCTACCTGCGTCAGTTCTACCGTGACGAGAACCGTCCGACCGGCTGGAACAACGTGATCTTCGAAAACGTCGGCATGCCGCATGTGCTGTGGGAACTGCAGGGCGAGCAGGTGGCCGAAATCACCCAAGGTGAGCACGGCAAGGAGGTCAAGCTGTCCATCGCCAAGCCGGGCAAGATGAGTCCGGACGAGTACGATGAGGCAGTCGCGGATCTCGTTTCCTTTCTGGTCTGGATGGGTGAGCCGGTAGCCGAAAAGCGCAAGAACATCGGTGTGTATGCGCTGATTTTCCTGGTGGGCTTTACGGCGCTGGCTTACGTGCTGAAAAAGAACTACTGGAAAGACATTCACTGACGTCCGGGCGCACCGCGTAAGCGGGACGCGCCGTTTTGATGAGACGCACCACGCGATGACCGCGTGGTGCGCTTTGTTTTTTGCCGCAGGGCCGCCCCAAGGCAAAACCGCCCCTTCTTGGGGGAGCGAGTCCGCGATTGCGGGCATGCGTTTGGGTATATTTTTGAATCGGGAGTTTCAATCTCATGATGACCCTTTATTCCGGGACGACTGACCCCTTCAGTCACCGTTGCCGGATCGTGCTCTTCGAAAAGGGCATGGACTTCGAGGTGATCGACGTCGATCTCTACAACAAGCCCGAAGACATCGCCGTGATCAACCCGTACAACCGCGTTCCGGTGCTGGTCGACCGTGATCTGGTGCTGTACGAGGCCAACATCATCAACGAGTACATCGACGAGCGCTTTCCGCATCCGCAACTGATGCCGCCCGATCCGATCCTGCGTGCCCGTGCGCGTCAGCTGCTGCACAGCTTCGAGCAGGAGCTGTTCGCCCACATCGATCAGCTCGAAAAGGGCCAGAAGGCCGCCGACAAGAGCCGCGCCGCGGTGCGCGACCAGCTCGTGCAGTTTGCCCCGCTGTTCACCAAGCAGAAGTTCATGCTGGGCGACGAGTTCTCGATGCTCGATGTGGCCATCGCGCCGCTGCTGTGGCGCCTTGAGCACTACGGCATCGAACTGCCGAAGACCGCTGCCGGCATCATGAAGTACGGTGAGCGCATCTTCAGTCGTCAGGGTTTCATCGACGCCCTGACTCCTTCCGAAAAGGTGATGCGCCGCTGAGCGCATCGGCAGGTGGCCCGGCTTCGGCCGGGCACCCGCCCTGACATGCCATGAATCCTGCTGCTTCCACCCATCCCTATCTTGTGCGGGCCATCCACGAATGGTGCCTCGACAGCGGCTTCACGCCCTACGTCGTGGTCCGTGTAGATGGCGACGTACTGGTCCCCCCGGGCTACGCGCGGGAGGGGCAGATCGTGCTTAATCTCGATCCGGGCGCGACCAATCGGCTGAATTTTGCACCCGAGGGGATCGGCTTCCAGGCCCGCTTTGGCGGTGCAGCCCACGACCTGTGGCTGCCGTATGGCAACCTGCTGGCAATCTATGCGCGCGAAAACGGTCGCGGGCTGGCCTTCACGCAGGGCATGGCATTCGAACTGCATCCGGAACAGGGTGAGATGGAGGCCGACGAGGACGCGCATGCTGCTGCCGACGAGCCGCAGGCCCAGGCCGAAACGCCTCCGCCCGACGACGAGCCGCCGCGGCCCGGTAGCCGCGGTGCACATCTGAAAGTGATCAAGTAGCGTCGAAGCCGGAAGGGCCCGGGTCCCGGGTTTCCGGCTTTCAGCTCAATTCACAGCCCGCGCAGCGTCCAGCTGCCGTCATTGCGACGACAGCCCACTCCGCGTTTGGCACTGCGCGCAGCGCCGTCCACATCCAGCGAGAACACCCGGCAATCTGCCTGGTCGCGGTGAGGACCAAGCGGCGTGAGCGTGTAACGCAATCCGCCATCTCCCTCCCAACGCACGGCTTGTCCGTCGCGAGCCAGTTCCAGGCTGTGCGCAATACAGGCTTCGTCTGCTCGGTCCATGCGGGAGCCGATCTCGGCACCGATCATCGAGCCGATCACGGTACCGGCCAGAATCGCGATGACGCGTCCGCTGCCGTCGCCGATCTGGCTGCCGACGGCGCCACCCACAACCCCCCCAAGAACGGTCGCAACGCTGCGGCGGTCGCAGCGTCCTCCGATGACGCCGTAGTCGCGCTCCCATTGTTTGCCGGTGTAGCCCGGGTAGGACGGGTCGTTCTTGGCTCGCCAGCCGTGTGCCGGGGCATGCGCGGGCGGTGCAGCGGAAATCAGCAGCGGCGTGGCGCCGATCAGCGTGGCACTGACGCAGACGAGCAGACTTCTGAGCGAGGGGGTGTGCATGATGATCTCCGGTGTGGGGCAACACCTTCAATCTAGCAGCCGTGGCTGTGTGCCGATGAAATAAGTTGCAAGCCGTCGGCAGGGCTCACATACCGTAGAGGGGAAAACCGCCCACGGTGGGTTTGCCGCCCTGCAGCAAGGTGCTCAAGACCTTGGCCGAGCCGCAGGCCAGCGTCCAGCCGAGCGAGCCATGGCCGGTATTCAGCCACAGGCCGTCAAGCCTGGAGCGGCCAATGATCGGCACATAGGAAGGCGTGCAGGGGCGCAGTCCGGCCCAGTGCTCGGCTTGCGCGGTGTTGCAGGCGCCGGGGAAGAGGTCGTCGATCCAGCGCAGCAGCGGGCGTGTGCGGTTGGCGTCCGGCGAGGCATCGTAGCCGCTGATCTCGGCCGTGCCGGCCACGCGCAGCGTGTCGCCCAGGCGCGAGGCCACCAGTCGGCGGGATTCGTCGGTAAGACTCACGCTGGGCGCGCGCGCAGCATCAACGACCGGTGCCGTCACTGAATAGCCCTTGACCGGATAGATCGGCAGATGCTCGCCATGCGGCGCCAGCAGGCGCGCACCGTGACTGCCCAGACACATCACGAAGGCATCGGCTTCAAGCTGCTTGCGGGCGCCCGCTGTGCGCACCGTGACGGCATGTACGCGCGAGGCGCGGCGTTCGAGCCCGGTGATTTCGGTGTCGAAGTGAAAACGCACCCCGTGTTCTGCCGCACGTTCAGCCAGTGCGGCGGTGAACAGGCGTGCATTGCCCGACTCGTCGTCTGGCGCATACAGGCCGCCGGCCAGCCGGGAGGAGACGTGTGTCAGCGCGGGGTCAATCTCCGCGCACTCGGCCGGCGTCTGCAGCGTGCAGCGGATGCCGTGTTCGGTCAGCAAGGGCATGCGCGCGCGGGCGTGTTCGAGTTCGCGGGTGTCGTAGAGCAGATGCAGGATGCCGCGTGTGCGTTCCTGGTACTGGAGCCCGGTTTCGGCGCGCAAGCTGCGCAGGCAGTCCGCGCTGAACACCGCGAGACTAGCAATGGCGTGGGCGTTGCGCTGGTGGCGGGCCGGCAGACACTCCTGCAGAAAGCGCAGCATCCACAGCCAGCGCCTCGGCTCCAGGCCGATGTTCAGGCGCAGCGGTGCGTCGCTGCGCCCGAGCGAACGCAGCGCGATCATCGGCGCGGTCGGGCCGGACCACGGCTCCGGGTGGCTGACGGAAATCTGTCCGCCATTGGCGAAGCTTGTCTCCAGCGCCGGTCCGGGCTGACGGTCGACCACACTGACTTCAAAGCCGGCCTGCAGCAGATACCAGGCGGTGGTGACGCCGGTAACGCCGGCACCGAGAACCATTACGTGCATAGAGAATCAGGAGGGAATTGAGCGGTCCGACATCACCGTTTCGTCTTGATGCTGGTCGGAGCGGGCCGCAGGCGGGATAATTCTATCCTTTCATTCCGCTCCCGGCTTGACCGGACACCTCTGGAGCCTCGCATGGCACGCGTCACCCTTACCCAGCATCTGATCGAACAACAGCGCGCAGGCCGCATCAATGCTGACCTGCGGCTGTTGATCGAAGTCGTGGCCCGCGCCGTCAAGGCCATCAGCGTCACCATCTCCAAGGGCGCCCTGGCCGGCGTGCTCGGCAATGCCGGCAGCGACAACGTGCAGGGCGAGGCGCAGAAAAAGCTCGACGTGCTCGCCAACGACATCCTGCTGCAGGCCAACGAGTGGGGTGGTCACCTCGCCGCGATGGCCTCGGAAGAGGTCGAAGAGGTGCACCAGATTCCCTTCGACTACCCCAAGGGCGGCTACCTGCTGCTGTTCGATCCGCTCGATGGCTCGTCCAACATCGACGTGAACATTTCGGTCGGCACCATCTTCTCGGTGCTGAAGAACCCGCCGTCCGATGGCGAGCCGACGGAAGCCGCCTTCATGCAGCCGGGTACCGAGCAGGTTGCGGCCGGTTACGGCCTGTATGGTCCGTCCACGATGTTCGTGCTGACCATCGGCGACGGCGTACATGGCTTCACGCTGGATCGCGAGATGGGCAGCTTCATCTACACCCACCCGTTCATGACCATTCCACACGAAACCTCCGAGTACGCCATCAATGCTTCGAATTACCGTCATTGGGAAGCGCCGATCAAGCGCTACATCGATGAACTGGAGCAGGGCAAGGCCGGCCCGCGCGGGCGTGATTTCAACATGCGTTGGGTGGCGGCGATGGTGGCCGACGTGCATCGCATCCTCACCCGTGGCGGCGTGTTCATGTATCCGCTCGACGAAAAGTGCCGTGCCCAGGGTGGCCGTCTGCGCCTGATGTACGAGGCCAACCCGATGGCGATGGTCATCGAGCAGGCCGGCGGTGCGGCCAGCACCGGCCGCGAACGCATCATGGAAGTGCAGCCGACCAAGCTGCATCAGCGCATTCCGGTAGTGCTGGGTTCGACCGCCGAGGTCGAGCGCGTCGCAGACTACTACCGCGAGGCTTGATGCAGGTCCGCGTCGCGCTCGCTGTTGTGTTCGCGCTCTTCGCTGCGCCGGTGCCGGCGCAGGAGGGGCGATTGGCCGTCGCGCTGGATGCGCCCGATGCCTTGCGGCCGCTGCTTGAGCAGCATGTGCGTCTGCTACGGGTCGAGCAGGTCGTTCCCGAACGAATTGCCGACCGCATCGCGCTGATCCGCCGTTCGCGTCGCGACATCGGCAGCCTGCTGGCGACCGAAGGGTATTTCGCACCGCTCATCGACTTCGAGCGCGAGTCCCCCGAGCGCTGGCGCATCGTCGTCGATCCCGGTCCGCGCGCTACGATAGCGGCTGCTGACCTCGTTTTTGAAGGCCATCTGGCCGCCGATACGTCCGAGGCCCAGGCGCGGCGTGAGCGTCTGCGCGCGGCTTGGGCGCTGCAGCCTGGTCAGCCCTTCCGTCAATCCGACTGGGATGCCGCCAAGCAGTCGCTGCTCTACGAAGTGTCCACCCGCGACTATGCGGCGGCCCGCATTGCTGACAGCCGGGCCGAGGTCGATGTCGAGGCCGCGATCGTGCGGCTGTCCGTTACGGTCGACTCCGGCCCGCCGTTCCGTATCGGTGCGCTCGAAGTGAAGGGCATCGAGCGCCTGCCCGAGGATTTCGTCGAGCGCTACTTCACCCTGCAGGAAGGCGAGGCCTTTGACCGAGAGCGTCTTCTGGCGCTGCAGAGCAGCCTGCAGAACCTGCCGCAGTTCGCCTCGGTGTCGGTCGACATTCCGCGTGATCCCGCGTTGGCCGATGCCGTGCCGGTGCGTGTGCGGGTTTCCGAGGCCGAGTCCCGCCGTCTGGCCCTCGGGGCCGGCCTGTCCACCAACACCGGCATGCGGGTCGAGGCCGGCTGGCGCAACGTGAACTTCATGGGTCGCGGTTGGGAGCTGGATACCGGGTTGCGGCTGGAGCAGAAGCGCCAGAGCCTGTTTGCCGACATCTTCCTGCCGCCCACGCGCGAGAACGTGCGCGACAGCTTCGGCGCCATGGTCGAGGCAACCGACATCGAAGGTCTGCGCACGGATCGGTACGCCATTGGCGCCGTGCGCGCCTGGACGTTCGGAGACGACGAGACCGCGCTGTCGCTGCGCTACCAGCGCGAGCGCCTGCGTCCCGACGGAGGCGACGAAGCCACCAACAAGGCGCTGACCGCCAGCCTCTCATGGACGCGTCTGCGCGTGAATGACCCGCTCGATCCGCGCAGCGGTTATGTATTGCGCGGCGAAATCGGCGGTGGCGCGAAGTCCTTGCTGTCCGACCAGGATTTCCTGCGGATCTATGGCCGCGCCGTGCGCTATCTGCCGATCGGCGAAGACACGCTGATTCTGCGCGGCGAGCTTGGCGCCACCCTAGCCAGCAGTCGAGATGGCATCCCGCTCGATTACCTGTTCCGTACCGGCGGTTCGCAAACGGTGCGTGGCTATGACTACGAGAGCCTGGGCGTGCAGGACGGTGATGCCACGCTGGGGGGGCGATATCTGGCCACTGCCAGCGCCGAGTACATCAACTGGTTCCGGCCGCAATGGGGCGTGGCGACCTTCATCGATGTGGGTGACGCTGCCGATTCACGCCGGGATCTGGACCCCAAGGTCGGCGTCGGTGTCGGCGCCCGCTGGCGCAGTCCGGCCGGGCCGATTGCGCTGGATCTGGCCTACGGGCAAGACGATCAGCGATTCAGGCTGCATTTCTCGGTGGCCATCGCGTTCTGACAGCTCTCCGCCTCAGGGGCGATGCCCGAACTCGGCGGAGTCGTTTGTCCAGGCCCGTGCCTGATCGGTCAGGCTGACCCCCAGGCCGGGTCGGGTAGGTACCAGCATGCGACCTTCTGCCAGCTCCAGACGCTCGTTGAACAGTGGCTCCAGCCACTCGAAATGTTCCACCCATGGTTCGGTGGGGTAGGTCGCGGCGAGGTGGATGTGCAGTTCCATCGCGAAGTGTGGCGCCATCATCAGGCCGGCGTGGTGCGCGATGCCGGCGATCTTCAGGAAGGGCGTGATGCCGCCCACGCGCGGACCGTCGGGCATCAGGAAGTCGGCGCCGCGCTGGCGGATGAGTTCGGCGTGTTCGGCCACGCTGGTGAGCATCTCTCCGGTGGCAATCGGCGTGTCGAACTGCGCGGCCAGCGCGGCGTGGCCATCAAAGTCGTAGCAGTCCAGCGGCTCCTCGATCCAGATCAGGTCGAACTGTTCGAACACGCGGCACATGCGCTGCGCGGTCGGGCGGTCCCATTGCTGGTTGGCGTCCACCATCAGCGGGAAGTCGCCCAGATGCGCGCGCACCGTCTCGACGCGGTGGATGTCGATCTTGCCGTCGGGCTGGCCGACCTTGAGCTTGATGCCGCCGATGCCGCGCTCGCGCGAGCGGTCGGTATTCACCAGCAACTGCTCCAGCGGCGTGTGCAGAAAGCCGCCCGAGGTGTTGTAGCAGCGCACCGAGTCGCGCTGGGCGCCGAGCAGCTTGGCCAGCGACAGCCCGGCGCGTCTGGCTTTCATGTCCCATAGCGCGACGTCGAAGGCGCCGATGGCCTGGTTGGCCAGGCCGCTGCGACCCACCGAGGCACCCGCCCAGCACAGCTTGTCCCACAGTCGCGCGATGTCGTTGGGGTCTTCGCCGAGCAGTGTCGGCGCGATCTCGCAGGCGTGGGCGAACTGGCCCGGCCCGCCGGCGCGCTTGGCGTAGCTGAAGCCCAGGCCGGAGTGACCGTCGGCCGATTCGACCTCGACGAACAGCATGGCGATTTCGGTCATCGGCTTCTGCCGGCCGGTCAGCACCTTGGCGTCGCTGATGGAGTTAGCCAGAGGCAAGGTGACGGAGGAGGTCCGCATCCATTCGATGCGGTCGTGCGGGATCGTATTGGTCACGTCGGCGCTCACGGGGGCAGCGGCTCAAGTCACCGGCGCCGGGTTGAACAGCGTCAGCGCGTTGGCGAGCTTCCATTTCTCGGCCCAGGTCTGGCGGCCACTCGCGACTTCCAGCATCAGGTGGAAGAGCTCCCAGCCGGCTTCCTCGATGGTGATCTCGCCGTCGGCGATGCGCCCCGCGTTGACGTCCATCAGGTCGTGCCAGCGGCGCGCCAGATCGCTGCGCGTGGCCACCTTGATGACCGGGCACTCGGCCAGCCCGTAAGGCGTGCCGCGGCCGGTCGTGAAGATGTGCAGGTTCATGCCGGCGGCCAGCTGCAGCGTGCCGCAGATGAAGTCGCTGGCCGGCGTGGCGGCGTAGATCAGACCGCGCTGGCGTAGCTTTTCGCCCGGTGCCAGTACGCCGCTGATCGGCGCGGTGCCGGACTTGATGATCGAGCCCATAGCCTTTTCGACGATGTTCGACAGCCCGCCTTTCTTGTTGCCCGGTGTGGTGTTGGCGCTGCGGTCCACACGGCCCTTGTCGAGGTAGGCGTCGTACCAGGCCATCTCGCGGATCATCGCCTCGGCGACCTCGGCATTGACCGCGCGGGAGGTGAGCTGGTCGATGCCGTCGCGCACCTCGGTGGTTTCCGAGAACATCACGCTGGCTCCGGCGCGTACCAGCAGGTCGGTGGCAAAGCCCACGGCCGGGTTGGCCGTGACGCCGGAGAAGGCGTCCGAGCCGCCGCACTGCACGCCGACCACCAGTTCCGAGGCCGGACAGGTTTCGCGGCGGCGTGCGTTGAGGCGCCCGAGATGGTCCTCGGCAGTCTTGAGGATGCTGTCGACCATGGACATGAAACCGACGTGATGCTCGCTCTGCAGGCACACCACGTCGAGCTCGGGGTTGGCCGTCAGGCCGACGTCGGCAACGTTGCGCTCGTCGAGAATCGGGATGCTGCCGGGCGGCAGCAGGCGCTCGGGCTGCAGCTTCTCGCAGCCCAGGCTGACCACCATCACCTCGCCGCCGAAGTTGGGGTTGAGGCTGATGTTGCGCAGCGTGCGGATCGGGATGATCGCGTCCGGCGCGTCGATGGCCACGCCACAGCCGTAGGTGTGTTCCAGCCCGACCACGTCGTCCACGTTGGGGTACTTCGGCAGCAGTTCGCTCTTGATGCGCTGCACGGCGAAATCCACGACGCCGGCCACGCACTGCACGGTGGTGGTGATGGCGAGGATGTTGCGCGTGCCCACCGAGCCGTCCGGGTTGCGGTAGCCCTCGAAGGTGTAGCCCTCCAGCGGCGGCAGGGGTTCGGGCTTGCGGGTCGCGATCGGCAGGCCTTCCAGCTCGCGGGCGGCTGGCATGCGCAGCAGACGCTCATGCACCCAGCTGCCGGCCGGGATGGCCTGCAGCGCGTAGCCGATGGCGACGTTGTAGCGCAGCACCGGCGCATCGGCGGGGAGATCGGTCAATGCCACCTTGTGCCCCTGCGGCACGTGCTCGCGCAGCGTCAGGCCGTTGGCCAGCACGGTGCCGGCCGGCAGGCCGCCGTCGTTGGCGACGATGGCGACGTTGTCGTCCGGATGCATGCTGATGACCAGCGGTTCGCGCTTGGTCGGAGTGGTTGCTGCGCTCACGTAGTTCTCCTGCGACGGGTCATCCCGTCACTGTGCTGCCTGCGGAGCCGCCGCCAGGCGCTTGGCCTTGCAGTAACTGTAGATCGAATAGCCCACCGACAGCGCGATCAGCCCCCACAGGAAGACGGCGATCGGGCTCTTGGTGAAGAAGATGCTCACGGTGCCGAAGGATTCCAGGCTTTTGACGAAGTACACCTCCGCCGACGGCCCGAGGATGAAGCCGATGATGAAAGGCGCGATCTCCAGCCCCAGCTTGACGCCGACGAAGCCGACCAGACCGAAGATCAGCAGCGTCCACACGTCGAACATGATGCCGCTGTTGATCGCATACGCGCCGACCACGCACATCATCATGATGCCGGGGTAGAGCAGGTACTTCGGCACCGTGATGACCTTGGCAATGTGGCGGATGGCAAACCACATCACCAGGAACATGATGAGGTTGGCAGCCACCAGGCCGATCATCATCACGTCCCAGGTGACCGGGTTTTCGCTGATGAACAGCGGCCCGACCTGGATGCCCTGCAGCGTGAAGGCGCCGATCAGCACGGCCGTGGTGCTGTCGCCCGGAATGCCCAGCGACAGCAGCGGCACCAGCGCGCCGCCGGTCAGGCCGTTGTTGGACGATTCCGAAGCCACCACGCCGGGCGGATGGCCGGTGCCGAACTTGTCGCTGTCCTTGGAGAAGTTCTTGGCCTGTGAGTAGGCCAGTACCGAGGCGGCGCTGCCGCCGACGCCGGGCAGCATGCCGATGAAGGTGCCGATGGAGGCGGAGCGAACCAGGTTGGTGCCCTGGCCCTTGAACACGCGCCACTGGAAGCGCTTTCCGGCGGCCAGTTTGACGCGCTCGGCGTGTTCGTCGCGCACGCCCTTCTGCGCTTCCTCGAAGATCACCGAGAGGCCGAACAGGCCGATCAGCAGCGGCAGCAGCGAGAAGCCGTTTTCCAGCCACGGCGACAGCGCCTCGGGGATGATGCGCAATTCGCCGTTGCCGCCGCTACTCATGTTGTAGACGCCGAACAGGCTCACGTAGATGCCCAGCACACCCGAGAAGATGCCGACCAGCAGCGACTTGCTCAGCGAGGCGATGACGGTGAGCGCGAACAGGATGATCAGGAACTTCTCGACGTAGGAGAACTTGATCGCCCAGTCGGCCAGCGTCGGGGCAAACCAGAACAGCACGGCGGCGCTGAACAGGCCGCCGAACAGCGACGCGGCGATGCCGATCTTGAGCGCCTTCTCGGGGTCGCCGTTGCGTGTCATCGGATAACCGTCGAAGGTCGTAGTGATCGACGAGGGCGTGCCGGGGATGTTGATCAGGATGGCCGGTACCAGGCCGCCGGAAATGCCGCCCACGTACAGACCGAGCAGCAGCGCGAGGCCATGGTTCAGGTCCAGCGCATAGGTCATCGGCAGACACACGGCTACGGCCATGGTGGCGGTCATGCCGGGAATCGCGCCGAACAGGATGCCGATGATGGTGCCCAGAGCCACCAGCAGGAAGTAGCTGGCGTCGAGCGAAGAGAGAATTGCGTCCATGACGGGGGTTCCTCGCGCTTAGGGCAGGGTGATGCGGAAAAGGTGAGCGAACACGAGCCACACCAGCGTTGGCGTGATCAGTGCGTTGAGTGCCATCAGCAGGGTCTTGCGGCGCGTGTTGTCATGCACGAACAGCCACGACAGCGCGAAGCCATACACCCAGGACGTGAGCAGAAAGCCGACGCCGACGTTGGGGTAGATCGAGCCGACCGGCTCCATCGCAGCGAAATACACGGGCGTCAGGATCAGGCAGCCGAAGAGTCGGCGCTTGTCCATCTGCCAGCCGCGCATGCGGGCCCCCAGCGGGGTTTCCCGCCATTGCGCCAGCCAGCGCCGGCTGTGGGTGGCGACGATTGCCAGGGCCAGGGCTGCGAGCGCCCATTCGATGATGTTCGGGAACAGCAGATGCGACCGGTCGAAGTCGATCTGAACCTTCAGCAGGTCTGCGATGTTTTCCATTGCTTCGTCCGTCTCGGGCGGTGCGCGGAGTGCGGTGCCGGCCGGGCTGGCCGGCACCGCGTGGTGCTTACTTGATCTTGTCGATCAGCGTCTTGGTGCCGTCAGACTTCTTCTTCAGATAGGCCTGTGCTTCGTCGGCCGGCATGAAGTTGGGGATGAAGAAGGACTTCTTCAGCGTCGCCTGGATCTCCGGAGCGGCATAGATTTCGGCCAGCGCCTTGTCGATCTCGGCGACTGCCTTCGGGTCGATCTCCTTGTTGTAAATCAGGAAGAACTCCTTGTCGAAGGCCCAGTCCTGCTTGCCGTCGAGCGTCACCGAAGAGGCCGGCGTGGCGTACTTCAGCAGTTGCTCGCGCGAGGTCTGCCCCATGCCTTCCGGGTTGGCCTGCTGCAGCGTCTTCTCGCGTGCGGTGATCCACACGAAGCGCATTGCCTTCTGATCTTCGGCCGGCAGGCGGGTGTATTGCTCGTTGCCCTGCACGGAGCCGTTGATCAGGTCGGCGTTGCCGTCAAACAGCAGCTGGTTCTTGTCCGACTGCGAGCCGGTGTTGACCGCCACGATGTTCCCTTCCTTGCCCGGGAAACGCACGCTCACGGCGTTCTTGATGGCGGTGAAACCCAGCGCCGACACGCCGCCCGGCTGGATGGCCACACGCACGCGCTGGTCCTTGCCGGCCGCCTGGATGATGTCGTCGATGGTGTTGTACGGCGATTTGGCCGGCACCAGGAAGGCGTCACCCGGGTTGATTGCGACTGTGGGTCCGATGCGGTACTTCTCGAAGATGTCGAAGAAGCCGCGCACGCCGTAGTGATAACCGGCGTAGGACTGATCGTGGAACAGCATGATGGTGCTGCCGTCCGCGCCGCTCTTGTCGATGGCCTGGAAGGCGGCGGTGGGGCCGACCGCGTCGACCTTGGCGTTGATGCCGAGCTTCTTGGAAAGGGCCTCGGCGACGATGGCTGAGACCTGATAGGTGTCTCCGCCGGTCGAGGTCGAGCCGATGACGACGCGTACGTTGCTGGGCAGTGCACTGTCGGCCGCAAAGGCCGGTGCCGTGATGCCTGCGGCGAAGGTCGATGCCGCAAGACTCATTGCGATGGTCAGCTTTTTCATTGTGTGAAGTCTCCTCTTGATGCATTGCTACGCAAGTTGGCGGTAGGGAAGACGCCGCCGCTTCTTCGGGCGGGAGAGATGCGATTCCTTTGGTCGCGCACGCTCCCGTTCCTGAAAACCTCTTACCTGGTGCTCAGTAGCCGCCAGCCGTGGCCACCGCGCCCGGCATGCCTTCGCGCATGGCGCCGAGCACCTGCTGCGAACCGGCCGCCATCAGGCGTGCGTCCGAGCCGATGGTGACGAATTGGTAGCCCTTCTCGATGCGCTTGAGCGCAGCGGGCGGCGCGCCGTTGTGGATGCCGGCGATCTTGCCGTGGGCCTTGGCGCGCGAAAGGATGTAGTCGAAGGCCTCGGCGGCTTTCGGGTCGACGTCGTCGAAGGTGGGCGTGCAGCCCAGCGCCAGCGACAGGTCCGCCGGGCCGATGTAAACCGCTTCCAGACCTTCCACCGACAGGATGTCGTCGAGGTTGTCGAGCGCCTGCGCGGTCTCGATCATGGCGAAGGAGATCACCGTGTCGTTGGCGTGCTGCAGGTAGTCGGCGCCGCCGTAGAGCAGACCACGCACCGGGCCGAAACTGCGTTTGCCGCGCGGCGCGTAGTTGGTCCAGGCCACCAGATTCTCGGCGTCCTGACGGGTGTTCACCATCGGGCAGATGATGCCGTAGGCGCCAGCATCGAGCGTCTTCATCAGGATGCCCGGCTCCAGCCAGGGCACGCGCACGATGGGCACGGTCGGCGTGGTCGAGATGGCCTGCAGCATGCCCACCATGGACTGGTAGTCGATCATGCCGTGCTGCATGTCGATGGTCAGCGTGTCCCAGCCCTGGTGGGCCATGGTCTCGGCCGAGAAGCCGTTGGGGATGGCCAGCCAGCCGTTGACGGCGGCGCCGCCTTCCTTCCAGATGGTTCGCAGTCTGTTCTCGCGCATGGTTCGGGTTCTCCGGGTTGCAGCGTTCGGGGGTCAGCGCACCAGACAGGGGCGCTTGTTGTTGAAGGTCCAGCCGGGGATCAGGAACTGCATCGCAACGGCGTCGTCGCGCGCACCCAGCCCCATGTTGCGGTAGGCCTGATGGGCCTTTTCCAGCTCGGCCGGGTCGATCTCGATGCCCAAGCCGGGTTTCTCGGGCACGCGCACCAGACCGTTCTCGATCTTCAGCGGGTCGAGGGTGAGGCGCTGGCCGTCCTGCCAGATCCAGTGCGTGTCGATGGCGGTGACCTTGCCGGGCGCGGCGGCCGCGACGTGGGTGAACATCGCCAGCGAGATGTCGAAGTGGTTGTTCGAGTGCGAGCCCCAGGTCAGGCCGAACATCTGGCACAACTGGGCGACGCGCACCGAGCCCTGCATGGTCCAGAAGTGCGGGTCGGCGAGCGGGATGTCCACCGACTGCAGCTGGATCGAGTGGGCCATCTGGCGCCAGTCGGTGGCGACCATGTTAGTGGCGGTGGGCAGGCCGGTGGCGCGGCGGAACTCGGCCATCACCTCGCGGCCGGAGAAGCCTTCTTCGGCGCCGCAGGGGTCTTCGGCATAGGCCATTACGCCGTGCAGGTCGCGGCACAGGCGGATGGCGTCTTTCAGCAGCCAGCCGCCGTTGGGGTCGAGTGTGACGCGGGCCTCGGGGAAGCGCTCGTGCAGCGCGCGGATGGCTTCCACTTCGGCTTCACCGGCCAGCACGCCGCCCTTGAGCTTGAAATCGTTGAAGCCGTAGCGTGCGTGAGCGGCCTCGGCCAGACGTACCACGCTCTCTGGTGTGAGCGCCTCTTCGTTGCGCGCACGGAACCAGGCGTCGTCGGCGTTTGCTTCCGAGCGGTAGGGCAGGTCGGTCTTGTTGCGGTCGCCGATGAAGAACAGGTAGCCCAGCATTTCGACTGCCTCGCGCTGCTGGCCTTCGCCAAGCAGCGCCGCCACCGGCACGTTCATGAACTGGCTGAGCAGGTCGAGCAGGGCAGATTCCACCGCGGTCACGGCGTGGATGGTGGTGCGCAGGTCGAAGGTCTGCAGGCCGCGCCCGCCCGCGTCGCGGTCGGCAAACGCAGTGCGCATGGCGTTGAGCACGGCGTTGTAGTCGCCCAGCGAACGGCCGACGACGAAGGGGCGGGCGTCCTCGATGGTCTTGCGGATGGCCTCGCCGCCCGGTACTTCGCCCAGGCCGGTGTTGCCGGCGCTGTCTTTCAGCAGCACGACGTTGCGCGTGAACCACGGGCCGTGCGCGCCGCTCAGGTTGAGCAGCATGCTGTCCTGCCCCGCAACGGGGACTACCTGCAGGTCGACAACGGTCGGAGTGCCGGAAATGCGTTCGTTCATGTCGCGCTCGATTCTGGTGGGGCGTACCCCGGAAAACGGTTGGCTTGCGGCCGCAGCAGGCGTCAAGCGACGGCGCGAAGCGCGTCGGATGCGGGCGGCAGAGGGAGGAGGCGATTGTGGCGGTGGTCGATGCAGCGTGCAGCGGCTCGTGGTGCGGGCCCTTGCGCCGCGCGCGGGGTGTGCGCGTGGATGCGTTGCATGGCGGTCTCCTCGTTGCGAGCGCCAAATCGTGTAAGCACGTGGCGCTTCTTTATGGGGAGCTATGCTCGCGGCAGATCAATTCAAGATCAAATCAACGAGTGACTTGATTGATTCAACTGGCGCATAGATGCGGCTTGTACGTATGTCGTTCAGCGGCCGGTGAAGTCCGGCAGAAGGCGTGTCCGGAATAGGCCGAGAATCGGGTTGTCGTTGTCCTTGCGGAATGAACAGACAGTTTCCACGGGTTTGGCGGGGCTGGTCTTCAGCGGGCGCAGCACGGTGCCCTCGAACTGCAGACGCGTGGCCGCGGCCGGAATCACCGCCACGCCGACGCCGGATCGCACCAGCGCGAGCATGGTGTGGATCTGCGCCACGTATTCGATGATCTGCGGAACCACGCCCTGCCGGTCGAGCAAGCCCTTGATCAGGTTGTGGAAGTACAGGGCCTCGTAGGGCGAGTACATCAGGAACGGGCGCCCGGCCAGATCACCCAGAGCGGGCGTGGGCGACCAGTTGCTTGCGTCGCGTTCCGGAATGGCCAGCACCAGTCCGTCGCGTGCCAGCGCCACGGTTTCGAGTTCGCCGTGTTCGACGTGCGGACGCAGCAGGCCGACGTCGAGCTGGCCGGCGTCGAGCGCGTCGAGCTGGCTGCGGCTGACCAGTTCCTTGAGCGTCAGCGAAATGCCCGGGGAGATCTCGCGCAGCTGGCGCACGATCTGTGGCAGCAGGCTGTAGCCGGAGGCGGCGGTGAAGCCGATAGACAGCGTGCCCATCTCGCCCTGCGCCACGCGGCGGGCGGTGGCGGCGGCTTCCTCGGCCATGCGCAGGATGCGCGCCGCGTCGGGCAGAAAGGCCTTGCCGGCGGCGGTGAGGCGCACGTTGCGGCTGGTGCGTTCGAGCAGTTGCGTGCCGACGTGATGTTCGAGCAGACGGATCTGGCGGCTCAGCGGCGGCTGCGTCATGTTCAGCCGCTCGGCGGCACGGCTGAAGTGCAGCTCCTCGGCAACGGCAACAAAGCAGCGAAGCTGGCTGATATCGAACATGGGTGGCCGCGTGACGAGTGGATGCCCCGCATTGTTGGAGCGATTCGCCCGCGGTGCAACCGCGCCGGCTCAGAACGCCGGCGTGAGCACCTCGCCGGTGTCGAAGAAGGCCTTCAGGTTGGCAAGCACCAGATCTTCCATGGCCGTGCGCGTCTCGACGGTGCCGCTGGCCATATGCGGCAGCAGCACCACGTTGTCGAGCGTGAGCAGTGCTTCCGGTACCTGCGGCTCGTCGGCGAAAACATCCAGCCCGGCGCCGGCGATGTGGCCGTTCACCAGGGCCTCGACCAGCGCCTGCTGATCCACCACGCTGCCGCGCGCAACGTTGATCAGAAATCCGTCCGGGCCGAGCGCCTGCAGTACCTCGCGCGAGATGAGGTGACGCGTGGACGCGCCGCCGGCCACCGCCACCACCAGAAAGTCCGCCCAGCGGGCGAGTGCTTCGAGCGAAGGCTCGTAGCCGTAGGGTGCGTCGGCTGCAGCGGAGCGGTTGTGATAGCGCACCTCCATGTCAAAGCCGCCCGCGCGTCGGGCAATCGCGCGCCCGATCTGGCCGAGTCCGACGATGCCCAGCCGCTTGCCGCTGACGCGCCGGGTCATCGGGTACTTCTCCTTCAGCCAGTGTCCTTCGCGCACGAAGCGGTCCGCCGCCGACAGCCGGCGCGCCACGTCGATCACCAGTCCGAAGGCCAGATCGGCCACGCAATCGGTCAGCACGCCGAAGGTGCCGCTGACCGCGATGCCGCGCGCCTGAGCGGCCGTGAGGTCGATCTTGTCCAGTCCGACGCCGCGGCAGGAAATCACCTTGAGGGAGGGCAGCGCCGCGATCAGCTCCGTCGAGGCGCCCACCGGCGCCGACGTTGCGATGCCTTCGAAACGCGCGCCATGCCGGGCCAGGAAGCCGGCGGGGTCGGCCTCCTGCCACAACGGGTGAACGTTGAAATGCGTCGCGAGCGCGGTATCGAGTGCGGGCGACAGCGGACCGGTCTGCAGAACGTGTGGCTTCATCGGGCTCTCCGGGCTGGTAGCGGGCGCCATTCTTGCACAGCCGCCTTGTTCAGCCCGGGCCGGGAACATGCAGCGCGCCGATGTGCTCGGCCTGCTGCTGCGGCACGCCGCTGTCCGTGGCAAAGCGGGGCCAGTCGAGAATGGCTGCACGTACCTCGGCAATGACCTGGCGGGCCGAGCCGATGGCAAAGCGGTCGGCCACCGCAAGAAAGTCCGCCTCGACGAACCCCCGAAACTTTCCATTCACCGACATCAGGTGCTGGTGCGTCCACTCGCCCTGCGGGTTGTGGGCAAAGGTCAGGTCATAGGCCGGTGCCAGTTCCCATGCGGCGCCCTCGCGCAGCCGGAACGAGAAATTCTTGGAATGATCGTCACAGTTGCGCGCCATCACGTTGAAGACCATGCGCCGATACGCCTCCTCCAGCTGCGCGTAGGGCAGGTGCAGGCGCTGCATGGTGATGAAGAGCTGCTCGTAGGCGTTGGCGGCCTTCTTCCGGAAATCGATGTGGTCCATCGCGCACAGCGTCTGGATGTGGTGGCGCACGCCGCCCGCCGCGCGGTCAAAGCGCCGCGTCATGAAATGGGCGCGGCCGTTTTCCTCCAGCAGATGGCAGTCGGCCATGTCGATGCCGGCCGCGCGGGCCATCTGGTGATAGGCGTGCTCGATGCGACCGAAGTTCTGCGCCAGACCCAGTTCGCGGTCGGCGCCCAGCCCGTCGAACTTCAGCAGCCAGTGTTCAAAGCCCGCCGCGACATTGACCTGGCCGGAGCGAATCTCTTGGGTGTGCGGGTTCCAGGCGATGACGGCCTTGGCGCGCGCACCGCCGGCCGAGGTGCCTACCTCGATGATGCTGCGCAGGGCGGCGTTGGTGTAGTCGTCCGTTTCGATACGGCCGGACACCGCTGCGCGGGCCTGCTCGACCAGCGCACCCATCTCGATGGCCGTCGAGCTGCGTTGCTGCGGACCTCGCGCGGGCTTGAAACTCAGCGCTCCCATGGCACGTTGGCCCATGTAGGCAAGGCGGTCGAGCGCGGTGATGCGCGAGCGCTCTACACCCTGTTCGGCCATGTAGCGGTCGATCAGCGCGTTGCCGAAGTCATCCGGCAGCGCATCGCCCAGCAGCGCCGGCAAGCGGTGGTAGGTGACCTCGGGCAGATCCGTAAACAGATAAGGCTCGCCGTCATTGAGCGGCATCGTCAGCGGCGCCGGCTCGATGCCGCCGCGCAGGAACTCGGGCAAATAGGCGAAGGCGTAATAGCCATAGGCCGGGTCCAGCGCGACAACGCCCATCGGACGCCCGAAGAGCGAGACTTCGATGCTGTCGACTGCCTTGTAGCCGCGCTTGCGGCCACCCGGTGTGATGGTCGGGCTCATTTGCTGCGGGCCGCGCTGGCGCGCTGGCGGGCCTTGCTGTGGCGCACTGCGGTGACCGGGTTGATGGTAGCGACCGGGGCGATGCCTTTGAGCCAGGCTTCGCGGCCGAGCGCGCGCACCACCTTCAGCAGCGTGGAGAGCGACGAGCCTTCGCCGTTCTCGAGGCGTTGCAGCGCGCGAACACTGAGGCCGGCCTGTCCGGCCAGCACGCCTTGTTCGATGTTGCGCTGCAGCCGCAGCCGCTTGAGATCGTCTCCGAGCTGCGATTCGAGTTCGCCAATTGTCAGGTTTTCCATAGCACGCAAGTTTGAGCGGTTAATCAAGCAAGAAGCCGTTTGCACGCACTTATGAACGCACTATAGAACATGGGATTCAGATTGCTTAGTGTTAAACGCACAAATTGACGCTTTAGTCTTTTTTAAGTCATCAATCCGTAGATGTATGCGTCTAGTGGAGATGTTCTCGTTCGAAGTCGGGGCTCTCACAGGCGGACGCTTCGCTCTTTGGAAAGGCGCGGAATAGGGCGCGATATTCGTTGAAACGGGCGGAGAGGTCGTGCAGGGACGATTTGCCGAAAAATTTCATTTCGCCGGCGACTTGAAATCGCAACACCTCGTCCCTATTATTAGCACTCGCTGGCGGTGAGTGCTAACAGCCGCTGCGCGCCGGATTTCCGGCATTTCGATTTCTGAGCGGGCCAGGTGGCCCGCGTTGCTTGAACCCGTACAGGAGTAAAACGATGAAAATCCGTCCCTTGCATGACCGCGTGATCGTCCGGCGCCTTGAAGCCGAGCGCAAGACCGCCAGCGGCATCGTGATTCCCGATTCCGCCGGTGAGAAGCCGGACCAGGGCGAAGTCGTGGCCGTCGGCAACGGCAAGATCCTGGAAGACGGCAGCGTGCGTGCGATGGCCGTCAAGGCTGGCGACAAGGTGCTGTTCGGCAAGTACGCCGGCCAGACCGTGAAGGTCGAAGGCGAAGAGCTGCTCGTCATGCGCGAAGAAGACATCATGGGCGTGATCGAGGGCTAAGCCTCTCTCGCGCTTCCATCTTTCAAACGAATTCAAGGAGTTACATCCATGGCAGCTAAAGAAGTCAAATTTGGTGATTCCGCGCGTGACCGTATGGTCGCCGGCGTCAACATCCTCGCCAACGCCGTCAAGGTCACTCTCGGCCCGAAAGGCCGCAACGTCGTGCTGGAGCGCTCGTTCGGCGCCCCGACCGTCACCAAGGACGGTGTTTCCGTCGCCAAGGAAATCGAGCTGAAGGACAAGTTCGAGAACATGGGCGCGCAGATGGTCAAGGAAGTTGCTTCCAAGACCTCTGACATCGCCGGTGACGGCACCACCACCGCCACCGTGCTGGCTCAGTCGATCGTGCGCGAAGGCATGAAGTTCGTGGCCGCCGGCATGAACCCGATGGACCTCAAGCGCGGCATCGACAAGGCCGTGATCGCTACCTGCGAAGCGCTGGCCAAGCTGTCCAAGCCGTGCTCGACCGCCAAGGAAATCGCCCAGGTCGGCTCCATCTCCGCCAACTCCGACAGCGACATCGGCCAGATCATTGCCGACGCGATGGAAAAAGTGGGCAAGGAAGGCGTGATCACCGTTGAAGACGGCAAGTCCCTGCAGAACGAACTCGACGTGGTCGAGGGCATGCAGTTCGACCGTGGTTACCTGAGCCCGTACTTCATCAACAATCCGGACCGCCAGATGGTTGTTCTGGAAAGCCCGTTCGTGCTGCTGTTCGACAAGAAGATCTCGAACATCCGTGATCTGCTGCCGGTGCTGGAGCAGGTTGCCAAGGCTGGCCGTCCGCTGCTGATCATCGCCGAAGACGTCGAAGGCGAAGCGCTGGCCACCCTGGTGGTGAACAACATCCGCGGCATCCTCAAGACCTGCGCCGTCAAGGCTCCGGGCTTTGGTGACCGTCGCAAGGCCATGCTGGAAGACATCGCCATCCTGACCGGTGGCCAGGTCATCGCCGAAGAAGTCGGCCTGACGCTGGAAAACGCCACGCTGGAGCAACTCGGCCAGGCTGCGCGTATCGAAGTCGCCAAGGACAACACCACCATCATCGACGGTGCCGGTTCGGGTGAGGGCATCGAAGGCCGCGTCAAGCAGATCCGCGCCCAGATCGAAGAAGCCACCTCGGACTACGACCGCGAGAAGCTGCAGGAACGCGTCGCCAAGCTGGCCGGCGGTGTTGCAGTGATCAAGGTCGGTGCTGCCACCGAGATGGAAATGAAAGAGAAGAAGGCCCGTGTCGAAGACGCCCTGCACGCCACCCGCGCTGCAGTGGAAGAAGGCATTGTCCCGGGCGGCGGTGTTTCGCTGCTGCGCGCACGCTCCATGCTGGGCGAGCTCAAGGGTGCCAACCACGACCAGGACGCCGGTATCAAGATCGTGCTGCGCGCACTCGAGCAGCCGCTGCGCGAGATCGTCGCCAACGCCGGTGACGAGCCTTCCGTGGTCGTCAATGCCGTGGTCAATGGCACGGGCAACTTCGGCTACAACGCTGCTACCGGTGAGTACGGCGACATGGTCGAGATGGGCGTGCTGGACCCGACCAAGGTCGAGCGCACCGCGCTGCAGAATGCCGCTTCCGTCGCGGCGCTGATGCTCACCACCGATTGCATGATCGGCGAGATCGCGGAAGACAAGCCCGCCATGCCGGATATGGGTGGCATGGGCGGTATGGGTGGCATGGGCGGCATGATGTAATTCGCCCTGCATTCGCAGTGTCCGGAAAGCCCCGCGCAAGCGGGGCTTTTCTTTTGTGTCGCGCATGTGCAATGCGTCCGCCGGCATGCTCGACTGTTGCGGTGCAATCGGTGAAGATGCGGGCCTGACTGCACAGAGAGGGTTCCATGCGCATCCTGCTTGCCGAAGACGACCACGTTATTGCCGACGGCCTGTCGCGTACCCTGCGGCGTGGCGGTTACGCCGTTGATCACGTGGCTACGGGGCTCGACGCTGATACCGCACTGGCTTCGCAGTCGTATGACCTGCTGATCCTCGATCTGGGCCTGCCCAAGCTGCCCGGCCTGGATGTGCTCAAGCGCCTGCGCGCGCGCAAATCGGCCATGCCGGTGCTCATTCTTACCGCGCAGGACGGCGTGGATGACCGCGTCGCCGGGCTGGACGCCGGCGCTGACGACTACCTCACCAAGCCCTTTGCCCTGCCCGAACTCGAAGCCCGCGTACGTGCGCTGACGCGTCGCGGCACCGGTCAGCCGCGCCGCATCGGCTTCGGCCAACTCGAATACGATCAGGCCGACCGCGTGGTGCGAATCCACGGCGAGGTGGTGGAGTTTTCCGCGCGTGAAGTCGGTCTGCTCGAAGTCTTCATCCTCAAGGCCGGTCGCCTGGTCAGCAAGGATCAGATCGTCGACCACCTGTGCGGTTGGGGCGAGGAAGTGTCGAACAACGCCATCGAGGTCTATGTGCACCGCCTGCGCAAGAAGCTCGAAGACACCGATCTGCGCATCGTGACCGTTCGCGGCCTTGGCTACTGTCTGGAGCACAAGGATGAGGCTGCGGCGCAGAAGGCCTGACCAGGCCTCGGCCACGTCCAAGCAGCAACCACCCAATTCGCTCTTCGGCGAGATCCTCGACTGGCTGCTCGCACCGCTGCTGGTGCTGTGGCCGATCTCGATCATCTTCACGCACAACGTTGCCGACAACATCGCCAACCAGCCCTACGACCTGGTGCTGGCCGACAACGTGCGTGCGCTCACCCGGCTGGTGCAGGTCATCGACGGCGTGGTGTGGGTGGATTTTCCGGCCTCGCCGCGCGTGCTGTTCCGCTCTGATCGGGACGACGTCTTCTACTACCAGGTGGCCGTCTCCGGCGGAGAGCTGGCCAACGGCGACCGCGAACTGCCGCAGGCCGCGCCGCCGATCGAGATCATTCCCGAGACCGTGCTGTTCCGCGACGAATACGTGCATGGTGAGCAGGTGCGCGTGGCCTACCAGTTCCTGCAGCCCACGCGCCCCGAGGAGCCGCTGGTGCTGGTGCAGGTGGCCGAGACGCTCAACAAGCGCAGCAACCTCGCCTCGCGTGTGGTCACCGAGGTGCTGTTCCCGCAGTTCGCCATCATCCCGCTGGCGGTGGTGCTGGTATGGGTCGGTCTGTCGCGTGGTATTGCGCCGCTCAATCGCCTGCAGGAACGCATCGCGCGGCGCAGGCCCACCGATCTGTCGCCCATCGAACCGTCCAGCGTGCCGGAAGAGGCGCGCCCGCTGATCATTGCCTTCAACGACATGATGGCGCGGCTCGATGCCAACATGCAGGCCCAGCAACGCTTCATTGCCGACGCCGCGCACCAGATGCGCACACCGCTCACCGGCCTCAAGACGCAGACCGAATTCGCCCAGGATGAAACCGACCCCGAGCAGTTGCGCCGCTCGCTCGGCCACATCGCGGCCAGTGCGGAGCGCGCCACCCACCTGATCAACCAGCTCCTGCTGCTGGCGCGCGCCGAAGCCGGCTCCGAACGCGTCTACTCCATGCAGCCGGTGGATCTTGACGCCGTAGTGCGGGAGGTGGCCGGCGACCTCTTCCCGCGCGCACTGGCCAAGCACATCGACCTTGGCGTCGAAGGCGAGGCAGGTACCACGCTGGTCGAAGGCAACATCGTGTTGCTGCGTGAGATGTTCAAGAACCTCATCGACAACGCCATCAAATACACCCCCCGCGGCGGCAGCGTCACCGCTCGAACGCTGCGTCAAGGCGGCGTGCCGGTGGTCGAGGTCGAAGATTCCGGCATCGGCATCCCCGAAGACGACCGCGACCGCGTCTTCGAGCGCTTCTACCGCGTGCTCGACAGCGGCGAAGACGGCTCCGGCCTCGGCCTGCCCATCGTGCGTGAAATCGCAGACCTGCACGGCGCCACCGTGCGCCTCGAAGACGTCCCCGAAGGGCTGGGCACGCTGGCCCGCGTCAGCTTCGTGCACCCCGGTCTGCGCCATGCGCCGCCCCATCCGAATTCTCGCGGCGGATGGTTCTGATCCAATTGACGAACGGCTCGATTGGGCTATAATGCGGCCTCTCTTTGGCCAGGTAGCTCAGTTGGTAGAGCAGCGGATTGAAAATCCGCGTGTCGACGGTTCGATTCCGCCCCTGGCCACCAAAGATATAAAAAGCACTTGGCCCGCGAAATGCGGGCCAAGTGCTTTTTTGTTTTTGCCTGTAGCGGCGGCCGTCTGAGGTGCGCCTGCATTCATGCAATTCAGTTTTCATTGAGCGGATGAGGGCGAGAATGCGGCATGGTGGCAATGCTATGCTTCGGCCAACCGAGAAGAGCACGCCCCGCCCAGGAGCACGGCGATTCTTCAGCCCGACGTCAAGCCGTCCCATTGCTCGACCCGCAGGAATCGTTCGTTCATGCTGACCGCGCTGCGTAATGCCTGTAGTGATATTCGTGAGGGGCTGCGCCTGCGACATCTCTGGCTGGAGCTCGCCAAGGAGGACATCGGCGATCAGCATCGGCGCACGACGCTCGGGCCCCTGTGGTTGCTGATCAACTATCTGGCTTTTGCCGGGACCTTCATTTTCCTGTTTCACCGCGGCGAGGGCATTCCGCATTATTCGGCCTATGTCGCGACCGGATTGTTGGTGTGGTTCTATCTCATGGAAACCACATCGCATGGCGTCACCTTGTTCGTCCGGGAAGAGGCGCTGATCAAGGGCACGCCGCTTCCCCTGACCGTCTATGTGATGCGCTTGCTAATGCAGTCACTGATCCGCTCGGCCTACGCGGTGCTGGGGTGCTGCGCGATCCTGCTGGTCAGCGATGTCACGTTCTCCATCGGTGCGCTGTGGGCCTTGCCCGGCGCACTGCTGGTCCTGCTCAGTACGCCGGCGGCAATCATCGTTTTTGCCTTTCTCGGCGCGTACTTCCCGGACAGCCAGTTCATCGTCTCCAATTTCATGCGGCTCGGCATGTTTCTGACTCCGATTTTCTGGACCTATACGGGTGAGGGCGGGCTGCGGGCCTCTTTCTATCACCTGAACCCATTCACCTATCTGATCGAAGTGGTGCGCACGCCCGTGGTCAGTGGTGTACCTGCGTTCCAGGCGATGTTGCTGGTGCTGCTTATGGTGCTGGTGCTCTGGATCTTGGCGTTGATCCTGCTGGGTTTGTTTCGAAAGAAAGTGGCATTCATTCTGTGATGGTCTCCATTCGCGCTGAAAACCTGATGCTGGCTTATCCTGTCGCGCGCAAGATTTCGCTGCAGGCGCCCGACCGGCGTACC
This sequence comes from Pseudazoarcus sp. NS36, assembly GCF_059703705.1. Taxonomy (NCBI): domain Bacteria; kingdom Pseudomonadati; phylum Pseudomonadota; class Betaproteobacteria; order Rhodocyclales; family Zoogloeaceae; genus Pseudazoarcus; species Pseudazoarcus sp. NS36. The sequence continues at coordinate 545,553 of NZ_BAAKJA010000001.1, read as the reverse complement.
GCCACCGGCGGCACTATTGCCGTGCGTAACGGAGCCCAGTGCGTGGTGGCGCTCGATGGGGTCAGCTTTGAGCTGGCCGCGGGTGACCGTCTCGGGTTGATCGGGGCAAACGGAGCCGGCAAGACCACCTTGTTGAAGACCCTGTACGGCATCCATGAACCGACAGGCGGCAGATTGACCGTCAATGGGCGCGTCGACGCGCTGTTCAACATCAATCTGGGCTTTCGCAAGGAGGCGACCGGGCGTCGCAATATCGTGCTGCGGGGGCTGATCAACGGCTGGACGCCCGCGCGTATCGAAGAGCGTATGGAGAGCATCATCGCCTTCAGTGAGCTGGGCGACTTCATCGACTTGCCGCTGAAAGCCTACAGTCAGGGCATGGCTGCGCGTCTGGCATTCGCGGTCGCGACCGAGATGGAGCCCGAGATCCTGCTGATGGATGAATGGATCGGTGCGGGCGATCCGGCTTTTCAGGCAAAGGCCAAGATTCGCATGGCGGAGTTCGCGGAGAAGGCCGGCATCGTCGTGCTGGCCAGCCACAAGCATGACTTATTGCGCAGCTTCTGCAACAAGGTCATGGAGCTTGAGCACGGGCGGATAAAATCGTTTCAGCAGTTGAAATGAGGGGGCGCTCAGCAGTCACTTGGCTCCCGCGAATTCTTGAAACGGAGCAAGGAGCTGGTGTGGACAAGAAGATCAGCGTTCTTTCCGTCTTCGACCCGGTGCGTGGTGACTTCCAGCTCGACGCCACGCTCGAAAGCTACTTCTCGCAGACGGTCGATCCGAGCGATTTTGAATTGCTTCTGTTGGCGACCGAGCAGGGCTGCCATGACCTCATGGGCAAGGAGCTCGAACGGCTGTCTTCCCGCAAACCGGCCGGGCTGGATGTCCGCGCCGTGTTCTGCGGTGAAACAGAGAGCCGTGCAAATGCCGTCAATGCGGGGCTGAAGCTGTGTCAGGCAGATCTCATCTACGTCGTTGCGGATGATTTCCTTCTGCCGAAGGGCGCCATCCGGGCAACCTTGAATTTTCATCGCGCGCATCCCGACGAGCGCATGGTCGCCGTTGGCGGTGCCATTGTGCCTTCCGATCTGCGTTCCGATTTCGTCGACTGGCTCGAGCGTAGTGGTTCGCTGTTCGGTGTGCCATTCCACCCCGACATGACCGCCGTCCCGGATGATTTCTTCTACCTTGGCAACGTGTCCTTCAAGAAGTCCCTGCTGGACAAGGCCGGGCCGTTCAACGAGGCCTTCCCTTACCACGCTTGGGACGACTGGGAGATGGGCTTGCGGCTGGTAAAGCTCGGTATGAAGTCCACCTTGCTGCCGGAGATCCTGGCGGAGCACCGGCACCGGCTGGATATCGCGGATCGTTGCCGCACCATGCGCATCGCCGGTTTGTCTGCGCGGATATTCCAGAACGAGAACCCAACTTTCTTTGGGCCGTGGCGTACTTGTTGGCGAGGTTCGATGCTCTTCGAAAGGCTGCGGGCTGCTTGCTACGGCGCCTTGTACAGCCGCTTTCCCGATCAGAAGCGGCAGGCCGCCTACTTCCGTTCGGTCACGCAGCTCGCGTTTCAGCGGGGCTATCTCGACGAACGATGACGGGATCGCGAAAGTGAGCAATCGCAAACGCGTCGTCGTTCGCCAGCGGCGCGCGCAATGCATGCAATCCAGTGCCTGGTGCTGGGGCATGTCCTCATGGGCTTTCATGCCGAGGCCTTCCTTGCGCTGAATCGCGATGTGGCCGAGGCCGGCGTCAATCCTTGCCGGCACTATTGCAGAAGTGGCTATTTACAAGGCCGCGCGTACAGGTATATCTGAGCATGACACGTTTTCTGATAGGGGGTCTTTGTGAAGCCTGGGATGTTCTGAGGTCATTCCTTACCTCATTGACCAGGCCGAAGCCCACGCTGTCTGTTGTGGAATATCGCAAGAGCGACAAGAGAAAGTTCGCGATCTTCTGCCTGTTCGACCAAAAGCCACGTCCCGACCTGCGGGCTTTGTTCCGCAATCTCGCCGACGCCGGTTTCCGCATTGTCGGTGTTGCGCCCAACGGGGCGCTTGATCAGTACGAGGGGCTGCTCGACATTGCCGTGCATGTATCGCCGGTCGGGCGCGACTTCTTTGCCTACCAGCAGGGTTGGCGCGCGCTGGATGGATTGGGGGTGAAGCAAGAAGTCGAGGAAGTGTGCTTCTTCAACGACTCAGTGTGGTACTTCATTCCGCATCAGCTAGCCGTGATTTCCGGCCTGGTGGCCAACCTTGCGGCAGGCAAGCTGGTGTCCGGCACGATGATCTATGACGAGGTGCCTCACTGCTCTGGCTGGTTGTTCGGCGTCCCATGCAATGAGCGTATGGTAGTGGAAGTGGATCAGCTGCTGTCTCCGGATTTCGCCAGAAAGTCGAGGCTCTACAACATCCGCAAGGGCGAGCACCGGATTCTCGGCTCGCTCAAGTCGGTCAGTGGTTCGCACAGCCTGGATTGCGAAAACGCATTACTCCCATACTCGTATTGCTATGAGGCGCTCAATACAGCCGGTAAATGCTTCTACATCAAGGGAGACTCCACGATCAGGACCCGTCCTTCCGGAGCAAGGCTGGTGGAGTTTCTGCGGGTCAATTGCCACGAGGAGGAGTATCTGCCTGCGATGCGATGGATAGCCATGACCGCAGACGAAATCTATCGAAACCGATTCCGGGTCGCCGAGCTGATACGGTACCGTCGACACTACTTCAGATGAGTTTGGTGGTTCGGGAGCAGAGGTTGATGACGAATCGATTGCGCCTCGCTGCGTAGTTCTTCGTGAGTGTTCATCCTTGCAGTGCCGCTTGTAGCGTGCTGCGGACGACCCCGCAAGCCAGGATGCGCGTTGCAATCGGTTACATTTACCGTATGCCATCCGTGTACGGCCGACATTTCATATGCGAGTTTTCTGCGTGCGTGAAGTACCATCAAGCCCGCCAAACAACGAAAAGATGCCCGTGATGTTTAGTTCCCGACATGCGTGCATTGCAAGGTTCTGTGTCGCCATTTCTACCCGCTGCTGCCCGCTCTCTACCCACGTCCCGCTTCGAGTCGTCCGTTCGGGAGGGGTTTCACATGGCTTCAGGTGAGCCGGCTGTGCAGACGGCGTCGCCCAGGGTTGCGATCCTGCTGTGCACCTGCAATGGTGCAGGCTTCCTTGGGGAGCAACTCGATTCCATTGAGGACCAGACGCACGCCAACTGGGAGGTATGGGCGTCCGACGACGGCTCTAGCGACGACACCCTTGTGCAGCTAGCAGACCGCCGGGCCCAATGGCCGGAAGGTCGACTGCACATCGTTGCTGGCCCGCAGTGCGGTTTCGCGGCCAACTTTCTGTCGCTCGCATGCCGCCCCGAGATTGAGGCCGATTACTTCGCCTTCTGCGATCAGGACGACGTATGGGAAGCTGGCAAACTGCAGCGCGCCGTTGAATGGATCAAATCCGTGCCAGCCGACGTGCCGGCGCTGTATTGCGCCCGTACCCGCCTGGTTGATGCAGAAGGGCGCGAGATCGGCCTTTCGCCGCTATTCACCCGTGAGCCCGGCTTCGGTAACGCGCTCGTCCAGAACATTGGTGGCGGTAACACCATGCTCTTCAACGCGGCGGCGCGAGAACTGCTGCGCATGGCAGGTCCCGATGTGCAGGCTGTTGCGCATGATTGGTGGGCCTACATCCTCGTCAGTGGCTGCGGGGGGCGGGTGCACTACGACCCCCATCCAGCCATACGCTACCGTCAGCACGGTGGCAACCTCATCGGCCGGAACTCTGGCTGGCGGGCCCGCCTCACGCGGGTGCGCATGTTGTTTAAGGGGCGCTTCCGCAGCTGGAATGAACGCAACCTGGATGCGTTGAGCAGTGTCGATTGCCCCTTTACCCCCGAGAGTCGAGAGTTGATCGAGCGATTCTCCGCTGTACGTAGCAGTTCTGGGTTGTGCGCGGTGATCCATTTAAGGCGGAGCGGGGTATATCGCCAAACAACACTGGGAAACGTTGGGTTGATCGCTGCTGGATTGATTGGTCGGCTTTAACTGTATATGCGAAGAATACCGCTCGTGCTGCGGATTGTTGATGTGGGTGTACCTTTTGTACTGTATGGAAAATACTTCGGGGATTTTGAATAAATGGCCGAGCAGAAATTTGTGATAGTTGGGACGCCTAGAACTGGCACTACACTGCTAGTGGACATGTTGAACTCGCACAAAGATGTATTTTGTGACAACGAGCTGTTTAATCCTCATTCCATATCGCGGTTTGGTGCGAATGATGATTTTAAAGGTGTTTTTTATAGAAATGCACGCCCGATAAGATTCTGGAATGAATTTTACAATAGTGAGTTTTCAAAGGGATTCAGGTCGATTGGTTTTAACTATATGCTTGGCCATAGCTTTGATATTCTTGAAAATATACTGAAAGATGGTGATATTTCGATTCTTTATGTTTATAGAGAAAATAGATTGGCCCAGTACGCATCATATAAGAAAGCCTTGAATGATAAGAAGTGGGCAACTAGGGACAAAAACTATGATGCGGATAAGAGTTGGAGTGGTAGTAAGGTTGATTTTAAGTACGGTGAATTTGAGGAGTGGTGTCAAGTTATAAATTGTTTGTGTGGTATGTTCGAGGGTTTAATCCGCGGAAGACCCAGGCAGGTTATGTACTTAGAATACAAAAATATTTCCCGCGGTCTATTGAATGATGAGATTTGCAATCATATTGCGGTGGAAAGAAAAGGGCTTTGTGCTACCTTGGTAAAACAGGGGACAAAAAAAATAATAGATCGATTCTCGAATCCTGAAGCTGTTGAGGAGTACCTTCATGTGATTGGAAAGCGCCACTGGTCTGGAATTGAGGTGTAGTTTGCGAGTCCTATATTACAACTGGGTGGACTACGAAGATGCAGAGCGCAGAGGCGGTGGGGTAAGTATCTACCAGTCAAATATCATCTCGGCTTTATCTTCTGGGGGCGAAGTTGATGCTTACTTTCTTTGTTCCGGCCTGTCTTTTGATTTGAAGAGTGCTGTCCCTCGGTGGGAGCAGCTTAAGCACGGCCCAAAGCAAGATCGATGCAGAAAATTTGAGGTGGTTAACTCTGGGGTGATGTCTCCCGGGCATCACTCCTTTGGAGAGGCGCAACAGATCGATTGTGAGGAAACCAAAAAGGTATTCTTCGACTTTATGAGGGCGTGTGGGCCTTTTGATGTTGTTCATTTCAATAACCTTGAAGGTCTTCCTGCGACTGTTCTCGATCTTAAGAAAGAGTTTCCTGAAACTAAGGTTATTCTATCTCTTCATAACTACTATGCTTTTTGTCCGCAGGTTAACTTGTGGCACAAGGAAAAAATTAGATGCGAAGATTTTGAAGAAGGCTGGAAGTGCGAAGGCTGTTTGGCGACTCCGCCAAACAAAAAGGCTATCAGGGCTGCAAACGCAGTTGCGTATTACCTGAAAAAAATGCGTGTTGCTCCTGAAACTCCGCTTTTCAGTTTGATTTTTCGATTGTCTTTTAGGTTTAAATCAATTAGTCGTCGCGTTATTGCTTTGCTCGGTGGGGCCTCCGGTGTGAGGTTTGGTGCAGAACAGCCCGCTTCGGGGAAATTGAGCGGTTTAATAGAGTTAAAGGTCGATGCACGATACTACAAAGAGCGTCGCAGTCGATTTGTTGGCTTAATTAATGAAAATTGTGATGTTGTTCTTGCCGTTTCTAAGCGTGTTTCTGAGATCGCGGTCAAGTACGGTGTGTCAAGAGATTTATTGAGGGTAAGTTATATTGGAACTCGGCATTATGAGACGTATGCTGCGAACGATGGGTTTCATAGAGATTTGGTGGGCTCCGATGGAGTTTTGACGTTAGCCTATCTAGGGTACATGCGCAGAGACAAAGGGTTTTACTTCTTCGTTGGTGCATTGAATGCAATGCCAGAATCTATTTCAAGTAAAGTTCGAATTGTGGTGGCAGCAAGAAATTCTGATTCGGAAGTTCTTGAAGAGTTGAAATTGATGGCTAGAAAGTTCGCAGGAATATTTTATTCCGACGGATATTCACACGAACAACTCGATTCCATTTTGGAAGGCGTAAGTCTTGGGGTCGTTCCGGTGTTGTGGGAGGATAATCTTCCTCAAGTTGCAATTGAAATGCATTGCAGGAAGATTCCGGTTCTCGCGAGTGATCTCGGCGGTGCTCAGGAGCTGTCAGGTTGTAATCCAAATTTTGTTTATAAGCACGATGACGTCAGCGACTTCTATGAGAAGTTGCGTCGCATCCTTTCCGGGCAAGTTAAATCCGAAAACTACTGGATTTCGGCGATGACCCCGGTTTCTGTTGCTGCTCACGTTGAAGAGTTGCTGGATGTCTACGCCGGGTAACTGTTGGATTTAAGCTATTTTCTTTTAGGCGATGGCTTGCGGTTTGTAAAAAGGGAGTGGGTGTGAAGAGCTTGGCTGTAGTTGGTGCAGGTTTCACCGGGGCAGTAATCGCACATGAGCTCGCGCAAGCCGGTTGCCGAGTTGTGGTTTTCGATGAGCGCACGCATGTGGCCGGGAACTGTCACACCGAGAGGGATGAGCAAACGGGTGTAATGACTCACGTTTACGGCCCCCATATTTTTCATACGAGCAATGAGCTCGTATGGGACTACATTCGTCAGTTTGGTGAATTCATGCCGTTCACTAATCGTGTAAAGTCTATTTATAAGGGTCGGGTGTATTCTCTTCCTATAAACCTCATGACTATTAATGCTTTTTTCGGGAAAGCCATGAATCCGAAAGAAGCGGCAGAGTTTATTGATTCAATAGCTGATAAGTCTGTTATTGATCCGGTTACCTTCGAGGAGCAAGCGCTTCGTTTTGTTGGTCGTGATCTTTATGAAGCGTTTTTCAAAGGTTACACGCGGAAGCAGTGGGGTATTGACCCCTCCGAGCTGCCTGCAAGCATTCTCAAGCGTTTGCCCGTGAGGTTCAACTATGACGACAATTACTATTCAAGCAGGTTTCAAGGGATTCCAAAAGATGGTTATACGTCAATTGTCGAGAAGATGCTTGACGATGATTTGATAGAGGTTCGATTGGGTGCCAAGTTTTGCCGAGGCATGGCTGAAGGGTTCGATCATGTCTTCTACAGCGGGCCTATTGATGCGTGGTTTGATTGCGCTGCAGGACGTTTAGGTTACCGGACCCTGGATTTTGTCGCAGAGCGCCATGACGGTGATTATCAGGGTAATGCGGTGATCAACTATGGCGAAGAGGATGTTTCCTGGACCAGAATTTCTGAGCACAAGCATTTCTCTCCTTGGGAGAGCCATGAATCTACGATTGTTTATAAGGAGTTCAGCCGGCAGTGTGAGGTAGGCGATGTGCCTTACTACCCCATACGGCTGGTTAAGGAAAAATCTCAGCTTGCAAAGTATGTCGATCTTGCGCTTGGCGAAAAAAATACGACTTTTGTTGGTCGGTTAGGTACTTATAGATATCTGGACATGCATGTGGCCATTGAAGAGGCTCTACAAGTTGCAAAACAGTATATTGATGCTGTTAGGTCGGATGGTCGAATTCCTGCATTTGTCGTTTCGCCGCTTTAGTGTTGCGGTTTTAGCTCTTTACGAATAACGGGTGAGAAAATTGGGTAAGCCCATTTCGCCATTGACAGTAACGGCAGTTGTTGTGGCGCACAATCGTCCAGAAGAGCTTTTGCTGGTAATCGATGCGTTGCTGTCACAGACCGTTCTTGTTTCCAGAGTGGTCGTGATTGATAACGCTAGTGTTGAGCCTGTATCAGGCGTAATCCAACCTAATCCGCGCGTTGACATTTTGCGCAGCGAGATCAATACCGGGGGGGCGGGTGGCTTCTCCCTTGGATTGCAGGAAGCTCTGTTGGGGCAGGCGGATTGGGTTTGGTTGATGGATGACGATGCTGTTCCGGCGTCTGACGCACTTGAGCGCTTACTTGATGCTGCGCATATAGCACCCGTTGGTGTAGGGGCTTTGTGTGCCTCGGTAGAAGAGTTTGGGCGTCGCTCCACATTTCACCATCGTAGATTTAATTTTCGAAACGGGAGAGAAACTGAGATAGCGCCTGCCGAGATTGTCGGGGCTAAACTGGTCGAAATCGACACCGGTTCGTTTGTGGGGTTTTTCGTTTCTCGGAGTGCTGCTCAGACTGTGGGGTTGCCTATCTCAGAGCTGTTTATTGGGTATGACGACACCGAATACTCCCTGCGACTTAGAGCCGCAGGGTATTTGTTGTTTATGGTTCCCGCTAGCCGAATGCTTCATTTGACTAAAGAACAGTCATTGTTGTCGAACAGTGCTTTCGGAGCTAAGCACTACTATCACATCCGAAATCAGATATACGTGAAGAAGACTTACACAAGGAATCGTTTTTTGGGTGTGTCGAGCGCGCTGATTAGAGCTGTCGCGATTTGGCGTGCCTCGAAAGGGCATGGCGGTGTTTCCGGTATTCTGCTGTTCGGTCGGGCGGTTACTGATGGCGTTTTTTCTCGGCTTGGACCTATCTGACTTGTGCCGCAGTGGGTGCTAGCGATTTGGGCCTGATGATTCGTAGGCCTCTGATTTGACAAGCCCTAGTCTCTCCGTCACTGATGTAGGTGTGCTGGGGGCTTCTAGCTTCGTCGGGCGCCGCGTGCTCGGCCGCCTTGCGGCAGCGAATCTTCGCGCACTGGCCTTTTCGCGTAATCCGCCTGTTGATGAAAGCGGTGTGTGGCGCCGTTTGCCGGCTGCGCCGGAGGGCGAGATTCCGCTCTGGATCTGCGTTGCGCCTGTCTGGGTGCTGCCCCAATATTTACCCTTCCTGCAGTCCAGCGGTGCGCGCCGTATCGTCGCCTTGTCTTCCACCAGTCGCTTTACCAAGGTCGGTTCCTCCGATCCGGCGGAGCAGGCGGTTGCCGCGCGTCTTGCCGAGGCCGAGGAGCAGGTCGCGTTCTGGTGTGATCGGCATGGGATCGAGCTGGTGATCCTGCGGCCGACACTGATCTACGGTCTGGGCGCCGACCGCAATGTGAGCGACATTGCCCGCTTTGTGCGGCGATTCGGCTTCTTTCCGGTGCTCGGTGCCGCGTCGGGCTTGCGTCAGCCGGTGCATGCCGAGGACGTTGCAGCCGCGTGCGTGGCGGCGTTGAGCGCGCCAGTGGCCGGGCGAGCCTACAACCTGTCGGGCGGTGAGACGCTGAGCTACCGCGCGATGGTCGAGCGTGTATTCGTTGCGCTGGGGCGAGGTCCGCGCATCGTTTCCGTACCGGTCGGCCTGCTGCGTGCAGCCGTGCCGCTGGCGCGCTGTCTGCCGCGCTATCGCCACCTCACTCTTGATATGGGCCACCGCATGAACTGTGATCTGGTGTTCGATCATGCGGATGCGGCGCGCGATCTGGGGTTTGCGCCGCGTGCCTTCTCGCTTCCAGCGAGCGATATTTCGCCGTCCGTGTTGTAACAGGCCCTTTCACGCATCCCGCCTTCGTACTACGATGCCACATGGCTGGAATCGGCCTGCAGGGCGCGAGAGCCCTTGGTCTGCGGGCTCGGGCCGGTGGTTGGATGTGAAGCCTGTGTATGCCGGATGCGTTTCATCCGGCTTGATCGAATACATGTTGAGAGGAGATTTGCCATGAAGTTTGTGAAACTTGCACTGCCCGTCGTTGCGATCGTGTTTGCGGCCGGTTGCGCGTCGACCCAGGACATGGAGCGCCTGCGCGCTGATGTCGAGGAGCTGAAGGCGGCGACGGTGGCCAACGCCGGGTCGGCCAAGGCCGCCAATGACGCGGCCGCAGTGGCGACCAAGCAGTCGCAGCAGGCTGCGGCAGTGGCCCTCAACGCCGATCAGGTGAGCCAGGCTTCGGCGCAGGATGCGGCTGCTTCGCGCGCTGCAAGTGAAGCGGCGGCGGCCGATGCCAAGGCGTCGAGCGACGGCGCGCTGGCGGCGGCCAAGGAAGCCGAATCCATTGCTTACGATGCCAAGGCCGTGGCCTACAAGCTGCGTTCGGATCTGGTCAGCAAGGACGTAATCCCGAGCGAGTCCGAGAAGGCCGCAGCCGGCGCGAAGTAATCCGGCGCTGTCCTGAAGAAGCCGCGGCATGGTGACATGCCGCGGTTTTTTTTTTGTGCCCGGAATGCGGCGGAATGCCTGATTTCATGCGGTATTTGCGGGGGTGGGCGGTGATATAATGCGCCGTCCTCCCGCCCCGTTCCCTGCATGCAACTCTATGCCCTCGGCCTCAATCACCTCACCGCGCCGCTCGCCATCCGCGAGCGCGTGGCGTTTCGGCCTGACCGGCTGGGTGATGCGCTGCATGACCTGACGCACGCGGGGCCGGTGCGCGAGGCGGCGATTCTGTCGACCTGTAATCGCACCGAACTGTATTTTGCGGCCGAACAGCCGCAGGTGGCGGCCGACTGGCTGGCGGGCTTTCACCAGCTGCCGTTGGCCGAAGTGTCGCCCTATCTGTATGCCTACCCGCAGCGTGATGCGGTGCGTCACATGTTCCGTGTGGCTTCGGGGCTGGATTCGATGGTGTTGGGCGAGCCGCAGATTCTCGGCCAGGTGAAGGAGGCCGCGCGCTGCGCCGAGGAGGCCGGCACGCTTGGCACCTTGCTGCACAAGCTGTTCCAGAACACCTTCGCGGTGGCCAAGGAAGTGCGTTCGACCACCGCCATCGGCGCCAATGTGGTGTCCATGGCGGCCGCTTCTGTGCGGCTCTCGGAGCGCATTTTCGACACCCTCGCTCACCAGCGCGTGCTGTTCATCGGTGCAGGCGAGATGGTGGAGTTGTGCGCGGCGCATTTTGCGGCGGCCAAGCCGGCGTTGATGGCCGTGGCCAACCGTACCGAAGCGCGTGCGCAGGTGCTGGCCGGGCGCTTCGGCGCCGAGGTGATGCGGCTCGATACCATTGGTGAGGCGCTGCCGCGCTTTGACATCGTGGTGTCCTGTACGGCCGCACCGCTGCCCATCGTGGGCCTGGGCATGGTCGAGCGTGCGATCAAGGCGCGCCGCCACAAACCGATGGTGATGGTGGATCTGGCGGTGCCGCGCGACATAGAGCCGGAAATCGCCAAGCTCGACGATGTGTTCCTGTACACCGTCGATGACCTTTCGCAGATCGTGCATGCGGGGCTGGAATCGCGTCAGCAGGCGGTGGTCGAGGCCGAAGGCATCATCGACCAGCGCGTGGATGGTTTCCTGCACTGGGTGCAGGCGCGCGAAGCGGTGCCGACCATCCGCGCCCTGCACGGCCACGCCGAGGCCATGCGTGCGGCCGAGCTTGAGCGCGCCCGCCGTGCGCTGGCGCGTGGCGAAGACCCGGAAGCGGTGCTCGACATGCTCTCGCGTGGTCTCGCGCGCAAGCTGCTGCACGGCCCGGTGCATTACATCAACCGCGCCGACGGCGAGCAGCAGGCCGACGCCAGCCGCGTCGTGCGCAGCATCTTCAATCTCGACAACCAGGACTGAGCGCAAACCCGGCCCGATGAAGCAGAGCATCCGCGACAAACTCGAACACCTCGCCGCCCGGCTGGAAGAGCTCGACCGCGAGCTGGCTTCGGGTGACGTCGAATCCATCCGCGATCTAGGCCGCGAGCGTGCCGAGATCGAGCCGGTGGTGGCGCTGTATCACGACTACGTGCAAACCGAGCGCGAAACCGCGGGTGCACGCGAGATGCTGGGCGATCCCGAAATGCGCGAGCTGGCCGAGGGTGAGGTTGAAGCCGGCGAGGCCCGCATCGAGGCGCTGGAGGCGGATCTGCAGCATGCCTTGCTGCCGCGCGATCCGGACGACGGCCGCAACCTGTTTCTCGAGATTCGCGCCGGCACGGGTGGTGACGAGGCAGCGCTGTTCGCCGGCGACCTGCTGCGCATGTATTCGCGCTACGCCGAGCGTCAGCGCTGGAAGGTCGAGATCGTCTCCGCCAGCGAATCCGATCTGGGCGGCTACAAGGAAGTCATCGTTCGCATGGCCGGCCAGGGCGCCTATGCGCGGCTCAAGTTCGAGTCCGGTGGCCATCGTGTGCAGCGCGTACCGGCCACCGAGACGCAGGGCCGCATCCATACCTCCGCCTGCACCGTGGCCGTGATGCCCGAGGCCGACGAGCTGGCCGAGGTGGCCATCAACCCGGCCGATCTGCGCATCGACACCTACCGCGCTTCCGGCGCCGGCGGGCAGCACATCAACAAGACCGACTCGGCGGTGCGCATCACGCACATTCCGACCGGCATCGTGGTGGAATGCCAGGACGACCGCTCGCAGCACCGCAACAAGGCGCAGGCCATGAGCGTGCTGGCTGCGCGCATCCACGACCAGCAAGTGCGCGCCCGCCAGTCGGCCGAGGCCGCCACGCGCAAGAGTCTGGTCGGCAGCGGTGACCGCTCCGAACGTATCCGCACCTACAACTTTCCGCAGGGTCGGGTCACCGACCACCGCATCAACCTCACGCTGTACCGCCTGGATGCCGTCATGGAGGGCGAACTCGACGAACTCGTCGACGCGCTCACGCTCGAGCATCAGGCGGACCAACTGGCCGAACTGGCGGGGGAAACATGATCGACGCCACCGCTCCGGACGTATCCGGCGCCCTGGGTTGGGCGCGCGAGTACATCGAACTGGCTGAGGCACGCATCCTGCTGCGTCGCGTGCTGGGCTGCACCGGCGCGCGGCTGGTGTCGCACCCCGAGGCGCAGTTGCAGGACGCGGAGTGGGAGGAGTTCCGCCATGTCGTCACGCGCCGGGCTTCGGGTGAGCCGATTGCCTACCTCACCGGCGAGCGCGAGTTCTTTGGCTACAGCCTGATCGTGACGCCGGCCGTGCTGATCCCGCGTCATGAGACCGAGCTGGTGGTCGAGCTGGCCATTGCCCATTTCAGCGGACGCCCCAAGGCCCGCGTGCTGGATCTGGGCACCGGCAGCGGTGCGCTGGCGGTGGCGATTGCCAAGGAGCTGCCGGAGCCTGACGTCACCGCGGTAGACCGCTCACGCGAAGCGCTGCTGGTGGCCATGGCCAATGCCGCGCGGCTGCGCGTGTCGGTGTCTTTTGTGGTGTCCGACTGGTTTTCGGCGCTGGAAGGCGACCGCTTTGATCTGATCGTGGCCAATCCGCCGTATGTGGCTTCGGCCGATCCGCATCTGGGCGAAGGCGACGTGCGTTTCGAGCCGCAGACCGCGCTGGTGTCGGGTCCGGAGGGGCTGGACGACATTGCCGGCATCGTGGCGCATGCACCATATCACCTGGAGTCAGGCGGCTGGATCTTCATCGAGCATGGCTACGATCAGGCGCACCGCGTGCGCGGCTTGCTGGCGGACGCGGGCTTTGCCGGTATCGCGTCTTGGCGTGATCTGGGCGGCATCGAGCGCGTGTCGGGCGGTCAGTGGCTGGGCAAGGGCGGCGCCGGAAAGCACTAGAACGCGTCGAGCCGCAGACGAAACGCGCCATTGGCGGCCGTATTGGCGCGATTTGTTGAAATTCGCTGTGTTCATCCCGACATAGGCTTTGGCCGCGCGGCTTGACGCAGTGCAACGTGATTCATAGAATATCCGACCAATTAACTCGGGCATTTGCCCGTCGGGAAGCCACACATGGACATGCAGGAATTCATTCGCGAACAGATCAACACCCACCCGGTGGTGCTCTTCATGAAGGGCACGCCGCAGTTTCCGCAGTGCGGTTTTTCGTCCACGGTGATCCAGATCCTCAAGCAGTCCGGGCTGACCAAGGTTGCGGCCTTCAATGTGCTGGAGAGCGACGATCTGCGTCAGGGCGTCAAGGAATTCTCGAACTGGCCGACCATCCCGCAGCTCTACATCAAGGGCGAGTTCGTTGGTGGCTGTGACATTGTCAAGGAACTGTTCGAGACCGGCGAGCTTCAGCCGATGCTGGCCGCCGCCGATCCGGAAGGTGCTGCACCGCAGGCCTGAACGGCCGCATGCAGCTAAAAAAGGCCGCCTCGAGGGCGGCCTTTTTCATTCGCTGCGCGTGCCCAGTTCGAAATCGAGTTTGGTGACCAGACGCTCCGCCTCGCGCAGGTAGCTGCGCCCGAACAGGTTGAGGTGGTTCAGCACGTGATACAGGGCGTACAGCGGCTTGCGCGTCTCGAAGCCGTCGTTGAGCGGCCAGGCATGGCGGTAGGCGGCATAGAAGGCGGGCGGAAAGCCGCCGAAGAGTTCGGCCATGGCCAGATCGGATTCGCGGTCGCCGTGGTGCACGGCCGGATCGAACAGCGCGGGTTGGCCGTCGGCAGTCATGGCCGCGTTGCCGTGCCACAGGTCGCCGTGCAGCAGGCTGGGTTGCGGGCGGTAGTCGAGAAACAGACCGGCGAGGCGTTCGATCACGCGTTGGCCATGGCGCTGCAGCTCGCCGGTGAAGCCGTTCTCGCTGGCACGCAGCAGCTGTGGTGCCAGTCGGCGCTGAGCAAAGAACAATGCCCAGTTGTCGCTCTGCACGTTCTCTTGCGGGTTGCGTCCGATGAAGTTGTCGCGCGACCAGCCGAAGCGCTCGCCGGTGTGCTGGTGCAGTTCGGCCAGCGCCTCGCCCATGCGCGTGCCGTCGCTGGCCGAGCCGAGTGGAGTCAGATCCAGGTGTTCCAGAACCAGGCAGGCGCCGTCTTCGTCCGCACCCAGGGCGATGACGACCGGTACGCGTACTGCGCCGGTGTCGGCCAGCGCGGCCAAGCCATCCGCTTCGGCTTCGAACAGGTCGCGCGTGTCAGCCGGGCCGTGCTTGACGAAGTAGCGCACGCCGCCGCCGGAGACGCTCAGCGCGCGGTGCGTGTCTCCGCCCGAGACGGCGCGTGAATCGGTGATACGGAAGGCGTTGCCGGTGGCTTCACGGATGGCGCGCTCGACGCGCGTGAGGGTGCCGAGCGCGTTCATCGAATCAGGCCTTGAGGCGGGCGCGGGCCGCGGCAATCGCTTTGCGCACCTGCTCCGGCGCGGTGCCGCCGATGTGATTGCGCGAGGCCAGCGAGCCTTCGACGGTGAGCACCGCGAACACGTCTTCGCCGATGCGTTCGACCGCGCCCGGCACATGGGCCATGGCAATGCGCAGTTCGTCGAGCGTGCAATCGGGCAGATCACAGCCCTTGATCTCGGCGGCGCGCACGGCCAGCGCCACGGCTTCATGTGCGTCGCGGAAGGGCAGGCCCTTCTTGACGAGGTAGTCGGCCAGGTCGGTGGCGGTGGCAAAACCCTGGGTCAGCGCGCTCTTCATCGCTTCGGGCTTCACACGGATGCCGGTGACCATGTCGGCGTAGATGCGCAGCGTGTCGATCACCGTGTCGGCGGTGTCGAACAGCGGCTCCTTGTCTTCCTGATTGTCCTTGTTGTAGGCCAGCGGCTGGCCTTTCATCAGGGTCAGCAGCGCGATCAGGTTGCCGTTGGTACGGCCGGTCTTGCCGCGCACGAGCTCGGGCACGTCGGGGTTCT
Source organism: Pseudazoarcus sp. NS36 (assembly GCF_059703705.1). Classification (NCBI taxonomy): domain Bacteria; kingdom Pseudomonadati; phylum Pseudomonadota; class Betaproteobacteria; order Rhodocyclales; family Zoogloeaceae; genus Pseudazoarcus; species Pseudazoarcus sp. NS36. The sequence goes on along the minus strand of NZ_BAAKJA010000001.1, from coordinate 530,113 downwards.
TCTTCTGCGGCATGATCGAGCTGCCGGTGCAGAAGCGGTCGGCCAGGTCGATGAAGCCCACGCGCGGGCTCATCCACACGATCAGCTCTTCGGACAGGCGCGACAGGTGCGTCATCAGCAGCGCGGACGCGGCGCAGAATTCAATCGCGAAGTCTCGGTCGCTGACGGCGTCGAGCGAGTTGTAGCAGACCTCGTCAAAACCCAGCTCGCGCGCGACGAATTCGCGGTCGATGGGGTAGCTGGTGCCGGCCAGCGCGGCGCTGCCCAGCGGCAGGCGGTTGGTGCGGCGGCGGCAGTCGGCAAAGCGCTCGGCGTCGCGGCGCAGCATCTCGTGATAGGCCATCAGGTGGTGGCCGAAGGTCACGGGCTGAGCGACCTGCAGGTGCGTGAAGCCGGGCAGGGCGGTGTCGGCGTGGGCTTCGGCCACGTCGAGCAGGTTGTGCTGGAATTCGGTGATCAGGCCAAGGATGTTGTCGATGGCGTCGCGCAGCCACAGGCGGATGTCGGTGGCGACCTGATCGTTGCGGCTGCGGCCGGTGTGCAGGCGCTTGCCGGCGTCCCCCACCAGTGCGGTGAGGCGCTTCTCGATGTTCAGATGAACGTCTTCGTCGTCGAGGTTCCACGCGAACTCGCCGCGCTCGATCTCGCCGGAAATCTGCGTCAGGCCGCGTTCGATGTCGGCGCGGTCGGATTCGGCGATGATGCCCTGGCGTGCCAGCATCTTGGCGTGCGCGAGCGAGCCACGGATGTCCTGGGCGGCCATGCGCTGGTCGAAGAACACCGAAGCGGTGTAACGCTTGACCAGATCGGATACGGGTTCGGAAAAACGCCCGGACCAGGCCTTGGGGGCTTGTGCGGAAGTGTCTGTCATAATGGACGCGGCTTGCGGGTTGGGGCGCCGACTGATCGGCGCCGGACGGCGGGGGGCAAAAAAGCGTGCAAAGTATAAAGCAAAAGCCGGGCAGGCCCTTGCCGCGCCGCCATCTGCCCGACTTCCGTAACCTCGGTGTGGTGCTGCGTGTGCTGTTGCTGGTCAATGTGCTGGCGCTGCTCACGGCACTGGTCGCCGAGCCCGACGTGCGTGCGCTCGGCGAAGGCTTTCTGCTGATGCTCGGGCGCGTGCAATTGCCGCTGTTCGTCGTGGTGCTGCTGTTGTTCTTCGCCTCCCCGTTGCTGGCCCGCCTGCCGTACCACGTGGGGGCGGGGCTGCTGCTGGTGGCGTCAGCGCTGGCGGCGCTGGGCATCTTTCCACTGCTGGCCGCAGCTAACGAACATTCCTGGCGCTGGGTGCTGTGGGCGGTGGGAGCAGCGCTGATGGCCGTGCTCTATTTCGATTATCTCGCGCGTCGGCTCACGCCTTCGGTGGTCGAGGCGCGCTTGATGGCGCTGACCTCGCGCATCCGGCCGCACTTCCTGTTCAACGCACTCAATGGCGTGCTCGGCGTGATCCGCTCCGATCCGCGTCGCGCCGAGCGGGCGTTGGAAGAGCTGGCCGAACTGTTCCGCGTGCTGATGCGTGAGAACCGGGAACTGGTCGCACTGGGCGACGAGATTGCGCTGTGCCGCCGCTATCTCGACATCGAATCGCTGCGTATGGGCGAGCGTCTGGTGGTGCGCTGGGAGATCGAGCCCGGCACCGAAAATGTGCGGGTGCCGCCACTGATGGTCCAGCCCTTGCTGGAGAACGCCATCTATCACGGCATTGAGCCGATGGCCGAGCCCGGCGAAGTCGGTGTGCGCGTGGCGCGCAGCGGCTCCGAGTTGCTGATCGAGGTCGACAACCCGGTGGCGCCAGCGGCGTTGCCGCACGCCGGCAATCGCATCGCGCTCGACAACATCCGCGAGCGTCTGCTGCTGTTCTTCGATCTGGAGGCGCGGCTCGACAGCACGAGCGAGGGAGGCCGCTACCGTGTCACCATTCGCTTGCCCTTCCGGAGGAATCCCTATGCAGGCCAAGACACCGTTACGGGTGCTGATCGCGGATGACGAAGCGCCGGCGCGCAGCCGGCTGCGCGACCTGCTCGGTGACATCGCGGCCGAGCAGCCCAACGAGATCGTCGGCGTGGCCGCCAACGGCGTCGAGGCCTTGCGCCTGCTCGATGTGCAGGCGGTCGACGTGGTGTTGGCCGATGTGCGCATGCCGGCCATGGACGGTGTGGAGTTCGCCCGCCAGGCCGCCCGGCTGGCGCATCCGCCGCGCGTGATCTTCACCACCGCCTACGACGACTATGCGGTAGAGGCTTTCGAGCTGGCCGCCACCGACTATCTGGTCAAACCGGTACGCGCCGAGCGCCTGGCCGAGTCGCTGGCGCGCGTGCGCAGTGCGCTCGATACCGGCGCCGGGGTGCCGCGCCAGCACTTCAGCGTGACCGAGCGCGGACGCATCCTGCTGCTGCCGGTGGTGGATGTGCTGGTGCTGCGGGCCGAGCTGAAATACGTCACCGCGATCACCGGCGAGCGCGAGTACGTGCTGGATGAATCGCTGGTGCACATCGAAGAGGAATTTCCGTTGCGCTTCCTGCGCGTGCACCGCAACTGTCTGGTGGCGCGTGACGCGGTGGCGGGCGTGGAGCGCGCCGGAGAAGAGGGCGGTGAGCCGCATTGGGACATCGTGGTGCGGGGGCTGGACGAGCGCCTGCCGGTCAGCCGCCGGCAGTGGCCGGCCGTGAAGCATGCGCTGCGACTGTAGCGCAGGCCGTGTCGGGATGAAAAAAGGGCGCTCCCGTTGCGGAGCGCCCTTTTTGTTTGGCGGGGGCTGCGGATCAGCCGCTGTTGCGCAGACCGGCCGCGACGCCGTTGATCGACAGGTGGATGCCCAGTCGGATGCGCTCGTCTTCGGGGTTTTCGCGGTAGCGACGCAACATCTCGATCTGCACGTGGTTGAGCGGGTCGAGATACGGGAAGCGGTTACGGATCGAGCGCTTGAGCAGCGGGTTGCCGTCGAGCAGCTCTTCCTGCTCGGTGATCGCCAGCAGCATCTTGACCGTTTCGTGCCATTCGGCCTGGATGCGGCCGAAGATCGCGTCGCGCAGTTCCACGTCCTTGACCAGACCGGCGTAGCGCGAGGCAATTGCCAGATCGGTCTTGGACAGCACCATGTCCATGTTCGACAGCAGCGAGGCGAAAAACGACCACTCGCGGTTCATCTGGCGCAGGCGCTCCAGACCGTCCTCCGGGTGGGCCTCGACAAACTTGCGTGCTGCCGTGCCGAAGCCGTACCAGCCCGGCAGCATCAAGCGGCACTGCGACCAGCTGAACACCCACGGAATCGCGCGCAGGTCTTCGATGCGCTGCCCCTTCTTGCGCGAGGACGGGCGCGAACCGATGTTGAGCTCGGAAATTTCCGAGATCACGGTCGATTCCCAGAAGTAGTTCTCGAAGCCCTCGGTCTCGTACACCAGCCCGCGATAGGCGGAGAAGGCGTTGTCCGACAGCGTCTGCATGGTATCGAGGAATTCGCTGCGCGGTGCCGGCGCAGTGCCCGACAGCAGCGTGGCTTCCATGGTCGCGGCGACGATGACTTCGAGGTTGCGGAAGCCGACCTCGGGGTTGTCGTACTTGGCGGCAATGACTTCGCCCTGTTCGGTCAGGCGGATCTGACCCTGCACGGCGCCGCCCGGCTGAGCCAGGATGGCCTGATAGCTCGGGCCGCCGCCACGGCCGACCGAGCCGCCACGACCATGGAACAGGCGCAGGCGCACGTCGTGTTTGGCGAACACTTCGACCAGGCCGATCTCGCCCTTGTACAGCGACCAGCCGGAGGTCAGGAAGCCGCCGTCCTTGTTGCTGTCGGAGTAGCCCAGCATGACTTCCTGGTTGCGATTGCGCGAGCCGGCGAGCAGCTTCATGTACTGCGGCAGCGAGAACAGGCGATCCATGATGCCCGGCGCGTTGACCAGATCCTCAATGGTTTCGAAGAGCGGGATGATGTTGCCGTCGAGCGCATCCTCGTGCGGGCGCAGGATGCCGGCTTCCTTGAGCAGCAAGGCCAGTTCAAGCAGGTCGGAGACGCTGTCGGTCTTGGAAATGATGAAGTTGGTGATGGCTTCGGTGCCGAAGCGCAGGTGTGCGGCGCGGGCGGCGCGGAAGATCGCCAGTTCGGACTCGGTCAGCTCGGAATACTTTACGTGCGGCGACACCAGCGGCCGTGGTGTTTCGATTTCTTCGAGCAGCAGTGCGATACGGGCTTCCTCGTCGAGCGCGAGGTAGTCTGCCTCGACGCCGGCAGTGGCCAGCAGCTCGGCGACTACGCGTTCATGCACGTCGGAGTTCTGGCGCAGGTCGACCGGCGCGAGGTGGAAGCCGAAGATCTTTACGGCGCGACGCAGCAGACGCAGCTTGCCGCGCGCCAGCGTGGCCGAGCCGTTGGCCACCAGCGAGCGGTGGATGGCGTCGAGGTCTGCAAGGAACTCCGACGGCGTGGCATAGGCCTCGCCTTCCATCAGCACCTGTCGCGGCGTGGGCTTGCCGAGCAGGGCGCGGTAGGTGCCGGCCAGGCGTTCGTAGATGCCGATCATGGCGCGGCGATAGGGCTCGTCGGTGCGCTGGCGCGAGGCGTCGCGCGACTTGGCGGCGAGTTCGCGCACGGCATCCGACACGTTCACCAGCCCTTCGGCCAGGGACAGCCGGCTGCCCAGGGTCTGGACTTCATCGAGGTAGTAGTCGAGCGCGGTCTCGGCCTGCAGCAGCAGTGTGCGCTGCAGCACTTCGTGCGTGACGAAGGGGTTGCCGTCGCGGTCGCCGCCGATCCAGCTACCGATCTTCATGAAGGCCGGCAGTTCGGTATTGGCCAGCGCCGGATCGCGCTCGGCGAGGTGCTCCTCGATGGTGGCGTAGAGCTTGGGCAGTTGGCGCAGGAAGGTGATGTCGAAGTAGGACAGGCCGTTGGAGACCTCATCCACCACCGACGGGCGCACAGGACGCAGCATGCGCGTCTGCCACAGCGTGAGCACCGCGCGACGGATTTCCTCTTCCGACAGCGTGACCTCTTCGGGCGTCATCTCGATGCGGTCGCGATCGTCGAGGTGGCGCGCAATGCGCATCTGCGAGTTCAGGATGCTGCGGCGCTGCACCTCGGTGGGGTGGGCGGTGAGCACCGGAGAGATCATGGCGGAGTCGAAGAAGCCGGCCAGCTCGCTGGGTGTGATGCCGCGTTCCAGAGCGTCATCCATCGCGCGCGGCAACGTGCCCTGGCGAGGGGTCGAGTGCATGCGCAGATGGTAGCGGCTGCGGCGGATGTGGTGCTGGTCCTCGGCGATATTGGCCAGATGCGAGAAGTAGCTGAAGCCGCGCACGACCTGGATGGTCTGTTCGCGGGCCAGCGCGTCGAGCAGTTCTTCCAGCTCACGTTTGGCGGAATGATCTTCATCGCGGCGGAAGCGCACCGAGGTCTGGCGGATCCGTTCGATCAGCTCGAAGGTGGCCTCGCCCTGCTGCTCGCGGATGGTGTCGCCGAGCAGGCGGCCGAGCATCCGGATGTCGTCGCGCAGCGGCGCGTCCTTGTCCTGAGTGGTCATGGAGGGGATTCCTGCGTGTTGTCGTTTTTGGGCGTGCGGGCGCTGACCATCAGGGGCCGGCGTCTGCACCGCGATTCAGGGAAGCCAGTTGTCCGGGCAGGGGAAGCAGTGGCGCAATGTCCGCCGACTGTGCTCGTCCCGCGCTGAGCCGCGCACGAGCCTGAGCGATCGCCTGCAACACCTGTTCGGCATAAAAATCGATGGCGCCCATGCCCACGATGGGCTCCGTCAGCCGCTGGCCGGAGGGGCCATAGATTACCAGCATTGGCGTGAAGCGCGCGGCTTCGTCCCGCGCAAAGCCGCCATGCGTGGTGTTGCGACCGGCAAAATCCACCAGCGGCGTGGCGCGGTCGATGTCGATCTGCGCGAAGCGCGCGCCGACATCCGGCTGGCGCGACAGCGGCACCAGCTGGCTGCGCGCACGGTCGCACCAGCTGCAGTTGTCCTGGCTGTAGAGCACCACCAGCGGCTGGCCGTCGAGCAGCATGGCGCGGCCGGTTGCGGCGAGGTCGCTAGCGCCCGGCAGGGTGCCGGCTGCGGCCGCGGGCGGTGCAGGGGCCCATGCTAGAATGAGCGCCGTCATGCAGGCTGCAGCGTGTCTTGCAGTCGCGGCGAAATAACTTTCGATCATCGTTTTCCGGGGCTTCACGCCCCGCCGTCCAGAGTAGCCAAGATCCATGAATCCGAGTACGCCCGAGCGCATCGTCATCGCCACCCGAGAAAGTCGTCTCGCCCTGTGGCAGGCCGAACATGTGCGTGTGCGACTGCAGCAATTGTATCCCGCCTGCAGCGTCGAACTGCTCGGCATGACGACGCGCGGCGACCAGATTCTCGACCGCCCGCTGGCCAAGGTGGGGGGCAAGGGGCTGTTCATCAAGGAGCTTGAGACCGCGCTGCTCGACGGACGTGCCGACATTGCCGTGCATTCAATGAAAGACGTGCCGATGTCGCTGGAGCCGGGCTTCGCGCTGGCCTGCATCACCGACCGCGGCGCGGCGCTCGATGCCTTCGTGTCCAATCGCTACGACAGCCTCGACGACATGCCGCCGGGGGCGGTGGTCGGCACTTCGTCGCTGCGTCGTCAGGCCCAGATCTGCGCGCGTTTTCCGTATCTGTCGGTGAGCAGCCTGCGTGGCAACCTCGACACGCGTCTGCGCAAGCTCGACGAAGGACAGTACGACGCAATCATTCTGGCCGAAGCCGGCCTGCGCCGCCTTGGCATGGACGAGCGCGTGCGCTCGGTGCTGCCGGCCGAGCAGTCGCTGCCGGCCGTCGGCCAGGGTGCGCTGGGCATCGAATGCCGCGCCGACCGAGCCGATCTGCTCAAATGCCTGGAACCCATGAACGACGCTGAAACCGCGGCGCGTGTGACCGCCGAGCGGGCCGTGTCGCGTGCGCTGGCCGGTAGCTGCGAGGTGCCGCTGGGCGCCTATGCGCTGCTGCGCGACGGCAAGCTGTGGCTGCGCGGTTTTGTGGCCATGCCGGACGGTTCGCGCATGGTCTGCGCCGAGCGTGAGGGCTACCCCGATCAGGCCGAGGAAATCGGTCTGGCGCTGGCTGAGGAGCTGCGCGCCCAGGGCGCCGAGGAAATCCTCGCCGCCCTCGACTGAAAGCGTGCCGCCGGCAGGCGGACCCGGTGCAGGGAGAGACAAGGTGCAGCACACGCTGGCAGGCAGGACGATTGTCGTGACGCGCCCTGCCGGGCAGGCCGACGCGCTGTGCGAGGCCATCGCGGCACGTGGTGGGCAGACCATGCGTTTCCCGGTGCTGGGCATTGCCCCGGCTGCCGACGCGGCCCCGCTGCAGGCGGTTGCGGCACGGCTCGATGAGTTTCATCTGGCCTTCTTCGTCAGCCCCAACGCCGTCGAATTTGCCCTCGGCTACATTCTTGAGCAACGTGAATGGCCTGCCGGTCTGTCCGTCGCGACGGTAGGCGGTGGCAGTGAGCGCGCGCTCCAGCGCATGGGTTTTGCCAAGGTGATCGTGCCGGTTTCAGGGTTCGACAGCGAAGCCGTACTGGCGCTGCCGGAGTTTTCGGCGGAAGCGGTGCGGGGGCGCAAGGTGGTGGTGTTTCGCGGTGACGGCGGGCGCGACCTGCTGGGCGAGGTGCTGACGCAACGGGGCGCTGCAGTCGAATACGTCGCCGTATATCGTCGCTACTGCCCGACAGCGGACAGTGGCCGCCTGGTCGAGGCCGCGCAATCCGGCCGGCTCGATGCCATCGTGCTGACAAGTAGCGAAGGTGTACGTAATCTAGAAGCAATGCTCGGGCCGCAGGGCATGCGGGCAATGTGTGATGTGGCGGTGTTTGCACCGCATCCGCGCATTGCCGGATGTGCTCTGGAGGCGGGCTTTCGCCGCGTTGTCGAAACCGATGCCGGCGATGCCGGCATCGTCGCAGGGCTCGAACACGGGCTTGTGCCACGCTCCGCCGCCGGTGCCGGCGGCTCACTTTGAATCAGTCTCGGTTAAACTTCCGGCCATGGACAAACAGACTCCCGCGCTCACCCAGCCCCCTCCGAACGCCAGCGACGAAGCCCGTGCAGACGAGGCTGCGAGTGTCGCTGCGCCGCCTGCCGGCGGCGACAAGGGCAAGCCTCCCGCAGCGGCGGACAATGCTCCGCGCAAATCCGGCAAGCTCGCGCTGAGCCTGTCGGTGCTGGCGCTGATCGGCGTCGGCGTGGTCGGCTGGCAGACCTACGAGCTGCGCAAGGGCGCCGGCGATTTGCGCGGCGAAGTTGCGCAGCGACTGGCCGAGGCCGATTCGCGCGCGACCGAGATGCGCGCGCTGTCGCGCCAGGCGCAGGAATCCATCGCTACCCTGCAGGGGCGTTTTGGCGCGCTCGAGTCCAAGGTGGCGGCGACCGAAGGGCAGGCTGCGGCGCTTGAATCGCTGTATCAGGAATTTTCGCGTACGCGTACGGATCGCGTGCTGGCCGAAGTCGCGCAGGCGGTCACCATCGCCGCGCAGCAGCTTCGTCTGGCGGGCAACTACGAGTCCGCGCTGATTGCGCTGCAAAGCGCCGAATCGCGTTTGGCTGCGCCGGAGCTCGCGCATCTGCACGACCTGCGTCGCGCGCTGATGAAGGACATCGACGCGGTCAAGTCGCACCCGCAGATCGACGTCAGCGGCATGTCGCTGCGCCTCGAACTGCTGTTCGCCCACATCGACCGCCTGCCGCTGGCCTATGCCGTGGAGCCCATCGATCACGCGCCGGCCATGGATGCCCTGCCCGAAGTTGCGCCTGGAGAGGGTGATGCGCGCTGGTGGAACAAGGCCCTGGGCTTCATGCACGCGCTTGGTTCGGATGCCTGGAACGAAGTGCGCGGCATGATCCGGCTCGAACGCATGGATCGCGCCGATCCGGCGCTGCTGGCACCGTCCCAGGGGGTGTATCTGCGTGAGAACGTGAAGATCCGCCTGCTGACCGCGCGACTCGCGCTGCTGGCCAGTGACGTGCGCACCTATGGCACCGACCTGACCATGGCGCGCGAATGGCTGGAGCGCTATTTCGACACCGGAGACGTCCAGGTGCAGCGTGTGCTTGGCGAGCTGGAGCAGCTGGTCGCCATCGACATGAATGCCGAGGCGCCGACGCTGACCGACACCTTCGCCGCGCTGGGCATGGTACGTGGCCGCAACAGCGCCGAGCCGGCCGCCGCGCCTGCTGGCGCAGCACGCTGAGGGGCCGCGCATGCGTGCATTGATCTGGATTCTCGCGATCTTCGCCATCGCTGCCGGCGTGGCCATGATGGCCGGCGCCAACGAAGGCTATGTGCTGATCGTCTCGCCGCCGTGGCGTGCGCAGGTTTCGCTGAACCTCGTCATCGTCGTGGCCTTGCTGTCCTTTGTGCTGTCCTACGCGCTGATCCGGGTGCTGCGCAAGACGCTCGGCCTGCCGGGGCGTGTGGCCCATTACCGCGCCCGACGCCGGGAGCACAAGGCTTCCACGGCCTTGCACAACGCGCTGCGGGCGCTGGCCGAAGGGCGCATGTCGGATGCGCTGACACACGTCAAGACGGCGGAGTCGGTCGACCGTTCCTACGAGGTCGCGCTGCTGGGCGCGCGGGCCGCACACGGCCTGAACGACGCGCGGCGTTGCACCGAATGGCTGGACAAGGCCGAGCGTTACGACGGCCGCATCCCGCGCCTGCTGGCCGAGGCCGGCTTTGCACTGGAGCGTGGTGCGCTGGATACGGCGCAGCGGGCGCTGGATGCGCTGCGCAACGATGGTCATCGCAGCACGGCTTCACGCCGGCTCGAGCTCGAACTGGCGCGTCGTCAGGGCAAGTGGTCCGAGGTGGCCGAGGCCGTGCACCAGCTCCAGTCCGACCGTGCCATGCCGGCCGACGAGGCGCGTGGCCTGCTGCGCGCTGCGCGCCTGGAGGCGATGCGCGCATGTGCCGACAATGACATCGAAGTGGCTGCCCGCTGGCGTGATCTTCCCAAAGAAGATCTGGCCGATCCGGTCATGCTGGCGGCCGTCCTGCCTTTGCTGGCGCAGACCGGACAGGGCGCACTGGCCCGTCGGGCGGTCGAGCGCCGGCTGGACGAACACTGGGATTCGGAACTGGCGCGTCTGTACCACCTGTGCACGCAAGGCAATGATGCGCGCGACGGACTGGCCCGCGCCGAGAAGTGGCTGGTTGCGCATCCGGACGATGCCGGCTTGCTGGCTTCGCTGGGGCGTCAGTGTCTGGCCGCGCAGATCTGGGGCAAGGCGCAGAGCTATCTGGAAGAGTCGCTCGTGCGTGCGCCGCGGGCGGATGTGCATGTCACGCTGGCTGCGCTGTTCGAGAAGCTCGAGCGCCCGGACGATGCTGCGGAACAGTACCGACTGGCGGCCAAACTGCGCGCGCTCTGAAGCAGCGTCATCAAACAAAAAGCCGCACCCTCAGGTGCGGCTTTTTGTTGTTCAGGCCCAGTCCTGCGGCTTGAGGTATTTCTCGTACAGCTCGGCTTCCGGCGAGCCGGCTTCCGGCGTCCAGTCATAGCGCCACTTCACGATGGGCGGCAGCGACATCAGGATGGATTCGGTACGTCCGCCCGACTGCAGGCCGAATAGCGTGCCGCGGTCGAAGACCAGGTTGAATTCCACGTAGCGCCCGCGTCGATAGGCCTGGAAATCGCGCTCGCGCTCGCCATACGGCGTGGCACGGCGGCGCTCGATGATCGGCAGATAAGCGTCCAGAAAGGCGTCGCCGACCGAGCGTGTGAGACCGAAAGCCTGCTCATACGGCGTGTTGCCGTCTGCGCCCAGATCGTCGAAGAACAGGCCGCCGACGCCGCGCGGCTCGTTGCGATGCTTCAAGTGGAAATAGCGGTCGCACCACTCTTTGAGTCGGGTGTACTCGGCTGCGCCGCCGAAGGGCAGCACGGCATCGCGGCAGGTGGCGTGGAAATGGCGCACGTCCTCTTCGGCTGCGTAATACGGCGTGAGATCCATGCCGCCGCCGAACCACCACACCGGCGGCTTGTCTGCTGCGCTGGCGACGAAGCAGCGCACGTTCATGTGCACGGTCGGGCAGTAGGGGTTGCGCGGGTGCAGCACCAGCGATACGCCCATGGCTTCGAAGGCACGGCCGGCCAGCTCCGGACGGTGCGCGGTGGCCGAGGCCGGCATGGCATCGCCGGTGACGTGCGAGAAATTGACGCCGCCACGCTCGAAGAAATGGCCTTCCTCGACGACACGGGTCAGACCGCCTCCGCCGCCGGGACGATCCCAGCCGTCGGCACGAAAGGGGGTGCCGTCGAAAGCCTCCAGCTGCGTGACGATGTTCTGCTGGAGCCCGGTGAGGTAGGTTTTGACCGCGTGAATATCCATGCTGCGAGGGCTCAGCTCTTGCGCGCCAGCGCGCGGAAGCCGATGTCCCGGCGGTATTGGGCGCCTTTGAACTGGATCGCGTCGGCAACGGCATAGGCCTTGGCCTGGGCAGTGCGCACGCTCTCGCCCAGCACGGTGACACACAGCACACGGCCGCCGGACGTGACGACATCGTCGCCCTTCATCACGGTGCCGGCATGGAAGACATGGGCGTCTTCACTCGACGCTGCGGGCAGGCCGGTGATGACATCGCCCTTGCGCGGCTTCTCGGGGTAACCCTTGGCAGCCATCACGACGCCGAGCGCGAAACGGCGGTCCCAGTCGGCCTCGATCAGGTCAAGCTTGCCTTCGAGCGCGGCTTCGATGAGATCGGTCAGGTCGCTCTTCAGGCGCATCATGATCGGCTGCGTTTCGGGGTCACCCATGCGGCAGTTGAATTCAACCACGCGCGGGCGGCCGTCGTCGTCGATCATCAGGCCGGCGTACAGGAAGCCGGTGTAGGGCGTGCCTTCGGCCTTCATGCCGGCGAGCACCGGGTAGATGATCTCGCGCATGACACGGGCGTGTACCTCGGGCGTGACCACCGGGGCGGGCGAATAGGCGCCCATGCCGCCGGTGTTCGGGCCTTCGTCCTTGTCTTTGAGGCGCTTGTGGTCCTGGCTGGTGGCCAGCGCCAAGGCGTTGGTGCCGTCAGCCATGACGATGAAGCTGGCTTCTTCGCCGCGCATGAATTCTTCGATGACCACGCGCGCGCCAGCGTCGCCCATCTTGTTGTCGAGCAGCATCATGTCGATGGCGGCGTGCGCCTCTTCGAGCGTCATCGCTACGACCACACCCTTGCCCGCAGCCAGGCCGTCGGCCTTGATGACGATGGGCGCACCCTCGCGCTCGACATAGGCGTGTGCCTCGGTCGCGTCGGAAAAGGTCTCGTACTTCGAGGTCGGGATGCCGTGGCGCACCATGAAGCGCTTGGCGAAATCCTTGGACGATTCGAGCTGGGCGGCGGCTTGCGCGGGGCCGAAAATCGGCAGGCCGGCTTCACGGAAGGCGTCCACCACACCCGCGGCGAGCGGCGCTTCAGGGCCGACCACGGTGTAGGCAACCTCTTGAGCGCGCGCGAGTTCGATCAGGTCGGGAATCTTCGTGACCTCGAAGTTCTCGACCTGGGGTTCGAGCGCGGTGCCCGCATTGCCGGGTGCGACGAGTACGCGGGTGACCTTGCCGGACTGGACCAGTTTCCAGGCCAGGGCGTGTTCGCGGCCGCCGGAGCCGATGACGAGAACTTTCATGTGGAGTCGGGGATTTTGTCGTTGTGGGGTTGCAGAGCGTTCAATGACGGAAATGGCGGAAGCCGGTGAACACCATGGCTACGCCGTGTTCGTCGGCGGCAGCGATGACTTCGGCGTCACGCATTGAACCACCGGGCTGAATGACCGCCGTGGCGCCAGCGTTGGCGAGCACGTCCAGACCGTCACGGAAAGGGAAGAAGGCGTCCGAGGCAACAACCGAGCCGCGGATGTTCAGACCGGCATTCTCGGCCTTGATCGACGCGATGCGGGCGGAGTCGACGCGGCTCATCTGGCCGGCGCCGACGCCGACCGTCATGCCGTCGCGGCAGTACACGATGGCGTTGGACTTGACGTACTTGGCCACGCGCCAGGCGAACAGCAGGTCGGCCAGCTCGGTCGGGGTCGGTGCACGCTTCGTGACCACCTTGAGATCACCGATCTGGATGTGGGCGTCGTCCGCGCTCTGCACCAGCAGACCGCCCCCGACGCGTTTGAAGTCGAGCGCGCCGGCGCTGGCGCCGAGCGGGCATTGCAGCACGCGCACGTTCTTCTTCTCGGCCAGCAGGGTCAGCGCGTCCGGCGCAAAGGTCGGGGCGATCAAAACCTCCATGAACTGCTTGGAGACGGCTTCGGCGGTGACGCGGTCGACTTCACAGTTGAAGGCGATGATGCCGCCGAAGGCGGAGGTCGGGTCAGTCTGGAAGGCCTTGGCGTAGGCGTCGGCGGCGTTGAGGCCGAGCGCCACGCCACACGGGTTGGCGTGCTTGATGATGACGCAGGCGGCGGTGTCGAAGGCCTTGACGCATTCCCACGCCGCATCGGCGTCGGCGATGTTGTTGTACGACAGTTCCTTGCCCTGCAACTGCGTGTAGCGTGCGATGCAGCCTTCCGGCGCATGCGGCTCACGGTAGAAGGCGGCGCTCTGATGCGGGTTCTCGCCGTAACGCAGGTCCTGCACCTTGTCGAAGGCGATCTGGAAGCGCTCGGGGTAGGCCGCGCGGCTGCCGTCGTCGGCCAGCGAGGTCAGGAAGTTGGAGATGGCCGAGTCGTAGCGCGCGGTGTGCGTGTAGGCCTTGGCGGCCAGTGCGAAGCGGGTCTTGTACGACAGCGCACCGCCATTGCTCTGCAGTTCTTCGACGATGGCCGAGTAGTCGTCCGGGTCGGTGACGATGCCGACGCCGCCGGCCGCGTCACCGTGGTTCTTGGCGGCTGCACGCACCATGGCCGGACCGCCGATGTCGATGTTCTCGATGGCGTCTTCGAGCGTACAGCCGGCCTTGGCGATGGTCTGCTCGAAGGGGTAGAGGTTCACCACCACCAGATCGATGCGCGTGATGCCGTGCGCGGCGATGGTGTCCATGTGCTCGGGCAGGTCGCGGCGCGCGAGGATGCCGCCGTGCACTTTGGGGTGCAGGGTCTTGACGCGGCCGCCGAGCATCTCGGGGAAGCCGGTGTGCTCGGATACGTCGGTAACCGGCAGGCCGGCTTCACGCAGCATGGCGGCGGTGCCGCCGGTGGACAGCAGGGCGACGCCGAGTGCGTCGAGCGCGCGGGCGAGATCAAGAACGCCGCGTTTGTCGGAGACGCTCAGTAGGGCTTGGGTGACTTTCATGGATTCGAATGATGCAGCGGGAAAAGCGCGCCCGGCGGGCGCGCGGGGTCACAGCAGGCCGTGTTCGGACAGCTTGCGGCGCAGGGTGTTACGGTTGATGCCGAGCATGCGGGCCGCCACCGACTGGTTGCCGCCGGCGCGTTCCATGACGCAGGCCAGCATCGGGCGTTCGACATGCTGGATCACCATGTCGTAGATCGCCGAAGGCTGTTCGCCATCGAGGTCGCAGAAATACTGGTCGAGCGTGCGGCGCACGCATTCTCCGATGTCATTCTCGCGACTCATGCGGCGAGCTCCTGCAGGGGGTCTTCTTCGTAGTGCAGTCGGGTGTCGTGCTCGGCGAGCAGGCCGAAGAACTCGTCTACGGCTGCCGTCTGGCTGTCGATGTCGCCCAGCGTATTCATCATCTTGCGGAAAGCCGCCGAGCCGGCCAGCCCCTTGGTGTACCAGGAGATGTGCTTGCGGGCGACCTTCAGTCCGGTTTCCTCGCCATAGAAACCGTAGAGGTCGGCGAGGTGTTCGCGGCATACCTGATGGATTTCGGTGACCAGCGGTGGCGGCAGCAGTTGGCCGGTGGCCAGGAAGTGCTCGATCTCGCGGAAGATCCACGGCCGGCCCTGCGCCGCACGGCCGATCATGACGCCGTCGGCCTTGGTGTATTCGAGTACGAAGCGGGCTCTTTCGGGCGTGGTGATGTCGCCGTTGGCGATCACCGGAATCGTCACCTGCGATTTGACCAGCGCGATGGTGTCGTATTCGGCATCACCGGTGTATTGGTCGGCACGCGTGCGGCCATGAATGGCGATCGCGCGGATGCCGGATTCTTCGGCGATGCGTGCGATGAGCGGGGCGTTCTTGTTCTCGCGGTTCCAGCCGGTGCGGAATTTGAGCGTGACCGGCGTATCGGGCACGGCCGACACCACGGCTTCAAGGATGCGCGCGACCAGCGGTTCGTCCTGCATCAGCGCCGAGCCGGCCATCACGTTGCACACCTTCTTGGCCGGACAGCCCATGTTGATGTCGATGATCTGCGCACCGCGGTCGGCGTTGTACTTGGCCGCCTGAGCCATCATCGAAGGGTCGGCGCCGGCGATCTGCACCGAGATCGGATCGACCTCGCCGTCGTGGTTGGCGCGGCGTTGGGTCTTGGCACTGCCGTACAGCAGCGAATTGGACGTGACCATTTCCGACACCGCGACACCGGCACCCAGCTTCTTGCACAACTGGCGGAACGGACGGTCGGTCACGCCGGCCATCGGTGCCACGAACAGGTTGTTGCGCAGATTGAAGCCGGCGAACTGCATGGGCGACGAAATTCCGGGTGGGGTGGGGAAGGGCGCCATTCTACCGCAGCGGCCGGCCGGCGTGGCCGACGGAGTAGGCGCACAAGGCAGATAAACGACGCGTGGTGGTGCGCATCCGACGTTCGGTGTCCCGGTCTGAGCGCCGGACGCTTGTCAGTTGCACGTCCGCAACGCTTGCCTGGCTTGCGTTCAGGGCCAGGCTCGCGCGCCAAACATCATGCGTCGCGCGACGAAGCCGCGCAGCGGGCTGCACAGATCGAGTGCCGTGAGCCCGAGGCCACGCACGACCGACAGCGGCCCGAAATCATTGGCGAAGACACGGATCAGGCCGTCGGTGAAACCGATGGTGCCGGCACGGTCGAGTCGGCGGCCGCGCGCCCACTCTGCGAGCAGTGCAGGGTCGCCGGGGTCTGCGGCGTCGCGCAGGGCCGCGGCGAGCGAGTGCACGTCGCGTAGTGCGAGGTTGAAGCCCTGGCCGGCGACCGGATGCAGGGTCTGGGCGGCGTTGCCGAGCCACGCCGTGCGCGGTCCGACCGCGCTGCTGCGATAACGCAACGCCAGCGGGTAGCGCACGCGGGGGCCGACGGAGGCGAGTGCGGTGCGCCCGCCAATGGTCTGCTGCAGATGGGCGAGGTAGGCCGCATCGTCGAGCGCCGCGAGGCGGTCAGCCGTGTCGTCAGAGACCACCAGCACGCTGGCGTAGTCGTCGCCGAAGGGCAGCAGTGCGAGCGGGCCTTCCGGCGTGAAACGTTCGAAGGCCAGTCGGCCGTGTCCGTCGCGCGGGCACACCGTGGCGATCAGCGCGTGCTGGCCGTAGTCGCGGCTCTTCACGGCCTCGCCATCGCCGGGGCCGCCTTCGGCGCGCACGATCAGTCGCGCGTTGACAGGCTCGTCGTTGAGCTGCGCGCTGATCCGGGTGGTTTCGAGTGTGGCTTCGCCGACACGGGTGTGGTCACGCACTTCGATGCCCGCGGCGTCTGCCGCGGCGCGCAGTGCTCCGGTCAGTACGCCGGCAGAAACGACATGGCCGAGGGCCGGTGCGCCCAGTTCGGTGGCACGCAGCACGGTGCGCCCGAAGCCGCCGCGTTGCGAGACATGGATGGTTTCGATTGGCGTGGCGTTGAGCCCGCGCCATACGCCCAGGCGTTCGAGAATCAGGCGGGAGCCGTGGGCCAGCGCCAGTGCGCGCGGATCGCTTGTGACGGCGTCGCGGTCGCGCGCGTCGGCCACGACAATGCGTTTGCCCGAGTCGGCCAGCGACAGCGCCAGCGCTAGTCCGGCCGGGCCGCCGCCAACGATGAGCAGGTCCGCGTCGGTCACTGGACTGCCCTCCGGTCGCTTGCGCTGTGCAGAGCCAGCTTTGGACGAGCGCCGCCTTCGAGCGGCCGGGCGGCGTCGCTCATGCTCCGTCGCGCATCAGCGCTTCGATCTCGTCGACTTCGCGCGGCACACCGTCCGTGAGGTATTCGCAGCCGTCGGCGGTGATGACGGCATCGTCCTCGATGCGGATGCCGATGTTCCAGAAGGCTTCCGGAATGTCGTCGGCGGGGCGGATGTAGCAGCCCGGTTCGATGGTCATCACCATGCCCGGTACCAGCGTGCGCCACTCACCATCCTGTTTGTATTCGCCGACGTCGTGCACGTCGCGACCCAGCCAGTGGCCGGTGCGGTGCATGTAGAAACGACGGTAGGTGTGCTGCTCCATCACGGCGTCGAAGGAGCCGGTGAGCAGGCCGAGGTCGAGCATGCCCTGCGCCAGCACTTTCACCGCGGCTTCGTGTGCGGCGTTCCAGTGCTGGCCCGGTCGGGTTTCGGCGCGCGCGGCATGCTGGGCGGCCAGCACCAGCTGGTAGACGTCGCGCTGTGCGTCGGTGAAGCGGCCACTCACGGGGAAGCTGCGGGTGATGTCGGAGGCGTAGCCGTCGAGTTCGCAGCCGGCGTCGATCATCAGCAGGTCGCCGTCCGCCATGCGGCGGTCGTTCTCGACGTAATGCAGGATGCAGGCGTTGGGGCCGCTGGCAACGATCGACGGATAGGCCGGAAACTGGCTGCCCGCGCTGCGAAAGGCGTGCAGCAGTTCGGCGTCGATCTCGTACTCGAAACGGCCCGGGCGTGTTGCGCGCATCGCGCGGCAGTGGGCGTCGGCGGAGATCTGCCCCGCGCGCCGCATGATCGCGAGTTCGGAGGCGTCCTTGATCAGGCGCATCTCGTTGAGTTCGGCCAGCGCGTCGCGAATGCTGTGCGGGGCCGTCGAGCCGGCGCGGGTCTTCGCGCGCACGGCATTGAGCGCGCGGGTGATGCGTGCATCCCACGCGTCGTCGTAGCCGAAGCCGCACCACAGCAAGGGCTGGTTGGTGAGCAGTTCGGGCAGCGTTGCGTCGAAGTCCTCGACCGCGTGCGTTTCATCGAAGCCAAAGGCTTCGCGGGCCGCATCCGGCCCCCAGCGGCGACCGTCCCAGATCTCACGCTCTTCGTTCTTTTCGCGGCAGAACAGCACACTTTTCGGCGTATCACCGGCGATCAGCACGACGATGGCTTCCGGCTCGCCGAAGCCGGTGAGGTAGTGGAAGTGGCTGTCGTGGCGGTAGGGATAGTGCGTGTCGCTGTTACGTGCGCGCTCCGGCGCGGTGGCCAGTACGGCCACCCCACCGCCTGCGGCCTGCATGCGGGCGATGAGGCGCTCGCGGCGGGCGCGGAACGGGGCGATGTCCGGGGTGAGGCGTTCTGTGACGGTATTCATGGCGAGATTATGGCACTGCCGGGACGGCGTTTGTTTTTGGTGGTCTCGGTGTGCAGGGCGCTACCCGGTGAGGCCGGGCGGTGTCCGCAGCCTGCGATCCACTTCTTGCAGCCGCTCTGGCGTGCCGACATCGATCCACTGACCTTCATGCGGGGTGCCGGAGACTCGCCCCTGCGCAATGGCCGCACGCAGAAGTGGCGCGAGTCGCGCCGGTTCGCCAGCGGTCAGGTCGGCAAACAGGGCGGGGTGGTAGGCGCCGATTCCGGAGAAGGTCAGCGCGGGGCCGTCTTCGATGATGCGGCTGTCCGCGAGCGCGAAGTCGCCAGCCGGATGGTGTTCCGGGTTGGCAACGAGCACGAGGTGGGCGAGGTCGCCGTCGGCGCTCAGGTGCGTGGCCGCCTCGCGCACGGCCACCAGATCGGCATCGCAGAAGATGTCGCCATTGACGACGATGAAGGGCTCCGGCCCGAGCAACGGCATGGCCTGGCGGATGCCGCCGGCGGTCTCGAGCGCAACGGCTTCCGGTGAGTAGCGGATCGACACGCCGAGCGCCACACCGTCGGCCAGTGCGGCTTCGATCCTGTGGCCGAGGTGGGCGTGGTTGATGACGATATCGGCAAAGCCCGCGTCGCGCAGGCGCTCGATCTGCCACACGATGAGTGGCTTGCCGCCGGCTTCGAGCAGTGGCTTCGGAACGGTGTCGGTCAGCGGACGCATGCGTTCGCCGCGGCCGGCGGCGAGGATCATGGCGCGTGTCATTGGCGCGTCGTCAGAATGTGTAGCCGACGGCAACGGCTTCGGGTTCGAGGCGATCAAGCAGGCGCAGCAGCGGCTTGAGGTCGCCGTAGCGTGCGCATACGCGACGCAGGTGGGTGCGCACGACCGGGATGTCGTTGAGATAGCCGGTCTTGCCGTCGCGATGCGCGAGCCGCGCGAAGATGCCCATCACCTTGAGGTGGCGCTGTACGCCCATCCACTCGTAGTCGCGGTGAAAGTCCGGGAAGTCGGCGCGCACCGGCAGGCCGAGCTTGCGGGCGGCTTCCCAGTAACGGATCAGCATGTCGAGCTCGAAGGATTCTTCCCAGTGGATGTAGGCGTCCTTCAGCAACGATACGAGGTCGTAGCTGATCGGGCCATACACCGCGTCCTGGAAATCGATGATGCCGGGGTTGCCCTGCTCGAGATGCATCAGATTGCGTGAGTGGTAGTCGCGGTGCACAAAGACCTGCGGCTCAGCTAGGTTCACGGCGAGCACCCGTTCATAGACCTTTTCGAGCGCTTCGCGCCCGGCGGTGTCGAGTTCGGCACCGAGGTGGCGGCCGATGTACCACTCGTCGAACAGCCGCATCTCGCGTTCGAGCAGCGCTCGCGAATACTCGGGCAGCACGCCCGGTCGGCTGGCGAGCTGCACGGCAACGAGGCTGCCTAGAGCATCGGCATACAGCAACGCGGCGTTGTCGGGGGTGAGCGCCTGCAGGTAGGTGGTGTTCCCCAGGTCGGACATCAGAATGAAGCCCTGCTCGGGGTTTTCGGCGACGATGTGCGGCACATTCACGTTCGCGGATGCAAACAGTCTTGCAACGGAGAGCCATGGGCGGCAGTCTTCATGTTCGGGCGGGGCATCCATCGCGATCAGGCTGGGTGCGTTGCCGGCGCCGCGTACACGAAAGTAGCGGCGAAAGCTGGCGTCGGCCGAGGCCGTGTCGAGCTCGATGGTCCGATCGGGCAGTACCGAGGCAAGCCAGGTTTCAAGCTGAGCGCGTCTATGCACGGGTTCTCCGCAATGCTGGTGTAGAATTTTGCAAGTTTATCAAAGGGCCAGGCCTGACCGAACATGAGCGAGAGGGAAGAGCGCTTGCGCGATAGCACATTCGAAGGTCGGCGGCCCAGGGTTCTGGCCCTGCTTCTGCTCATGTTCCCCGGCCTGACTCATGCCGGAGCGATGGCGCCGTTGCGCGTCGATCCGTCGCTGCTGGGCGAGCGCAGAATTGTCTCGCCGGCCTCAGCCGCGGGCGGCGCGCTTGCTCCGGCGATGAGCCTGCGTCCCGAGATCAGTGACGGCCGCACCACGGTGCGCGCCCAAAGCATCCGCGGTCTGCGTTCGGTCGAGGTGATTGCCGAAGGGCAGGCCGAGATCGTTCGCGAAGACGATTTCAAGGTCACTGCTGAACGCCTCACTTACAACGAGCTGACCGACGAGATTTCCGTCGAGGGCAATGTCCGTCTGGAGCAGGGTGACGACGTCATCACCAGCGATCGTGGCCGCCTCGTGGTGTACGAGCAGACCGGCGAATTCGTGGCCCCGGAGTACGCCTTCACGGTCAAGTCGGTGTCCAAGGAGACCGGCGTCGAGCGCACCATTGTCGCTCGCGGCGAAGCCTCGATGCTGCGTTTCGAGGGCGAGAACCAGTACGTACTCGAAAACGGCACCTGGACCACCTGCAAGCCTGAAAGCTCCGACTGGTACATCAAGGCCGGTTCGATCGATCTCGACTATGACACCCAGGTCGGTGTCGCCAAATCCACGTCGCTGGTCTTCAAGGGCGTGCCGTTGCTGTACTGGCCGAGCATGAGTTTCCCGCTGGGCGATCAGCGCAAGTCGGGCTTCCTGGTGCCGACTGTGGCGGCTTCGGAGAAGACCGGTTTCGATCTGGCCGTACCGTATTACTTCAATATCGCGCCGAACTACGACGTTACGCTGGTGCCACGCCTGATGACCAAGCGCGGTCTGCAGCTGGGTGCCGAAGCACGCTACCTGGGCGACAACTACGAAGGCCAGACGCGCCTGGAGTGGCTGGCGAACGACAAGATCACCGGCGAGGCGCGCGGTCTGGCGTCGATTCAGCACCGCCACAACATCACCGATCGGCTGCGCGCATCGCTGAACTTCAACGGCGTCACCGACGACGAGTACTTCGAGGATCTCAGCTCCACGCTGCAAGTCTCGTCGCGGCGCAACCTGCTGCGCGAGGGACGCATCGACTACCACGGTGGCTGGTGGAGTGCGTCGGCTCTGGCTCAGAGCTATCAGACTTTGGGTGACGTCGATTCGCCTTACAAGCGCTTGCCACAACTCACGCTGAATGCGCGTCGTGCCGACCTGCCGGGCGGTCTGGAGGTCGGCTTCGAGAGCGAATACGTAGATTTCCGCCATCGCGACGAAACTGAGATTGACCTTGGAGTGCGTGAATACACCGAGGGCAAGCGATTTAGTGCTTATCCGCACATTGCGCTCAACTTCAGGCGCCCGGGTTGGTACATCAAACCCAAAGTCGGGGTGCATTACACACGCTACGACCTTACAACGCCATATTTGGATGAAGCCAATTCGACGTCGATCACCCGCTCGTTGCCGATCTTCTCGCTCGACGCCGGCATGTACTTCGATCGCGAGTCCACGCTGTTCGGCCGCAACACCTTGCAGACACTCGAGCCTCGTCTGTACTACGTGCGCATCCCGTACGAGGATCAGCGCGACATTCCGCTGTTTGATACTTCGAGCTACGATTTTGGTTTTGCGCAGATCTTCTCCGAGAACCGTTATTCAGGTATCGACCGGATTGGCGATGCCGATCAGGTCACTGCAGCGCTGACGACGCGCTTCATCGAGAGCAATACCGGCATTGAGCGTCTGCGCGCGACCGTGGCGCAGCGTTTTTATCGTGAAGACCGTCGTGTTTTCCTGCGGGATCCTGATGAAGAAGGAGTGGATCGCACCCGTACTGACCTGTTGGCCACCTTCTCGGGCCGGATTTCGCGTTCGCTGTCGCTGGATCTTGGCACCCAATACAGCCCGCAGAACAAGACCACTGAGCGTACCAACGTGCGTCTGCGCTTTCAGCCCGAGCACCTCAAGGTATTGAACCTCAGCTACCGCTATCGGCGCGCGATCGAAGGCGCTGAAGATAATATCCGCGACGTGGATATCTCCGGACAGTGGCCGCTCGGCGGCCGCTGGTATGGTGTCGGTCGCGTGACCCGCTCGCTGGAAGAAAAGCGCACCACCGAGGCGCTGCTGGGTCTCGAGTACGTCAGTCGCTGCGGCTGCTGGTCGCTGCGCACGGCGGTGCATCGTTTTGCGATCAACCCGAACGACGTCAACACGGCGCTGTTCTTCCAGCTCGAGCTGACCGGTCTGGGCGGGCTCGGCTCGAACCCGGACAGCCTGATCCGGCGCAGTGTGCCCGGCTACGGCGTAATCAACGAGCCGGTTTCCGATCCGTATTTCGGTAATTGAGGTTTTTCAGGTTGCTGTTTCCAATGAACATTCAAGCCACGTTCGCCCGTTGTCTTTCCGTCCTCGTCGCGGCCACGTGCCTGTACGGCCTGCTGCACACCGGCCCTGCGGCGGCACAGCGTGCCATGCCTGTGGATCGCGTCGTCGCAGTGGTCGGGGACGAGGTCATTACCTACGTCCAGCTGCGCTCCGCCATGGAACGGGTCGTGCAGCAGCTGCGTGCCCAGAACATCGAGCGGCCGCCGAACAACGTGCTGGCGGAGCAGGTGCTTGAGCGCATGACCAACGAACGCGCCCAGTTGCAGCGCGCGAGAGAGATCGGCATCCGGGTGGAAGAAACCACCATGTCCCGTGCCATCGGTCGGGTTGCAGAGAACAACCGGCTGACGGAAGCGGAGTTGCGCGAGGCGCTGGAGCGGGAGGGTATTTCCTGGAAATCCTTCCGTGAGAACCTCCGCAACGAGATCTTGATTTCCCGGCTGCGCGAGTCCCAGGTCGACAGCAAAGTCGCAGTCACCGAGGCTGAGGTCGACAACTTCATCGCCAACAACCCCGACGCCTTTACCGGCAACGAAGTGCTGGTTGCCCACATCCTGATCCGTGTGCCGGAAGAGGTCAGCGAGGGCGACTTCAAGGCACTCGACGCCAAGGCGCAGGAAGTGCTGCGCCGCCATGCGGCGGGCGAGCCCTTCGAGCAACTGGCTGCCGAATTCTCCGATGCGCAGGATGCGACCGAAGGTGGCGTAATTGGCTGGCGCACCCGCGACCGCCTGCCGGCGCTGTTTGCCGACGCCGTGCGTACGCTCAAGCCGGGTGAAGTCTCGCCGGTGATGCGCAGCGCCGCGGGCCTGCACGTGGTGAAGCTGGTGGATGTGCGCGGCGGCGCTGCGCAGATCACTGAAAAGGTCGACCAGACGCGGGCGCGTCACATCCTGATCAAGACCTCCGAGATCCTGCCCGACGCAGAAGCCGAGGCTCGGCTGCTGGCGCTGCGTGAGCGCATTGTCTATGGCGACCAGAAGTTCGAGGACCTCGCCAAGGTGCATTCCGAGGATCTGTCCTCGGCGCGCGGCGGTGATCTGGGCTGGGTCTACCGTGGCGACACCGTGCCGGAGTTCGAGCGGGCAATGGATGCGCTGGAAATCGGTGAAATCAGTCAGCCGGTGCGTTCGCCCTTTGGTTGGCACCTCATCGAGGTGCTGGAGCGTCGCGTCCAGGACGTGACCGAAGAGCGTACCCGGGCGATGGCACGCAATTCGCTGCGAGAGCGCAAAGCCAACGAGGAATACGAGAGTTGGCTGCGTGAGTTGCGCGACTCCACCTACGTAGAGATTCGTCTGGGTCGCGAGTGATGGCCCGCAGTGGCCCCGTCATTGCCGTAACAGCCGGCGAGCCCGCCGGCATCGGCCCCGAACTGTGCGCGCATCTCGCGCTGAATGACTGGGGCGTGCGCCCGGTCGTGATCGGCGATCTTCCCCTGCAGCAGCAACGCCTGGGCGTGCTGTCCGGGCGTGTTCGCGTGCGTGCGTATGCGCCCGGCGCCGGACATGAACCCGGTGTGCTCGATGTGTTGCATGTGCCGCTGGCGACACCCTGCCATGCCGGCACCGTCGATCCCGCCAACGCGCGGCACGTACTCGCCATGCTGGATCGCGCCATCGACGGCTGCGTGTCGGGTGAATTTGCTGCGATGGTCACCGCTCCGGTGCACAAGGCCGTCATCAACGAAGCCGGCATTGCCTTTTCCGGCCATACCGAATACCTCGCAGAGCGCACCGCCACGCCACGCGTAGTGATGATGCTGGTCGGCGGTGGTCTGCGCGTGGCGCTGGTCACCACCCATCTGCCGCTGTCCGCCGTGCCGGCTGCCATTACCCCGGCTGTGCTGGAAGACACGCTGCGCATCCTCCATCGTGATCTGGTCGCGCGTTTCGGCATCAGCAAGCCGCGCATCCTCGTTGCGGGTCTCAACCCGCACGCGGGCGAGGGCGGTCACATGGGGCGCGAAGAGATCGAAGTCATCGAACCGGTGCTGGCCGCCTTGCGCGCCGAAGGCATGCAGCTGATCGGCCCGCTGCCGGCCGACACGCTGTTCGTGCCCCACACGCTTGAAGGTGCCGATGCCGCGTTGGCCATGTATCACGATCAGGGTCTGCCGGTGCTCAAGCACGCGAGCTTCGGTGGTGGCGTGAATGTCACGCTGGGCCTGCCCATCGTGCGCACTTCGGTCGATCACGGCACCGCGCTGGATCTGGCCGGCACGGGCCGCGCTGACCCCGGCAGTCTCTTTGCTGCCATGCAGCTCGCCGTCGACATCGTAGGTCGCCATGTCTGAACATCGCGCGCGCAAGCGCTTCGGCCAGAACTTCCTGTCCGACCCCAACATCATCCGCAAGATCGTCGACGCCATCCGCCCGCAGCCGGGCGAGACCATGGTCGAAATCGGCCCCGGTCTCGGCGCCATGACCGATCCCATCGTCGAGCGCCTTGGCCACCTGAACGTCGTCGAGATCGACCGCGACCTCATCGCCCGCCTCAAGCAGCGCTACGGCCCCGATCAGCTCACCATTCACGAAGGCGATGCGCTGGCCTTCGACTTCGCCTCGCTCGGCACGTCGTTGCGGGTCGTCGGTAATCTGCCCTACAACATCTCCACGCCGCTGCTGTTCCATCTGGCAGGCTTTGCCGATGGCGTGCGCGACATGCATTTCATGCTGCAGAAGGAGGTCGTGCTGCGCATGGCCGCCGAGCCGGACACGCCCGACTATGGCCGCCTGTCGGTCATGCTGCAGCAGCGCTTCGCCATGGCGCGATTGTTTGACGTACCGCCCGGAGCCTTCCGCCCCAAGCCCAAGGTCACCTCCAGCATCGTGCGCATGGTCCCGCTCCCCGCGGACCGCCCCAGGCCCGACGACGAAGCCCTGTTCTCCCGCATCGTCGCTGCGGCCTTCGGCCAGCGCCGCAAGACCTTGCGCAACACCCTGCGCGAGTTCCTCTCCGACGCCGACTTCCAGGCGCTGGACCTTGATCCCGGTCTGCGAGGCGAACGCCTCACCGTGGCCGACTACATCGCCATCGCCAATCACGTCCACCGCGCACGCTGACCTGCGTGCAGCCCTGTGGATGAAATCTGACAACGCAGTTGTGATGCGTCATGCGCTCGGCTACGCTGCAGTCCATGCGTAACGGATACGGCTTGCACCAGTCCGAACAGGCCCCAGGGGCCCGTCGTAGCACGTGCGCATTGATTTGCGGATGCTGTATGCAGGTGCTGTTGAATTGCTATGGATGTGCCGCGCAGTGCTGCGCGGAGCAACACGATGCTTGTTTCAGACCTGACCCGATGATTCCTGCGAACGCCGGGTGAGGATGGGTGCAGACGATCACTATCTATAGGGACGGAGACAGAACATGAATATTCAAACCAAAACCAAACTGCTCGGGCTGGCCGCAATCGCCGCAATCGGCATGGCCACGACCTCGGCAACCGCGCAGTCCAAGGACGTCGCAATCTCCTTCACCACGGACGACAAGGGCGTCTCTCCGTACGTGCTCGACAGCCGCAAGGTGATTGCCACCAGCGGTTCCGGCCTGTGCTGGCGTACCGGCTTCTGGAGCCCCGCAGCGGTCCAGACCGCCTATGCCGGCAGCTACCCGGCAGGTTGCGTGTGTGACAAGGATCTTGTTCCTGCTGACATGTGCCAGGCGCCGGACTGGAGCAAGAGCAAGTAATCGGGCAATTTTCTGGCGGCGACCAGTACACCGGTCGCCGGTAATGCCAGGGGGTGAGACAGCATCGGGGTGGCCCGCAGCTGTCTTACCCCTCAGTTCTTGATCGGGTGGTACGCCGCCCTCAGTCCTTCGGGCAGGTATTTACCCCGAACAGTGTGTACGCCGGGCAGGTGCCCATCAGCCCGGTGATGAACGGCAATACGCCCACCCAGGTCCAGGGCGTGCCGACGTCCATGATGGCCAGTGCGATGAGCACGAGACCGGCGACGATGCGGATGGTCTTGTCGATGGAACCGACGTTCTTGGTCATGATGCTTCTCCCGGTCAGAGACTGAATTCGGCCACTACCGGCGCGTGGTCGGAGGGGCGTTCGAGCTTGCGTGGCGTTTTGTCGACGACGCAGGCGGTGCAGGTTTCAGCCAGAGGCGGCGTGACCAGGATGTGATCGATCCGGAGTCCGAAGTTGCGCCGGAAGGCTCCCATGCGGTAATCCCACCAGGAAAAGCTTTTCTCCGGCTGCGTGAACAGCCGGAAGGCGTCCTTCAGATCGAGCGCTTCGAGGCGGAAGAACGCAGCGCGTTCGGGTTCCGAGACGTGGATTTCGTCGCTCCAGTCCGGGTGGGCATCGCGGTCTTCGGGGGCGATGTTGAAGTCGCCGACCAGCGCGAGCTTCGGATGAGCCGAGATCTCGTCCTTGAGCCAGGCGGTCAGGGCTTCGAGCCAGCGCAGCTTGTATTCGAACTTGTCGGAGCCGACAGCCTGGCCGTTGGGGAAATACCCGCACACCACCCGCACGCCGTTGATGGTGGCGGCGATGATGCGCTTCTGCTCGTCCCCCAGCTCGGGGATGTCGCGCACGACGTCCTGCGCCTCCACACGCGTGAGCAGGGCGACGCCGTTGTAGGTCTTCTGGCCGTTGAAGACGGCTCGGTAGCCGGCTGCTTCAATTTCGGCCAGCGGGAAACCCTTGTCCTCGCACTTGAGTTCCTGCAGACCGAGCACGTCGGGCTGGTTGTTAGCCAGCCATTCGATTACGTGTGGCAGGCGCACCTTGAGCGAATTGACGTTCCAGCTGGCGATCTTCACGCCGCCACCATGCCGCTGTGGCGAAGCAGTGCGTCGACCTTGGGCTCGCGGCCGCGGAAGGCCTTGAACGATTCGATGGCCGGGCGGCTGCCGCCGACGGCGAGGATCTCGCGCCAGAAGCGTTCGCCGGTGATCGGGTCGAGCAACGAACCGCCGTGCGCGCCAGCTTCCTCAAAGGCTTCGAAGGCGTCCGCGGAGAGCACTTCGGCCCACTTGTAGCTGTAGTAGCCGGCGGCGTAACCGCCCGCGAAGATGTGCGAAAAGCTGTGCGGGAAGCGGTGCCATTCGGGCGGCGTCATGACGGCGACTTCCCGGCGCACGTCGGCCAACACCTGCATCACGTGCTCGACCGGTACGCGGCCGCCTTCAGGCTGAAGCTGGCTGTGGATGAGAAGGTCGAACATCGAGAACTCGAGCTGGCGCACGGTCTGCATGCCGCTCTGGAAGTTCTTGGCGGCAATCATCTTGTCGTACAGCGCGCGGGGCAGCGGCTCACCGGTATCGACATGGGCGGTCATGCCCGAGAGCACGTCCCATTCCCAGCAGAAATTCTCCATGAACTGACTGGGCAGCTCGACGGCGTCCCATTCGACGCCATGGATGCCGGACACCGCGACCTCGTCGATCTGCGTGAGCAGGTGGTGCAGGCCATGGCCGGCCTCGTGAAACAGGGTCTGTACGTCGTCGTGGCTGAAGGTGGCGGGCTTGCCTTCGGACGGACCGGAGAAATTGCACACCAGATAGGCCACCGGTGTCTGCACGCCTTCGCGCGAGTGCATGCGGCTGCGGGCGGAATCCATCCACGCGCCGCCGCGTTTGGTTTCGCGCGCGTGCAGGTCGAGGTAGAAGTGGCCGATGGTGGTGCCGTCGCGTTCGATGCGGAAGAAGCGCGCGTCGGCGTCCCAGGTGGGTGCCTGGTCGGGGAAGATGGTGACGCCGTACAGGCGCTGGACCACACCGAACAGGCCGTCGATGACCTTGGGCTCGGGAAAGTACTGCTTCACTTCCTGCTCGGAGAAGGCATAGCGCGATTGGCGCAGCTTCTCCGAGGCATAGCCCACGTCCCACGGTTGCAAGTCGGTGATGCCCAGGTCGCGCGTGGCAAAGTCGCGCAACTCGGCCAGGTCGCGTTCGGCAAAGGGCTTGGCCTTGGCGGCGAGTTCGCGCAGGAAGTCGAGTACCTCGGCAGCCGAATTGGCCATCTTCGGCACCAGTGAGACTTCGGCGAAGTTGGCGTAGCCGAGCATCTGCGCCTCCTCGGCGCGCAGCGCGAGGATGCGGCCGATGAGCGGGCCGTTGTCGAGCGCCGCGTCGCCGAACTCTGAGGCGCGCGTGGCGTAGGCGCGGTACATGCGCTCGCGCAGGGAGCGGCTGTCGGCGTACTGCATTACCGGCATATAGGAGGGCATGTGCAGCGTGAACTTCCAGCCCGGCTTGCCGGCCTTTTCGGCTGCGGCGCGGGCGGCGGCAATGACGTCGTCGGGGACCCCCGCCAGATCGGCCTCATCGCTGATCCACTCGGCATGGGCATTGGTGGCGTCGAGCAGGTTTTCGGAGAATTTCGCGGCGAGCGCGGACTGTTCTTCCTGGATTTCCTTGAAGCGCGGCTTGTCGGCGTCCGGCAGTTCGGCACCGGCCAGCCGGAAGTCGCGCACTTCATGGTCCAGGATGCGCTGGCGCACCGGCGAGAGCGTGGCGTATTGGGTGCTGTCACGCAGCGCGCGGTACTTCTCGAACAGTGCGAGGTTCTGCCCAATGTCGGCGTAGAAGCTCGAGACCTCCGGCAGCATGTGGTTGTAGGCCTCACGCCATTCGGGGACATCGAACACGCTGTGCAGGTGGCCAACCACGCCCCAGGCGCGGCCGAGGCGCTCACCGGCGTTGGTCAGCGGCGAAACGAAACCGTCCCATGTGGGCGCGGCGGGGTCGGAGACTTTGGCGTCGATCAGGCGGCGGTTCTCGTCGATCAGTTCGCGGATGGCGGGTTCGACGTGCTCCGGACGGATGGCGTCGAAACGGGGCAGGGCGGTGAAGTCGAGCAACGGATTGGACATGGGGCCTCGGTCGAATGAAACGGCAATACTGACTGCGACCGCCGCGCGCGGCGGCGGTTCGCGTTTCATTCTAACCGGGGGCGACGACCGCGGGGCGCAGTCGCCGGAAGGGTTTATTCGATCAGTTCGCGGTACGCATGCCAGCTGGCATAGCCCAGTACCGGCAGGATCACGATCAGGCCGATCAGCAAGGTCGCGAAGCCGATTACCATCAGCGACACGATGATGCCGGCCCACAGTGTCATGGCCCGCAGATTGCTCGAGACGGCACGTGCGCTGGACATCATCGCGGTGACGACATCGGTGTCGCGATGCATGAGCATCGGGATGGCGACGGCCGACAGCGCGAACACCACGGCCGCCAGCATGCAGCCGAGCACCACGTATGCGGCGATGAATTCGAGCTGCGCGCCGGACATGAAGATGTCGCGGAAGAAGTTGCCGACGATGGCTGTCTCGCCATGCCCGAACAGCGCAAACAGGATGGCGGAAAGGCGTTCCCAGGCAAGCAGCGTGAGCGCCAGGAAGACGCCGAAGAACATGAGCTGATCGCCGTGACCGCGCAGGCCACGCAGCGAATCGGCAAAGCCGATGACCTCGCCTTGCTCCTCGCGACGCGCGATCTCGTACAAGCCTGCGGCCGCGATCGGCCCGATCAGGAAGAAGCCCGAGACCGCTGCAACGAAGAGATAGGGCATGCTGTCCGCGAGGCTCAGGATCAGCGCGCCGGCAAGCGCCAACACGATGCCGTAGGCCAGACTGGCGACCGGGTTGCCGCTCAGATCCTGCCATCCCATGCGCAGCCACGCGATAGGGCGCGAGGGCTCGATGCGACGGACGTGCGGGAGGTGGAAATGCTGGTCGAGCGGGTTGGTGTGCTGTTCCATGGCGCGATCCTCCTGATCTGAGCAGTCGATGCGCACAAGGGCGTGCGATCTGCTTTCAACATAGATCGTGAAGGCGCAACTTGCGACCGCGATGGCAAGGCTGCGAACAGGCCCTAGACCGGACGCCAGATGTTGCGGCAGCGCGTCTCGCGCAGGAAAAGTGCGGCCAGCGTGCCGCTTGCTGCAATGGCGGTCAGCAGCGCCAGAGCCGGGGTGAAGGTGTCGGGCGCGTACTGACGCACGCCGGCGACGATGGCGCCGTCCCAGCCGCGGTCCATGATGAGTCCGACGACGGGTTGCAGCAGTGCGGCCGAGACGAAGCCGCCCATGTTCACGATGCTGGTGCTCATGCCCGACAGATGCGGTGGATTGACCTCCTTGGCGCAGGCCCAGGACAGCGTGAAGGCCGCCGTGGCGACGCCCATCAGCCCGAACAGTGTGAGGCTGACGGCGACCGGCATGCGCACGCCTGACAGCCACACCAGCCAGATCGCGCAGCACAGCAATCCGGTGCAGAACAGCACGGGCTTGCGTCGGCCGATGCGGTCGGACAGCGTGCCGATCAGCAGGCAGCCGATGGCGAAGCCTCCGAAGTACAGCGAGATGTGGTTGGCTGCGGCGATGCGCCCCAGTTCATGCACCGACATCAGGTAGGGCGTGGCCCACAGCCCCCCGAAGGCGAAGAAGCTGCCACACAGCCCGAAGTTGACCATCACCGCCGGCCAGGTGCGGCGGTTCTTCAGCACGCTCAACAGCCCGTCGAGGATGGCCGTGCGGTCGAAGCCCGCGGCGCGTTCGCGCGGTACCTCGCGCACCAGCACCCACGTGGCAATCACCAGCAGCAGCGAGATGCCCGCCGTGCCGACGAACACGGTGCGCCACGACACCAGCTCGGACAGCGCTGCCAGCGGCGTGCCGGCCAGCATCGAGCCGATATTGCCGAGCAACATGGACAGGCCCACCACGCTGGCGAAGCGATTCTCCGGAAACCACAGGGCGATGAGCTTGAGCATGGCGACGAAGACCACCGCTACGCCCAGGCCGATGATGGTGCGCCCGACCATGGCGGTGCCCAGGTCCGGCGCCAGCGCGAACATCAGGCTGCCGCTGGCGGCCAGCAGCCCGCCGCCCAGCAGAGTGCGGCGCGGGCCGACGGTGTCGACCAGGATGCCGGTGGGAATCTGCACCAGCGCGTAGACGTAGAAATAGGTCGCGGCCAGCACGCCGAGCGAAGCGGCGGTGGTCTGGAAGGCGGCTGCGAGGTCGTCCGCCACGCCGGCCGGCGCGAAGCGGTGGAAGAAGGACAGCATGTAGGCCGCAATCACCACCCCGAGGGCGAGATTGCGGCCGGATGCCGTGGTGTTCATTTCAGCCGAGCGTGTTGCCGGTGATGCGCTCGAAAGCCTCGCGGTATTTGGCCGCGGTCTTCTCGATGACGTCCGGCGGCAGCTCGGGGCCGGGCGCCTTCTTGTTCCAGTCCAGCGTTTCCAGATAGTCGCGCACGAACTGCTTGTCGAAGGACGGCGGGCTGATGCCCACGCGGTAGCTGTCGGCCGGCCAGAAGCGCGAGGAATCCGGCGTCAGCGCCTCGTCGATGAGATGCAGCGTGCCGGCTGCGTCAATGCCGAACTCGAACTTGGTGTCGGCGATGATGATGCCGCGCTTCTGCGCATGCACGGCCGCTTCCATGTACAGCGCAGTTGCCACCGCGCGGGCCTGTTCAGCCAGTTGCGTGCCAGTCTTGCCGGTGCCTGCGAGTACGCCCGCAAGCGCCTTGTCGCACGCCACGCAGGCTTGCTCGAAGGAGATGTTCTCATCGTGATCGCCCACCTCGGCCTTGGTGGCCGGCGTGAACAGCGGCATCGGAAGCTGTGTGGCCTGTTGCAGGCCGGGCGGCAGCGCGATGCCGCACACCGCGCCGGTGGCCTTGTAGTCGTTCCAGCCCGAGCCGCTCAGGTAACCGCGCACCACGGCCTCGATGGGCAGCGGGGTGAGGCGCTTGACGACCAGCGCGCGGCCGCGCACCTGTTCGCGCTCGTCTTCGGCCACGACGCTCTCGGGGTCGATGCCGGTGAGCTGGTTGGGCACGATGCGCGCGAGCTTGTCGAACCAGAAGTTGGCGGTGGCCGTGAGCACGCGACCCTTGTCCGGAATCGGGTTGGGCAGCACGACATCGAAGGCGGACAGGCGGTCGGTGGTGACGATCAACAGCTTGTCGTCGCCGACGGCGTAGATGTCGCGGACCTTGCCGCGTGCGATCAGGGGCAGGCTGGAGATCGACGAATTGAACATCGGGGTGGCCACGGCAGAAGACTCCGGTTGGGCGAAAAGCGCGAATTATACGCGCCCGGTGCCGCTCTCCGCGGCCAGCCGTTTGCGCATCCGGCGCAGGCTCAGCGACACCAGTCCGGCAATCACCGGGATCGCCACGGCTGTGGCCACTTCCGGTGTGACCGGGGTGATCTGCGCCTCCAGACCCTTGGCCACATAGTTGACCAGCTGCGAGCCGTAATAGGTGATGGCCACCACCGACAGACCTTCGACGGTTTCCTGCAGCCGCAGCTGCAGTTTCGCGCGGCGGTTCATCTGTTCGAGCAGTTGCTGGTTCTGGCGCTCCAGCTCGATCTCGACCCGCGTGCGCAGCAGCACCGAGTTGCGCGCGATGCGGCCGGACAGGTCTTCCTGCCGCTGCGCGATGGTGGCGCAGGTGTCCATGGCCGGCTGCAGGCGGCGTTCCATGAACTCGCGCAGGGTCGGAAAGCCGGTGACGCGGATTTCGCGCAACTCCTCGATGCGCGCACGCACCAGCCCCCAGTAGGCCGCGCCGGCGCCGAAGCGGTAGGTCTGCGTGGCGACGGACTGTTCGACATCCGCCGCGAGTTTGGTCAGCCGGCTGAGGACGCGTTGTTCGCCCTCGGAGGTTTCGGTGCGGCCCATGCGGTGTACGAGGTCGGCCAGTTCGTCTTCGGCGCGCGAGAGCAGGCGTGCGACCTGCTTGGCGACCGGGAAGGCCAGTAGCGCGATGACGCGATAGGTCTCGATTTCGGTCAGGCGCTGCACGGTGCGGCCGGCCTGACGCGGCGTGAGCGAATCGTTCACCACCAGAAAGCGCGAGAAACCGTCGGTGATGCGGAAGTCGGTGAACACCCAGCCGGCCCCGTGCGAAATCTTCGACACCACCATCTGCGTGGTGCCGGCCAGATGCTGGGCGACCAGCGCCTCCGGGTCGACCTCGGAGCTCGGGCGTACCAGCACATGCGTGGCGACCACCAGCTGACCGGGAATGTCACGTCGCCATTCGTCCGGCACCGCCTGCAGGGCGTGATCGTCGGCTACATCACTGCCGGCACCGATCTTGCGGAAAAAAGTGTAGCTGGAGAACTCGTTGTGGCGCTCCCATTTGAAGCGGAACTCGCCAGCGTCGATGAAGACGTGGCCGGAGTCGGTTGCGGGTTCGGGCAGGCCCAGCCGGGCGGTCAGCGCTTCGAGGTGGCGCGGCTCACGTCCGGCGCTGCTGTCGTGATGGAGGAAGGCGAGATAGGTGACGGCTTCCGGCGAATGCAGCGGTACTGGCGGGCGGGCGTGTACCTCGTCGTTGAGGCTCAGGCGCAATGGGTGTTGTTCAAATGGCACGGGCATGGGGGGACGGTGTTCCTTGGCAGCGTCGGGAAGGGTCAGTGGAAGACCCGGTCCGTATAATACTGATACATATTGATGTTTGATTGATTGTCCTGCTGCGACAATCGCGCACTCACGCTTGCGGGGTGACGGACTCCGCAATGTCCTTTGCATTTTTTGGCGGACTTGATGCCCGATTCATCCCCCGACGTCCCGATGCCCGAGCACCTGCGACTGTCCGTCGTGATCCCGGCTTTCAATGAGGCCGAAAACGTCGCGCCGCTGGTTGCCGAGGTGGCTGCGGCGCTGGCCGGCGTCGAGGGCGGCTTCGAGGTCATCGTGGTCGACGACGCCAGCACTGACGACACGGCCGATGTGTTGAGGGCTATGTCCGACCCCGTACTTTTCCCGGTATTCCATCGTTTCAACTGTGGCCAGAGTGCTGCCGTGGCGAGCGGCTTTCATGCTGCGCGTGGCGAATGGGTGGCCACGCTGGACGGCGACGGCCAGAACGACCCGGCCGATCTCCCCGCCATGCTGGCGCGCGCGCTGGCCGAGGGCGGTGACTGTGTGACCGGCGTGCGTCGGCGGCGTCAGGACAATCTCGTGCGCCGCGCGTCGTCGCGTGTGGCCAACGCCTTTCGCAACTGGATCACGGGCGATCATGTGACCGACAGCGGCTGCGGCGTGCGCGTGGTACGACGCGCAGCCCTGCGCGAGGTGCCGGTCTTCAACGGCATGCATCGTTTTTTGCCGACCTTGCTGCGCGGGCAGGGTTTCAGCGTGATCGAGCATGAGGTCAATCATCGCGAGCGCCGCTCCGGCGTGTCCAAATACGGCGTGGGCAACCGGCTTTGGCGCGGGATCCGCGACTGCTTCGGGGTGCGCTGGTATCTGCGCCGGGCGGTACGCGCCCAGCGCGTTGCGGGAGACCGCCCGTAATGGATCGCGAAGTCTACGCGCCACGGGACGCCGAGGCCGACCCGCGGGTGGCCGAGGAAGTCGGTCAGGCGGCCGGGCGAGGTTCGCGCAAGTTGTTGATCCTGTTGATGGTGTCCTTGCTGTTGTTCGGCTTTCTGCATTTCACCGCAGTGGGTGAGCGCCTGCGCGACGGTCCGGCGATGCGGGCGTTGATGGAGGCCGGAGATTTCGAGGCGGCGCTGTGGTTTGTCGGCATTACCGTCACGCTGATGACGGTGGGTACGCCACGCCTGCTGTTCTATGCGCTGGGTGGATTTGCCTTCGGATTCTGGGCCGGCCTGGGTTTGTCGCTGCTGGCCAGTATGCTGGCTTCGTTCATCGTGTTCCGCGTCGCGCGCTGGGGCGGGCGCGACTGCCTGATTCGGAGTTTCGGCCATCGGCCCCTCTTCGCCCGCATTGTTGCGGTGCAGCCCACGGTGCTGTCGGTGGCTTTGGTGCGCTGTCTGCCCGTCAGCAACGTAGTCATCAACATCGCGCTGGCGCTCAGCACCGTGCGTAATCGTGCATTCGTGTGGGGAACCCTGCTTGGTTTTCTGCCGCAGGGAGTGGTGGCCGTTCTGCTGGGCAGCGGCGTGTCCGACGATGTGGCGCTGGAGGGCGCCGCGCAACTGGTGGCAGCCGGGGTGATTGTCCTGGTGTTTCTTGCTTACTCGGTGTGGCGTCGCCACACGCGACCGGAATGAGGTGGGAATGGTAGGGGTAGTGCGTTCGCGCGGTGTGTGGGCTGCTTTGCTGTGTGTGCTGGTGGTTCTGGTATTTCTGATTCGCATCACCGGTCCGAGTGACCTCGAAGGCTATGCGCAGCATCGCAACGTAGGTTATGTCATGGATCTGCTGTGGGGCAGCGGCAGCTGGCTCACGCAGCATGACATCCAGGGACGCATTCTCTCCAAGCCGCCGCTGCACACCTGGACCATCGCGCCATTCGCAATGTTGTTCGGCGTCGACCGTCTGGCCATGAGCCTGCCCTCGATGCTTGCCATGATGGCCCTGGCGCTTCTGGTGTTCGAGGCCGGGCGTCGTCGTTTCGGTTTGCTGGCGGGCGGCCTGGCCGGAGTTGCCATGCTTATGGCACCCCTTATCTCCAAGCACATCGCGCTGGTGCGCTCGGATGCATTGTTCACGTTGCTGATCACGATTGCTGCGCTGGCAGCCTGGCGTGCCTGGGAAGAACGGGATGGCAACTGGCGCGGGTGGACTCTGTTCTGGATCGCAGGCGCACTGGCCACACTGACCAAGGGGCCGTTGGCCCTGGTGCTAGCCGCCGCGGGTCTGCTGGCGGTGCTCTGGGAGAGGCGCTCTGATCCCGCCACGCCACGCCCCCGTGGCACGCATTTGCCAGGCCTGCTGGCCTTCTTCAGTATCACGCTCGGCTGGTTCGTGGCGGCATGGCTGGAGCAGGGCCAGGACCTCATCGACAAGATGTTCCTGCAGGAGCTGGTAGGACATGCCACCGGGACTGTCCGGTCGAGCAGCAGCCCTGGCGAGAATCTGGTGAAGCCGAGCATTTACCTGTTGCTGCGCTTTCTGCCGTTCTCGATATTCTTTTTCTATGGTCTGTGGAGGGTCTTCCGACACCCTGCCGAAGACGTGGTCGAGCGGCGCTTCGAGCGCTTCCTGACGTGCTGGGTGCTGACCGGCCTGTTGATCTTCTCGCTTGCCGCGCATCACCGTCCCGACCTCCTGCTGCCATTGTGGCCGGCCTGTGCTCTGCTGGCCGGGCGTGAAATGGCACGTCTGGCCGGGCGCATGGGCTTGCGGCGTTTCGGGGTATCAGCCAGCGCAGTCTTGCTGCTGGTGCTGGGCGGGCTGTTTGCCCAGTACCACGTCACCTGGGGCGGACGTGCCGAGAACACGGACGTGTCGGAGAGCATTCGCGAAGCGGCCGAGGCCTTCAAGGCCAGCGGTCTGGATGCGTATGCGCTGGAGCACTACGGCACGCCGGTGACGTTCCAGATGTACCTGCATACCGTGCGCAAGTGGCGTGGGCCGAGAGAGATCGAAGCCCTGCTCGACGCAGCCACTGAGCCGGTGCTTATCGCGCTAGGCTACAAATCGGTCGAAGACCCACAACTCAAAGCCTCTGGCCGGGTGGTCGAGGAAGTCTTCCAGTGGCCGCCGGGCTCACGCGATGAAGCCGTGGTGCACATCTACCGCGTGTCGCCCGGGGTGGAGTCTGCGCTTACTGCGCCTGCGGAATGATCAGCACTTCCACGCGGCGGTTGAGCGCACGGCCGGCGGTGGTCGCGTTGTCGGCCACCGGACGGCTGAAGCCGTAGCCCAGGGCCTGGATGCGGGCCGCTGACACACCGCGTCCGATCAGATAGCTCGACACGCTCTTGGCGCGGTTTTCCGACAGGGTCTGGTTATAGGCGGCCGAGCCGGTGGAGTCGGTGTGGCCTTCCACGCGCACCACGGTGCCGGGGTACTGACCGATGCTGTTGGCGATCTGGTCGAGCACCGGGCGGAACTGGGACTTCACGTCGGCGCGGTTGGTGTCGAAGGTGATGTTGTCCGGCGCCTGCAGGCGGATGGTGTCGCCGTCGCGCACCACGTCCACGCCGGTGCCCTGCATGTCGCGGCGCAGTTCGGCTTCCTGCTTGTCCATCTGACGGCCGATCAGGCCACCCACGGTGGCGCCCACTGCCGCGCCGATCAGCGCGCCCTTGCCACGGTCGCTGCTGCCCGAGACGCCTACGCCCAGAATGGCGCCGGCGCCCGCGCCGATGGTCGCGCCGGTTGCGGTCTTGCGGTTCTCTCCGGTGTAGGGGTTGTTGGCGCAGCCGGCGACGACAAGGGCGGCTGCAAGAATGGCGAGCGTTGCGTGTTTCATTGGGCTTCCTCCGGAGGTTGATAACGTCTGGATTGTCCGTCTGTGGCCGCGTTTGCGGCGAGTCGTGGCGCAGGCTTCTTTGTAAGCGCCTGCGTCAGCTGCGCATGGGCCACATTGCGAGGTCGGCGGCTTCGTCGACATCATGAAGACTAGCACCTTCAGCAAGCTTCCAGCCCAGCGCGGCAAAGCGCGCGCGGGTGTCGCGTGCAACGGTGGAGGTACTCCACGCGATGCCCTCGAACAGCAGGGGGTCGAAGCGCCGCAGGCCGAGCAGGGCGTAGCCGCCGTCGGCGGTCGGGTGCATGAAGGCATCTGCGTTTTCGAGGGCCTGCGCGGCCGTGCGCAGCACCGCGGCGTTCATCTCCACGCAATCGGTGCCGATCAGCAGAACCGGTTCGCCAGCCGCAATGGCGCGTTGTGCGGCGCGCGCCATGCGCTGGCCCAGATCGCCTGTGCCCTGGGCGGAATGCTCGATGCCGGACGGCAGTGCCACGTCAGCCCAGGCTGGCGCTTCAGGGTGGGGTTCTCCGCACAGCTCGACCGTGCCACAGCAGGCCTCGACGGCCGATTGCAGCGTAAGGGTCAGCATCTCGCGGGCGAGTCGGGCAGCGCCGTCCGCGCCCAGGGTCGGGATCAGCCGCGTCTTGACACGCCCGGCTTGCGGCGCCTTGGCGAAGACAATGATGCGGGTGTTCATCGGTAGCGTTCCGCAAGTGCCGAGGCCGGAGTGCCGCGCCAGTAGTCCCAGCGCAGTCGCCACATCAGCATGATGGTGCGCCACACGCCGCGCGCTTCCCAGCGCCGGCCGGAGGTGCGTACGGGCGGGCGCACGCAGGCCGGTCGCGATTGTTGCAGCAGGCGTGCGGACAGTTCGATGTCTTCCATCAGCGGCTGTTCTGGAAAACCGCCGACGGCCTCGAAGGCGGCACGTGTGACGAACATGGCCTGATCGCCGGTGGCAATGCCGCTCAGGCAGGAGCGGACGTTCATCAGCGCCGCGACGATGCGCAGCATCATCGGCCGGCCATCGATTATCACGTCGAAACGGCCCCACACCCGGCTACCGTCCAGCGCATTGCGGATCAGCCGATCCGCTTGTGGCGGCAGTTGTGTGTCGGCGTGCAGGAACAGCAACACCTCGCCTTGCGCTGCAGCTGCGCCGGCATTCATCTGGCGGGCGCGGCCGGGCGCGGAGTCGATTACCGTGACGCCCGCGCTGCGGGCCAGATCCGCTGAGCCGTCGCGGCTGCCGCCATCCACGACGATGACCTGCGCGTCGAGTGCGCTCAAGGAGGCGAGCAGACCGGGCAGCTGCGCGGCTTCATTGAGCACCGGAACGATCACGCAGAGCCGCATGCTTCAGGCGCCCGGTTCGATGCGCTGCTCCGCGTGCGGCGCCGCCTCTGCCGGGCCAAGACGCCAGCGGTGGTAGCGGGCCAGCCAGCCCAGCACGCGCTGCGGCGCATGCGCGCGTTTCCACTCGCCGGCCACGTACTTGTTGGCCTCGGCCATGGTCGGGTAGGCGTGGATGGTGCCGAGCACCTTGTTCAGGCCGAGGCGGTGCTTCATCGCCAGCACGTATTCCGCCAGCAGTTCGCCGGCGTGCTCACCGACGATGGTGACGCCGAGGATGCGGTCGGAGCCCGGCGCGGTGAGCACCTTGACGAAGCCGTGGTCGGCGCTGTCGGCAATCGCGCGGTCGAGATCGTCGATGCCGTAGCGCGTGACCTCGAAGGCAATGCCTTGCTCGCGCGCCTCGGCTTCGTTCAGCCCGACGCGCGCTACCTCCGGGTCGATGAAGGTCACGTGCGGCACCACCGACCAATCCACCGCAAAGCGCTTGAACTGCCCGAACAGGCCGTTGACCGCCGCATACCACGCCATGTGCGCGGCCGTGTGCGTGAACTGGTAGGGGCCCGCGACGTCGCCCACCGCGTAGATGTGGGGGTACAGGGTTTCCAGGTACTCGTTGGTGTGGATGGTGCGCGTGGCCGGAATGCCCAGCGCTTCCAGTCCGTAGCCGGATAGACGGGCCTTGCGGCCGACTGCGATGAGCAGCGCGTCGAAGGCGATACGGCGCACGCCGGCCTCGCCCTGCACCACCAGCATGCGCCGGCCGGCTTCGCGCTCGACACCCACCGCTTCGCGCCCGGTCAGCACCTCGACGCCGTCGGCTTCAAGTGAGGCACGCGCGAGCTCGGCAACATCGTCGTCCTCACGCGGCAGCAGGCGTGGCCCCTGCTGTACCTGAACCACCTGCGAGCCGAGTCGTGCGAAGGCCTGTGCCAGCTCGCAGCCGATCGGTCCGCCGCCCAGTACCACCAGCCGTTGCGGGACTTCGTCGAGCTGCGCAAAGCGTTCCCATACCGTGTCGCTGGTGACGTAACCCGAGTCCTCGATGCCGGGGATGTCCGGCACGACCGGTGAGGCGCCGGTGGCGAGCACGATGGAGCGCGCGGTCAGGCGCTGGCGCGTGCCGTCGTTGAGCTTGATTTCGACCGTCCACGGGGCGACCAGCTTCGCGTAGCCCTGCAGCACCTCCACGCCCAGCTTGGTGTAGCGCTCGACGCTGTCATGCGGCTCGATGGCGCGGATTTTGTCGTGTACGCGCGCCATTACCGCCCGGAAGCTGAATTTCGGCGCTGCTGCTTCCAGCCCGTAGCGCTCGCCCTGACGCATGTGATGCGCGGCCTTGGCGCTGCGGATCAGGGCCTTGCTGGGTATGCAGCCGGTGTTCAGACAGTCGCCGCCCATGCGGTGCGCCTCGATCAGCGTCACCTTGGCCTTCACGGCGGCGGCGATGTAGGCCGATACCAGCCCACCGGCGCCGGCGCCGATCACGATCAGGTTGCGGTCGAAACGAGCCGGGCGCTGCCACTTTGCGTACACCCGCTTGCGGCGAATCCGCTCGATCACGAAGCGCGCGATCAGCGGAAACACGCCGAGCAGCGCGAACGAAGCCAGCAGACCGGGCGAGACGATGTCACTCAAGCGTTCGATCTGCCCGATCTGCGTGCCGGCATTCACGTACACCGCCGTGCCGGCCAGCATGCCGAGCTGGCTGACCCAGTAAAAGGTACGTGCCTTGAGCGGCGTCAGGCCCATCAGCAGGTTGATCAGGAAGAACGGAAACACCGGCACCAGCCGCAGCGTGAACAGGTAGAAAGCGCCGTCGCGTTCCACGCCGCGGTTGATCGCGCCGAGCCGGTCGCCGAAGCGGTTCTGCACTGCGTCGCGCAGCAGGAAGCGCGACACCAGAAAGGCCAGCGTTGCGCCGATGCTGGATGCGAAGGACACCAGCAGCGTGCCGGTAACGAGCCCGAACAAGGTGCCGGCGGCGATGGTCATGATGGCCGCACCCGGCAGCGACAGGGCCGCCATCACCACGTAGGCCGCGAAATAGGCGCCCAGCACCTGCCATGGGTGGGCCGCGTACAGCTCGGCGAAGCCGGCCTGACCTTGCTTGAGGGCTTCCAGTGTGAGGTGGCGGTCCAGATCGAGCGCGAAGAAGGCGATGACGACGACCAGAATCACGCCGACAAGGGCGAGTTTTTTCATGTTTGCGCGCTCACAATGCGCCGCCGCAGCTCGACCCCTGCCCGGCGGTACAGCCGTAGCAGTGGTCGGCGACGCGGATCGGTCGGGCTTCGAGGTCGGCGTGCAGCAGGTCGCGCAGATGCGGCCGGCCGGTGCCGGGCAGGGCCAGCCCCAGTTGCTGGTTGAAGTCGCAGTCGTAGAGGTAGCCCTGCCAGTCCACGCTGACCAGATCGCGACACATCACGCCGTCCAGGTTCGCGGCGAGGTAGTTGTCCTTGAGCAGCTGCATGTAGTCATTGAACTGACCTTTCGAAATCAGCGTGCTGCCGAAGCGCTGGATCGGCATGTTGGTGATGGCGTAGAGCGTGTCGAACTCGATGCCGAAGTGCTCGCGCAGCGCGTGCTTGTAGTCGGCTTCCAGCGCTCGCTGATCCGGCGGCAGGCTGGGGCCTTGCGGGTTGTAGACGAGGTTCAGCACGTGCTCGCCGTCGCGTCCGTAGCCCAGCGCGTTGAGGCGTTGCAGACCGGCGATGCTGCGGTCGAATACGCCGTCGCCGCGCTGCTTGTCGACGTTGGCGGCGGAGTAACAGGGCAAGGAAGCGGTGACTTCGACCTGATGCTCGGCCAGGAAATCGGCCAGATCCTCATGCCCCGGTTCGGACAGGATGGTCAGGTTGCAACGGTCGATCACCCGCACGCCAAGACGGCGCGCAGCCACCACCAGATCACGGAAACCTTCGTTCAGCTCCGGCGCGCCGCCGGTCAGATCCAGCGTGGTCAGGCCACGCGCCGCCAGCACCTGCGGAATCAGCGCAAGTGTGGCCGCATCCATCATCTCGGTGCGTTTCGGGCCAGCGTTTACATGACAGTGCACACAGGTCTGGTTGCACTTGTAGCCGAGGTTCACCTGCAGCGTGGTCAGCGTGCGCCGGCGAATCGCCGGAAAGCCGGTGGCCTGGAGCAGGGGGAGGGTGGCGTGCATGCGGGACTCCGTGAGTGGTCTGTTGCGGCTTGGTCGTGCGGATGCGTGCCATCCTTACACATCGCGCCGGGAATGGTTGATGCACCGTGAGAGTCTGTAAGGGCCGCGACGTTCGAGCGACCAACACATGTTCCCCGACGGAGTTGCTTCATGACTGCACTTGCTGCCCGCGTTCTCCCTGTCTTGCTGCTGGG
Source organism: Pseudazoarcus sp. NS36 (assembly GCF_059703705.1). Lineage (NCBI taxonomy): Bacteria > Pseudomonadati > Pseudomonadota > Betaproteobacteria > Rhodocyclales > Zoogloeaceae > Pseudazoarcus > Pseudazoarcus sp. NS36. The sequence continues at coordinate 487,686 of NZ_BAAKJA010000001.1, read as the reverse complement.
GCTGTTGAGTGCTCCGGCCTTCGCGGCCGGCATTACGCCGTTTTCGTCAGCGCCGCCCGGCGTAGCGCCGCCTGCGCCGTGGATGCATCAGGCCTTGCCCAAGGTCGAGCGCAGCAACGATTTCGCGCTGGTCGAGGAGGGCGGTGTGAGCGTGCTGCGCATCGAGTCCGACGCCGCGGCCTCGACCTGGCTGCACGCGTTTTCCGCGCCGGTTGAGGCCACGCAGCTGACCTGGCGCTGGAAGGTGTCGAATGCCGTGGCCGGTTCCGACTTCACGCGCAAGGCTGGCGACGACTACGCTGCGCGGGTGTACGTGCTGTTCGACTACCCGGTGGAGAAGCTCGGATTCGGCGACCGCTTCAAGATTTCGTTGGCGCGCACCCTGCACGACGTCGAACTGCCAGCTGCCGCGATTGCCTATGTCTGGGGCACGGCACAACAGCCAGATGAGGCCGGCCCCAACCCCTACACCGACCGCGTGCGCATGATCGTCGTCGACAGTGGCGATGAGCGCGCCGGACAGTGGCAGAGTGTCGAACGCGACCTCGCCGCCGATTTCCAGCGCCTGTTCGGCGAACCGGCTCCGCGCGTTTCCGGCATCGTGGTCGGCGCCGACACCGACAACACCGGCGGGCGCGTCACGGCCTGGTTCGGCGATCTGTCGTTGCGGCCGTGATGCTGTAAGGACTCGCCCGTGCCGGCGACCAAGGCGCAACATTCATTGCAAACGGAGAAACGGACATGGCCGGTGTGGACATCACGCTGTTGAGTGCAGGGCTGCTGGTGTTGGCAGTGATCAGCGTGCTGATCTCGCCGCGCGTCACGGCGGCCGACGGCTTCTACCGCGGCGCAAGCGCGACCGGCGCTGCGCCGGACGTATGGACGCTGACGCTGTCGCAAGTCACGACCTGGATCTTCGCTCGCTCGCTGCTCAACGCGGCGATTCTCGGCTACTTCTTCGGCATCGCCGGGGTGCTGGCCTATGCCGCCTACTACGGCTCCTTCCTGACCGGCTGGCTGATCATCGACCGGCTGCGCTTCCGCCACGGCGTCGGCAACATGCAGTCCTTCCTGGTTGCGCGCTACGGCCGGCTCGGCAACGCCTGCTTCAACTTCCTGCTGGCGATGCGCCTGCTCACCGAGGTCTTCGCCAACCTGCTGGTGGTCGGCATCGTTTTCGGTGTGGCCGGTTCGTCGGCCTACACCTGGTCCATCCTCGCCGTGGCCGGTGTGACGCTGGTGTATTCGATGCTCGGCGGCCTGCGTGCCTCGCTGCGCACCGACGTGCTGCAGATGGTCATTCTCGCCGTGCTGCTGGTGCTGCTGTTCGCGATGATGCTGTTGCACCCGGCTTTTGACGCTGCGGCCGCGCTGGCCAGCAGCCCCGACTTCACCGCGCCCGGCTGGGTCTTGCTGGTGGTGGCGCTGCTGCAGGTGCTGAGCTACCCGATGCACGACCCGGTCATGATGGACCGCGGTTTCATCGCCGACCGCGACACCACACGGCGCAGCTTTCTGCATGCCTTCTGGATCTCGGTGCTGTGCATCCTGGCCTTCGGCGCGCTGGGCGTGTTTGCCGGTCTGAACCGCGTCGGCGACGAGGTGTTGCTGGTCACGCTGGCGCGCCTGATGGGTGACACGGCCATGCTGGTGCTGGCGGCTGCGCTGGTGATCTCCGCTGCCTCGACCATGGATTCGACCTTCTCCAGTGCGGCCAAACTGGCGGTGGTCGACATGGGGCTGGGCGGCGGGCGCACCAATGCCGGCCGCGTGGCCATGCTGCTGTTCGCGCTGGGTGGCCTGGCGCTGGTGTTTGTCGGCAGCAACGACCTGTTCGCGGCGGTGGCGGTCAGCGGCACGGCCTCGCTGTTCCTGACGCCGGTGATCGTGTATTCGATCCTGCTCGACCGCGAGGTCAAGCCGTGGGCCTTTCAGCTCACGTTTGTCGCGGCGATTGCGGGTGCCATCGTGTACTTCCTCGAAAACTCAAAGCGCATCACGCTGATCGGTGATCTCAGCGGGGTCACCCACAGCTATTCCAAACTGCTGGTGGTGACGGTGGTGATTCTGTCGATCGGCTTCATCGCCTTTGCTCTGGCCAGCCGTCGGCGGGCGAACGTGTGAGCGAGGCCGGGCGGGTCTGCCCGCTGCACTACCGCTACGGCGCCGAGGCGCTGGCGGTTGCGCCCGAGCAGGTGGCTGACACGCTGTATGTGGTTGGCGGCCTGTACGGCAACCCGTTCGCGCTGGACGCCGTCGAAGCGCTGGCGGCGGCCGAGCCCGGGCCGGTGCGCATCGTCTTCAACGGCGATTTCAACTGGTTCAACGTCGATGACGCCGACTTTGTGGCGATCAACCGTCGTGTGTTGGCACACGCCGCCATTCTCGGAAACGTCGAGGCCGAGCTGGGTGAAGCGGGCAGCGAGGCCGGCTGCGGCTGTGCCTATCCGGACGTGGTCGATGCAGCGACCGTTGAGCGATCCAACCGTATTCATGCGCGGCTCAAAACCACCGCCGCACGCCACCCCGAAATCCTTGCGGCGCTGGCCTGCCTGCCCATGTTTGCGCGCTGGCGCGTGGGCGATCTTGCGGTCGCGGTCGTGCACGGGGATGCCGATTCGCTCGCCGGTTGGCGTTTCGACCCAGCCGAGCTGGACGATCCGGCCTGCCGGGACTGGATCGAGGGCTGCTTCGAGCGTGCCCGCATCGAACTGTTCGCCAGCAGTCATACCTGTGCGGCCGGGCTGCGCTGCTTCGACGGCGGCGTGGTCATCAACAACGGCGCGGCCGGCATGGGCAATGCGCCGGGTGATGCGCGCGGGTGCCTCACGCGTATTTCGCTGCGACCGGCACCGCATGCCGTGTCGGCGGGGATCTTGCGCAAGGGCGTGCATGTCGATGCGCTGCCGCTGGCCTTTGACGAAGCCGCCTGGCGGCGGCGCTTTCTCGCCAACTGGCCGGCCGGCTCGGACGCGCATCGTTCCTACTGGGAGCGCATCGCGGCTAGGTGATGCTACGGACTGCCGGCGCTGGTGGGGCTTCCTATACTGCGGGACGTCACAGCCCCCGCAAGGACTTCCGCATGAGCCAGCTTGCCCCTTTCCATCTTGCTTTCCCAGTCACCGATCTTTCCGCGGCGCGCGCCTTCTACGGCGGCGTGATGGGCTGCCCCGAAGGGCGCAGCAGCGAGGAGTGGATCGACTTCGACTTCTTCGGTCATCAGATCGTGGCGCATCTGTCCCCGGCATCCGGCGAGGAGCACCACAACCCGGTCGACGGCCACGACGTGCCGGTGCCGCATTTCGGCATCGTGCTTGATTGGGACGACTTCGAGCGCCTGGCCGAGCGTGTGCGTGCGGCCGGCGTGAAGTTTGAGATCGAGCCCTATCTGCGCTTTGCCGGAAAGCCCGGCGAGCAGAAAACCATGTTCTTCAAGGACCCGAGCGGCAACGCGCTGGAGTTCAAGGCCTTCCGCAATCGCGATACCCAGCTCTTCGCCAAGTAATCCGGGCCGCCCGGTCGGGCGGCCCGGTGCGCATCAGGGCAGCGTGAAGCGCACGGCGCTGGTCTTGCCGCCAAAGGTCACCCGTGCGACCACCCGAGCGCCCGCAGGCAGTTGCGCCGTGCCGGCGAAATGGTTGCCGGCCGGTTTCAGGTCGATGTCCTGCTTGCCGTCCTTCGATACCACGGTCAGCTTCGCGCTGCCGCCGTCGGTGTTCACGGCTTCACCGTGGTCGCGCACGTAGAGGCGCAGACCGCCCTGCGAGACCAGTTCGAAATCAAAGTCGTTGGCTTCGCTGACGACGCCACCGTGCTTTGGAGCGTGGTCGTGGGCATGCTCTTCGGCATGGCTGTGGCCGTGGCCGTCGTCTTTTCCGGCCATCGCTGTCGGGGCGGCGACGAGCAGGCCGGCGAGCAGGATCAGGGTGGTTTTCTTCATGTCGGAACTCCTTGGGTTGGAAAGTGGGCGGGTCAGAAGGCTTCCTGCTCGTTCTGGTTCATCAGGCGCTCGGTGTCGCGCCGGCCGAACAGCCAGAACAGGGCAGGGGTGAGGAAGGTGTCGAGCAGGGTCGAGCTGATCAGGCCGGAGAAGATCACCACAGCCACCGGATGCAGGATCTCGGTGCCGGGGCGTTCGGCCTCGAACAGCAGCGGCGCGAGCGCGAAGGCGGTGACCAGTGCGGTCATCAGTACCGGGCTGAGGCGTTCGAGCGAGCCGCGCAGGATCATTGCGTGGTCGAAGTTCTCGCCTTCGGAGCGCATCAGGTTGATGTAATGGCTGACCTTGAGGATGCCGTTGCGTACCGAGATGCCGGCCAGCGTGATGAAGCCGATCAGCGCCGCGATGGACAGCGGCTGCCCCGACAGCCACAGGCCGATCACCGCGCCGACCAGCGCCAGCGGAATGTTGGCCATGATCAGCGCAGCCAGGCGGTAGGAGCGATAGCGGGAAAACAGCACCACGAACATCAGCGCGGCCGACACCAGCGCCAGCAGGCCGACCAGCCTTGCGGCCTGCTCCTGCGCCTCGAACTGGCCCCCCAGCGTGATGAAGTAGCCCTCAGGTAGCGGATGTTCGGCCACGCGCGTACGGATGTCCTCGACCACTTCGGATAGCGCGCGCTCCTGCACGTTGGCCGACAGCACGATACGGCGGCGGCCGTCGTCGCGGCTGATCTGGTTCGGGCCGTCACCGTCTTCGATGGTGGCCAGACGCGACAGCGGCACAAAGCCGTTGGGTGTGTCGACCAGCATCGTCGCCAGGCCTTCAACGGTGCGCGCGGTGTCGGGCAGGCGCACGACCAGATCGAAACGGCGTGAGCCCTCGACGATCTGCGCGAGCTCTTCGCCTTCGACCATGGCCTGCAGCATGGACAGCACACGTGAGGCGGGTACGCCGTAACTGGCCGCGGCGGCGTAGTCCAGACGCACCTTGATCTGTGGCGCCAGCACCTGCTTTTCGACTTCCAGATCGGCCAGTCCGGGAATGTCGGCCAGGCGCCCACGCAGTGCGTCGGCCTGACTACGCAGCACGTCCAGATCCTCGCCGAAGATCTTGATCGCGATCTGCGAACGCACGCCCGAGAGCATGTGGTCGATGCGGTGCGAGATCGGCTGGCCGATGGCTACCGCTGCCGGCAAGTTGGCCAGCCGGGCACGCAGGTCGGCGCGGATCTCGTCCATGCTGCGGGTGAGCTCGCCCGCCGGGATCAGGCCGATGTCGAGTTCGCTCACGTGCACGCCTTCTGCGTGTTCGTCGAGTTCCGCCCGCCCGCTGCGTCGGCCCACATGCGTGACCTCGGGTACGTCGCGCACCAGGCGTTCGGCTTCGCTCGCCAGCGCCGACGATTCGGCCAGCGTCACGCCCGGATTGAGGCGCAGGCCGACGAGCAGCGTGCCCTCGTTGAAAGGCGGCAGAAAGGTGGTCGGAAAGGTCGGCACGGCCGCTGCCGCCAGCAGTACCGCCACAGCACCGGCGGCGACGGCCGGGCGGGGTCGGTCGAGTACGCGTGCCAACGCCTTGGCGTAGCCGCGCTTGATCCAGGCCAGTAGCCGGGTGTCGCCGTGTTCGAGCGACTTCATGCCCGGCAGCAGGTAGAAGGCCAGCACCGGCGTGAGCGTGACCGAAACGATCAGCGAGGCCAGCGTGGATACGATGAAGGCGATGCCCAGCGGCACGAACAGCCGACCCTCGATGCCCGGCAGCGCAAACAGCGGCAGGAACACCAGCACGATGATCATCGTGGCGTAGACGATGCCCGAGCGGACTTCCAGCGACGCACTGCGCACGATCGACAACAGCGGCAGGCGAATCCCCGGATGCGCCGCCCGCGCGGTCTTGAGGCGGCGGATGATGTTCTCGACATCGACCACCGCGTCATCCACCAGCCCGCCGATGGCAATCGCCAGACCGCCCAGCGTCATGGTGTTGATGGACATGCCGAAATAGTCGAAGACCAGCACCGTGAGCAGGATCGAGATCGGGATCGCGGTGAGCGCGATCAGCGTCGGACGCAGGGTGCCGAGGAACAGCGCGAGGATCGCGGCGACGAAGGCCGAGGCGGCGATGAGCTTGCCGGTCAGCGTGTCGATCGAAGCCTCGATGAAGCTCGCCTGGCGGAAGGTGACGCGCGGTTCGGCCATGCCCTCGGGCAGAGAGGCCTTCATCTCGTCGAGTGCCGTCTCGATGGCGCGGGTCACGGCGATGGTGTCGGCCGTGGGCTGCTTCTGCACGCCCAGGATGACCGCCGGCTGCCCTTCGAAACCGGCGTCACCGCGTTTGACCTTGGGCGCGAAACTGACATCGGCGATCTGCTTGAGCAGCACCGGCTGACCTGCGCGTGCGGTCAGCGCCAGCATGCGCAGGTCTTCGAGTCGCGAGGTGCGCCCGAGGTGGCGGATCAGGTATTCGCGCCCGTTCAGTTCCAGGAATCCGCCCGAGGTGTTGGCCGCAAAGCCCTCCAGCGCGCCCGCCAGGTCCTCGTGCGTGATGCCCAGATCGCGCATGCGGGCGGTGTCGGGCTGGACCTGGAACTGACGCACTTCGCCGCCGATCGGGATGACCTGAGCGACGCCCGGAACGGACATCAGCCGCAGCCGCAACACCCAGTCAGCGTATTCGCGCACGTCCATCGGCGAGATCTTCGCCGGATCGATGGGGATCGCGATCTGCATGATCTCGCCCATGATCGAGCTGACCGGCCCCATGTGCGCGACGATGCCCGGCGGCAGCGCCTGCTCCATCGCCCCGAGACGTTCCGACACCATCTGGCGCGCGCGGTAAATGTCGGTGCTCCAGTCGAAAGTGACGTAGATGAACGACAGGCCGGAGCTGGACACCGAGCGCACCGATTCGACGCCGGGCAGGCCGTTCATGGCCGTCTCCAGCGGGAAGGTGATGAGCTGTTCGACCTCTTCGGAGGCCATGCCGCCGGCTTCGGTCATCAGCGTTACCGTCGGCTTGTTCAGATCCGGGAAGACGTCCACCGGCGTCTGCGACAGCGTCAGTGCGCCCCATGCCATCGCCGCCAGACTCGCGACGATGACCACCAGCCGGTTGGCGAGACTGGCATCGAGTAACCACTTGAACATGTGCCGTCCCTCCTCAGCGGATCTGGTTCAGGAGCGTGGCGGCGCGCGTGACGACGCGGTCTCCGTCGCTCAGACCCGAGGTGACGGCGACATTCGCACCATCGAGCGGTTCGACCACGACCACACGCGGTTCGAAGCGCTCGGGCGTGCTCTTGATCCACACGATGGTCTGGTTCGACGGGCTCTTCATCAGGGACGCAGCCGGCACGCGAAAGCCCTCGACGGCCTCGGCCAGCTGTATCTGCACGCGCACCGTCTGGCCTAGCGAGAGGCCGTCCAGCCCTTCGCCGTCGGCAGCGAAGCGGATCGGCAGCGCCTGCTCGCGCAGTGCGCTGGCCGTGCCGACATGGCGCAAGGGCACGGCGCGTTCGCCGATGGCGAGACTGCCGCCGGCGATGCGCGTGATGCGTTCGGGCTCATACGCCAGCGCCTCGATGCGCAGGCGCGTCGGATCGACGATCTCGAACAGCGTTTCGCGCGCCTCGACCACCTGTCCGGAAACCGCGCGCGCCTCGGCAATCACGCCGTCTACCGGCGCCACCAGTGGCTCGCGACCCTGCAAGCCTTCGCTCGTGGCGCGGATGCGTGCGTCCAGGCTGGCCAGTGCGGTGGCCGCTTCGTCGATGTCCTTGCGCGGGACGCTGTCGGCCAGTTCGCGCAGGCGCGCAAGGCGGCGCTGCGCGTTGCTGCGTTCGGCGCGCAGTTCGGCCAGTTGCGCCTGTTGGCCGGCGCGTTCGATGGCGCCGGCGGCCGGCACCACCCAGGCCAGCACCTGGCCGCGTTGTACGGCGTGGCCGAGTTCCGGCAGCCCCTCGGGGCCGGCCTCGATGCGGCCGCCCTGCATGGGCTGCACCAGACCACCAGCATTCGGGTCCATCACGACCCGGCCGCTCAGCTCAAGCGTACGCGGCAGTGCTGCGCGCTCGATCACTTGTGTGCGCACGTCGATCTGGCGCTGTGCCGGCTTGGGCAGGAATACGCTGCCGTCGGGCAGACGGCGCGGCGCATCGCCCGCCACGGCGATGCCGCCTTCGTCGCCATGGTCGTGACCGGGGCCAGCCCAGGTGGGGGCTGCGGCCGCGATCATTACGGCCAGCAGGCAAATCTTCAGTGGTCGGGTCGTCATGCCTGCGCCTCCCGTGTTTTGCCACGACGCAGCACAACGATGAGCAGCGCCAGCACGGCCACGCCAGCGATACTCCATGGCAGCCACGCGCTTGCGTGGGCGTGTTCTTCTGCGGCCGCCTCGTCCGCGTGATGCACGTCCAGCGTGCCGGCCAGCACGTCGGCCGCATCGGCGGTAATCACGGTCGCGACCACGGCGTATTCGCCTTCTTCCGGTTCGGCCGGCAGGTGAACGCTGAACGTGCCGGGCCCGGTGGCCTCCACGGGCAGCGTCTCGGTACCCAGTTCAAACTCCAGTTCGGCGCCTTCGACCGGCGCATTGCTGTCGGTGTGGTCGAGATACAGCGTCAGGACATCGCCCTCGAGCACGCCGACCAGCTCGAACAGGTCGCCGGTCGCGGCAAAGCGAGGGTGGGCCGGGCCGCTGGCCTGTGCCGGGGATTCTTCGCCGTGATCGTGGCCGGGGCCGGCCAGGGTCGCAGGCGCGTGCAGGCACAACGCGAGCGCAAGCGCCGCGAGTGATGGCAGATAGCGTTGCATGGGGTTTCCTCGTATGCGGCGGTTCATTGCGGCAGCAGGCCGAGGGCCTGGCGCAAGGTGGAAATGGCTTCAGCCTCATTGATGCGCGCGAGCACCAGCGCCCGGCGCGCTTCGGAGGTCTCGAGTTCGACCAGCAGGCGATCGGGCAGGGCGGTCTCACCCAGCCGGAAGGATTTGCCGATGGCCTGTTGCGTTGAGTCGGCCAGCGTGAAGCGGGTTTCTGCAGCCTGGCGACTGGCCTGGGCGGCGTGCAGGTCTGCGCGTGCCGCCAGCAGCGCCGCGTCAAGGCGGTCGCGCTCCAGCCGGGCAAGTTCTTCCTGCTCGATGGCGTCGGCCATTGCCATGCCGGCCTCCGAGCGGTGCTGCGCACCGGCGCCGAACGGAATGCGTATGCCGACGGTGAGTGTCTGCTCGAAGCGCTCGCCGGTCTGGCCCCGTTCGCGAGTCACGCCCAGCGTCAGCTCCGGGTTGGCGCGTGAGCGCTTGCTGGCCAGCGCTGCGGCGTTGCGTGCCGCGGCACTTTCGTCGAGCAGCGCTGCCAGCACGGGGTGAGATTCGTCGATGCCTGCGGCGCCGTCCGGTTGCGGTTCGGCCCGAACGCGCGTGGCGTCCGGGGTGACCACCTTGTGGCCCGTCAGGGTCTGCAGGGTCAGGCGTGCGCGCGTCTCCGCGGCCTGCGCGGCGGCCTGCTCGCTTTGCGCATCGGCAACCAGACCTTCGGCCCGGTTGGCATCGGTACGGGCAAGCTGCCCTGCGCGCACCCGGCGTGCCACGTCTTCATCCAGCGCACGGGCTGCGGTGAGCCGGGTGCCCGCCAGTTCGAGTTCGGCCGCTGCGCGGTACAAGGCCCACCAGGCCTCACGCAGCGTTGCGGCGGTCTCCAGCTGTGTCAGGCGCGCGCGGCTGCCGACGGCGCCGATCCGGGCGTCGGCGCTGCGCTGCACCAGTGCGCGCTCTCCCGGAAGCCACAGCGGGAAGGCCAGCCCGGCCTCGTATTCGCGGGCTCCGTCGTTGCGGTTCAGGCGATCGGTACGCAGCGCGATCTCGGCCGACGGCGGTTCGGCAAACCAGCGCCCGGCCGCTTCGCGGCCGGCTTCGGCTGCGCTTGTGCGGGTGCCCAGCGACAGGGCTTCGGGGCGACGCTGCCAGGCCGCGTTGAACAACGGGGCCAGACCTTCGGTTTGCGTTTCGCTGGTCTGAAAGTGAGTGGTGCTCGTGTCCTGCGCGATGGCGTGCGTGGGTACCAGCGCGACGATCAGGGCGCACAGCAATGGCGGCACGGGCCGCAGTCGGTCAATGGGGTACATCCGATTCTCCGTACGTGAGTCATGGGGAATCGGCGAAGCTTGCGGACGTTCGTTTGCCGTCGGCCGGGTAGCGGCGCGGGCGATCTACGAGGAGGGAAGCGTCTCAGGCCTCGCCGTCAGGCGGCAAGGCCGGCCCATTTGGGCCTTTCGATACGAGCGTAGGGTGTTTGCCCGACAGCCTGATGTGGCGCGGCCGAAGGCAAGAGGGTGGTGGGTGTTGCGATGGGGGCGAGGGTGATTGCGGCCAGTGTCTTGACGTGCAGCTTGCACGTGGCGCAATCGGAGTGAGCTTTGGAACTGGGCGATTGCGGCTCTTCGTGGTCACTGCTCACGTGAGTGTGAGCGTGGTGCCCGAAGTGCCAGGGTGTTGCCCCCTGCTCGTGTTCGCAATACGTGCCGACGGCCGCCCAGGCACTTTGGAAGGGCATCAGCAGCAGCAGAAGGATTGCGATCCAGCGAGACATGCAGCAGATAGTAGCAACCGTTCATCTGCCCCGACAACCGCGATGGTGGAGGGGTTTCGGCCGGGGGCTCACTCGGTATCGCCCTCGCGCACGGCTTTGGTGGCCCGACGGATGAAGGCGATCTGCTTGCGGTAGTTTCTGCAGCCCGTGCACACCAGCGTGTGCATGCGCAATTCCAGCCGCTCGCGGGTGCTCAGCTCACGTTCGTGTTGTTCGGACATCAGGCGGGTGGTTTCGCGGCAGTTCAGCATTTCGGGGCGTCTTCGTCGAACCAGTTGTGTTCCATGCAGCCGCGTAGCCGGGTGCGGGCGCGGTGCAGGATGACCCAGCAGTTGTTGGTGGAGATGTTCAGCTCGGTGCAGATCTCGGGAGTGTCGAGGTCGAGCAGTTCGCGCATCATGAAGACGCGCGAGAGGTTCTCTGGCAATCGATGCACGCAGGCATCGAAGACATCCCAGAACTGCTTCTGCTCCAGCGCAGCTTCCGGCTCGGGCCATTCCGAAGGGCGGTCTTCGTCGGTCCAGTGCGCGTCGCTCCACGGGGTCTTCTTGCCGAAGATGGCGTCGAGGTTGGCATCGGCCTCGTTCTCGTCCGCGACGAACTCGCTCATCGGGCGCTCGCGGCTGCTCTTGCGGATGTGGTCGATGATCTTGTGACGCAGGATGGAGAACATCCAGGTTTTCAGTGAGGAGCGGCCGTCGAAACCTTCGATGGCCTGAATCGCCGCGAGCAGGGCTTCCTGCACCATGTCTTCGGCCGCGCCCGCGTCGCGCAGGCTGATGCGCGCGAAGCGCAGCATGGCGGCACGCAGCGTGACGATCTCGGGGCCGTTCCAGTCGATGGTAGCGCTCATTCGGGGGCGGTCATCTTCAGTGCGTCGACCCAGCGGTCGAAATCTTCGGCGGATACATGGCCCAGCGCCAGCGCGGCCTCGCGCAGGCTGGTGCCGTCCTTGTGCGCTTTCTTTGCGATCTCGGCCGCGTGATCGTAGCCGATGTGACGATTCAGTGCGGTGACCAGCATCAGGTTGCGCTCCAGCAGTTCGGTAATGCGTTGGCGGTCCGGCTCGATGCCTTGCGCGCAATGCGCATCGAAACTGCGTGCGGCGTCGCCCAGCAGTTGCAGGCTCTCGATCACGCCGTGGGCCATCACCGGCTTGTAAACGTTGAGCTGGAAATTGCCCTGCGTGCCGGCGAAGGCCACCGTGGAGTCGTTGCCGAAGACGCGCACACACACCATGGTCAGAGCCTCGGCCTGGGTCGGATTGACCTTGCCGGGCATGATCGAGCTGCCCGGTTCGTTCTCCGGAATGATGAGTTCGCCGATGCCGGTGCGCGGTCCGCTGGCGAGCCAGCGCACGTCGTTGGCCATCTTGAACAGCGCGCCGGCCAGCGTGCGCAAGGCGGCGCTGACATTGACCAGCGCATCGTGTGCGGCCAGCTGTGCAAAGCGGTTGTCGGCCGAGCGGAAGGCGTGACCGGTGAGCGTGGCCAGTTCGGCAGCGCAGGCCGCGCCGAAGCGCGGATGGGCGTTGAGGCCGGTGCCCACGGCCGTGCCGCCGATGGCCAGGTCGAGCAGGCCTTGTTCGGCATGGCGCAGGTTGGCGAGCGCCGCGTCGATCTGCGCCACCCAGGCGTTGATCTCCTGGCCCAGCGTGACCGGCGTGGCGTCCATCAGGTGCGTGCGGCCGGTCTTTACGACATCGTCAAAGGCCTGCGCCTTGGTCGCCAGGGTGTCGCGCAGCGCCTGGGCTGACGGGTACAGGCGGGCGTGCAACTGCAGCACGATGGCGACATGCATGGCAGTCGGGAAGGTGTCGTTCGACGACTGGCCGCGATTGACGTGGTCGTTCGGGTGCACCGGGCGTTTGCCGCCGCGCGGCTGGCCGGCCAGTTCGTTGGCGCGGTTGGCGATCACCTCGTTGGCGTTCATGTTGCTCTGCGTGCCGCTGCCGGTCTGGAACACCACCAGCGGGAAGTGTTCGTCGAGGCGGCCGTCGGCGACTTCGCGGGCGGCGGCCTCTATGAGTCGCGCCAGTTCGTTGTCGAGCTCGCCGAGTTCGGCGTTGGCGCGCGCAGCGGCCAGCTTGAGCAGGCCGAAGGCACGCACGATGGCGCGCGGCATGCGGTGGCGTTCGCGGCCGATCTCGAAGTGGGCGAGCGAGCGCTGCGTCTGGGCGCCCCAGTAGCGGTCGGCGGGCACGGCTACTTCGCCCATGGAATCGGTTTCGATGCGTGTGTTCATGCTGTCGGCCGTGGTGAAGGGATGGGCGGGAAAGCTTCAGTCAATGCTGACGATGACCCGGTTGCGGCCGCTGCGCTTGGCTTCGTAGAGCGCGGCGTCGGCGGCCTTGAACAGGCTCTCGAAGGTGGCGCCGGTGGCCTCACCGGTGGTCGAGATCATGCCGATGCTCACGGTCACCGCCACGCCGGCAGGGTGCGAGTCCTCGATGCGCTGGCGCAGGCGCTCGGCAAAGCCGCAGGCGGTGTCGGCCGACATGTTGAGCATCAACATCACGAACTCTTCGCCGCCGGTGCGGGCGATCACGTCGCCCTGGCGGCAGCAGCTGCGGATCACGGCGGCGGTTTCGGCCAGCACGACGTCGCCGGTTTCGTGACCGTGCTCGTCATTGACCTGCTTGAAGTGGTCGATGTCGAGCGTCAGCAGGGTCAGCGGGATGCCGTGTCGCTCGGCTTCACTGATGCGGCGCACGGCAACTTCGGTGAGGTAGTGACGGTTGTAGACGCCGGTGAGCTGGTCGGTCATGGCCAGACGGCGCAGGTGGTCGCGCTGGCCGGCGGTCTGGTCGAGCAGGTGCTTGATGTGAACGATGTTCTGCACGCGTACCGCCAGCTCCTCTTCGAGCATGGGTTTGGACAGAAAGTCGTTGGCGCCTTCGCGCAGCAGTTCGATGCGCCGCGCCGAGTCTTCCAGCCCGGACATGGCGAGAATCGGCACGTCAGAGTTGGCAGAGTTGCCGTGGCGGATTTCGCGTACCAGGCCCAGTCCGGTCATGTTGCCTTCGAGCAGCACGTCGATCAGCGCGACCTCGTATTCGCGCTCTTCGAGGGCGACCAGCGCGGCTTCACCGTTGGCGAAGGTGTCGACCATGAGCCCCTGCTCTTCGAGCACGCGCTTGATGAAGTTGGCCACCGGCACGCTGTCCTCGACCAGCAGCGCGCGGCCGCACAGTTTGACGATTGCCGATTCGCGCCGCATGCGCTTTTCGACGTACTGCGCGAGCAGGTCGAGATGGACCTTGCTGAAGACTTCGGTAATGCCGGCAGCCAGACTGTCGGACATCACGCCCGGATCGTCGGAGGAGGTCAGCAGCACGACCGGCGTGTTGCGGGTGGCCGGCTCATTGCGCACTTCGCGCGCCAGATGCAGCGCCGTGCCATCGGTCAGATGGCGCTCGGTGCAGACCAGGTCAGGCTGCATGCCGAGCGCGAGTCGCGCATCGGCAATGGATTCGGCGAAGTGCAGTGGTTCAGGCAAAAAGCCCAGATGCCGTTCCAGCAGATGGCGAAAGAAGCTTGAACCGGTTACCGCGAGTACCTTCATGTGCAAGCTGCCTGATGCGATCGTTTGAGGTGGGGCCCGGCCGGCTTATTCCTCCTTGCCGGGCGTGACGTCGATGAGTCGCAGGTTGGCGGCGGGTGCCTTGCCCTGTTTATCCTCGCCAAAATACACCGTCATGTGCGGGAATGGAATCTCGATGCCCGCCGCGTCGAAGTGACGCTTGACCAGACGGTTGTAGGCGCGCCCTGTGGGCGCCTGTGTGCCGGGTTGGGTCTTGATGCGCACGCGGATGTTGACCGAGCTGTCGGCCAGTGCGGTGACGCCGTGCACTTCAAGTTCACCCATGATGTTGTGGCTGTGATCCGGGTCGGCGCGCAGTTCCTCGAAGGCTGCCTTGAGGTGTTCGACGACCTCGTCGGTGTCCTCGCGGTAGCCTACGCCGTACTCGCCGACGTGATAGCCGAATTCGCGGTTGAAGTTCGACACCATGTCGACCGACGAGAACGGGATCAGGTGATACACGCCGGCCAAGTCGCGGATGCCGAGCGAGCGGATGGTGAGCTTCTCGACGCCACCGGTGACGCCGCCGGCGGTGACCACATCGCCAACGTCAATGGCGTGTTCGAGCTGGATGAACAGGCCCGTGATGACGTCCTGCACCAGTTTCTGCGAGCCGAAGCCGATGGCCAGGCCGAGTACGCCGGCACCGGCAATCAGCGGACCAATGTTCACGCCCAGTTCGGCCAGCACCACCATGGTGGTCAGCACCACCAGTGCAATCGCCACGACGTTGCGGAAGATCGTCAGCAAGGTTTTGGCGCGTGCAGTCGGCGCGCTGCCGACCTCGGGGTTGAGGCGGTATTCGATCCAGCTGGCCGACAGCAGCCACGCCAGCAAGGCCAGCCCGATGATGAAGAACACGGTGACCAGCCGGCCGATGGCCGCCATGCCGGCGTCCGATGCGGCCCACACCCCCAGGTCGAAACTCGTCCATGCATCGATGATGACCGCCAGTACGACGGCCAGGATCACGAAGCGCGCGACCTTGAGCATGCCCGGAATGTAGGCGTTGAGCCGATCTTCGAGCAGCGGGAAGCGCGCGCGCGTGTCGTCCGGAAGGTGGATGCGACGCAGGATCACGCTCGTCAGGAGACGGGCCATGATGACGCCGGCGAGCATCGCCAGCGCGCTTTGCAGCGTGGCCGCAAACATGAAGCCGAGCGCCTGCTCGGGATAGAACAGCGCCACGATCAGCAGGGCGCCCAGATAGCCCAGCGCCGCTGCGTGCCATACCCGCGCCAGCATGTTGAGTGCCACGCGCGCAAAGCCGGTCTGCATGCGTTCGCCCAGCGACTCAAGCGCCGCACGGGTGCGGGCGCGGTTCTGCAGCACGATGACGGCGGCCTTGAGGAATGCCAGCAGCACGATCAGCAGGGTCAGGACACGCCCGACTTCGGGCGCAATCAGCTGCGCTGCCGCCGGCGCGATCAGCAGCAAGCCGTAGCCTGCGAACAGGCTCATGCGCGAGGCCCAGGCTAGCCAGTAGGCGGTTTCCTCTCCGGAACCGACGGCGCGCAGGCCGGCAAAGCGTGTCGACAGCAGGGTGGCGAGTGTGGCGCGCACGGCCTCGACGATGACGAAGGCGTTCAGGAACAAGGCGTCGACTACGCGCAGGCTGCCGTCGGCGCCGACGCCGGGCATCACCAGGGCGAGACCATAGCCGGCAAGCCAGGCGGCCAGCACGGCTGCGAGCTGCAATGCGATGGCGCCGCTCACCGCTACCATGCGGCGCAGTACGGTGGTGTCGCCGCCTGCTTGCGTCCAGGTTTCGAGGCGGTGGCAGGGAGCTTCGGCGATGCGCCGGAACACCTGATGCAGGATCAGCACTGCAAACGCGAACAGCGCAAACAGACCGGCATCGCGCGCCAGCATCGAAGTGTCGCTCAGGCCCAGCAGTTCGCGAGCCATGCTAAGCGCTGCGACTGCGGCGCTCGCCTCGGTCATCGTGCGTTCGGCCACCGCGCGTGTCGTTGCGGCGATGCGCTGTGGCAATGACGGAGCGGCGGGTGCGCTGACGGCGGGCGCGGCCGTACTTTCCGCGGCACTGCGTCGCAACTGCTCGATCAGCGCATTGCGGGAGGCTTCGTTCTCGAGCAGTTCGGCCAGCTGTTCAGCGCTGGCAGGCGCCGGCGTCTGGGCTTCCGAAGGGGCTGCGGCAGCCGGGCCGGCAAGCAGCAACATGAAGAGGGCAAGGGCAGCGATCAGGCCTGACCAGGGACGGAAAAAGTACAAGGGGCGCTCCTTCGGGAAGTCGTCCGGATGCCGCACGCCGGTGGGCGTGGGGAGGGCCGATTCTAACATGTGGCCGACATGCCCCATTTCGGGGCGAGGGCTTCAGTCGGCCCGGAAACCCGCGTAGCGCGCGCGAAAGCGGCCATGTCCGGCAGCCAGGAAAGTGTCGAAATCCCAGGCATGCGCTTGCAGCAGATGTTCGAACGCGGGCTTGAAAACGTAGGTCCAGGCGGTCTGCGTGCGCCCGTCCTCGAGGGTGACGAGGACTTCTTCGCGCGTGTATTGCTCGCCTTCGAACGCGTCGAGGCGGGCCAGCTGTTGCGGCTGGACGTTGAGGTAAAGCAGGCCGGACACCGTGTGACCGGCGTTGCGCCGGATGCCGGGGTAGTCCTCCCCGGCCACGGCGTGGCGGCTGAAGTCGCTCAGTCGGGCGGCGCTGGCGGCAGGCAGCGTACCGCAGGCCGCCTGCATGATGTCGGCACACATCAGCGTGCCATAGGTGAAGACGTGCGCCGACATCGATCCCGGCCGATTACTTGACCAGTTGCGTGAGCTCACCGGCCTTGTAGCGGGCCGCCATCTTGTCCAGCGCGACCGGCTTGATGCGGCTGGCCATGCCGGCGCTGCCGAAGGCTTCGAAGCGCGCCTTGACCACGAACTTGGCCGCCTCGCGGGCGGGCTTGTTGAACTCGCGCGGGTCGAACTTGGAGGGGTTCTCGAACAGGAACTTGCGCACCGCGGCGGTCATGGCCAGACGGATGTCGGTGTCGATGTTGATCTTGCGCACGCCGAATTTGATGGCGGTCTGGATTTCCTCGACCGGCACACCGTAGGTCTCTTTCATGTCACCGCCGTACTGGCGGATGATTTCGAGCAGTTCCTGCGGCACGCTGGAGCTGCCGTGCATGACCAGGTGCGTGTTGGGGATGCGCGCGTGGATCTGCTTGATGCGCTCGATCGACAGGATGTCGCCGGTGGGCTTACGCGTGAACTTGTAGGCGCCGTGGCTGGTACCGATGGCAATCGCCAGCGCGTCACAATCGGTCTGCTTGACGAAGTCGGCGGCCTGCTCGGGATCGGTCAGCAGCGCGCTGTGGTCGAGCTTGCCCTCGGCGCCGATGCCGTCTTCCTCGCCGGCCATGCCGGTTTCGAGCGAGCCAAGGCAGCCCAGTTCGGCCTCCACGGTGACGCCGATGGAGTGGGAGAGCTTGACCACTTCACGCGACACGGCGACGTTGTAGTCGTAGTCCGACGGGGTCTTGCCGTCTTCGAGCAGCGAGCCGTCCATCATCACGCTGCTGAAACCGGAGCGGATCGCCGCCATGCATACGGCCGGGCTCTGGCCGTGATCCTGGTGCATGACGACGGGGATGTTGGGATAAGACTCGACGGCGGCGTCGATCAGATGGCGCAGAAAGGCTTCGCCGGCGTACTTACGCGCGCCGGCCGAGGCCTGCATGATCACCGGGCTGTCGCATTCGGCCGCGGCTTCCATGATGGCCTGGACCTGTTCCAGGTTGTTGACGTTGAAGGCGGGCAGGCCGTAGCCATGCTCGGCGGCATGGTCCAAGAGCTGTCGCATCGAAACGAGTGCCATGGTGCTTCTCCGTTGGGCGGCGCGTCAGGCGCGCACGCATGATCTGTCAGGGAATTCTAGTATCGCGGTCGTGGCCTGAGCCAGCCACCGCACAGCTTGTTGCATTACGGCTGATAGCGTTCTTCCAGCGCGGCGATGGCCGGCAGGGTCTTGCCTTCGAGGAACTCCAGGAAGGCGCCGCCGCCGGTCGAGATGTAGCCGATGTCCTTGGAGATGCCGAACTTGGCAATCGCCGCCAGCGTGTCGCCACCGCCGGCAATCGTGAAGGCCTCGGAATGCGCAATGGCCGAGGCCATCATCTTGGTGCCGCCGGCGAACTGGTCGTACTCGAACACGCCGACCGGGCCGTTCCACACGATGGTGCCGGCGTGCGCAATGATGTCGGTCAGGCGGGCCGAACTCTTCGGGCCGACGTCGAGGATGCGGTCATGCGGGCCGACGTCGCACACCGGAATGCGGTTGGCGCGCGCCAGCATGGATACCTCGTCGGCCACCACCACGTCCACCGGCAGCGGCACTTCGGCGCCGCGGGCCTTCATCATGTCCATGATGGTCTGTGCTTCCTTGACCAGCTCAGGTTCGGCCAGCGATTCGCCGATGCGCTTGCCCGAAGCCAGCAGGAAGGTGTTGGCGATGCCGCCGCCGACGATGAGCTGGTCTACCTTGCCGGCCAGTTTTTTCAGGATGGTCAGCTTGGTCGACACCTTGGCGCCACCGACGATGGCCACCATCGGACGCTTGGGGTTGTCAGTGGCGCGGGTCAGTGCCTCGATCTCGGCGCCCATCAGCAGGCCGGCGCAGGCCACCGGCGCGAAGCGTGCGATGCCGTGGGTGGTGGCTTCTGCACGGTGGGCGGTGCCGAAGGCGTCATTCACGTAGACCTCGCACAGCGCGGCCATCTTCTTGGCCAGCGTGGTGTCGTCCTTCTTCTCGCCGACGTTGCAGCGGCAGTTCTCGAGCAGCACGACTTCGCCCGGCTTGACCTCGAACCCGCCGTCGATCCAGTCGGTGATGAGCTTGACCGGACGGCCGAGCAGCTGGCCAAGACGTACTGCAACCGGCATCAGCGTGTCTTCGGCGCGCACTTCGCCTTCGCTCGGGCGGCCCAGGTGCGAGGTGACCATGACCGCCGCACCGGCATCGAGGCAGTGCTGGATGGAAGGGATGGATGCGCGGATGCGCGTGTCCTCGACGATATTGCCGGCCTCGTCCTGCGGCACGTTGAGGTCCGAGCGGATGAACACGCGCTTGCCGGAGAGATCGATGTCGTTGAGCTGGTTGACCTTCATGTGCGGGAGTCCGTGTGCTGGATGAAAGCGCGCCCGCTCACGGCGGGCGCGTGGGGGCTGCTTACTTGGCCTGTGCGACCACGCGCGCGGCGTCGAGCATGCGGCAGGAGTAACCCCACTCGTTGTCGTACCAGGCCAGAACCTTGACCAGGTTGCCGCCCATCACGCGGGTCTGCGTGGTGTCGAACACCGACGAGTGGGTGTCGTGGTTAAAGTCCGACGACACCAGGGCATCCTCGTTGCAGGCCAGCACGCCCTTGAGCGCACCGCGCGAGGCCTGCCTCATCAAGTCGTTGATCTCTTCGGTCGAAGTGTCGCGGCTGGCGGTGAAGGTGAGGTCGACCAGTGACACGTTCATGGTCGGCACGCGCAGCGAGAAACCATCGAACTTGCCCTTCAGCGAGGGCAATACCAGCCCGACTGCCTTGGCCGCGCCGGTCTTGGTCGGGATGATGTTGTGCGCGGCCGCACGGGCGCGGCGCAGGTCCTTGTGGCGCACGTCCACCAACACCTGGTCGTTGGTGAAGGAGTGGATAGTGGTCATCAGGCCTTTTTCGATGCCGATGTTGTCCTGCAGCACCTTGGCGACCGGTGCCAGGCAGTTGGTGGTGCACGAGGCATTCGACACCACGGTCATGGCGGCCGTAACCACCTCGTGGTTCACGCCGTAGACGATGGTGGCGTCGACGTCGTCGCCGCCCGGCGCCGAAATCAGCACCTTCTTTGCGCCCTGTTCAAGCAGCACCTGGGCCTTGGCCTTGCTGGTGTAGGCGCCGGTGCATTCGAGCAGCACGTCCACGCCCAGCGCGCCCCAGTTCACGCCCTTCGGATCCTTGGTCGAGAAGAAGGGGATGCGGTCGCCGTCGACGATCAGCACGTTGTCGCCCTCGGTCTCGACGGAGAAGCCGAAGCGGCCGTGGGTGGTGTCGTACTTGGTCAGGTGCGCGTTGGTGGCGATGTCGCCCGAGGCGTTGATGGCGACGATCTCGAACTCATGACGCAGACCGAGTTCGTACAGCGCGCGCAGGGTGCAGCGACCGATGCGGCCATAGCCATTGATCGCGATCTTGATGCTCATGCGGTTACTCCATGTGGGTTGGTGCCCGGGCCGGCTTGTGGCCGGCCCGGTCGTGCAATCAGGCGATGCGGGCTTTTACCGCGTCGACCACGGCATCCGCGGTGATGCCGAAATACTTGAACAGGTCGCCGGCCGGGGCGGATTCGCCGAAGCGGTCCAGTCCGATCACTGCGCCTTCGAGGCCGACATACTTGCGCCAGCCGTCGGTTACACCGGCCTCGACGGCCACGCGCGGCAGGCCGGCCGGCAGCACGGCGGTCTGCCACGCGCTGTCCTGACGATCGAAGACATTGGTCGAGGGCATGGAGACCACGCGCACCGAGATGCCGTCCTCGGCCAGTTTCTTCTGCGCATCCATGGCCAGGCCGACTTCCGAGCCGGTGGCGATGATGACGGCCTTGGGTGCGCCGTCAGCGGCTTCCGACAGCACGTAGCCGCCGCGACGGATGTCGGCAATCTGCTGTGCGCTGCGCGTCTGGAAGGGCAGGTTCTGGCGCGAGAACAGCAGGCAGCTCGGGCCGTCGGCACGCTCGATGGCGTGCGCCCAGGCTACGGCGGATTCGGTGGTGTCGCACGGACGCCAGACATCCATGTGCGGAATCAGGCGCAGCGTGGCGGTCTGTTCGACCGGCTGGTGGGTCGGGCCGTCTTCACCCAGGCCGATGGAGTCGTGCGTGAACACGAAGATCTGGCGCAGCTTCATCAGCGAGGCCATGCGCAGCGCGTTGCGTGCGTATTCGCTGAACATCAGGAAGGTGGCGGTGTAGGGGATCAGGCCGCCGTGCAGGCTGATGCCGTTGGCCATCGCGGCCATGCCGAACTCGCGCACGCCGTAGTAGATGTAGTTGCCGCCGGTGTCCTTGCTGACGCCCTTGGCGCCGGACCACAGCGTGAGGTTGGAGCCGGCCAGGTCGGCCGAGCCGCCGATCAGCTCGGGCAGCTTCGGCGCGAAGGCTTCGATGGCGTTCTGGCTGGCCTTGCGCGTGGCAATGGTCTCGGCCTTGTCGGTCACCTGTTGCAGCACGGCTTCGACGTGGGCGTTCCAGTCCGCCGGCAGCTCGCCCGCCATGCGGCGCTCGAACTCGGTGGCCAGCTCGGGGTGGGCGGCGCGGTAGGCCTCGAACTGCGAATCCCACTGGGCTTCGCGGGCGCTGCCTGCGGCACGCGCATCCCATGCGGCGTAGACCTCGGCCGGGATCTCGAACGGCGGATGGTTCCAGCCGATGTGTTCGCGGGCGGCGGCAATTTCGGCGTCGCCGAGCGGGGCGCCATGCACATCGTGCCCGCCCTGCTTGTTCGGGGCGCCGGCGCCGATGATGGTCTTGCAGCAGATCAGTGTGGGTTGCGTGGTATTGGCCAGCGCGGCGCGCATGGCGGCATCGACGGAGTCGCCGTCGTGGCCCTGCACGTCACGGATGACTTGCCAGCCGTAGGCTTCGAAGCGCTTGGGCGTGTCGTCGGTGAACCAGCCCTCGACGTCACCGTCGATGGAGATGGCGTTGTCGTCGTAGAAGGCCACCAGCTTGCCCAGGCCCAGCGTGCCGGCCAGCGAGCAGGCTTCGTGCGAGATGCCTTCCATCAGACAGCCATCGCCGAGGAAGACGAAGGTGCGATGGTCGACCACGTCATGGCCGGGGCGGTTGAACTCGGCCGCCAGCACCTTTTCCGCAATAGCCATGCCGACTGCGTTGGTGACGCCCTGGCCGAGCGGGCCGGTGGTGGTCTCGACGCCCGGCGCGTAGCCGTATTCGGGGTGGCCCGGCGTCTTGCTGTGGAGCTGGCGGAAGTTCTTCAGCTCTTCGATCGGCAGGTCGTAGCCGGTCAGGTGCAGCAGCGCGTACAGCAGCATCGAACCGTGACCGTTGGACAGTACGAAGCGGTCACGATCAGCCCACTTGGGGTTGGCCGGGTTGTGGCGCAGGTGGCGGCGCCACACGACTTCGGCGATCTCGGCCATGCCCATCGGTGCGCCGGGGTGGCCGGACTTCGCCTTCTGCACCGCATCCATCGCGAGCGCACGCACCGCGCCGGTCACAGGGTTGAAGGAGGGCGGGGTGACATTGCGGGTCTGGGTCATGGCGCTGGGGGCAGGGCTCTGAAGGAAAAGGCGAAATTATCCCCGAATTTGCTGCCCTGCGGTAGGGCGACCGGAGCGGGGTCAACAGTACAGGGCGCAAACCCGCTGGTACGACGGCATTACAATGCTTTGCGTTTTTTCTCCATCAGTTTCCAGATCAGCGGCGTGAGGATCAGCTGCATCGCCAGGTCGAGCTTGCCGCCTTCGATGACGATGGTGTTGGCGCGTGACATGAACGCGCCGGCGATCATGTTGAGCAGGTAGGGGAAGTCGATGCCGCGCGGGTTCGAGAAGCGGATCACGACCATGGATTCGGCCAGCGAGGGCACATCCCGCGCGATGAACGGGTTGGATGTGTCGACCACCGGCACGCGCTGGAAATTGATGTGGGTGCGCGCGAACTGCGGAACGATGTAATGCACGTAATCGTGCATGCGGCGCAGGATGGTGTCCTGCACGGCTTCGGCCGAATAGCCGCGCACATGGGTGTCGCGGTGCAGCTTCTGCAGCCATTCGAGGTTGATCGTCGGCGCTACGCCAATCAGCAGGTCGGCGTGCTTGGCGATGTTGATCTTGTCCGACATGAAGCCGCCATGCAGGCCTTCGTAGAACAGGCAGTCGGTCCCCACCGGCAGGTCATCCCAGTCAGTGAACGTACCCATCGGCAGGTTCCAGCGCACCGACTGCTCTTCGTTGTGGATGTACACGCGCTTGCGGCCGATGCCCGATTCGCCGTAGCCACGGAACAGCGCTTCAAGGTCTTCGAGCAGGTTGGCGTCCGGGCCGAAGTGGCTGATGCCACGCTCGCCGCGCGCTTCGGCTTCCTCGATCTGCTGCTTCATTTCGGCGCGCGTGAAGCGGTGGAAGCTGTCGCCCTCGACAATGGCCGCATTCACGTTCTCGCGATGGAAAATGCGCTCGAAGGTGTCCTTCACGGTCGTGGTGCCGGCGCCGGACGAGCCGGTGACGGCGATGATCGGGTGTTTCGCGGACATGAGGTTTTCCGTTGGTCAGGGGGTGTGGGCGGCAATCCAGCCGCGCCATTGCGAGAACAGGTCGGGGCTGGCGGCGGCAATGACGCCGCGCTTGACGCCTGGCGGAGCCATCAGCGGCTGTCCGTCCAGCGCCATGCCGACGCCGCCGGCTTCCGACAGGATCAGGCTGCCGGCGGCGTAATCCCACAGCATCTGGCCGCCGTGCAGGTAAACGTCGAGCCGACCGGCGGCGGTAAAGCACCACTCCAGCGCACTGGAGCCGAAATTGCGTTGCGAATAGAACGGCGGGTGGCGCGAGAGTTCGTTGCCGAGTGCAGCCGGTACGCGCTTGAAGTCGACGCCGGCCACCGCCTCGCCCAGCCCTTCGGCCGGCCGGCGCAAGGGTAAGCGCGTGCCGTTGAGGAAAGCGCCAGAGCCCTTGGCGGCGTAGAAGGATTCGTCGGTGACCGGGTTGTAGACCACGCCGAAACGCGGTTCGTGATCGACCAGATACGCAATGGACACCGCGAAGAACGGAATGCCGTTGAGGAAGTTGGTGGTGCCGTCGATCGGGTCGATGCACCACAGCCCCTTGCGCCCGTCCGCCCACAGCGCCTGCTGCTGGTCGAGCGTCATCTCCTCGCCGAGTACCGGCCCGGAAAGCAGGCCGGGCAGTTCGCGTTCGAAGTGATGCTGGGATTCAAGATCGGCTTCGCTGAACAGCGTGCCGTCGGATTTGCAGTTGCGCGCCGTGCGCAGATAGCGCGGCAGGATGACTTCCCGCGCGACATCGCGCACGAGCGATTCAAGTGCCCGGGCGCGGGCGAGGCGATGCGAGGGGTTGGGCATGGGCTCCCCGCAGGGTATGGACCAGGCCATATACTAGCACCATGGTTTCCCGCTTCTTCTCCCCCGAGCCGCTGCCACAGGGCGATTGCTTCGAATTGCCCGATGCCCTCGCGCATCATGCCGTACGCGTGCTGCGCCTGTCGGCCGGCGAGCGCATCGTGTTGTTCGATGGCCTTGGCGGCGAGGTCGAGGCCGTGCTCGAAGGGCAGGGCAAGCGCTGGTCTGCCCGCTTGGTGGAGCGCCGCGCGGTGGAGCGCGAATCGCCACTGCAGATCGTGCTGGTGCAGGCGCTGGCGAGTGGCGACAAGATGGACTGGGTGGTGCAGAAGGCCGTCGAGCTGGGCGTGTCGGCCGTCATCCCGGTACGCGCGACGCGCAGCGTGCTCAAGCTCAACGGCGAGCGCGCCGACAAGCGAGTGGCGCATTGGCGCGAGGTGGCCGTGTCGGCCTGCGAGCAGAGCGGGCGAAACCGCGTGCCGGAGGTGGCCGACATCGTCGATCTGCGCGACTACCTGGCGCAACACCGCGATGGCCCGCAAAGGCTGATTCTCGACCCGCTCGGCGGGCAGCGCCTGGCCGAGCTGGGCAAGCCTGATGTGGCCTGCCATCTGCTGATCGGCCCGGAAGGCGGCTGGAGCGACGAGGAGCTGGCGGCGTGCCGCGCAGCCGGTTGCGACGGCGTGACGCTCGGCCCACGTGTATTGCGCACCGAAACCGCCGGGCTGGCCGCGCTGTCGGCCATGCAGGCGCTGTGGGGCGATTTCTGAACGGGAAACCGAATGTTTGAATCCGCCGAAATAGGCCACAAGGTCAGCAAGAGCGACTTCCGCAAGGCCGAGGACAAGCTGCGTACGGCCTTGCTCGACGCGCAGTACGAGCTGCTCGAATCACGTGCCTTCTCTGTTGTGGTGCTCATTGATGGTGTTGAAGGCGCCGGCAAGGGCGACACCGTCAATCTGCTCACCAAATGGATGGACCCGCGTCACATCGAGGTGCGCGGTTTTGATGAGCCATCCAGTGAGGAGGCCGAGCGCCCCTACATGTGGCGCTTCTGGCGCGTGCTGCCGGCGCGCGGCCGGCTGTGCGCCATGTTCGGCGACTGGTACGCCGGTGCCTTGCGCGAGCGACTGGACGAGGCTTCTTCCAGAGCGGTTTTCGAGCACCGGCTCGACGAGATCAACCGTTTCGAGACGATGCTGGCGCGTGAGAAGGTGGTGCTCGTCAAGCTGTGGTTCCATCTCTCCAAAGAGTCACAGAAGCGCCGCTTCGACACCCTGACGGCGGATGACCGGACGCGTTGGCGAGTGACCGACGAGGACTGGGCGGCGCACGAGCGCTACGATCGCAACCGTGAGCTGGCAGAGGCCATGTTGTGTGCCACCGACAGCGCCGAAGCGCCGTGGGTCGTCATCGACAGCGAGGATGCCAATCACCGTGCGCTGGCGGCCGGGCGCAGCGTGCTCGATGCAATCACGCGGCATCTGGCGCGTGATCGCGAAGCGCCCGCGCGGGAGGCGTCGCGCCCCGAGCTGCCAGCCTTGCCGGACCGTCGAACCTTTCTCGATACCCTGGAGTTGTCGCAGAAGCTCGGGCGCAAGGATTACGACGAACAGCTCGAGCTGCTGCAGGGGCGGCTGGCGCTGCTGACGCGCGACAAGGCCTTCCGCAAGCGCTCGCTGGTGCTGGTGTTCGAGGGCATGGACGCGGCCGGCAAGGGCGGTGCGATCCGCCGCGTCACGGCGGCGCTGGATGCCCGCCACTACCGCGTCATCCCGATTGCCGCGCCCACCGACGAGGAGGCTGCGCGCCCGTATCTGTGGCGTTTCTGGCGGCATGTTCCACGGCAGGGCAAGACCGTGATCTTCGACCGCTCGTGGTATGGCCGCGTGCTCGTCGAACGGGTTGAGGGCTTTGCTGCCGAGCCCGACTGGATGCGCGCCTACGGCGAGATCAACGACTTCGAGCAGACGCTGGAAGAGGCTGGTGCGGTGGTCATCAAGTTCTGGCTGGCCATCAGCAGCGATGAGCAATTGCGCCGCTTCCGCGAACGCGAGGCCGAGCCGCACAAGCGCTTCAAGATCACGCCCGAGGACTGGCGTAACCGTCACAACTGGGCTGCGTATGAAGAGGCCGTGTGCGACATGATCGGACGTGCCGGCGGCGAGCGGCCGTGGACCATCGTCGAGGCGGACAACAAGCACTACGCCCGCATCAAGGTCTTGCGCACGATCTGCGATCGGCTGGAACAGGCGCTCAAGTCCTGAGCTGCCGCGCACTGGTGGCATTCCGATAGAATCACCGCATTCCGATGCAAAGGTGATGCCCGTGAGCCGTGATTCCCAGACCTCCGAAGCCCGCATCGTGGCCGCCGACGAGACGGCCGCGCAGTTCGTCGCGTGGGTGCGCGGGGCCGCGCCCTACGTGCATGCCTTCCGCAACAAGACCTTCGTCATCGCCTTCGGCGGCGAGGTCATGGCTGATCACGACCGCGCCCAGCGCTTTGCCTACGACTGCAACCTGCTCTCGGCGCTGGGTGTGCGGCTGGTGCTGGTGCATGGCGCGCGGCCGCAGATCGATACCGAGATGGCGCGTCGCGGGCTGGAGCCGCAATTCCACAATGGTCTGCGGGTAACCGACGCGCCGGCGCTGGAGTGTGTCAAGGTGGCCATGGCGGTAACGCGTTTCGAGGTCGAGGCGCTGCTCTCGCAAGGCCTGCCCAATACGCCGATGGCCGGCAGCTACATCCGCGTCACCGGCGGCAATTTCATCACCGCGCGTCCGGTGGGCGTGGTCGATGGCATCGATTACCAATACACCGGCGCGGTGCGCAAGATTCTCGACGAAGAGATCAAGGCTGACCTCGACCAGCAGAACGTGGTGCTGATCACGCCGCTGGGGGTGTCGCCGGCCGGCGAGATCTTCAACCTCAGCATGGAGGACGTGGCCGAGGCCGTGGCCGTCACGCTGAAGGCCGAAAAGCTGGTCTATCTGTGCGACGCGCCGGGCTTGCTCGATGAGGACGGCCACCTCATCGAATCGGTCACCGCCGATGAGGCGCAGCGAGCCTTTGACGCCAACGAAGGCCTTACCGAAGACCTGCACTACTACCTGCCGGGCGCGATCCGTGCCGTGCGCAAGGGCGTGGGCCGCGTGCATCTGATCGACCACGACAAGGACGGCGGCCTGCTGCTGGAGTTCTTTACGCATGCCGGGGTTGGCACCGTGGTGACGCGCGACCCGCTGTTCCGCATGCGCGAGGCTACGGTGGAAGACATCGGCGCGCTGGTGTCCCTGATCCAGCCGCTCGAAGCCGACGGTTCGCTGGTGCGGCGCGGGCGCGAACTGCTGGAGCAGGAGGTCGAACGCTTCACGCTGGTCGAGCACGACGGCGTGCTGGTGGGCTGCGCGGCGCTGTATCCGTTCGGTGATGAAGGTTCGGCCGAACTGGCGTGTCTGGCGGTGGCGCATGAGTATCGTCGTGCCGGCTTGGGAGAACAGTTGCTCAAGCGGCTCGAGAAACGCGCCCGTGCGATGGGGCTGGAGCGGCTGTTCATCCTCACCACGCGTACCGCGCACTGGTTCCGCGAGCGTGGTTTCGTCGAGACCGGGCCGGATGCACTGCCCAAGAAGAAGCTGGAGCTCTACAACTACCAGCGCCGCTCCAAGGTTTTCGTCAAACCGCTTTGACCGCGCCGGTCGCGGTGTGGCTGTTAAAATGTGGCCACATCGATTCGCAAGAGGTACGTCATGACCCGTATGGTCAATTGCATCAAGCTCGGCCGAGAGGCTGAAGGTCTGGAGCGTCCGCCGGTGCCGGGCGCACTCGGTCAGCGCATTTTCGAGAACGTCTCGAAGGAAGCCTGGCAGCAGTGGGTCAAGTACCAGACCATGCTGATCAACGAGAACCGCCTGAACCTGATGGACGCCAAGGCGCGCAAGTACCTGGCCGAACAGATGGAGCGTCATTTCTTCGGCGAGGGCGCCGATCAGGTCGAGGGTTTCGTCCCGCCCCCGCCGGCCTGATCCGTCCGGCAGTCCAAGCAATAAAAAAAGGCAGCGGCTTTCAGGCCGCTGCCTTTTTTTGTGCAGCCCTTGTCCGTTCAGTCGGCCGGGCGCACGGCTTGTTCCATGTCTTCGGGGGAGGTGTGACGCACATCGCGTCCGCGCGCCATGAACACCACGTACTCGGCAACGTTGGTGGCGTGGTCACCCACGCGCTCAATGGCCTTGGCGATGGTCAGCAGATCGAGCGACCGGATGACGTGGCCGGGGGTCTTCATCATCAGCGTGGCAAGGTCGCCCATGATGCCCTTGATGACCGCGTCTACATCCTTGTCCTCACGCGCCAGTTCAGGGGCCAGCGAGACATCGCCCCGCACATAGGCGTCGAGCGCACGCTCCAGCATGCCCACGGCGTGCTCGGAAACCGTCAGCAGATTGACCTGCGGCACGCTGTCGGGGTCGGCGCCGACGATCTGGCGTGCGGCCTTGGCAATCTTCTTGGCTTCGTCACCGACACGTTCCAGATCGGTAATCATCTGCATGGTGGTGGTCAGCATGCGCAGGTCTGCGGCGGCCGGGGCGTGCTTGACGATGATCTGCACGCAGCGCTCGTCGAGGTCGACCTCTTCGCGGTTGATGCGCTTGTCACGCAGGATGACCTGCTCGATCAGTACCTTGTCGGATTCGCCGAGGCCGCGAATGGCGTCGCGTACCTGCTGGCAGACCTCCTGGCCCATCAGGACGACCCGCTGGCGCAGCTCGTCGAGGTCGCGGTCGAATTGGGCGAAGGTGTGCTTGTTCATCTGTTCGTGGACTCCAAAATGAGTCCGCGCAGACTAGCACCGTCGTGTGACGGTTTTGTTGCAGTTCACGCAGGTCGGCGGCTGAGGCTCCGCACCCCGGTCGGGGTGGCCAGCAGCAGCTCGTCCGCGCTGCGGCGGGCAAACAGGCCGTTGGTGACGACGCCGGCGATGTGGTCGATTTCGCTCTCCAGCGCGCTCGGCTCCGAAATGGTCAGCCCATGCACGTCGAGAATCAGGTTGCCGTTGTCGGTGATGAATCCGGCCCGTTCGACCACGTTGCCGCCAAGCCGTGCAAGCTGGCGGGCGACATGGGCGCGGGCCATCGGTACGACTTCGATCGGCAGGGGGAAGCGGCCCAGGCATTCGACCCGTTTGGTTTCATCGCAGATGCAGATGAAGCGCTGCGCCACGGCGGCGACGATCTTCTCGCGCGTCAGTGCCCCGCCGCCACCCTTGATCATGGCGAAGCCGTGATCGATCTCGTCGGCGCCATCCACGTACACCGGGATGTTGTCGACATCGTTGAGGTCGAACACGCGGATGCCGGCAGCAGCCAGGCGGCGGGTGCTGGCGTCGGAGCTGGATACCGCGCCGATGATCTTCGAGCGCATCTCGGCCAGGCCGTCGATGAAGTGATTGACCGTGGAGCCCGTGCCGACGCCGACGATGCTGCCGTGCGGAATGCGGTCGAGGGCGGCCAGTGCGGCGGCCTTCTTGAGTGCGTCCTGATTCATGCGGTGATTCCCGTGGTGGGTCAGACGAGGCCGTCGAAAGGCTGGACGATGACGCGGCCGCCGGCCGGAACGTCGCCGCATTCTTCCGGCAGCACGATGAAGCAGTTCGCTTCGGACATGGATTTGAGTACGCCCGAGCCCTGGCTTCCGGCCACCCGCACCTGCGGACCCTCGCTACTCCAGTGGAAGCGCCCGCGCACGAACTCGCGGCGCCCCGGTCGCTTGCCGATGGCGTTGGTGCAACGGGCCTCGAACAGCGCCGGTTCCGGCAGTGGCGACACGCCGGACAGCGTGAGCAGCGCATCACGCACGAACTGGTAGAAGGTCACCAGTACGGCGACCGGATTGCCGGGCAGGCCGAACATCCATGCCCCGTCTACGCGGCCAAAGGCCATGGGGCGGCCTGGTTTGATCGCAAGCTGCCAGAACGAAACCTGACCGAGCCGGCCGAGCATCTCGCGTGTGTAGTCGGCTTCGCCGACTGATACGCCGCCGCTGGTCAGGATTACGTCGGCACTGGCGGCTGCACTGCGAAACGCTTCTTCGATGGCGGCCGGATCGTCGGGGATGACGCCCATATCGATCAGCTCGCAGCCCAGGCGCGTGAGTGCGCCGAAGAGCGTGTAGCGGTTGCTGTCGTAAATCTCGCCGGGCGAGAGCGGCTTGCCGATCGAGGCCAGCTCGTCGCCGGTGGAAAAGAAGGCCACGCGCAGACGACGGCGTACCGTCACCTCGGCAATGCCCAGCGAGGCAATCAGCCCGATCTCGGCCGGGCCGCACAAGGTGCCGGCGGGCAGGGCGATGCTGCCCAGCTTCAGGTCCTCGCCCGCGCGGCGCAGGTTCTGTCCCTTGCGCACCTTCGCCGGGATGAACACCGTCTTGTCTTCAGTGCGCGTGGCTTCCTGCGGCACGATGGTGTCGGCGCCTTCGGGAATCGGTGCGCCGGTCATGATGCGCACGGCCTGGCCAGCGCCGATCAGTCCGCTGAACGGTCGGCCTGCAAAGGCGCTGCCCACCACGGCAAGGCGGGTCTCGGCGTCCGCGGTGAGGTCGCCGAAGCGGATTGCGTAGCCGTCCATCGCCGAGTTGTCGTGCGCGGGTACGTTGCACGGGGCCATGACGTTCTCGGCCAACGCGCGGTCGAGCGCGGCGCGCACGGCCACGCGCTCCCAGCCATCGATCGGTGTGAGCGGGCCGAGAATGGCCTCGCGGGCATCGGCGACGGAGAGCATGTTCTTGGGTTGCGGATTCATGGCTTCTCTTGAACGTGTTCGGATTTACGCAGGCGGACCCGGCGCATTATCCCCGATCCGTCGGCTCGCTGCAGTATGCGGGGCGATAGAATCGGCAGCATGACTCCTTCCCTGCATCAGGCCGCCGCTGAAACCCTGGCCATTCACGACCCTGCCGAGAAGTGCGCGGCCACCCAGGCGATGCGTACAGCCCGCGCTGCAGGCCGTCTGAGCGTGGTGGCCGGGCCGGATGATCCGCAAGCGCTGACCGCCCCTGGCCGGCCGGCGCTGCCCGAACTGGTCGCGCCGGAGCAACTGAAACCACGCAAGCCCGCCACCCCTGAGGGGCATGCCGCGCTGATTCACGCCATTGCGCATATCGAGTTCAATGCGATCAACCTCGCGCTCGACTGCATTGCGCGCTTTCGCAGCTTCCCGGAGGACTTCCACGATGGCTGGCTGAAGGTGGCGGCAGAAGAGGCTGAGCATTTCTCGATGCTGCGCGCGCGCCTGCGTGAGCTGGGGCATGACTACGGTGATTTTCCCGCCCACAACGGCCTGTGGGACATGGCCTGCCGCACTGCGCATGATCCGCTGGCGCGCATGGCGCTGGTCCCGCGCGTGCTCGAAGCGCGCGGCCTGGATGCCACGCCGGTGATCATGAACAAGCTGCGCGCCATCGGCGATGAGGCGACGATGGCGATTCTCGACATCATCCTGCGCGATGAGGTCGGGCATGTTGCCTTGGGCGACCGCTGGTTCCGCATGCTGTGTGCGGAGCGTGGGCTGGAGCCGGAGGCTACTTATCTGGCACTGATGGATGATTTCGAAGCGCCGTACCCGCAGCCGCCGCTGCACGAAGCGGCGCGGCTGGAGGCCGGCTTCTCGCCTGCCGAGATCGAGCGCCTGCGCGCCGGTCGGCGACGGTAAACGAAAAATGGCGGCCGGAGCCGCCATTCCTGTCGAAGCCGTGTGCGCTCAGCGCAGGCCGGCAGCGTAATCGGCCACCGCAGCCATTTCCTTGTCGGTCATCTTCAGCGCGATGCTGCGCATCATTTCCGCCGGATCGTTGGCGCGATTGCCGTCGCGGAAGGCTTGCAGCTGAGTCAGCGTGTACTTGGCGTGCTGACCGGCGATGCGCGGGTACTGTGCCGGCATGCCCGAGCCGCTCGGGCCATGACAGCCCGCACAGGCCGGAACGCCCTTGGAAGCGATGCCTGCGCGCCAGATCTGGCGGCCTTGTTCGACGGTGTCGGCGTTCTGTGCCACTTCCGGTTGCAGCGTCTGCTGCGCGTAGTAGTAGGCCAGCGAGAGCTTGTCGTCATCCGACAGCGCGGCAACCATCGAGCCCATGATCGCGTTGGCGCGAGCCGGCGGATTGCCGTTGATCGAAGAGAAATTCCGCAACTGCTTGTAGGTGTACTCGGGGATCTGGCCGGCGAGTTTGGGGTTGTCCGCGATCGTGCTGTTGCCGTCGGCCGCGTGACAGCCGACACAGATGGAATCAGCAAGCTGCTTGGCGCGATCAAGATCGGGGGCCTGAGCATGCAGCCCACCGGTGGCCAGAAGCAGCGAAAGCAGAAGGGAACGCTTGATCATGGGTGTCCTCTGAAAGCTGTGAGCGGATACACAAACGCGGTATTCTATATTAACTCGTCGCCTCTGCGCGAAGCCCCGAATTTTTCCCGATGCCGGGCCTCGCGCGGTGTCCACTCCAGATGCCCATATTCCGTAACGCTCAGTTTGAAATTTCCATTGCCAAGACCTCGGGTCTGCCACCTCCGGTGGGGGCTGAGGTAGCCTTTGCCGGGCGGTCAAACGCCGGAAAGTCCAGTGCAATCAATACGCTGGCTGGCCATGTCCGACTGGCCTACGTCTCCAAGACGCCCGGCCGCACCCAGCTCATCAACTTCTTCCGCCTCAACTGCGGCGCGGCATTGGTCGATCTGCCGGGTTATGGCTACGCCAAGGTTCCCCCCGAGATTCGCAAGCAATGGCAGGGGCTGCTCGAGCGTTACCTGAGCAAGCGCGAGAACCTGATCGGGATGGTGCTGATCATGGATTCACGTCATCCGATCACGCCGCTTGATCTGCAGATGATCGGCTGGTTCGCCCCGAGCCGTCGTCCCATCCACATCCTGCTCACCAAGTCCGACAAGCTTTCCAAGAACCAGGCAGCCGCCTCGCTCGCGCTGGTGCGTCGCGAGCTGGGCCATCTGGCCGGGCAGGTGAGCGTGCAGCTCTTCTCGAGCCTCAAGAAAACCGGCATCGAAGAGGTCGAGCATGTCGTCGCGGGCTGGCTTGGCTTGCCGCAGGATGAGCCCGCCATAAAAGAAAAACCCCGGGCCGAAGAGACGTAAGCCCGGGGTGAACGCCTTCGCTGAAGGCTCCCGCTCAGGGAGGGAAGCGGGGGATGCCAGTTACGCATCCGTGTGTTCTGAGTGCCACCGCGTCGATCGGTTCCCTCGTGTCGTGAGATTTTCACATCACGTTGTTTCAAAAGGAGGTTCCAGATGAGATCTGGTCCAGCATTCCCCGCCATCCGCATGCGCCGCATGCGTCGCGACGACTTCTCGCGCCGCCTCATGTGCGAGCATCGTCTGTCGGCGGACGACCTGATCTATCCGGTGTTCGTGCTTGACGGTGAAGACCGCGTCGAGGCCGTGCCGTCCATGCCCGGCGTCGAGCGCGTGAGCATCGACCGCCTGCTCAAGGTGGCCGGCGAAGCCGTAGAGCTGGGTGTCCCGGCCATCGCGCTGTTCCCGGTCATTGATGCCTCCGGCAAGACACCCGAGGCCGAAGAAGCCTGGAACCCCGACGGCCTCGTGCCGCGTACCGTGCGCGCCCTGAAGGCCGCGTATCCCGACCTCGGCGTCATTACCGACGTCGCGCTCGACCCCTACACCAGCCACGGTCAGGACGGCCTCATCGACCCGGCCGACCCGCGCGGCTATGTCATGAACGACGAGACGCTCGAAGCGCTGGCTAAACAGGCCCTGTGCCATGCCCGCGCCGGCGCCGACGTAGTTGCTCCGTCCGACATGATGGACGGCCGCGTCGCGCGCATCCGCTCTGCGCTGGACGCCGAACGCTTCATCCACACCCGCATCCTCGCCTACTCGGCCAAGTACGCATCGAGCTTCTACGGCCCCTTTCGTGACGCCGTCGGCTCCGCCGGCAACCTAGGCAAAGGCGACAAGCACACCTACCAGATGGACCCGGCCAACTCCGATGAAGCCGTGCGCGAAGTCGCGCTCGACATCGCCGAGGGCGCCGACATGTTCATGGTCAAACCCGGCATGCCGTATCTGGACATCGTGCGTCGCGTAAAGCACGAGCTGCAGGTGCCGACCTACGTCTATCAGGTCAGCGGCGAATACGCGATGTTGAAAGCCGCCGCTGCCAACGGCTGGCTCGCCGAGCGCGCCTGCGTGCTAGAAGCCCTGTTGTCCTTCAAGCGGGCGGGTGCCGACGGCATCCTGACCTACTTCGCGTTGGATGCGGCGCGCTGGTTGCGCGGCGCAGATTAAGGTCCGACCAATCTTCGGAAGGTTCGGCGCAATTCCAGTACCGAGCCGATCTTCATGTCGGCATAGGCGGGCTGTTTCTGCCCGCGACTGACCAGCACGGTCTTCATGCCCAGTCGCTTGGCGGTACGCAGGTTAGCCGGCGAATCCTCTACCAGAATGCAGCGCTCCGGCCGCAGGCGGTATTCCCGCAACAGGTGGCGGAAGGCGCGCACGCCGGGTTTGGGCTCGAAGCGCATGTGTTCGACGGCAAACACGTCGTCGAAGTGGCGGCGAATGCCCATGGCGCGGACGATAGCCTCGACGTACAGCGCGGGGCCGTTGGAGAACACGATTTTGCGGCCGGGCAGACGACGCAGCATGGCGGACAGGGCGCGGTCGAACACCATCATTTCGTGCAGGCGGTCGAAGCGATGTGTCTCGGCGAGGAAGTGGTGCGGGTCGGTGCCGTGGTGGCGCATCAGGCCGGTCAGCGTGGCGCCGTAGCGTTGCCAGTAGGCCAGGCGCAGGGCGTTGGCTTCGTCCTCGGGTACGCCCAGATGCTCGGCCAGGTAGGCCGTCATGCTGCGGTTGATGTGCGGAAAGATGTGGGCGCTGGCGTTATGCAGCGTGTTGTCGAGGTCGAACAGCCAGACGGGGTGCATGCGGAGGGGCGCGGGCCTTGCGGCCCGCGTGAAACCGGTCAGATGGCCTGCAGGCCGAGTCGCTGGAACAGCTGCTCGTCGTGGTTGGCCTCGGGATTGTCGGTGGTGAGCAGGCGGTCGCCGTAGAAGATGGAATTCGCGCCGGCCATGAAGCTCAGGGCCTGCATCTCGTCGCTCATCTGCTGGCGGCCGGCCGACAGGCGCACGACGCTGCCGGGCATGGTGATGCGGGCTACGGCGATGGTGCGTACGAACTCGAAGGGGTCGATGTCTTCGTTGCCGGCCATCGGCGTGCCGGGGATGGGCACGAGGTTGTTGATGGGCACGGAATCAGGCGCCGGGTGCATGTTGGCGAGCTGGGCGATCATGCTGGCGCGACCGCGGCGACCTTCGCCCATGCCGACGATGCCGCCGCAGCAAACATTGATGCCGGCATCGCGCACCTTGTCGAGGGTGTCGAGGCGGTCGGACATCTTGTGCGTGGTGATCACGTTGCCGTAGAACTCGGGTGCGGTGTCGATGTTGTGGTTGTAGTAATCGAGGCCAGCGTCGGCGAGCTTCTCGGCCTGACCGTCGCGCAGCATGCCGAGCGTGACGCAGGTTTCCAATCCGAGCTTCTTGACCTCGCGCACCATGTCCAGCACGGGCTCCAGGTCGCGGTCTTTCGGGCCGCGCCAGGCCGCGCCCATGCAGAAGCGCGAGGCGCCCTTGGCCTTGGCGGCGCGGGCGTGTTCCAGCACTTCGTCGAGCGGCATCAGGCTTTCCTTCTCCAGCCCGGTGTCATAGCGCGAGGACTGCGAGCAGTAGCCGCAGTCTTCCGAGCAGCCGCCGGTCTTGATTGAAAGCAGGGTGGAGCGCTGTACGGCGTTGGCCGGGAAGTGCTCGCGATGCACGCGCTGCGCCTCGAAGACGAGGTCGAGGAAGGGGCGCTCGAACAGCGCGGCGACTTCAGCGGTGCTCCAGCGGCGGGCGGGGGCGGCCTGGGCTGCGGTGGGGCTTGCGCCAGTTTGTTCTGCCAATCCCGTTGTCATTTCAGTATCCTTTGCCAATTCTGCGCGAGTGGCGCATGTTCCGGTCAGGGGGTGCGCTTGTCAAACCTGCGACGATTGCTGCGATCCCTGAGCGGCCTTGTGTTGCCGCAAGCCTGCGAGGTGTGCGGTGCGCGTTGCGGGAACGACCCCGTCTGTGTCGATTGCGTGGCCGATCTGCCGTGCGCTGCCGCCCCCGCGTGTGTCGTGTGTGCCTTGTCCCTGCCAGTACCCGGTGTGTGCGGGCGCTGCCTGAAGCGGCCGCCGGCATTCGACGCCAGCCGTGCAGCGCTGGCGTATTCGTTTCCGGTGAATCGCCTGGTGCAGGCGCTGAAGTATCGGCACCGCCTCGGTCTTGCCGCGTATTTTAGCGGGCTTCTGCTTCAGACTGGGCGGCCGGAAGGGGTGGATTGTGTCGTGCCGTTGCCGATGCATCCGCGCGGCCTGCGTGAGCGCGGCTTCAATCAGGCGGTCGAGCTGGCGCGGCCGCTGGCACAAGCCTGGCAATTGCCGCTGTGGCTGGATGCGGTGCAGCGCACGCGGGACGGGCCGCCGCAGGCCGCGCTCAACGGTTTGGCACGGCGGCGCAATGTGCGCGGCGCCTTTGCAGCCGACCCGGATTGTTTCGTCGGGCGCTCGGTGCTGGTGGTTGATGACGTGATGACGACGGGGGCGACGCTGGAAGCGCTGGCGCGAGAACTCAAGCGCGCTGGGGCCGTTCGCGTGGAAAATGTCGTCGTTGCGCGCACGCCTTGAGCGCGCGGAGTTTGCGGAGCCCCGATGTTCGATGTTGTGCTGTACCAGCCTGAAATTCCCCCCAATACCGGCAACCTGATCCGTCTCGCGGCGAATACCGGCATTCGCCTGCATCTGGTCGAGCCCTTGGGGTTCGATCTGTCCGACAAGCAGCTGCAACGTGCCGGGCTGGACTATCACGATCTGGCCCGGGTGGCCGTGCATCGCGACTGGGCGGCCTGCTGCGCTGCGTTGGTCGGACGGCGCATGTTCGCCTTGAGCGTGCGGGGTACGCGCAGCTACGCCGAGGTAGCATTTGCGCCGGATGACGTGTTCGTGTTCGGGCCGGAAACGCGCGGACTGCCGCAGGAACTGTTGGACGAGCTGGGGCCGGACGCGGTGTTGCGCGTTCCGATGATGCCGTCGAACCGCAGCATGAATCTGGCCAATACCGCTGCGGTGCTGGTGTTTGAGGCGTGGCGTCAGCAGGGGTTTGCGGGCGCGGGGTGAGGCGTCAGCTCGTTTCAGCCATGTTCGTGCTTGGGTTCGCGTCCGAGCAGGCTTTCGACGGCTTCGCGCGGGCCGATGTGGTCAGAGTGGAGCAGGGCGTCGATGGCTTCGGTGATGGGCATTTCGATGCCCATACGGGCCGCCAGACTGGCGGCTGAGCGGGCCGTCGGCACGCCTTCGGCAACGTGGCCGAGGTTCTTCAGGATGTCCGTCAGACCTTCGCCGCGCGCCAGCGCGAGGCCGACGCGGCGGTTGCGCGACAGGTCCCCGGTGCAGGTCAGGATCAGGTCGCCCATGCCGGCCAGACCGGTGAGGGTTTCCGGGCGGGCGCCGAGCGCAACGCCAAGGCGGGTGATTTCGGCCAGCCCGCGGGTGATCAGCGCGGCGCGGGCGTTGAGGCCGAAGCCCATGCCGTCGGAAACGCCGGCGGCGATGGCGATGACGTTTTTCAGCCCGCCGCCGATCTCGGCGCCGATCAAGTCGGTGCCGGCGTAGATGCGAAAACGCGGCTGGTGCAGTGTGCGTGCCCAGAAGTCGGCGAAGTCGCGGCTGGCCGAGGCCAGCGTTACGGCGGTCGGCATGCCGGCGCCGACTTCGGCCGCAAAGCTGGGGCCGGTGAGTACGCCGCAAGGGGCGTCCGCGCCGATTTCCTCGAACACGATTTCATGCGGCATGCGGCCGGTGTCCGCCTCCAGACCCTTGCAGGCCCAGATCATGGGGGCATCCGGGTAGCTGGCGCGCAAGGCCTTGGCTGTGCTGCGCAGGCCGGCCAGCGGTGTGGCGATGAGATGAAGGTCGGCGTCGCGGGCGGCCGTATCGAAATCGGGTGTGACGTGCAGGCGCGCGGGGAAATCGACGCCGGGAAGATAGGCCTCGTTGCGGCGCGTACTCCCCATCAGCTCGATCTGGTCGGTTTCGCGCGACCACATCACGACGTCGTGCTCGCGGGCAAACGCCACGGCCAGCGCCGTGCCCCACGAGCCGGCGCCAAATACGCCGATACGCATCAGATCACAGCCCCCAGACTTCGGTGACCCTGAGGTAGCCGACGATGCCGGATTTGTGTCGCACCTGGATCCAGCCGTCGTTCGGCTCGCCGACCAGGTCCAGCACTACGTTGCGGACCGCTTCAAAGCTGATCCCCGCGCCGGTTTCCGGTGACTGTCGGGCCGAGGCTTTTTCGGCGGTGATCAGCACGGTGCGCTCCTTGCGCAGCGCGCTGCGCTGGATCCAGTTGATCGAGCCGCTCGGATCGCGCACCTTGACCCACTGGTCAAGCTCGACGACGACTTCCACGGGCGTGCCGGGGGAGGCGATGAACAGTTTGCGACCCTGTTCCGAGGGCGTTTCATACAGCACCGCCGGCTCGGCAACGGAGTTGAACTTGAGGGCCGCCTGCGCGCCCGCTGCAGACAGAGCCAGCACGGAGGCGAGGACCAGACTGCGGAGGGGGCGATTGTTCATGATTACTGATCCTGTTCGTCGGTGGAGGCGGCGCCTTGCTGCTTTTGCGACTGGTACAGCGCCTCGAAGTTGACCGGCTGCAGCAGCACCGGCTGGAAGCCAGCGCGGGTGATCGTGTCGGACACGGTCTCGCGCGCATACGGGAAGAGCACATTGGCGCAGCCGATCATCATCACCGGCTCGAGTTCGGCTTCGGGGATGTTGCGCAGCTGGAAGATGCCGGCCTGCGCCACTTCAACCAGGAACACGGTACGCCCGTCGGGCACGCTGGCCGAAACATTGACCACCAGCGAGACCTCGTAGATGCCTTCTTCGATGTTCTTGCCGCTGGTGCTGAACTCGATGTTGAGCTTGGTGTTGTCGAGTTGCAGGTAGATCTGCGGGGCGTGCGGGATCTCGAGCGAGAGGTCCTTGACGTAGATCTTTTCGATCGAGAAGACGGGTTGGGCTTGTTCGGTCATTGTCCTGGTCTTGAAGGGTGAGTGTGTCAGTCAGCCGTGCGGGCGAGCAGGGTATCGAGACGTCCGGAGCGATCAAGGTCGATCAGGTCGTCGCAGCCACCCACATGGTAATCGCCAATGAAGATCTGCGGAACCGTGCGCCGGCCGGTGATTTTCATCATCTCGTCGCGCAGCGAAGGGTCGAGATCGACGCGAATCTTTTCCAGTGCGGTCACACCGCGACTGTTGAGCAGCTGTTCGGCGCGTACGCAGTAGGGGCATACCGCGCTGGTGTACATGCGGATGTGCGCCATCATGCCTTCTTGCCTTTGGGCTTGCGTCCGGTGGTCAGCGGGTTGCCGGCTTTCTCCCACTCCGCCAGGCCGCCCTGCAGGTTGAACACCTGATCGAAGCCGGCCTTCTGCAGTTTGGAGGAGGCACTGCGCGAGCGCGAACCGCTGGCGCAGCACAGGATGATCGGCGCCGGCTTGAGCTTCTCGAGCTCGGGCATGCGACGCTCCAGCTCGCCCATCGGGATGTGGCGAGCATTGGGGATGTGGCCCTGGGCGTATTCACCCTGTTCGCGGATGTCGATCACCACGGCGTCGTCGCGGTTGATCTTCAACGTGGCTTCGAGCGGCGAAATGATCGACTTGTTACCCAGCGTACGGATGGTGTCGACGATGATGAAGGTGACGGCGGCCAAGGCCAGCGCCACCCAGTGGATATTGCGTTGCAGAAATTCGGCTTCCAATTGGAGAGACTCCGTTGCGGGTGTGAGATGTCAGTCGTCGCGACTGCAGAAGACTTCGCGCATCAGCCCGATCAGCTGCAGCGTGCGCTGGTCGACGACGCGGTAATACACGCGGTTTGCGTCCTTGCGGGTCTGCAGCACGCCCTTGTCTCGCAGGATGGCAAGATGTTGGGAAATGTTGCTTTGCGATGTACCGACCGCGTCAACGATATCCTGCACGCAGACTTCTCCCTCGCCGAGCACGCAAAGGATTTTCAGGCGCAAGGGATGTGCGATGGCCTTGAGGGCGCGCGCAGCAGTCTCGATGTGCTCGTGCTTGTCGATCAACTCGAATATGGATGGGTTGTTCACGGTTGGCATGGCATGTCAGCGTCGAGACAGGGAGACTAGTATAAAATACCGCACCGGACTCAGGCAGCTTGTTCTCGCCGGAGCGCCCGGGATTTTTGCAATTCACCGTCCCGAGACTTCATGTACAAGATCGTTCTGCTGCGCCACGGCGAATCCCTCTGGAACAAGGAAAACCGGTTTACCGGTTGGACCGACGTGGATCTCAGCGAAAAGGGGCTGGCGGAGGCCCATTCAGCCGGCCAGCTGCTCCGCAGGGAAGGCTACTCTTTTGACCGTGCCTATACGTCGGTGCTCAAGCGCGCCATCAAGACCCTCAACGTCGTGCTCGAGGAGCTCGATCAGTTGTGGTTGCCGGTGAAGCATTCCTGGCGCCTCAACGAACGTCACTACGGTGCGCTGCAAGGCCTCAACAAGGCCGAAACAGCGACGCGTTTTGGCGATGATCAGGTGTTGGTCTGGCGGCGCTCGTACGAGACCTCGCCGCCACCGCTCGAAGATGGCGATGAGCGTCTGAACTGCGATGACCAGCGCTATGCCTCCATGCCGCGTGCCCGCTTCCCGCGAGCGGAATGCCTGAAAGACACGGTCGCGCGCTTCGTGCCGTATTGGGAAACCACCATAATTCCCGAGATCCTGTCCGGCAAGCGCGTGCTGATCGTGGCCCACGGCAACAGTCTGCGTGCGCTGATCAAGTATCTCGACAGCATTTCGGACAGCGACATCGTCAAGCTCAACATCCCTACCGGCCAACCGCTGGTGTATGAGCTTGATGCCGATCTGCGTCCGATCCGCAGCTACTACCTCGCCGACGAGGAAACCATCCGCAAGGCCGAGGCCGAGGTGGCGCGTCACGGCGGCCCGCAGGGCTGACCGACGGCCGTGAGGGCCCGCCTCCCGTCTTTTTTGCCGCGTGTTGCGCTGGTGGCCTGCCTGATGCTGGCGGGTGCTCCGCTCGGGGCGGAGCCCTCGATCGAGCAGCGGCGCGCCGAACTGGAGGAAGTGCAGTCGCGCATTCGCGGCCTGGAGGCCGAGATTGCGCGCACTCGTGCTTCGCACGGCAAGGAAGCCGAGGCCATGGCCGAGGCCGAGCGGGCGGTGTCGGCTGCGCGTCGCAAACTGCGTAGTCTCCGGCAGCAGCGCAGCGTGGCCGAGCGCGAGCTGGCCGCAGCCGAGTCCGAGGGCGAAAAGGTCGCGCAGCGGATCGAGACGCGCCGTGAGGAACTGGCCTCGCTGCTGCGCCGGCATTACATGCATGGTGGCAGTGATGTTGCGCCCTTCCTGTCTGGTGGTGATCCCAACCAGATCGCGCGCGATGCACGCTATCTGGAACACGTTGGCCGCGCCCGGCTTGAGCTGCTCGATGGTTTGCGAGCCGATCTGCGAGAGCAGGAGCGGTTGGCTGCCGAAGCCTCGCAGCGGCGTGACCGGATGGTCGAGCTTGAGGGCGCGCAGCGGCAGGAACAGGCGCAACTGGAAAAAGTGCTGGCTCGCCGTGCGGCTGTGGTGGCCGAACTGTCCGGCGAGTTGCGCGGGCAGGAAGGCCAGATCGGGGCCTTGCGCGAAGACCGCCTGCAGCTCGGGCGCGTCATCGATCTGCTGAAGTTCCAGGCCGAGCGCCGCGCCGCGCCGCGCCCGCCGTCGGCGCCCGTGACCAACATCGACACCGGGCCACTGGCCCAATCCGCTCCGGCCGCGCCCTTTGGCAGTTTGCGCGGGCGTCTGGGTTTTCCCGTGCAAGGCGAACTTGCCGGCCGCTTTGGTGCTCAGAGGGATGATGGTGGCACCCGCTGGCGTGGCCTGTTCATCCGGGCCAACGATGGCGACGAAGTGCGTGCGGTGGCCGGGGGCGAGGTGGTCTTCTCGGACTGGCTGCGTGGTTATGGCAATCTCATCATCGTTGACCACGGCGACGACTACCTGACGATCTACGGCTACAACGATGCCGTCTTGCGCGTCGTCGGGGAGCGCGTCGCCGGCGGGGATGCCATTGCTTACGTTGGTGCAAGCGGAGGGGTGCCTGATTCGGGCTTATACTTCGAGCTCAGGCACAAGGGCGAGCCGGTCGATCCGCTGGGCTGGATGCGTCGTCGCTGATCCGGTGCAATCCGAATTCATGGAGTCGTCATGCGTAGCAAGCTGCAGAAACTGGGGCTGATCTTTACCGGGCTGGTGGCCGGCGTGTTGATCAGTTTGAATTTTTCGGCGGTCGCCGACCGTACTTCGCCGGCACCCTTGCCGGTTGAGGAGTTGCGCGCCTTCGCGGACGTCTTCAACGCCATCAAGCAGGGCTATGTCGAGCCGGTCGAGGACAAGACGCTGATCAATCACGCGATCAGCGGCATGCTCAGCAACCTTGATCCGCACTCTGCCTACCTCGACGCCGAGGCCTTCAAGGAATTGCGCGAAGGTACGCAGGGCGAGTTCGGCGGCCTTGGCATCGAAGTCGGCATGGAAGACGGTTTCGTCAAGGTTGTTTCCCCGATCGAGGACACGCCGGC
This sequence comes from Pseudazoarcus sp. NS36, assembly GCF_059703705.1. NCBI lineage: Bacteria > Pseudomonadati > Pseudomonadota > Betaproteobacteria > Rhodocyclales > Zoogloeaceae > Pseudazoarcus > Pseudazoarcus sp. NS36. Next base: position 444,758 of record NZ_BAAKJA010000001.1, on the reverse strand, counting down.
CTTCCGTGCCGGGGTGCAGGCGGGCGATCTGATCGTCAAGCTCGACGAAACCCCTGTCAAAGGCATGACGCTCAGCGACGCGGTCAAGCGCATGCGCGGCAAGCCGAACACCAGCATCACCCTGACCATCATGCGCAAGGGCGATTCGGCCCCGATCGTCGTGAAGATCACGCGCGAGGTCATCCGCGTGCAGAGCGTGCGTTCCAAGGTGCTTGAGCCGGGTTTCGGTTACTTGCGGGTCGCGCAGTTCCAGGAAAACACTGCCGAATCAGTGGTCGAACACCTCAATCGCATCGCCAAGGACGGCCCGCTGACCGGGCTGGTGCTGGATCTGCGTAACGATCCGGGTGGTCTGCTGCACGGTGCGATCGGCGTGTCAGCGGCTTTCCTGCCGCGCGAGACGCTGGTGGTGTCGACCGACGGCCGTGCGCCGGACGCGCGTCGCGAGTATCTGGCAACGCCAGAAGACTATCTGCGCGGACGTCGCGACGACTTCCTGCGCCAGCTGCCCGATTACGCCCGCAACGTGCCGATGGTCGTACTGGTTAACGCCGGCTCGGCTTCGGCCAGCGAGATCGTGGCCGGTGCGCTGCAGGATCACGGCCGGGCTAAGGTGGTCGGCACCCAGACTTTCGGCAAGGGTTCGGTACAGACCATCCTGCCGCTCAACAGCCAGTCCGCCATCAAGCTGACCACGGCGCGCTATTACACGCCCAGCGGGCGCTCGATTCAGGCCAAGGGTATCGAGCCCGATATCGTGATCGAGGAAACGGAGAATGGCTCTGCACGCCGAGTGCGCGAGGCCGATCTGCTGGGCCACCTGATCGGGGCTGACGAAAAGCCGCCGGTTGAAGGCAGCGCTGAAAATGCCACCGCACAGCCCGAAGACGAGACTCCGTCACCGCGCTTTGAGCTGGGTGGCGCGGACGATTACCAGCTTGCACAGGCCATCAAGCTTCTCAAGGGTGAGCAGATCGTCCAGAATAAAAACTGATCGGGCGCACGGGGGCAGGGGCAATGCGACGGGAAACGGCATACAAGCTGGCGGGCAGGAATCACGACCACCCGTCGCCCGGCGCGGGCCTTGAGAAAGAGCGCGAGCTGCGTTTTGCCGCATCGCCCGCCGGACAGCTGGAGCGTGCGCGCGAAGCCCTGCTCACGCTCAAGGGTGTATTCGTTTCGGACGGGCCCTCGGCCCGTTCGCTGTGTGTGCGCTATTCAATCCTCGACTACTCGCTGGAACTGCTTGAGGAGGCGCTGCGTGACGCCGGCTACCACCTCGACAACAGCCTCTATGCCAAGCTGGTGCGGGCCATCGTGTATTTCTGCGAAGAGACCCAGCGCCACAACCTGCTATCGCCCGAGCGCCTGATCAAGAAATCCAACGAGGTCTACATCAAGGTCTACGACCAGCATCCGCACGGCGATCACGACGATACGCCGGTGGAGCTGCGCGACTACAAGTAGGCTTTCGCCGTCGCTTCGGCGCGGCCACTGCATTGCTCCACAGCCCATGAACGACGATCAACTCCTGCGCTACAGCCGCCACATCCTGCTGCCTGAAATTGGTGTGGAGGGGCAGGAGGCGCTGCTTGCCGCACGCGTTCTGGTGCTTGGCGCGGGCGGGCTGGGCTCGCCCGCGTCGATGTATCTGGCCAGCGCTGGCGTCGGCACCCTGGTCCTGGCGGACCACGATACCGTCGATCTCACCAATCTGCAGCGACAGATCCTGCACACGGCGGACAGTGTGGGCGACTTCAAGGTGGCCTCGGGCGAACGCACCTTGCACCGCATCAATCCCGAAGCGCGGATCGAGACGCTGGCCATGCGCCTGGAGGGCAATGCGCTCGATGAGCAGGTCGCGCTGGCGGACGTGGTGCTCGACTGTTCCGACAACTTCGTGACCCGACATGCCGTCAATCGTGCCTGTGTGCGCCATCGCGTGCCGCTGGTATCGGGGGCGGCCATTCGCTTTGACGGACAGATCTCGGTGTTCGACCTGCGCAGCGACGGGCCCTGCTATCACTGCCTGTTCCCGGAAGGCGAGGATGTCGAGGAGGTGCGTTGTGCGGTGATGGGGGTCTTCGCGCCGCTCACCGGCATCGTCGGCGCGACACAGGCGGCCGAGGCGCTCAAGCTCATCATCGGCTGTGGCACTTCGCTGTCAGGCCGTCTGCTGTTGCTCGACGGTCTGCGCATGGAGTGGCGTAGCATCGGTATCGTGCGTGATCCCGACTGCGCGGTGTGCGCGGCGGCACAGGCCGCCGCGTGAAGTAGGCTAGACCAGAATCTCGCGCGGTACCGGATGCCCGAGGAAGGCCTGCGGACTGGCGGTCGCGCCGTAGGCACCGGACTGGAACACCACTACGAAATCGCCCGGCCCCGCGTCCGGAAGCAGCATGCGGTCGGCCAGCAGATCGAGCGGCGTGCATAGCGGCCCGACGACGTTGACCGGCTCTCCGGCAGGTGCGTTCATGCGGTTGCCGATGGCGACCGGAAAATTCTTGCGCAGCACCTGACCGAAATTTCCGGAAGCGGCGAGGTGGTGGTTGAGGCCGCCGTCGCAGATCAGGAACGTCTGGCCGCGCGACACCTTGCGGTCGACTACGCGGCACACGTAAATGCCCGCTTCACCAACCAGATAACGCCCGAGCTCCAGTGCGAGACGTGCGCCGGGCATGCGCCGGGTGGCTTCTTCCGCAAGGGCAGCGAGGTTGTCGCCGACGGGTGCGAGATCCAGCCGGGTGTCGCCTGGAAAATACGGAATGCCGAAGCCCCCGCCGAGGTTGATGAGGCGGGGTGGCGCCGGCGCCTTTTCGCTGAGGCGTAGCGCCAGCTCAAAAGACAGATGTTGGGCTTCGACAATAGCCTCGGCGCGCAGATTCTGCGAACCGGCGAAGATATGGAAACCCTCGAAGGCCAGCCCCAGCGCGCCGATCTCGGCGAGCAGTTGCGGCACTTCTTCGGCATCCACGCCGAACTGTTTGGCGCCGCCGCCCATGCGCATGCCGGAGCTTTTCAGCTCGAAGTCGGGATTGACGCGTACCGCAACGCGCGCCGGCCAGCCGGTGGCGGCGGAGATGTCGGCCAGTTCGCGTGTTTCACGCAGTGATTCGATGTTCAGCAAGACGCCAGCGGCAACGGCTTGTTGCAGTTCTGCGCGCGATTTTCCCGGGCCGGCAAAGCTGATGTTGCCGGGAGCACAGCCAGCGTTGAGCGCGACGCCGAGTTCGCCCGCAGAAGCGACGTCCAGGCCGTCGACCTGCGTGGCGAGATGTTGCACCAGCGCCGGCATGGGGTTGGATTTGATCGCGTAGTGCAGTTCGACGGCCGTTGGCAGCGCCGTGCGCAATTCGGCCACGCGCGCGTCGAGCAGGCTGCGGTCGTAGGCGAAAAAGGGCGTTCCGCCAGCGCGTTCGGCCAGCCGCGAGAGCGGGATGCCGCCGATCAGCAGTTCGTTGCCGGAGCGGGCAAACTGGTTCATCGGCGCGTGTACGGGCGCCGGGCGGGGTTCGTTCATCAGGATTCCTCTCCGGCCACGGCGGCCAGCGCCTTGCGGTCGATCTTGCCATTGGGGTTGCGCGGCAGCGGGCCTGTGCGCACTTCAATGCGATTCGGCACCATATAGGCCGGCATGCGTGTGCGGCATTCGGCAAGCAATGCTTCGCAGTCCACCGGCTCGTCGCCGGCGGGCGTAACCACGGCGTGGATGACCTGGCCGAGTGTGGCATCGGGCATGCCGAACGCAACGCATTCACCGACCATGCGTATGGCGTACAGCACCTCTTCGATCTCGGTCGGACTGACGCGATAGCCCGAGGTCTTGATCATCTCGTCGCGCCGCCCGATGAAGTAGAAGTAGCCTTCTTCGTCGCGGCGTACGGTGTCGCCCGAGAATACGGCGATTTCCGGCAGCACCAGACCGTCGCAGCGACAGGACAGATGCGTGGGCAACGGGCGGAAGCGTTCGGCCGTCTTCTCGGTGTCGTTCCAGTAGCCCATGGCGACCAGCGGACCACGCTGTACGAGTTCGCCCGGCTCGTGCGGCGCGCATTCCGAGCCATCCTCCCGCAGGACCAGTACCTCGGCATTGGGAATGGCCTTGCCGATCGAGTTGGGGCGGGTCTCGGCCTGCTCGGGTGGAAGATAGGTGGCGCGGAAGGCTTCGGTCAGGCCGTACATCAGGAACGGACGGGTGCGCGGCAGTTTGCTGCGCAGGGTGCGCAAGGCGTCGAGTGGCATGCGCCCGCCGGTGGTGGCGAAATAGCGCAGATGCTCGTCCGTGCCGTCTGGCCAGTCCAGGCGTGCGAGCTGGATCCACAGTGGGGGTACGGCAGTGAGGCCGGTCACGCGTTCGCGCGTGACGGCCTTGAGCACGTCGCGCGGCAACAGGTAGTTGAGCAACACGACGCGGGCACCGACATGGAAGGCCGTGGTGAGCTGAGAGAAGCCGGCGTCGAAGGACAGCGGCAGTGCGGCCAGCAGTACGTCGTCGGGCTGGTTGTCGAGGTACTGGGCAACGCTCTGCGCGCCGGCAATCAGGTTGCGATGCGACAGCACCACGCCTTTCGGACGCCCCGTGCTGCCCGAGGTGTACAGGATGGCGGCCATGTCGCTGTCGATGATGCGGCTGTCGGTGCGGCGGGGCACCGCGTCAAGCAGTTCCTGCCAGCGGTGCGTGCTGACGCCTTCGAAGTGCGGCAGCTCATCGATTGATCCGGTGACGACGACTTGCCTCAAGTCATGACAGCCGGCGAGTGTGGCTTCCAGCAGCGGCAGGCGCTCGGCGCTGGTGATGAGTACACGCACGTTGCAGTCGCGCAGGATGTAGCCGACCTGTTCGGGCTTGAGCAGCGGATTGAGCGGTACAAAGGTGCCGCTTGCCGCCGTGGCGCCAAAGGCCGCCGCAACAAACTCGGGGCGCTTGTCGAGATAGATTGCGACGCGTTCGCCGCGTGCCAGTCCAAACGCCGCCAGGCCGCCGGCAACGCTCTCGCACAAGGCAGCGAGTTCGGCGTAGCGCAAGGTGTGCGCGCCGCTCGTCAGGGCAGGGGCGTCGCCTGCGCGCATTGCGGCGGCGAACACCAGATCGTGCAGCAGGGTCGTGCTGTTCATGCGGTTCCGTCGGGCTGGTCTGGGCGCGGAGCCGGCCGCGCGCGAACTTGCAAGTATAATGCGCGATTTGCCGTCGCCTGGGCGCCGCGTCCGGCAGTCCGCGAATGAGTAATGAGGTCGATGACTTGAACACCCTGCAGAATGTGTTGCAACTGCTCGACGAAGTGCTGGCCCTCGATGGGCGCGGCTTGCGTTTCACGCCCGACACGCCGTTGCTGGGCAGTGTGCCGGAACTGGACTCGATGGCCGTGCTGGCCGTGATTCAGGAAATCGAGATCCGCTTTGGCATCGAAGTGCCCGACGACGAGGTCGACGGCAGTTCCTTTGAAACGGTGGGCACCGTGGTCGAGTTCGTCGACCGTCTGTCCCGCGCCTGAGCTTGCTTCAGCCCGCAAACGGGAAAACCTGCGGCACCAGCAGCAATACTCCCGCTGAATACAGCACGCTGATCGGCAGACCCGCCCGCAGAAAGTCCGTCAGCCGGTAACGCCCCGGCGAATACACCATCAGATGCGTCTGATAGCCCGAGGGCATCAGAAAGCACGCACTTGCACCGTAGGCAACCACCATCACGAAGGGCATGGCGTCTGCGCCAAAAGCCTGCGCCGTCGACAGCGCGACCGGGAAGGCCAGCGCTGCGGCTGCGTTGTTGGTGACCAGTTCGGTCAGGATCAGCGTGATCAGGTAGACGCCAACCAGCGCACCCCACACGCCGAAGCCGTCAAAGCCCGTCCGCATGGCCTGGGCGATGAGTGTGCTGGCGCCGCTGCCCTCGATGACCTGCGCGATGGCCAGGGCGGACCCGATCACCATCAGCAGCTCGAACGGAAAACGGCGACGCAGTTCGGCCAGTGTCGTGAGCTTCTGCACCAGCAGCACGGCAAGCAGCACCAACAGGCCGTCAAACAGCGGCAGCCAGCCAAGCGTCGATGCAGCCAGCACGGCGGCGAACCCACCCAGCGCGATGCGGCTCTGGGCGCCGGTCAACGGTGGACGCAGCGGTGGCCCTGCAACGACGCGGAAATTGCGGTCGAGGTTGCGGTGCTGGGCGAAATCACTGCCGACCGCCAACAAAAGCGAATCTCCGGCGCGCAGCGGAATGCGGCCGAGCTGGCCTTCGAGCCTCTTCTCTCCACGCCGGATGCCGACCACCCCCGCATCGAACATGCTGCGGAAATCCACGTCACGCAAGGTTTTGCCGCCGAGTTCGGATTCATGCGAGACCACCACTTCGACCAGGTTTGAGCCAAGCAGGTCATCCGCGTGGTGGCCGAACAGCTCCAGGCCCGGAAAGCGCTGCAAGGTCTGGATGTTGGCGATGGCTCCGGTGAACACCAGTACGTCGCCTTCACGCAGGATTTCGTCCGGTCCGACCGGCGAGATGAGCCGGTCGTTACGGGCGATCTCCAGCAGGAACAATCCGTCAAGATTGCGTAGCTGGTTGTCCTCGATGCTGCGTCCGGACAGCGGGGATTCCGGACTGACGCGGGCTTCCAGGAAATAGGATTGGGGATTTTCGTCGGTTTGCGGATGACGTTGCGGCAGCATTCGCGCAGACAACGGCAGTGCCAACAGGCATAGCAGGGCCACCGGGATGCCGACTGCCGCAAACGAGAACATGCCCAGCGCCGGCATGCCTGCACCGATGACGAAGGAATTGACCACCAGATTGGTCGAAGTGCCGACCAGCGTGGTGATACCGCCCAGGATCGATGCATAGGACAGCGGCAGCAGCAGTCTTGAGGCGGGAATCCGGCGCTGGCGCGATACTGCCCCGAGCAGAGCGCTGACCACTGCGGTGTTGTTGAGAAAGGCGGAGCACAGTGCCGCGAAGCCCCCCAGACGCCAGGTTGCGACGGCGGGGCGGCCGTTCAGCAGGGCATTGGACAGGCGCTGGATCCAGGGCGAGCGCTCCAGGACCAGCGATACGCAGAGCAGCAGGATCAGGGTGGCCAGCGCCGGGTTGGTGTAGCTCGCGAGCAGAGTTCGCTGGTCAACCAGCCCGGCCAGATAGTACGCCCCGGCAAAGCCCGTGAACAGCACGGCCGGAGGGATGCGTCCGCTGGCCAGTAGCGCGACGAGCAGGCCAAGCGATGCGAGGACAAGAGCTCCGGTGTCCACGATCGGCGGGCCTGATCAGCCGGCGAGGCCGCTGGCAACGAAATGCGGATTGTCGAAACCGGCTTTGCCGTAGGCGAGGGGCGGGCCCGCAACGGTGCGTACACTGCCGCCCGCAGCCGCGAGAACGGCGTGGCCGGCAGCGATATCCCATTCCATGGTGCGGCCGAGGCGCGGGTAGAGATCCGCCTCTCCCGCTGCGATGAGGCACAGCTTCAGCGATGAACCGGCATTCTTCAACTCGGCGATGGGGCGCCCCTGCAGAAAGTCCGACAGGGCTGCCGGGTCGCCGTGCGAGCGGCTGGCGACGACGGTGAGGCCTTCCTGAGGCGGTTTGCGTGCCGAGATCGTGTGCCGCTGCCCCGCCTCCTCAACGAAGGCTCCGACGCCCGTAGCGCCGACGAACAGGCGATCCAGCGCGGGCGCCAGTACGACGCCAAGCGTGGGCGTGCCGTCTTCGATGAGTGCGATGTTGACGGTGAATTCGCCGTTGCGCGAGATGAATTCCTTCGTGCCGTCGAGCGGGTCGACCAGCCAGAAGCGGTTACCTACTGTCGGGATATTGCCCGCCGCGACGGCTTCCTCTGCGACCACCGGGACGCCAGGCGAGATCGTTGCGAGCGCCTGCACGATGATCTGCTCGGCCATCTCGTCCGCTTGCGTTACCGGTGAGGCGTCGTCCTTGCCGCGTACTTCGAAATCGGTCTCGTAGATATCGAGGATGGCCTGTCCGGCGTCGCGTGCGACCGGAATCAGGCGTTCGAGCAGTGCGGCGCGCCCGGCGGGAGACAGTGGCATCGGTATCCTTTGGTCACAAGAAGTGGTCCTGAAGTCGCATATTATAAGGGCCCGCCGGTGACCGTCTGTCGGCGCCTTTGCAACTGGACTTGCCGATGACGCTGACCCATCTTCAACGCCTCGAAGCCGAGAGCATCCACATCCTTCGTGAGGTGGTGGCCGAGGCCGACAATCCCGTGATGCTGTATTCGATCGGCAAGGACAGCGCCGTCATGCTGCATCTGGCGATGAAGGCCTTTTACCCGGCCGTGCCGCCGTTTCCGCTGCTGCATGTCGATACGCGCTGGAAATTTCGCGACATGTATGCCTTCCGCGAGCGCATGGCGCGCGAGACCGGCATGGAGCTGATCGTGCATATCAACCCGGAAGGTGTCGAGAAGGACATCAACCCCTTTACGCACGGCTCGGCCATCCATACCGACATCATGAAGACCGAGGGGCTCAAGCAGGCGCTCGACCAGTTCGGGTTCGACGCGGCCTTCGGTGGTGCGCGCCGCGATGAGGAGAAAAGTCGTGCCAAGGAGCGCATCTTTTCGTTCCGCAGCGCGCAGCACCGTTGGGATCCGAAAGTCCAGCGCCCGGAACTGTGGAAACTCTATAACGCACGCAAGCACAAGGGCGAGTCGATGCGCGTGTTCCCGATTTCGAACTGGACCGAGCTCGACATCTGGCAGTACATCCACCTCGAAAACGTTCCCATCGTGCCGCTGTATTACGCGGCTGAGCGCCCGGTGGTCGAGCGCGACGGTACGCTGATCATGGTCGACGACGAGCGCATGCCGCTCAAGCCGGGCGAGAAGCCGATGATGAAGAAGGTGCGTTTCCGCACATTGGGCTGCTATCCGCTGACCGGGGCCGTGGAGTCCGAGGCCGACACGCTGCCCGCGATCATTCAGGAGATGTTGCTGACGCGCACGTCCGAGCGGCAGGGGCGGGCCATCGACCACGATTCGGCCGGATCGATGGAGAAGAAGAAGCAGGAGGGGTACTTCTGATGGCTCACGTATCGGACCTCATTGCCACCGACATCGATCAATACCTCGAGACGCATCAGCACAAGAGCCTGCTGCGTTTCATTACCTGCGGCAGCGTGGACGACGGCAAGAGCACGCTGATCGGGCGCTTGCTGTTCGAGTCCAAGATGCTGTTCGAGGACCAGCTCGCAGCGGTCGAGGCTGATTCCAGGAAGTGGGGTACGCAGGGCGATTCCATCGATTTTGCACTGCTCGTCGACGGTTTGGCTGCCGAGCGCGAACAGGGCATCACCATCGATGTGGCCTATCGCTTCTTTTCGACCGACAAGCGCAAGTTCATCGTCGCCGACACACCGGGACACGAGCAGTACACACGCAACATGGTCACCGGCGCTTCTACTGCTGACGCAGCCGTGTTGATGGTGGATGCGCGCAAAGGTGTTCTGACGCAGACGCGGCGCCACAGCTTTCTGGTGAACCTGCTCGGCATTCGCCACATCGTCGTCGCCATCAACAAGATGGATCTTGTTGATTACGCAGAGAATATCTTTCTGAGCATTGTCGACAACTACAGTGCCTTTGCAGCGCAGCTCGGCATCAGTGAAGTGACCTTCATCCCGCTGTCCGCCTACAAGGGCGACAATATTATCGAGCCGTCAGCGGCGATGCCCTGGTATCACGGCACGACCTTGATGGGCTACCTCGAAACCATCGAGGTCGACGACGAACGTGCCCAACGCGGCTCGTTCCGTATGCCGGTGCAATGGGTGAACCGGCCGGATCTGGATTTCCGCGGCTTTGCCGGCACAATTGCAGGCGGCTCGCTGCGCCCCGGTGATCGCGTCCGTGTGCAACCTTCAGGCAAGGAGAGCACGGTGGCGCGCATCGTCACGCGCGATGGAGACCTGCAGCAGGCGGTGGCTGGCCAGTCGGTGACGCTGACGCTAGCGGACGAAATCGATATCTCGCGTGGCGACATGCTGTCGGGTACCGACGCTCCCGCTGAGGTCGCTGACCAGTTCGAATGCACGCTGGTGTGGATGTCCGACGAGCCGATGTTGCCCGGGCGTCCCTATCTGATGAAGATCGGCGCGCGCACGGTGACGGCGACGGTGACTGCGATCAAGCATCAGGTCAACGTCAACACGCTGGAGCATATTGCTGCACGCAAGCTGGAGCTCAACGGCATTGCGGAATGCAACCTTGGTCTCGATCGAGCGATTGCGTTCGATGCCTATGCGCGTAACCGTGACACCGGCGGCTTCATTCTCATCGACCGTCTGAGCAACGCCACGGTCGGTGCCGGCATGCTCAATTTTGCGCTGCGTCGCGCACACAACATCCACCTGCAGCACGTCGATGTGGACAAGCTTGCCCGCGCCGCCAGCAAGGGGCAAAAGCCGTGCGTGCTGTGGCTCACAGGTCTTTCCGGGGCCGGCAAGTCCACGATTGCCAACCTGGTCGAGAAGCGCCTGCACGCGCAGGGATATCACACCTACTTGCTCGACGGCGACAACGTGCGCCATGGTTTGAACAAGGACCTGGGCTTCACCGACGCCGACCGTGTCGAGAATATCCGCCGCGTCGCTGAAGTGGCACGGCTGATGGCCGATGCAGGCCTGATCGTGATTACGGCCTTCATCTCGCCGTTCCGCTCCGAGCGGCGCATGGCGCGCGGGCTGCTGCCCGATGGCGAGTTCCTTGAAGTGTTCGTCGACACTCCGCTGGAGGTCGCCGAGGCCCGCGACGTGAAAGGGCTGTACCGCAAGGCGCGGCGGGGCGAGCTGAAGAACTTCACCGGCATCGATTCGCCCTATGAAGTGCCCGAAGCACCCGAGATACGGCTCGATGCGGCCAACATGACGCCGGAAGAAGCCGCCGACCAGGTGATCGACGTGATGCGCAGGATGCAACTGCTGCGGGCCTGAGGCCCACAGCTTTACTTGCTCTTGATCATCGTGCCGACGCCGTGGTCGGTCAGGATTTCGAGCAGCAGGCAGTGTTCGACGCGGCCGTCGATGACGTGCACCGATTTCACGCCGCTACGCGCAGCATCAAGCGCAGAGCCGATCTTCGGCAGCATGCCGCCGGACAGCGTGCCGTTGTCGACGAGCTCGTCGATTTCGCGCGGCGTGAGGCCGGTGAGCAGCTTGCCGTTCTCGTCGAGCACGCCCGGAGTGTTGGTCAGCAGTACCAGTTTTTCCGCGTGCAGGATTTCGGCGAGTTTGCCGGCGACCACATCTGCGTTGATATTGTAGGTTTCACCGCCTGAGCCGACGCCGATCGGCGCGATCACCGGAATGAAGTCGCCTTTGTCGAGGAAGGAAATCAGGCTGGGGTCGATTCCCGTGATCTCGCCGACCTGACCGACGTCGATGACATCGCCCGGTGCGTCCTTCTTCGGCATCAGCAGCTTCTTGGCGCGGATGAAGCCGGCGTCCTTGCCGGTCAGGCCGACGGCCTTGCCGCCGTGCTGGTTGATCAGATTGACGATTTCCTTGTTGACCTGGCCACCCAGCACCATTTCCACCAGATCCATGGTCTCGGCGTCAGTGACGCGCATGCCCTGGATGAACTCGCCCTTCTTGCCGACCCGGTTGAGCAGGCTTTCGATCTGCGGTCCGCCGCCATGTACGACCACCGGGTTCATGCCGACCAGCTTGAGCAGCACGACGTCGCGCGCAAAGCAATCCTTGAGCTTGGGGTCGGTCATGGCGTTGCCGCCGTACTTGATGACGATGGTCTTGTCGAAGAAGCGCTGGATGTAGGGCAGGGCTTCGGCCAGGATCTCGGCCTTGAGTGCGGGTGCGACGCGGGGAGGAGTGGTTTCGGTCATCATCGGTTCGCCGGAAATTTGGCCGATTGTAGGGGATCGGAGGGCGCTGCGTCGAATTGGACGGGGCGGGCAGCTGCAATATCGGCGAAAATCAGTGCCTTCAGAATCAGCCTGCATGCACTCACAGTGCAATCTGTCTCGTCATTCTTGAACAAGGACTCACCCCCATGCGGATTGCGGTTTTCGGAACAGGTTATGTCGGGTTGGTCAGCGGCGCGTGTCTGGCCGATGTCGGCCACGAAGTGATGTGTGTCGATGTCGATGAAGCCAAGATTCGTGGCTTGCATGAGGGCCACATCCCGATCTACGAGCCCGGTCTGGAAGCCATTGTGCGCAGCAATTACGCGGAAGGTCGCCTGGATTTCACTACCGATGCGGCCAGGGCCATCGAGTTCGGGCAGTTGATCTTCATCGCCGTGGGTACGCCGCCGGACGAGGACGGTTCGGCTGACTTGCAATATGTGCTCGCCGTGGCCCGCACCGTCGGGCAGCACATGACGGACTACAAGGTGCTCATCGACAAGTCTACGGTTCCGGTCGGCACGGCAGGCAAGGTGCATGCGGCCGTTGCTGCGGAGTTGTCGGCGCGTGGCATCGAGGTTCCGTTCGATGTGTGTTCCAACCCGGAGTTTCTGAAAGAAGGCGCGGCCATTGAGGACTTCACCAAGAGCGCGCGCATTGTTGTCGGCACCGACTCGGAGCGTGTCCGCGCACTGATGCGCGAGTGCTACGCTCCGTACAGCCGCAACCACGACAAGATCATGTTCATGGATGCGCGCGCGGCCGAGCTGACCAAGTACGCCGCGAATGCAATGTTGGCGACCAAGATCAGCTTCATGAACGAGATCGCCAATCTCGCTGAACGCCTGGGGGCGGATGTAGAGCAGGTGCGGCTGGGTATTGGCTCGGATCCGCGCATCGGCTACCACTTCATCTATCCGGGTTGCGGCTACGGTGGATCGTGCTTTCCCAAAGACGTACAGGCGCTGGCCCGCACGGCACGAGAGGTTGGCTATGAGGCGGAGTTGCTCGACGCGGTTGAAGCCGTGAACCTGCGTCAGAAGCGCGTGCTCTTCGACAAGCTGCGGCAGGCGTTTGACGGTGATCTGCAGGGGCGCACGATTGCGTTGTGGGGGCTGTCGTTCAAGCCTGATACAGACGACATGCGCGAGGCTCCCAGCCGCGTGCTGATGGAGGCGCTATGGGCGGCGGGGGCGCGTGTCCGTGCCTATGACCCGCAGGCCATGGAAGAGGCGGCTCGCATTTATGGAGCGCGTGACGACCTGTTGTTTGTGCCGCATCAGGACGATGCGCTTGCCGGTGCGGATGCGCTGGTGATCTGCACGGAATGGAAGCAGTTCCGTACCGTTGATTTCCGTCGGCTCAAGTCGCAGCTTGCCACGCCGGTGCTGGTGGATGGACGCAACCTGTTCGATCCGCGCCAGGTCAAGGGGGCTGGTTTGATGTACTACGCCGTTGGTCGTGCGGATTCGTTGCGCTCGGAGTGAGCTGCGCTCAGTCCGTGCCGATGGGCTGCGGACTGATTTCGGGCAAGCGCAGGATGGCATCGCGATTGGACCAGGAGAATGCTGCCTCGGCCGCGTCGCGCCAGGGCAGCCATTGCTGGGCGATATGCTCTCCTGGAGCAAGGCATACGGCGACCGGCACTGGCAGGCACAGACTGAAGACGTGTTCGGTGTTGTGGGTGACGTCCGGTGCATACATCGGCCGCCACGGCCCGCGAATACGGAAGCGGTTGGTGTGACGCCAATCGCGGAAATCCGCGGCCTCGCAGCGCAGCCCGGTTTCTTCCTCGACCTCCCGCACGGCCGCATGCAGTGGCGTTTCGCCCGGTTCCAGGCTGCCGGTAACGGATTGCCACTGCCCGGAAGGGCGTACGCGCTCGATCAGCAATACCTGCAGATCGGGCGTGTGGATCACCACCAGCACCGAAACCGGGAGTTTGAAGTCGCCGCTGTTCATTGATCGATTCCGTCGAGTGCGAAGACACAGGTCATGTCGACTGTGCATTCGCGCCAGTCGAGGCTGCTTTGCTGCAGGATCCCGATGAGTATCGGCAGGGCTTCTTCATGTCCGCTGCAGCCGTCGAAGACGAATACGTAGTTTGGACTCTGCGGCAACCAGCTGAGGTCGGACAGACAGTCCGCCAAGGCATCCCAGTTGAGCCCGAACCAGTCGGGAAAGTCGAGCGCGCCGGCGATGCGCTGCAGAATCTCGGTCTTGTCCCGGCACGCGTGCAGATTGATCTGGCGCACTTCGCAACCGGCCTGCTTTGCGGCGGCAACGATGGCCTCCAGGCGGGCTGCCTCAGCGCGAAAGACGCCTGGCGCCTTGGTCAGCGGGAAGCCTTCGGGCAGGGTGGGCAGCGTCACGATCATTGCCGGGGCTCCATGCGGCGAAAGCTGCGGTAGTGGTCGGCCGTGTAGTAGAACACTTCGGGCGGGTTGCCGCCGCTGACGATACGCCGCGCGCCGCGGTCGTGTGCGCCGGGTGTCGGTACGGTGTATTCGCGGTAGAAGTCTCGGGCTCGCTCCGGCAACAGCCCCTCCCGGTTGAAGAAACGGGAGCCGTCCTTGCGGTAGGGGAAAGGGCCCCCGTGCTGGATGAGCTGCAGTGTCTGCCATGCCTCTGGCGGGAAGTCATCCGTGTCGCTGCCCGGCGCGCAGGCCGGCATCAACAGCAATGTGAGCGCCGCAAGCAGCGCCCAGCGGGTGAAGTCGCGCAGCACTACGCGCGCGGCGCCGCAGCGCCCCCCGGCGTTTTCGGGGCGCTGGCCTGCAGATGGGGTTGCATGCCGTACTTGCGTTCGAGCCCTGCCATGAAGGTGCTCAGGGCCTCAAGTTTCGGATTGGCAGGGTCGACCTTGCGCGTGCGGGCGATCAAGCTGCGGGCCTCTTCGGCCATGCGGTCGTTCCAGCCGGTGTGTTCGATGTGGCGCAGTACCGCGAGCGCGGCGTTGAACAGCACCAGCGGATTGCCTGGCATCTTGCGCACTGCACCCATCATCTCGCTGACGGCCCCATCGTGGTCGCCGGCCTGGGCCTTCTGCGCGCCAGCGGCAACGTAGTTGCGTACCTCTGTGTGAAGCTTCTCGTCGACTTGCTGAGAGAGGTCGTTGCGCCCTTGTTCGGCGAGCAGGGCACGTGTCTCGCGAATGGTCTGTTCGTCGGGAGCATGACGCAGGATTTCGCTGACGATCTGTCCGCCTTCGACGTCAAGCCCGTTGGCAAGACAGGCGCGGACGATTTCGTGCTTGATGGCCAACGGCAGATCACCGGCCTCACCCAGGGCGGCCGCAGCGGCTGCCGCTGAAGTGCGCGCTGCAGCCTCGTCGCCCGTATGGCCGAACAGCATGGCCTTGCTCAGCGCCGAGCAGACTTTACCGGCGGGCAGGCTGCCCATGCTGCGCTCCAGATCTTGCACGGTGCTCGCTGCATCTTCGACATGCTGCTGCAGGATCTGAACCCGGGCCAGCTCGACGTGATCGGCCGGGTCGCGGAACTCCGAACGTTTGCCCAGATGCACGACCTGACGCAAGGCCTGCTCGGCCTGCGGGTAGTCGCCGCTGCGGGTGGCCAGCGTGCTGAACTGACGCAAGCGGCCGAGGCGGCGAGGTGAGCGGCGTACGGCTTCGTTCAGCGTTTCGCAGGCTTCGCTGGCCTGCCCCGCGCGCTCACGACATTGCGCGAGCAGGTCGTAGGCTTCCAGGTAGTGCTCACTCTCGCTGACGAGTTGCTCCAGCGCCGGTACGGCCTGGTCATGCAGGCCGGAGGCGATCAGCACACGGGCATGCCCGAGTCTGGCCCATGGCGCGCCGCCGCCTTCAAGGGCCTCGCGGTAGATGGCGGCAGCAAGATCCAGCTCTCCGCGTTCGATGGCGGTGTCGGCGCGCAGACGCATGAAGTCGTTGCGCCACGCGGGGTGACGGTCTTCGGCCTGCAGGCACGAAGCCATGGCTTCCTCGATACGCCCGTCTTGCAGCAGTCGGAAGACAGGCAGGAAGGCATCGCGACGGTTGATTGCGCGGTTGATGCGTGCCTGCAGGATGCCCGGCGTGAAGGGTTTGAGGACGTAATCGTCGGGTGCAAACTCGGCGGTGCCGACCACTCGCTCATAGCTGCGCTCACCGGAGATCATGATGAACACGGTCGAGCGCGGGATGATGCCTCGCGTGCGCAGGTCCTCGAGCAGGTGCTGACCATCCTGGGCGTCGTCGCCGAGATCGTGCTCGCTCAGGATGAGGTCGTAATGCTCTTCGCGCAGCTTGCGGATGGCGGTTGCCGCGGATGTGGCGAACTGCACCTCATGCATGCCAAAACTGTCGAGCATGGTGCGCAGATGCGCGCGCATGGTCTGGTTGGCCGAGACGACCATGACGGCGAGTTGTTCGAGCTTTGCCATGAGTCACGACGGGGCAGGCCCCGCAGGAAGAAAGTCGGCCGAAGGGGAAGTGCTACCAGAGCTTACGGCACGCGGGCTCTCAACTGAAGCCGCGTGCCGTGTAACAGGATTTAGCTCTTGGCGACTTCGACCTGGGTCTCGACCTTCTGACGCAGACGGATGTGCAGCTCACGCAGCTGCTTTTCGTCGACGTCGCTCGGGGCGTCGGTCAGCAGGCACTGGGCACGCTGCGTCTTCGGGAAGGCGATGACGTCGCGGATCGATTCAGCGCCGCTCATCAGCGTGACGATGCGATCGAGGCCGAACGCCAGGCCGCCGTGCGGCGGCGCGCCATAGCGCAGTGCGTCGAGCAGGAAGCCGAACTTCAGGCGAGCTTCCTCATCGTTGATGTTGAGTGCGCGGAAGACCTTGCTCTGCATGTCAGCGCGGTGGATACGTACCGAGCCGCCCCCGATTTCCCAGCCATTGAGGGCCAGGTCGTAGGCCTTGGCGAGGCATGCACCCGGATCCGTTTCGAGCAGGTCGATGTGCTCGTCCTTCGGGGCAGTGAAGGGATGGTGGCAGGCGGTCCAGCGCTTGTCTTCGTCGTCGTACTCGAACATCGGGAAGTCGACGACCCACACCGGAGTCCAGGCCTCGCCATTGAGATAGCCTTTCTCGTGGCCGAGTTTGACGCGCAGGGCGCCGAGCGCGTCGTTGACCACTTTGGCCTTGTCGGCGCCGAAGAAGATCAGGTCGCCGGACTCGGCGCCAGTACGCTCGAGAATGGTCTTGAGCGCCTGCTCGTGCAGGTTCTTGACGATGGGCGACTGCAGACCCTGTTCATTGGGCTGAGCCGCGTCATTGACCTTGATATAGGCCAGGCCGCGGGCGCCGTAGATGCCGACGAACTTGGTGTACTCGTCGATCTCGCCACGGGTGAGCTGGCCGCCGCCGGGCACGCGCAAGGCGGCGACACGGCCACCACTGGTGGCCGGGCCGGAGAAAACCTTGAAGGCCACGTCGGCAACCGCGTCCGTGACATCCACGAGCTCCAGCGTCACGCGCAGGTCGGGCTTGTCCGAGCCGTAGCGGCGCATTGCCTCGGCGTAGCTCATGCGCGGGAAGGGCGAGGGCAGCTCGACTTCCATTGCGTCCTTGAAGACGTAACGAATCAACTCTTCGATCAGGCCGGTGATGGCGGTCTCGTCCATGAACGAGGTCTCGATATCGACCTGGGTGAACTCGGGCTGGCGGTCGGCACGCAGATCCTCGTCGCGGAAGCACTTGGTGATCTGGTAATAGCGGTCGAAGCCGGCCACCATCAGCATCTGCTTGAACAACTGCGGGGACTGCGGCAGCGCAAAGAACTGGCCCGCATGCACGCGAGACGGCACGAGGTAGTCGCGCGCGCCTTCCGGCGTGCTTTTGGTCAGCATCGGCGTTTCGATATCGACGAAACCGTTGTCGTCGAGGAAGCGGCGGAAGGCACGTGCCACGCGGTAGCGCAGCATCAGGTTGTTCTGCATCTGCGGACGGCGCAGGTCGACCACGCGGTGGGTCAGGCGCACGTTCTCCGAGAGGTTGTCCTCGTCGAGCTGGAACGGCGGAGTGACGGCACTGTTGAGTACTTCAATGTCGTGGCTCAGTACTTCGATCTCGCCCGAGGTCAGCGCGCTGTTCTCGGTGCCGGCCGGGCGGCGACGCACCTTGCCGGTGATCTTCAGCACGAACTCGCTGCGTACCGACTCGGCGATGGCAAAAGTATCCGCGCGATCCGGATCGCACACGACCTGAACCAGACCTTCGCGATCACGCAGGTCGATGAAGATGACCCCGCCGTGGTCGCGGCGACGATGCACCCAGCCGCACAGCGTGACATTCTGATCGAGGTCGGCAGCCGTCACCTGGCCGCAGTAGTGAGTACGCATGATGTGTTCCGAAGTTTGAAAACCACCGTCGGCGCCTGAGTGAGCCGACGGCAGGTGCTGTATCTGGTGGGTTAGTGGCAGCCGCAGCCGGTGCTGCAGGCCGATGCCGAGGCCGGCGCCGATGCTTCGGTTGCCGGTTTGGTCGGCGCGCTGCCGCTGTTCTTGAAATCGGTTGCGTACCAGCCGTTACCCTTGAGCTGAAAACCCGCTGCAGAAATCTGCTTGGCGTAACCGCCCGCGCCGCAGGCCGGGCAGGTCGTGAGTGGCGCGTCGCTCATTTTCTGGATGTGCTCCTTGAGCGCGCCACAAGCAGTGCATCGATATTCGTAGATCGGCATGGCAACCTCCGCAGTCAAGCCGGGAATTTTAACAGATAGCCGTACCTGGAATGAGGGCGTTTCCCGGGGTTTCAAGCCTTCAGAGCGTATTCAGCCAGAGGTGAATGATGTCGGTTCCCCAGAACAGGGCGATGACACCTGCTGCGGCAAGGTAGGGGCCAAAAGGAATCGGCGTGCCGTTTTCGTGACGGCGCAGCACGATGAGCGAAATACCGACGACGGCGCCGACCAGCGAGGACAGCAGGATGACCACGGGCAAGACCTGCCAGCCGAGCCATGCTCCGATCGCGGCGAGCAGCTTGAAATCGCCGTAACCCATGCCTTCCTTGCCGGTGATCAGCTTGAACAGCCAATACACTGACCACAACGCCAGATATCCTGCCGCGGCGCCGATAACGGCGTCGGGCAGCGGCACAAAGCTACCGTTGAGGTTAAGCAGCAGGCCGAGCCACAGCAGCGGCAGGGTGATCTGATCCGGCAGCAGCTGGGTGTCGATATCTATTGCAGCCAAGGCGATCATGGCCCACAGGAACAGCAGCGCTCCGATCAGCGCCAGCCCGAAACCAAAATGCAGCGCTGCATAGCCGGCCGCAACGGCGGACAGCCCTTCAATGATGGGGTAGCGCGTGCTGATCGGAGCCGCGCAATGCGCGCAACGCCCGCGCAGAACCGCATAACTGAGCAACGGAATGTTTTCGATTGCAGTGATGCGGTGGCCGCAATGCGGGCATGCGGATGCCGGTGTGGCGAGGTTGTAGCGCTCACCCTCGGGCGGCGCCTCACCACGCAACTCCGCAGCCTGAGCATGCCACTCGCGCTCCATCATGCGGGGCAGACGGTGAATGACCACATTGAGAAAACTGCCGACGAATAGCCCTAGCAACGCGCAGACGGACACAGCAAAGAACGAGTCGTGCATCAAGGAAATCATGGCAATGAGCGCTCCGCGATACCGTGCACCGCGGAGCGGAAGCGCATCAGACTACGCCGCCGAGCTTGAAGATCGGCAGGTACATCGCAACCACGAGACCACCGATGACGACGCCGAGGAAGACCATGATCATTGGCTCGAGCAGTTGCGACAGACCGGCTACGGCGTCATCGACTTCCTGCTCGTAGAAGTCGGCGACTTTACTAAGCATGGCGTCAAGCTCCCCGGACTCTTCGCCGATGGAGACCATCTGCACGACCATGACCGGGAATACGTTGGCGTTCTGCATGGAGACGGTGAGGCTGGTGCCCGTCGATACGTCCGTCTGGATTTCGTTCGTGGCCTTCAGGAAAACCTGGTTTCCCGACGCCCCCCCAACCGAATCCAGGGCCTCTACGAGTGGGACGCCGGCGGCAAACATGGTGGAAAGTGTACGCGACCAGCGAGCGACGGTTGCTTTGAGTACGATGTCGCCAATCACAGGCATCTTGAGGATCGCCCGGTCCAGCAGGTTTTGCATGCGTGGAGAGCGCTTGTACAGATAGGCCGTGGTCACAACTGTGCCAATCAGTATTCCGAAGATAACGTACCACCATTGCACGAAGAAATCTGAAATACCCATTACGACCAATGTCGGGGCGGGCAAGTCGGCACCAAAGCCTTCAAACACCTTCTTGAATTCGGGAACAACAAACAACATCATCACTGAAATTACTAGCCCGGCGACAACAACAACCGCGGTAGGGTAGAACATCGCAGATTTGATCTTGCTTTTGATCGCGATGATTTTTTCTTTGTAGGTCGCAAGGCGTTCAAGTAGATCATCAAGAATACCGGCCTGTTCTCCCGCTGCGACGAGATTGCAGAACAACCGGTCAAAATGCACCGGGTGCTTGCCGAACGCGGCAGACAGGTTTGAGCCGCTGGCAACATCAGTGCGGATGTCGTTAAGCATGCGGGCGAAGCTCGGGTTGGTTGACCCCTTGATGCCGATGTCAAATGCCTGAAGCATTGGTACGCCAGAACGCATCATGGTGGCGAGCTGGCGGGTGAACAGGGCAATATCCTTGTCGGTGATGCGCCGTCCGCGCGACAGTTTTTGCTTGCGGACTTTGGTGACGACCACACCCTGCCGGCGCATCGTGACGTGCACGATGTTTTCGCCGCTGCAGCGTATTTCTCCACGGACGATCCTGCCGTTCTTGTCCTTGCCTTCCCACTGATAGAGGTCGTCCTTCGGGCGGGTGAGCGCGGTGCGTCGTGCGGAGGTCGTGGTGGCCATCGAAGCGGGTATCCGTTCAGTCGTTGGTGTTGGCGAGGACTTCCTCGAGCGACGTCATGCCCTGCTTGACCTTCAGCAGGCCGGAGGCCCGCAGGTCGCGCACGCCTTCGGCGCGGGCCTGTTCGGCGATGTCGATCGAATTGCCATTGGTCATGATGATGCGCGCCATCTCGTCGGAAATCGGCATGACCTGATAGATGCCGACACGTCCCTTGTAGCCGGATCCGCTGCATTTTTCGCATCCGACCGGGCCATAGGGCTGCCAACTGCCGTCAATTTCTTCGGCGGAAAAGCCGGCTTGAAGCAGTGCTTCCACCGGGATGTCCATCGGTTTCTTGCATGAGCACAAGCGGCGAGCAAGACGCTGGGCGGTGATCATGATCACCGATGAGGCGATGTTGAACGGTGCGACGCCCATGTTGCGCAAGCGCTCCAGCGTCGTCGGGGCGTCATTGGTATGCAATGTCGACAGCATCAGGTGGCCGGTCTGGGCGGCCTTGATGGAAATTTCGGCGGTTTCCAGGTCGCGGATCTCGCCCACCATGATGATGTCCGGATCCTGGCGCAGGAACGCGCGAAGCGCGCCGGCAAAGGTCAGCCCGGCCTTCTCGTTGATGTTGACCTGATTGATGCCTGCAAGGTTGATTTCGGCAGGGTCTTCTGCCGTCGAGATGTTGGTCCCGGCCGTGTTCAGGATGTTGAGGCAGGTATACAGAGACACCGTCTTGCCCGAGCCGGTCGGGCCGGTAACGAGGATCATGCCGTAGGGGCGCTGAATGGCTTCCATCAGAGCCGCCTTCTGGTCCGGCTCATAGCCGAGCGCTTCAATGCCGAGCATCGCCGACGAAGAGTCGAGGATACGCATCACGATCTTCTCGCCGTGAATGGTCGGCAGGGACGAGACGCGGAAGTCGATCGATTTGTTCTTGGACAGCACAAGCTTCATGCGGCCGTCCTGTGGAACCCGCTTCTCGGAGATGTCGAGGCGGGAGATCACCTTGATGCGCGCGGCAATCTTGTCTTTCAGTACCAACGGAGGTTGTGCAACCTCGCGCAGCATCCCGTCGGTTCGCACCCGGATTCGGTACATTTTCTCGTAGGGCTCGAAGTGGATGTCCGAGGCACCTTCGTTGATGGCGTCGATCAGGATCTTCTGGATGTATCGGACGACCGGTGCGTCATCGACCTCCTGGTTGGCGTCATCGCCTTCGAGGTCTGCGGGCGCCCCGACACCTTCGAGAAGGTCTACATCAAGGCCGTCACCGGTCAGGTCGCGCAGTGTCTGTTCGGTGGACTCGGCCAGTTTATCGACGACCTTGGCCAGTTTTGCCGCTTCCGTGACCACGAGGTCGACCTGCATGCCGCTCTGGAAGCGAATTTCATCCAGCGCGCGCATGTTTGAGGGGTCGGCTGTGGCAATGATCAGGCGGTTCTGGCGTTTGGCCAGCGGAATGACCTGATGCTTGGACAGCAGCTTGCGATCCACGCCCTCGCGCTGGATCGATGCTGCATCGAGCGCCGCGATGTCGAGCAAGGGGTAGCCAAAGGTTTCTGCCGCAAAGCGGGCGGTTTCAATGCCGCTCAGGAGACCGCGCTTGTCGAGTTCGAGGATGAACCCGTTGGGCGTGGTCTTGCCGGCCTCCGCACAGGAAATTGCGTCTGCCTCGGAGACCCGTCCCTGCTGGATCAGTGCTCTCGCGAGGCCACTGAGAGGAGTCTGGGGGTTCGCTGCCATGGGTGCTCGATTCATGCCGACGTCTGATCTTGCCCGCCGTCATTGGCGTTGTAAAGCCCAGCCCTGCTATTCCATCCGAATGTGTGGCGTCCTAGCCATCGCCGTCTGTGGGGCTGGGTGGCGTCGGGCGGAAGATGCGGGCCATGCGTACCATGCGATCTTCAGCCTGCACGACCTCGATTGCCACGCCGTTGATGCGCAGTGACAGGTCTGACTCGGGGATGTCCTGAAGGTGTTCAATGATCAACCCGTTTAAGGTTTTGGGGCCGTCGAGCGGGAGATCAATGCCTAGGCGGCGGTTGAGTTCGCGCAGATTCTGGCTGCCATCTACCAGGGCCGATCCGGCCTCGTCCCAATCGATGCGGACATGGGTTTCCGGCTGACTGGTGGTGAACTTGCCGATGATCTCTTCGATGATGTCGTCAACAGTAACCAGTCCGAGCAGCTCTCCGTATTCGTCGACGACCAACGCCATACGCTGGCGGTTTTCCTGGAAAAACTGCAACTGGGTATAGACGTGCGTATCGGCGGGGATGAAGTACGGTTTTGCTACGAGTTCACGGATTTCGTCCGAATCGAAGCCCGATTCGAGTGCGCGCGAGGCCACTCGGCGCAGGTGCAGTACACCGACGACGCGCTCGTTGTCGCCTTCGAGTACCGGCAGGCGGGTGTGATAGCTGGTGGCGATCTGTCCGCGCAGTACATCGGGGGCTTGCCGCAGATCGAGGCACTCGATCATGCCCCGCGGCGTCATCACATCTTCGACCGTGATGTGCTCCAGGTCGAAGAGATTGATCAGCATGTCGCGGTTCTTTTGCGGGATGTACTGGCCCGATTCGAGCACCATCGAGCGCAATTCCTCGACCGACAGCTTGCTGTCAGCCGCGTCGCCGACCGGTTGCAGTCGTAACAGCTTTAGCAGCCCGGCAACGAAGAGGTTCACGAACCACACCGCCGGGTAGGAAACTTTCAACAGAAAGGTCAGCGGGTAGCTCACCACCAGCGCCAGCCGGTCGGCATGATGAGCGCCGATGACCTTCGGGGTGATTTCGGCGAAGACCAGGATGAAGAAGGTCAGCAGCAGCGTACCCGTTGCGAGCGCCCAGCTTTCCTCTCCGAACAGATGGATGGTGATCACGCTGGCGAGGGTGGCGGCGGCGACGTTTACGAGGTTGTTGAACAGCAGGATCACGCCGAGCAGGCGATCCGTCTTGTTCAGCAGGTCTACTGCGAGTCTGGCGCCGCGGTGCCCCGCGCTGGCGAGGGAGCGCAGGCGGTAGCGGTTCGACGCCATCATGACCGTCTCGGTCATCGAACACATTGCGGAGAGGATGAGCAGGAAAGCGAGCGCCGCGAACTGCACGCCGGAGGAAAAGTTTTGCACTTGGCAGGAATGGGGGAGAAGTCGGCCGAGTATTCAGGCAGGGGTAGAGGGTGTCAAGCGTGCGTGGCGTCAGACCGGCCGGCTGAGCAAGACCTCGATCACGAAGCGGCTGCCGACATAGGCCAGAATCAAGGCGACAAAGCCGGCGAGCGTCCAGCGCAGGGCAACCCGGCCGCGCCAGCCACGCACCTTGCGGCCGATCAGGAGGGTGCCGAAGAGGCCCCAGGAGATAAAGGCAAACAGCGTCTTGTGATCCAGTCTTACAGCCTGACCGAACAGTGATTCGGAAAACAGCACGCCCGAGCCAAGTGTCAGGGTCAGCAAAATGAAGGCGATCCCGATCAGGCGGAACAGCAAGGCCTCCATCGTCATCAGTGGGGGCAGGCTTGCAATGCTGCGGCTGATGCGTCCGCTATGCAGCTGACGCTCGGCTACGGCCATCAGAATGGCGTGGAGTGCCGCCAGCGTGAACAGGCTGTAGGCCAGCATGGCGACGATGAAGTGCGCGCGGAAGGCCGGCGAGTCGACATTCGTCAGGATCTGCTGGCCCGGCAGCAGCAGCGGCATCAGGCTGGCAACCAGGCCGACCGGCAGGGCCAGCGCCTGCAGGCCGTGCAGTGAAGCGTAAAAGGTCTCGATCCAGTAAAAGCAGATTGCCAGCCAGACCATCATCGAGATGGCCGGCCCGAAGCCGAAGCGCATGCTGGTGTCGGCAAACATCGCGGTGTGCAGGGCCAAGCCGTGCACGATGATCGCCAGCAACAGGACGCCACGCACTATCGGCGTCATGGTGCGTGGAGCGGCACCTCCGGTCTGTCCGCGGCGCAGCCATATCGTAAGGGCGCCGTAGAGCGAGGCAGCAAACAGATGAAGTAGAATGGAAGCCATTTCGGGCCGAGTTTACTCCATGGCGCTGACGGCTGGATGACTTTGGCTGCACAGCGCGGCGCGGGTCTTTCGTTCGTAGTTTTTGCGCCCCTCTGGCCGGCCTTCTGCGGAGTTCTGAATTCATGCTGGACAATCTTACCCAACGCCTTTCTCGCGTCGTCAAAACGCTGCGCGGACAGGCCCGTCTGACCGAAGAAAACATCCAGGAGGCCATGCGCGAAGTGCGTATGGCGCTACTGGAGGCCGACGTTGCCTTGCCGGTGGTGAAGGATTTCATCGCGCGGGTGCGTGAGAAGGCCGTCGGGCAGGAGGTCGTCGGATCGCTCACGCCGGGTCAGGCGCTGGTCGGTGTCGTGCACGACGAGCTGACGGCCTTGATGGGCGGGGCTCACGTTGGTTTGAATCTGGCCACGCAGCCTCCGGCGGTCATCCTCATGGCCGGTCTGCAGGGTGCGGGCAAAACCACGACGACCGGCAAGCTCGGCAAGTTGCTCGTCGAGCGCATGAAGAAGAAGGTGCTGGCCGTTTCGGCGGACGTGTATCGCCCGGCGGCCATCGAGCAGCTCAAGACCGTGTCGGCGCAGGCCGGAATCGACTTCTTCCCGTCCTCGTCCGAGCAGAAGCCGGTGGATATCGCGCTCGCCGCGCTCGATTACGCCCGCCGTCATTACTACGACGTAGTGCTGCTCGATACCGCGGGTCGTCTGGCGATCGACGAAGCCATGATGGCCGAGATCCGCGCGTTGCATGCGGCCGCAAAGCCGATCGAAACCTTGTTCGTGGTCGATGCGATGCTCGGCCAGGATGCCGTGAACACCGCGCGCGCCTTCAACGAAGCGCTGCCGCTGACTGGCGTGGTGTTGACCAAGCTCGACGGTGATTCGCGCGGTGGTGCGGCGCTGTCGGTGCGCCATGTCACCGGCAAGCCGCTCAAGTTTGCGGGTGTCGGCGAGAAGCTCAGCGGGCTCGAGGAGTTCCATCCGCAGCGCATGGCCAGCCGTATCCTCGGCATGGGCGACATCCTCGGGCTGGTCGAAGAGGCGCGTCGTGGCGTTGATGAAGATGAAGCGCGCGCCCTGGCGCAGAAGCTCAAGACCGGCAAAGGCTTCGATCTGGAAGACTTCAAGGCGCAGATCGGTCAGATGCGCAAGATGGGTGGCCTGAGTTCCATGATGGACAAGCTGCCGGCCCAGTTCGCAGCCGCGGCCGGCAAGATGCAGGGCGGGGCCGAGGACAAGTCGATCGGACGTATCGAAGGCATCATCAACTCGATGACTCCTCAAGAGCGTTCCAAGCCCGAGATCCTGAAGGCCAGCCGCAAGCGCCGGATTGCCGCGGGCGCCGGCGTGCCGGTGCAGGAGGTCAACCGGCTGCTCAAACAATTCGAGCAAACCCAGAAGATGATGAAGCAGTTTTCCAAGGGTGGAATGGCCAAGATGATGCGCAACATGAAGGGCATGCTGCCCGGCATGATGCGCTGAGGCCGGCATGGGCGAGGTCATGACCGCTTTCGGACGTGCGCTGCGCAGCCTGCGTGCGCCCGGCATGTTGTGGCATATGATCTGGCCGGCGCTGGTGGCGCTGGTGCTGTGGGTCGTCGGTGCGATCTTTTCGTGGTCGGTGCTGGTAGGCGCTGCGATTGAATGGATCGAGGGCTGGCCGTTCGCGGGCGAGTGGGTGCAAACCTCCGAGATCGCAGCGGCCACCGCGCTGGTGCTGGTCAAGATCGCACTGGTGCTGGCCATGCTGCCGCTGATCTACCTGACTGCGGCTTTCCTGGTGGCCGTGTTTGCGTTGCCGATGATGATCGAGCGGGTTTCGCGCGATGAATACGCCGCGCTGGAGTCCCGGCGCGGCGGCAGCAACCTTGGCAGCCTTGCAAATACCGTCTGGGTGAGTGCGCTGTTTCTGCTGTGGTTGGTGCTGAGCCTGCCGCTGTGGTTGATTCCGGGGGCTGGTCTGCTGGTGTCGATCGGCCTTACCGCCTGGCTCAACGCGAGCTCTTTCGGGTATGACGCCTTGATGCAGCACGCCGACCGCGAGGAACTCAAGGCGCTGCCGCGAGCGCGCCGCGAGCGCATGTTGCTGCTCGGCGGGGTCTGTGCCTTGCTGGCGCATGTGCCTTTCGTAAACCTCGTCGCGCCGGCCTTCAGCGCGCTGGCTTTCGTGCATTTCATGCTTGGCGCGTTGGCACGCGAGCGTGAAGTGCGTGGCGTCACCATCATCGATCCGCCGGTGGCGGAGCGTACTTAAGGGCAGACATGGCGTTCGGCGCGCTCATCATCGGCGATGAAATCCTGTCTGGGCGACGTGCCGACAAGCATCTCGCCAAGCTCATCGAACTGCTCGGAGCGCGCGGGCTGCAGTTGTCCTGGGCGCGCTATGCGGGAGATGACGCGGGTCGATTGATCAACACCCTGCGGGAAACCTTCGCTACCGGAGACGTGGTCTTCAGCTTCGGTGGCATCGGCGCGACGCCCGATGATCGTACGCGGCAGTCCGCCGCGGCCGCACTGGGTCTCGAGATTGCCCTGCATCCGCAGGCCGAGGCCGCGATCCGCGAACGCTTCGGCGATCAGATCACGCCGCACCGTTTGCAGATGGGCGTGTTTCCGGTCGGGGCTGAGATCATTCCGAACCCGTTCAACAACATTCCGGGCTTCTCCATCGCCGATCACTACTTCGTGCCGGGTTTTCCGGTCATGGCCTGGCCGATGATCGAGTGGGTGCTCGACGAACGCTTTGCCCACCTGCATCACGCGGCGGATTACATCGAGCGGGCCATTCTCGTGCTCGACGCTCACGAAGGTGGTCTGGTCGACCTGATGGAGCGCATTACGGCCGATTACCCACGGGCGAGCCTGTTCAGTCTGCCAACGGTGGCGTTGGCCGGTGAGCGCCGCTCGGTCGAGTTGGGTATGAAGGGGCCGGCGGCGGATGTTGCCGCCGCCATGAGCGAGATCGAGGCCGAAGTCAGCGCTCGCGGCCTTGAGTGGCAGGCGAAGGCATGATCGGCTTGTTGCGGCGCTTGCGCTCGCGACTGCCGGCCTCCGAGTTGCGCACGATCGAGTTGGATGGGCGCGAGGTGTCTTACGAGCTGCGTCGTTCCGCGCGGCGTACCTTGAGCATGCGGCTCGACATGTCCGGCCTGCGCGTATCGGCGCCATTGACGGCCTCGACTGTCGAGGCCGAGCGCTTTGTATTGCAGCATCGCGATTGGCTGTTGAAGCGGTTTTCAGAGCGCGAAGAGGCGCTTGCCGTGCAGTCTTTCGCTGCCGTCGATGGCGCGCGCTTCCCGCTGTTTGGTAAGGAATGTGTGCTGCGCGTCGGCGCTGCGTCCGCCCGCAGTCGCTGGGAAATGAACGACGGCGGTGACGTGCTGAAGGTTGGAGGGGCCGATCCGGCGGGGGCCATGGTCCGGGCAATGGGCAGAAGGGCGTTGCCGCATTACGCTGCGCGTGTCGCGGAACACTGTCGCCGCCTGGGGGTCCCAGTGCCAGCGGTGCGCCTCACCTCGGCGCGCACGCGTTGGGGAAGTTGCAGCGCCCGCAGCGGGATCCGCCTGCACTGGAGATTGCTGCATCTGCCCCCAGAGCTGATCGATTACGTGGTGGCGCATGAAGTGGCGCATCTCGTTGAAATGAACCATTCGCCGCGTTTCTGGAAAGTCGTCGAAACGCTGCATCCCGACTGGCAGGCGTCGCGTCGCCAACTGCATGTGCTGGCGCGCACCTTGCCGATCATTCAACCCGGCATGGGGGCTGCCCCGCAGGCCGAAGACTGACAGGAGTTCCATCCATGCGACTTCTTCACACCATGTTGCGCGTCGGCGATCTGGATCGTTCCGTCGGCTTTTACACCAATGTGCTCGGCATGAAGCTGCTGCGCACTTCCGAGAACCCCGAGTACAAGTACTCGCTGGCCTTTGTCGGCTTTGGCAGTGGGAACCCGGAGCAGGCCGAGATCGAGCTGACCTACAACTGGGGACAGAGCGAGTACGACCTGGGCACGGCCTATGGTCACATTGCGCTCGGGGTGGAGGACATCCATGCCACCTGTGAGCGCATTCGTTCCGCTGGCGGCAACATCACGCGAGAACCCGGTCCGGTAAAGGGCGGTTCCACCGTGATTGCCTTCATCACCGATCCGGACGGTTACAAGATCGAGCTGATCGAGCGCAAGGACGACCGGCAAAGCGGGCAGGGGTTGCGCTAGGAATCCGGCTCAAGCGCTCGGCTGCATGACGGGGTCGGGTGCCTTCTGCGTATTGCTGGTGGCTGGTGTGGCGTTGCGCCCCTCGGCCTTGCCCCATTTGATCCAGTGCAGCGTTGCCATGCGGCAATCGCCGTCATAGGCGTTGGCGACGTCCGGGTAGCGTTCCAGATAGGTCTTGACGTCAAAGTCCGGGGCACTCTGACGGCACTCGTCCTGGTGCGTCAGCCAGTACTGCTCGATCAGTGCTGGTTCTCCGCGCATCTCGTCGAGCACGTCCGGGTTGCGCGCAACGAAGAATTCGCGGTCGAACACTCCGGAGGTGAGCAGTTGCTGCTCGTCCAGCCCGTGCCGTGCCTCGACGTCCATGGCCAATTGCGGGAATTGTTCAACGAACAGCTTGGGCTTGTTCATTGCCAGCCAGACCAGTTCGGCCCGCGCGATGCGATTGGTCAGCGGTTCGCCGCGCATGTCGGGCTTTTCGTCGATCAGGGTGTGGTGAATGGTGACGGCGCCGACCAGTGCCGGCAGCAACAGGATTCCGATCAGAAAGTTCTTCATGCAGGCTTCAACCCGGGGTTGTGGATTGCGTGGATTGTAAGTGCGTCGGACGGCGCAGTGCGGCCGTGCGGGGAGAAAATCCGGGGGGTGGTGGGCCGTGCAGGACTTGAACCTGCGACCAAGCGATTATGAGTCGCCTGCTCTGACCAACTGAGCTAACGGCCCCGGGTGAAAAAACGCCGCCCGGTCGGGCGGCGTCTGGATCAGCTGTCGCTGTCGAGGAAGCTGCGCAGCCGTTCCGAGCGGCTCGGGTGACGCAGCTTGCGCAGGGCCTTGGCTTCGATCTGACGGATGCGCTCGCGCGTGACGTCAAACTGCTTGCCGACCTCCTCCAGCGTGTGGTCGGTGTTCATCTCGATGCCGAAGCGCATACGCAGTACCTTGGCTTCGCGCACGGTGAGCGAATCCAGGATGTCGGCGGTTGCTTCGCGCAGGCTCGAAACCATCGCCGCATCGGCCGGAGCCAGCGTGGCGGTGTCCTCGATGAAGTCGCCAAGATGAGAATCGTCGTCGTCGCCGATCGGCGTTTCCATCGAGATAGGCTCCTTGGAGATCTTCATGATCTTGCGGATCTTCTCCTCGGGCATCTCCATCTTCTCGGCCAGCGTTGCCGGATCGGGCTCAAGGCCGGTTTCCTGCAGGATCTGACGCGAGATGCGATTCATCTTGTTGATGGTCTCGATCATGTGCACCGGGATACGGATGGTGCGCGCCTGGTCGGCGATCGAGCGCGTGATGGCCTGGCGGATCCACCACGTGGCATAGGTCGAGAACTTGTAGCCGCGACGGTATTCGAACTTGTCCACCGCCTTCATCAGGCCGATGTTGCCTTCCTGGATCAGGTCGAGGAACTGCAGACCGCGGTTGGTGTACTTCTTGGCAATCGAGATCACCAGACGCAGGTTGGCCTCGGTCATTTCGCGTTTGGCGCGGCGCATCTTGGCTTCGCCGGTGGACATCTGACGGTTGATGTCCTTGATGTCACGCAGGGAAATCCCGGTGCTCTCCTGCATGTCGATGAGCTTTTGTTGCTCTTCGAGCACGGCGGGGTGCACGCGCATCAGCCCTTCGGCGTGGCTCTTGGCAACGCCAATTTCGCCTTTCAGCCAGTCCAGATCGGTTTCGTGACCAGGGAAAGTCTTGATGAAGTGCTGGCGCGACATCCCGGCCCGGTCGACGCACAGACGCAGGATCTGACGTTCATGCGTACGCACCTGATCCACCATGCGGCGTACCGAATCGCACAGGCGCTCGATGGTCTTGGCAGTGAAGCGGATGGTCAGCAGGATGTCCGAAATCTGCTGCTGCAGCGCTTCGTACTCCTTGGTCTTGCCCTTGCCGGCGGCCAAAATCTTTTGCTGGCGCTCGTGAATCTCGCGAATGGCCTCGAAGCGCTCCAGTGAATCGAGCTTCAGCTTCAGCAGGTTTGCGGCATTCGCGCTGGCTTCCTTCTCGGCGGCGGTTTCCTCGTCGTCCTCGTCGTCGGAATCGCCATCGTCCGAGTCGTTGTCGTCCGAATCATTGTCGTCCGAGTCGTCGCTGTCGTTGGAGTCGTCGCTGTCGTCTTCTTCCTCTGCGGCAGACTCGTCCTCGCCGGAGTGAGGTTCGACCAGCCCGTCGATGAGCTCGTCGATGCGCATCTCTTCCTTCTCGATGCGCGTGGCGGCGTCCAGCATCTCGACGATCGTGCTGGGGCAGGCGGAGATCGCCAGCACCATGTGCTTGAGGCCTTCCTCGATGCGCTTGGCAATCTCGATTTCGCCTTCACGCGTCAGCAGCTCGACCGTGCCCATTTCACGCATGTACATGCGGACCGGGTCGGTCGTGCGGCCGAATTCGGAGTCCACCGAGGACAGCGCCTGCTCGGCTTCCTCTTCAGCCGTGTCTTCGTCGACCGAGGTCGGAACGTTGTCGGACATCAGCAGATCTTCGGCGGCCGGAGCCTCGTCGAACACCTGGATGCCCATGTTGTTGAAGGTGCCGATGATGCCTTCGATCTGCTCTGCGTCGGCGACGTCATCGGGCAGATGGTCGCTGATCTCCGCGTAGGTCAGATAGCCGCGCTCCTTGCCCAGGGCAATCAGCGCCTTGAGCTGGGTGCGGCGAACTTCCGGGTCGAGCGCGGCCACGGCGGCAGCGTTGCTTTCGACCGTAGCCTCGACTTTCTTCCTGGCTCGGGGGGTGCGTCCCTTGGGAGAACCCTTGGAATTTTCGCGGGCCATGGCACTCCTTGAATCGCGGTTGGATGGTTTGAAGGAAACCGTTAATTATAGAACAAAAGTTGTCATTTGCCCGGACTGCGGCTTCGGTGTTTTTCGGCGATCAGCTCGGCCAGGCGTCTTCTGTCGCCTGTGTCGAGTCCCTGTTCGCGCTCCCGGGCGGTCAGCGCCAGAATTTCCTGCTCGATGTTGCGTGTCGCCAGGCTGTCGAGCGTGTCGTCGAACATCCGCTCGATCACCGCTTCATCGTAGTCCGCGCCAACCAGCTCCGCGGCGGTTGCGGCCAGCACCTCGTAATGCGGCATGTCGCGAAAGTGCTCGACAACTTGCGCCAGTCCACCGCCAGTTTCGAGCTCGCCGATGCTGACGGCGTCGCACAGGGCCGTCAGTGCGAGTCCTTGCGGTTCGTCGTGCGGGACCAGGTCCACCGGAATGCGCGCAATCCAGGCCGGATGCTGCAGTACCAGCCGCAGCAGGGTCGCCGCCGGGGTGGTGGGAGGGCGGCGAGTCCCGCGTGACGGTCGGGCGTTGCGTGACGGGCGCCGGTCCGGGCTGTTTCGTCCCGAGGTGCCGCGTGCGGCGGGTATGCCCCAGGCTTGTTCGACCTCGTTCTGGTTCAAGCCGCCAGCCTCTGCTACGGCCTTGATCAGTTGCAACTTGAGGAGTGGCGCGGCGATGCGATTCACCAGCGGGCCGGCCTCGTGCACCAGGCGCGCCCGGCCCTCGGCGGTTTCGAGGTCGCAGTCTGCCGTCATCTCGTTCATCAGGAAGGTCGCCAGCGGCATCGCGTTGCGGGCGGCGGTACGCAGCGCATCAGGGCCTTGAGCGCGCACGAAGGAGTCCGGATCGTGCTCTTCTGGCAGGAAGAGAAAGGCCAGGGTCGCATCGTCACGCAAGGCTTCGAGCGAGTTCTCGAGCGCGCGGCGTGCGGCTTTGCGGCCAGCCTTGTCGCCATCGAAGCAGAACACGATGCGGTCTGCGTAGCGCAGCAAGGACTGAATGTGATGCGGTGTGGTGGCCGTGCCGAGCGTAGCGACGGCATTGCAGATGCCGAACTGCGCCAGGGCGACAACATCCATGTAGCCCTCGACGACCAGCGCGAAGCGATCGTCGCGGATTGCCTGCATGGCCTGACGGATACCGTAGAGTTCGCGGCCCTTCTCGAACAGGGGGGTCTCGGGCGAATTCAGGTACTTGGGTTCGCCCGAATCCAGCACGCGTCCGCCAAACGCGATTACGCGTCCGCGTCGATCCTGGATCGGGAACATGATGCGCTCCCGAAAACGGTCGTAGCGCCGCCCCTGTTCATTGACGATGACCAGGCCAGCGTCGAGCAGGATCTTGTCCTGGTAGTTCGGGAACACGGCTTCGAGTCCCTGCCAGCCGGTTGGTGCGAAGCCGATGCCGAAGCGGGCGGCGACTTCGCCGGTCAGTCCGCGCCGCTTGAGATACTCGATCGCCTGCGGGCTGGCCTTGAGCTGGTCCCGGTAGAACTGGGTGGCCTTGTCCATCGCGGTGAGGAGGGCTTCGTGTTCACCCGCGCGCTGTGCTTGCGACGGGTCGGCCTGTTCCTGCGGTACCTCCATGCCGACCTGTTGCGCGAGGTCGCGTACGGCCTCAACGAAGGACAGACCGTTGTACTCCATCAGGAATCCAATCGCGTTGCCGTGCACGCCGCAGCCGAAGCAGTGATAGAACTGCTTGCTGGGGCTGATCGAGAACGAGGGCGTTTTCTCCCCGTGAAAGGGGCAGCAGGCGAAGTAGTTGATCCCGCCCTTCTTGAGCGGGAGATAGCGCTCGATGACGTCGACGATGTCGACCCTGGCGAGCAGGTCCTGGATGAAGGAGCGCGGAATCATGTTGCGCGCCGGCGCCGGCCGGCGTCAGCCGGCCAGTTGGGCGCGCACGCGGCGCGAGACTTCGGACATGTCGGCGCGGCCGGCCAGCTGCGTTTTCAGCAGGCCCATGACCTTGCCCATGTCGGCTGCACCGCTCGCGCCGGTCTCGGCGATGGCGGTCTGGATTGCGGCGCTGAGCTCGCTCTCATCGAGAGCGGCGGGAAGATAGGCTGACAGCACTTCGATCTCGAAGCGCTCGGCGGCAGCGAGTTCGGCGCGATCGGCCTTGTCATACTGCTCAGCTGCGTCGCGGCGCTGCTTGACCAGCTTTTCGACGACCGTCATTACGCCGGCGTCGTCCAGCTCGATGCGCTCGTCCACTTCGCGCTGCTTGATTGCGGCGAGCAGCAAACGAACAGCCGACAGGCGCGCCGTATCGCGGGCACGCATGGCGGCTTTCATGTCATCCTGGACTTGTGTCTTGAGCGACATGCCTGAAACTCCGTTGGCCTGAACGAAAAAACCACGCCGGCGCGACCTGAGGGCCGCCCCGGCGTGGGTGTCTGTTCGAGAGGAAGCTTCGATCAGTACAGTTTCGGCGGCAGCATCTGGCTGCGCAGGCGCTTGTGATTGCGCTTCACCGCGGCGGCAAGCTTGCGCTTGCGCTCGGCAGTCGGCTTCTCGTAGAACTCGCGCGAACGCAGCTCGGTCAGCAAACCGGTCTTTTCGATGGTGCGCTTGAAGCGGCGAATCGCAACTTCAAACGGCTCGTTTTCCTTGACGCGAATACCCGGCATGAACGGACGTCCTTGTGTGTCTGGTGCAGAAAGGCGCGAATTATAACGGGGCAAAAGGTCGGAGCGCAAGGGTGTCGACGTCTGTCGTGTGGAGTGCGCGTGTCATCCGCGCTAGACTGCGCACCTTTTCGCCAACGGCTTGATTCATGAACGTTCTCGGCATCGAAAGCTCCTGCGACGAAACCGGCGTAGCCGTATACGACACCGCTGCCGGCCTGCGTTCGCATCTCGTGCACAGTCAGGTTGACCTGCATGCGGCCTACGGCGGCGTCGTGCCTGAGCTGGCCTCGCGTGACCATATCCGTTTGCTGCCGGTGCTGGTGCGGCAGGCCCTCGATGCGGCCGGATGCGCGACGGGCGACCTGGATGCCGTGGCCTACACGGCGGGTCCAGGGCTGGCCGGCGCGTTGTTGGTCGGTGCAAGCTTTGCTCAGTCATATGCAATGACGCTGGGCATTCCGGCCTTGCCCATCCACCACCTTGAGGGTCATTTGCTCTCACCGTTGCTGTCAGCTGATCCGCCGGAGTTTCCGTTCATTGCGCTGCTGGTGTCGGGCGGTCATACCCAGCTGATGCATGTGGCCGGAGTCGGTGAATACACCTTGCTCGGTGAGACGCTGGACGATGCGGCAGGCGAGGCTTTCGACAAGACCGCCAAACTCATGGGGCTGGGGTATCCGGGCGGACCGCAGCTTGCTGCGTTGGCCGGCCAGGGTGTGCCCGGACGCTTTGCTCTGCCGCGCCCGATGCTGCGCTCGGCTGATCTCGATTTCAGCTTCTCCGGGCTGAAAACGGCGGTGCTGCACGTAGTGGGTGCTGCGGGCTGGAATTCTGACGACGCAGCAGATCTGGCTGCTGATTTTCAGGATGCGGTCGTTGACGTGTTATGCGCAAAGGCACTCAAGGCGCTCAAGCAGACCGGGGTCGGGCGTCTGGTGGTTGCCGGCGGAGTGGGTGCGAATCACAAGCTGCGAGCGGTACTTTCGGAGACTGCAGCAAGGCGCGGCTGGAAGGTGTACTACCCGGAGCCGGCCTTGTGCACCGACAACGGCGCGATGATTGCTTTTGCCGGAGCCCTCAGGCTGTCGGGCGGGCAGCGTCCGGCGTCCGGTGTGGCTGTAGGGGTGCGTCCACGCTGGCCATTGTGGGAACTGACCCGGCCGGCGGCTTGATTTACTTCTTCGATCCGATCCTTGATTCGGTGCCGTTCTTCAGGCGTCGGATGTTCTCGGCGTGACGCCATACCAGCGTTGCCGTCATCGCCATCAGCACGCCAATCACCAAGGCATCATCCATTAGCAGAAAGCCCGTGAATGGTGCCGAAGCCGCGGCCGCCAGTGCCGCAGCTGATGAATAGCGGGTGCCGCCCGCGACGGCGACCCAGACCAGCAGTGCCACGCCGGCTATCGGCAGGCTGATGCCTGCGAGCACTCCCAGCGCAGTGGCTACGCCCTTGCCGCCCTTGAAGCGCAGGAATACGCTGAATACGTGGCCAAAAAACGCGGCCAGTCCGGCCAGCGCCGCAGCGCCCGGTTCGAAGCCGAGTGCGGTTGCGGCGCAGACGACTACCCAGCCCTTGAGGCAATCGCCCAGCAGCGTGACCGCCGCCGCGGCTTTGTTGCCACTGCGCAGTACGTTGGTCGCCCCCGGGTTGCCGGAGCCGTAGCTGCGCGGGTCGGCCAGGCCGAACAGGCGTGACGAAACAACAGCGAACGGGATTGATCCGATCAGGTAGGCTGAGATGACAAGAATGAGCAGGTTCATGAGTGGCTTGGTTTGAGCGGGCGGTGTGGCGTCGCATTCCGGGCTAGAATCGGCGCGATTCTAATCGGAAAAAAGCATGGACTTCATATTCATTGAGGAGTTACGGGTGCAGGCGTGGGTGGGTATCTACCCGCGCGAAAAGGCTGCGCCGCAGATGCTCGAACTCAATCTGACCTTTGGTGTGCCCGATGCGGCGGCCGAGCATGACGACATCAGCGACACCATTGACTACGCCGAAGTGGTTGCACGCATCCGCAGCGAGTTGCAGCAGCGTCATTTCAATCTGATCGAGACGCTTGGCGAATTTGTCGTGAAGTTGCTGTTCGACGAATTCGGTGCGCCTTGGGTCAAGCTGCGCATTGCCAAAATCGGCGTGATGAAGGATGTGCGCCGTGTCGGTGTTTTCATCCAGCGCGGCCGCAGCGGAAATTCACTGCCGGAATAAGCGTGTGTCAGATGGACAAGAGGCCATTTTCGCAGATGCGGAAATGGCCTCTTTGCACTCAAGGACCGGGCTCAGCCTTTTGCCAGTGCGTCGAGCGGCTTGCCGGCAGCCAGCCAGTCCAGCACCCACTGCGGGCGACGACCGTGGCCGCTCCAGCCCTGGGCCGTATTGGCCGGGTTGCGGTACTTGACCGGCAGCTTGCCACCCGTTTTCTTGGCGCCAGCGGTTTTCTTCTTGGCAGGGCCGCGCGTGCGCGTCGGCGCCATGCCGGCTTCCTTCATGATGTCGTCCAGCGATACGCCTTTCTGGTCGGCAAGCTTCTTGATCTCTTTGAGCAGCTCACGTTTGGCAGAGTCGTTGCGCTTGGCGATTTCCTTTGCAACCTGAGTCTGGAGTTTGTTCAATTCCGGAAGGGTCATCGACGACAGATTCATGGTTCATCCTTTTAGGTGAATGCAAAAAACATGGAAACCCGCCATTGCGGATTGCTGCACTGCGATTCTGCCACCAGTCAATTGAAATTCAAAGCTTATTCATTTTTATGTCCCGCTTCGACAAGTTGTGGACTCAATGCATTCAGCACATCGTGCGGGTGAATGCCAACGAGGAATCCGCGTCGGCCGCCATTGATATAGATGAGCGGCAGATCAAGAATGCTTCTCTCCATGAAGACCGGCATGGAGCGCTTTGTCGCAAACGGTGAGGTGCCGCCCACCAGGTAGCCGGAGTGACGGTTAGCAACGGCTGGCTGGCAGATTTCGATGCGTTTTCGGCCACTCTGGCGCGCCAGCTCCTTGGTGGATACCTGCATGTCGCCATGCATCAGGACAATCAGTGGATGGGCGTTTTCATCCTGCATGATCAGGGTCTTCACTACAGCATGCTCGGCCACATTCAGTGCGCGTGCCGATACTGCTGTGCCGCCGTGTTCCTCATATTCATACAAATGAGTGGAATGGGCGATGCGATGTTGGCGCAAGTATCTGGTTGCCGGCGTTTCGGGGGCGTTTCGGTCGTTTTTGCTCATGAGGAATGTAATTGCGGAGCGGCATCAGGCACGCGGATGGTGCATGGCGTGTAGTGATTTGAGGCGTTCGCGTGCAACGTGCGTGTAGATCTGGGTGGTCGAAATGTCAGCATGACCGAGCAGCATCTGCACGACCCGCAAATCTGCGCCGTGGTTGATCAGGTGGGTGGCGAAGGCGTGACGCAAGGTGTGAGGTGAAAGCCTTTGTGCCGGAATGCCTGCAGTTTGTGCGTGCTGTTTGATGATGCGCCAGAACATCTGGCGTGTCATTCCTGCGCCGAGTCGAGTGACGAATACATGGTCGCTGTGGCGTCCCTTGAGAATGGCAGGGCGTGCTTCCCGCGTGTACCGTTCCAGCCAATCCAGGGCGGTCTCGCCGAGCGGCACGAGGCGCTCCTTGTCGCCTTTGCCGATGACTTTCACCAACCCCTCGCGCAATGCCACGGAAAAAGGTTTGAGCTCGACCAGTTCGGAGACCCGCAAGCCGGTGGCGTACAGCACTTCAAGCATGCAGCGGTCCCGCAGGCCTTGCGGTGTATCGAGGTCGGGGGCGTTGAGCAGACGTTCGACCTCGGCTTCCGTGAGTGATTTCGGGAAGCGGGTCGACGGCATTGGCGGGTCGATCAGTGCGCTCGGGTCGCGTTTGATCTGCCCGCATTCGACCAGATGCCGATAGAAGCGCCGCCAGGTCGACAGCAGCCGGCGTTGGCTGGCGGGGCGGGCGCGTTGGCTGAACTCGGCGAGGTAGGCGGCGAGATCCGCGTCCGTGGCCTCAAGCGGGCTGCGTTCACGTTGTGCCAGCCAGCGCGCGAAGTGCTCGAGATCGCTGCGATAGCCCGAGATCGTATTGCGCGCGAGGCCATGCTCCAGCCACAGGAAGTCGCCGAATGCGTCGAGCGTGGCGATGGTCTGCACGGACAGCGGCAGCGCGTCGCTCACGTCGTCAGTCGGGCTTCGTGGGCGAGCAGCCATTGCTTGACGCGAATAAGGTGGCCATCGGTGTTGCCGGCAAAGCCGCCCAGGCCCTGGCTGCTGACAACGCGATGGCAGGGCACGATCAGCGGATAGGGATTGGCGCCGCAAGCACCGCCGACTGCGCGTGCCGCGCTGTCGAGCTCACGCGCAAGCTCGCCGTAGCGGCGTGTTTGCCCGAGGGGAATGGCTGCGATGGCAGCCCATACGCGGCGCTGGAACGGGGTGCCTTGCGTCAGTAGGGGCAGGCCGGGCGGCTGGTCGGGCGCCATGATCCACGCGTGCAGCGCAGCCACGGCTTGAGCGGCAAGGGCGTTGGCCGCAGGGGTTTCGCGAGCTGCGGGCGGCAGGAAGACCAGTTCCTTGATGGTGTGTGCATCGCACAGCACACCCATCGGCCCGAAGGGCAGATGGGTGATGGCACTGTACTGATCAAGGCTGG
Source organism: Pseudazoarcus sp. NS36 (assembly GCF_059703705.1). Taxonomy (NCBI): domain Bacteria; kingdom Pseudomonadati; phylum Pseudomonadota; class Betaproteobacteria; order Rhodocyclales; family Zoogloeaceae; genus Pseudazoarcus; species Pseudazoarcus sp. NS36. The sequence continues at coordinate 405,750 of NZ_BAAKJA010000001.1, read as the reverse complement.
GGGTGACCATGCAGCCCTCCGGCATGCAGGGGTGGGTCAGCGGCGGATTTCGCCATTGCCGAAGACGATCCACTTCTGGCTGGTGAGGCCTTCGAGGCCGACCGGGCCGCGGGCGTGGATCTTGTCGGTCGAGATGCCGATTTCCGCGCCCAGACCGTACTCGAAGCCGTCGGCAAAGCGTGTCGAGGCGTTGATCATCACAGAGGCCGAATCGACCTCGCGCAGGAAACGCATCGCGCGGGTGTAGTGCTCGCTGACGATGGCTTCGGTGTGGCCGGAGCTGTAGCTGTTGATGTGGGCGATGGCTTCATCGAGGCCACTCACGACCTTCACGGCGATGATCGGCGCGAGGTATTCCTCGCTCCAGTCGGACTCCTGCGCCGCTTTCAGCAGAGTGACGTCGATACCGGCCTGCGTCAGGATGGTCAGCGATTCGGCGCAGCAACGCATCTCGACGCGGTGCGTCGCCAGCATCCGTCCGATGTCGGGCAGAAAACGCTCGGCCACATCGCGTGCGACGAGCAGCGATTCGGCGGTGTTGCAGGTGCCGTAACGCTGGGTCTTGGCGTTTTCGACGATGGGCACGGCCTTGGCCGGATCCGCCGCGTCGTCCACATACACGTGGCAATTGCCGTCCAGATGCTTGATGACCGGTACGCGCGCGTCCTTCGAGATGCGCTCGATCAGCCCCTTGCCGCCGCGCGGCACGATGACGTCGACGAACTCGGGCATGGTGATGAGTTGGCCCACCGCTTCGCGGTCGGTGGTTTCGACCACCTGCACGGCCGTTTCCGGCAAGCCGGCGGCCGCGAGTCCCGTCCGCACGCAGGCGGCAATCGCCTGGTTGCAGTGCAGGGCTTCCTTGCCGCCGCGCAGGATGGCGGCGTTGCCGGATTTCAGGCACAGCGCGGCCGCGTCGGCCGTGACGTTGGGGCGCGCCTCATAAATGATGCCGACCACGCCCAGCGGCACACGCATCTTGCCGACCTCGATGCCGCTCGGGCGGCGGCGTACGTCGGTGATCTCGCCGACCGGATCGGGCAGCGCGGCGACCTGTTCGATGCCGGCAGCCATGGCCTCCACGCCCTTGGCTGTCAGCGTCAGACGGTCAACCATGGCGTCTTCGAGCCCCGCAGCGCGCGCCGCTTCGAGGTCGCGCGCATTGGCGGCCAGCAGGGTGTCGCGTTGGGTACGGATGGCCTCGGCCATGGCGGACAGCGCGGCGTTCTTGGTGCCGGTCGAGGCGGCCGCGACGATGCGTGAGGCGGCGCGGGCCTGGCGGCCGAGGTCTTGCATGTATTGGGCGGTGTTCATGATTCTGTTCGGGTGTTCAATTCGAAGACATTAGCAGATCGGCAGGTTGTTGACGCACTGCATCAACGACGCGCAAGTCGCAGCACCAGTTGCTGGAACTCGTCCCACACCTCGCCGTCGGCAATGCCTTTGATCATGCGGTCGATACGCGCTGCAGCCAGCAGCGCGGTGCGCAGGGTGGCCAGCCGCAGTCTGGGCAGGGCGCGCTGCAGGGAGCCGCGTCGACGGTCGTCGAAAACGCGTTCAGCCTTCATCGCCGCGTTCAGCGGTTGCCCGGCGTCCTGCGCAGCGCGCAGCGCGGCCAGAGTGCGGATTTCGGTGGTGATGGCCCACAGCACCAGTGGCGGCGCGGCGCCTTCAGCACGCAGGCCTTCGATCAGGCGCACGCAACGCGTGGGGTCGCCGTCGAGCATGGCCTCGCGCAGGGCGTCGAGGTCGTAGCGGGCGACCGACAGCACGGCGGCACGCACGTCTTCCAGCGTCAATTCGCCCGGTGGATGCAGCAGGCCGAGCTTGAGGATTTCCTGGTGAGCGGCCAGCAGATTGCCTTCGACGTGCTCGGCAATGAAGTCGAGCGCGTCGCGGCTGCCCCTCTGCTGCTGACGGTCGAGCCGCGCCGCGATCCAGGCTGGCAGGCGTTCGCGTTCCGGGGCGTTGAGTTCAAGCGCCACGCCCGAGGCCTCCAGGGCCTTGAACCAGGCCGTCTTGCGGGTGGCCCAGTCGAGTTCGGGCAGCGTGATCAGCGTCACTGTGCCGCCGTCGAGTCCGGCTACGTAGCGTTGCAGCGCGTCGCCCCCGTCGCGGCCGGGCTTGCCGGTGGGAATGCGCAGATCAATCAGCTTGCGGCCGCCGAACAGCGACAGGTTGCCGGCCGCCAGTGTGAGCTGGTCCCATTTGAAGCCGTGGCCGACGACCAGGGTCTCGCGCTCGTCGAAACCCTGTGAGCGGGCCGCGGCGCGGATTGCATCGGCGGCTTCGAGCACCAGCAGCGGCTCGTCGCCGTGCAGGATGTAGAGCGGGGCGAGCGGGCGTTCGAGGTGAGCGTGAAGCTGGTCCGGACGCAGGATCACGGACGGACGACGGCGAGTCGACGCACGAGCTGGTTGATGATGTCGCGTTCCATGTCTTCGAACAGCAGCGCCTCTTCCCGGTTGGCCGAAAGAATGAGGGAGTCGTCAAAGCTGTATTCGCGGCGGGCGCGGATGATGCTGGCCGGCAGCCGTTCGTTGCCGGCCTTGTCGAGCACGCGGAAGATCAGTGAGCGTTCGATCTCGTATTCGCGCACGGCGCCGTCGGCTCTCAGCGAGAGAATTTCACGGTTACGATCGTTGCGCAGGATGTCGAGTCGAACCTCGGCTTCAGCCGGGTTCTGCACCACCGTGGTCGTACCGCTGAACTCGATCTGGCGGCGCAATTCACCCCCCAGCACGTTGTAAAGCTCGCCGACATGGATGGTCTTGAACGGCAGCGGCTGCGGGCCGCGCAACTTGAAGCCGCAGGCCGACAGCGTGAGCGCCGACAGGCCGGCCAGGATCAGACTGCGACGGGTGTTCGTTGCGGGCATCGACTCTGTCCTCACACGACGATATTGACCAGACGGCCTTTGACCACCACGACCTTGCGCGGCGGTTTGCCATCCATGAATTTCTGCGCGGCCTCCGAAGCCAGCGCCATCTGCTCGATGCTGGCCTGATCGGTTTCTGCGGCAACCTTGATGCTGCCACGCAGTTTGCCATTGACCTGCACCATCAGCTCGATTTCGTCCTGACGCAGCGCATTTTCGTCCGTTTCCGGCCACGCGGCATCCTGCAGCTTGCCCTCGAAGCCGCATTCCGTCCACAACGCGTGCGCCAGGTGCGGCGTGATCGGCGCCAGCACGCGCAGCAGGATGGAGAAGCCTTCGGCCGCGATGGCCGCGTGCGCGGCAGCATCGTCTTGCGGCGCCTTCTCCAGTGCGTTGAGCATCTTCATCGTGGCCGAAGCCACGGTGTTGAACTGATGCTTGCCGAAGTCGAAGTTGGCCTGCTTGAGGTTCAGGTGGATCTCGCGACGCGTCTCGGCCAGTGCGCCGGAGGCCTCGACCGCCTTGCCCGGACGCTGTGCACGGTATTGCGTGGCGTAGGCATGACCGAAATTCCACACCCGGCGCAGGAAGCGGAAGGCGCCTTCAACGCCCGAATCCGACCATTCCAGCTGCTGGTCGGGTGGGGCGGCAAAGATGATGAAGAAGCGCGCCGTGTCGGCGCCATAGCGGTCGATCAGCGCCTGCGGGTCGACGCCGTTGTTCTTGGACTTCGACATCTTCTCGGTGCCGCCGACCACCACCGCTGCGCCATCCGGCGCGCGGGCGGCCGTTACGCGGCCCTTGTCGTCACGTTCCACCGCGACATCGGCCGGGTTGAACCACTGCTTGCGGCCGGCCGCGTCCTCGCGGTAATAGGTGTCGGCCACCACCATGCCCTGCGTGAGCAGGCGGGTGAAGGGCTCGGACACATTCACCAGCCCGCAGTCGCGCATCGCACGCGTGAAGAAGCGCGAATACAGCAGGTGCAGGATGGCGTGCTCGATGCCGCCGATGTACTGGTCGACCGGCGCCCAGTAGTTGGCGCGCTCGTCCACCATGGCGTTGGCGTCCGGGCAGGCGTAGCGCAGGAAGTACCAGGACGACTCGACGAAGGTGTCCATCGTGTCCGTCTCGCGCCGCGCGGGCTTGCCGCAGGACGGGCAGGTGCAGTCGTAGAACTCGGGCATCTTGGCCAGCGGCGAGCCGCGGCCGGTGATCTCGACGTTCTCCGGCAGCACCACCGGCAGGTCTTCGTCCGGCACCGGTACATCGCCGCAGGATTCGCAGCGGATCATCGGAATCGGGCAACCCCAGTAGCGCTGGCGCGAAATGCCCCAGTCGCGGAGGCGGTACTGCACGCGTTTGTTGCCGAGGTTCTTGGCTGCGAGGTCGGCGGCGATGGCATCTACCGCGCCCTGGAAATCCAGGCCGTCGTACTTGCCGGAATTAACGAGCGTGCCGTGTGCGGCGTAGGCGTCCTGCCACGGTGCGGCAACGTCCGCGTACTTGTCCGAGCCGACCACCATCTTCACCGGCAGGTCGTACTTGTGGGCGAAGGCAAAGTCGCGCTCGTCGTGCGCCGGTACGGCCATCACGGCGCCTTCGCCGTAGCCCATCAGCACGTAGTTGGCGACCCACACCGGCAGCAATTTGCTGGTCAGCGGATGGCGCACACGCAGCGTTGTGGCCATGCCCTTCTTCTCCATCGTGGCCATGTCGGCCTCGGAGACACCGCCCTTCTTGCATTCCTCGATGAAGGCGGCCAGCGCCGGATCATTCGCGGCAGCCTGTTCGGCCAGCGGGTGCTCGGCGGCCACGGCCACGTAGGTCGCACCCATCAGCGTGTCGGCGCGGGTGGTGAAGACCTTGAGCGCGCCGGCCTTGCCGATGCTGGCTTCGTCGTACGGGAAGGAAATCTCCACGCCCTCGGAGCGGCCGATCCAGTTCTTCTGCATCGTGCGCACCTGCTCGGGCCATTCCGTCAGGTCGTCGAGCCCGTCCAGCAGTTCATCGGCGTAGGCCGTGATCTTCATGTAGTACATCGGGATCTCGCGCTTTTCCACCAGCGCACCCGAGCGCCAGCCGCGCCCGTCGATGACCTGCTCGTTGGCCAGCACGGTGTCGTCCACGGGGTCCCAGTTCACGGTGCCGAGGCGCTTGTAGATCAGGCCCTTGTCGTACAGGCGCTTGAACAGCCATTGCTCCCAGCGGTAGTACTCGGGCGTGCAGGTGGCGATCTCGCGCGACCAGTCGATGGCAAAGCCCAGGCGCTTGAGCTGCGCCTTCATGTACTCGATGTTGGCGTAGGTCCACTTGGCCGGCGGCACGTTGTTCTGGATGGCCGCGTTCTCGGCCGGCATGCCGAAGGCGTCCCAGCCCATCGGCTGCAGCACGTTGAAGCCCTTCATGCGGTGTTGCCGCGCCAGCACGTCGCCGATGGTGTAGTTGCGCACATGGCCCATGTGCAGCTTTCCCGACGGGTACGGGAACATGCTCAGGCAGTAGTACTTGGGCTTGTTCGCGTCTTCGACGACGCGGAACGCATCGCTGGCCTCCCAATCGGTCTGGGCGGCGGTTTCGATCTCGGCGGGCGTGTATTTTTCCTGCATGGAATGCGTGGCCTGATGGGCTGAATCAAGCGGCGGATTATAGCGTGAAGGAGGGGGCTTCCGGCGTCAGCCGGGCGCCTCTTGGCGGTTCTTCCACCGCTTGGCGTTGTGTTGGCCTCGACCGGCCGGGAGTTCGCCCCGGCGGGCGACTTCCTTTCTTGCTGCGCGGCAAGAAAGGAAGCAAAGAAACGCGCCCCGCCGTCTCGGCCCTTCGGGCTTCCCTCGCTCCGGGTGGTTTCACCGGCCGGTCCTGAACTCGCTTCGCTCGGACAGCAGGACCGGACTACCCCGGCGAAACCACCCTCCGCTCGGCGAGCCAGAGGGGAGGCCAAATCGGAGCCTGTGCGGTGCTGGCAGGCACAAGGGTCAAATCGTAGGGCGGAGTGGCGCAGCGCAATCCGTCGAATGTTTGGTACATAAGGCGGGTGCCATTCTGTTATTTCGCCCTACGGTTGCTGATCGGCTGACGAGAATCGGCTACCCCAAGTCTTTCATTGCGTAATACATGCCCGTCGAAAAAAGGCGTTTGAGGTTCCTTTCATCCACCCACGGGAATCTTGCCGTGTATTCCTTCCTCCATTGCCGTTGATCCACGCTCTTCCGCCCCTTTTTGTCGGCCATTGAATAGACGAGGTCGTGACCGGCATTCATGGCGTTCCTCGCGACTGAGTCCAGACGATCTGCCTCGACGTCTGACATGTGCGGATACGCCCACTTCAGTCTTTCGTGTGTGGACTTCACCCAATTCGGACCCCACTCCTGAGATAGGTTCAGGGCGTAGTTGAGGAGTACAGCCTCGGTCGAATCGGCCGAGGGGGCTCTGCGCGCAAACAGCAAGTGCAGAAGGCGATCAATCATTCCGTTCCCCGGCAGGGGGTTGCGCAAGACTTCGCGTCAATAGTTCGCGTAGGGCGCAATAAGTGAAGCGAATTGCGCCGAATGACGGCCCAAAGTGTATGTCACAGTGCCAACCGTAGCCACCCAAGTCCCCCTCTGGCTCGCCGAGTGCAGGGTGGTTTCGCCGGGGAAGTCCGGTCCTGCTGTCTGAGCGAAGCGAGTTCAGGACCGGCCGGTGAAACCGCCCGGAGCGAGGGAAGCCCGAAGGGCCGAGACGGCGGGGCGCGTTTCTTTGCCTACTTTCTTGTCGCGGGACAAGAAAGTAGGTCGCCCGCCGGGGCGAAATCCCGGCCGGTCGAGGCCAATACAGCCGCAAGCGGTCGGGCGTGCAGCAAGCCAGAGATTGCTTTGCAGCGCTCGCAATAACAGGCGTTTTGGCGCGCACCCCGGCGCGGTGCAGGACGGGCGCTCCAGGCGCCGGAGGGGCGGCGCTGCGCAGGTACAATGCACCCAACCATAGGTGCCCTGCATGTCCGACCTCCTCGCCAATCTCAATAACGAACAACTCCAGGCAGTTACGTTGCCGCCGCAACACGCGTTGATCCTCGCCGGCGCCGGCTCGGGCAAGACACGCGTGCTGACCACGCGCATTGCGTGGCTGCTGCAGACCGGGCAGCTCGAACAGCAGGGCGTGCTGGCAGTGACCTTTACCAACAAGGCGGCGCGCGAGATGCTGGCGCGGCTGGGCGGGATGCTGCCGATCAATACGCGCGGCATGTGGATCGGCACCTTTCACGGGCTGGCCAACCGGCTGCTACGCGCGCACTGGCGGGATGCCAACCTGCCGCAGCTGTTCCAGATTCTCGATTCGGCGGATCAGCTGGCGGCGATCAAGCGCATGTTGAAAGTGCTCAACGTCGACGACGAGAAGTTTCCGCCGCGCGAGCTGCAGCACTTCATCAATGGCCAGAAGGAAGCCGGTCTGCGTCCGCAGGCGGTCGAGGCGTGGGATGACTACACGCGTCGGCGCGTGGCGCTGTATCAGGAGTACGAGGCGCAGTGCCAGCGCGAGGGCGTGGTGGATTTCGCTGAACTGCTGCTGCGCAGCTATGAGCTGCTGGAGCGCAACGAGCCGCTGCGCAAGCACTATCAGCGGCGTTTCCGTCACATCCTGGTGGACGAGTTCCAGGACACCAATAGCCTGCAGTACCGCTGGCTCAAGCAGTTTGCGGACGAGGGGCGTGAAGGTGGTGGGGCGATGTTCTGTGTGGGAGACGACGACCAGTCGATCTACCGCTTTCGCGGTGCGGACGTCGGCAACATGCGTGATTTCGAGCGCGAGTTCCGCGTCGCCAACGTGATCCGGCTGGAGCAGAACTACCGCTCGCACGGCAACATCCTGGATGCCGCCAACGCCATCATCCGCAACAACGCCAACCGGCTGGGCAAGAACCTGTGGACCGAGCAGGGCGAGGGCGAGCCGATTCGCGTGTACGAAGGTTTTGCCGATCTGGACGAGGCGCGCTGGCTGGTCGAAGAGATCCAGCAACTGGTGCGCGAGGGCATGAGCCGCTCCGACATCGCGCTGCTGTACCGCTCGAATGCGCAGTCGCGTGTGCTCGAACACCAGCTGTTTTCCAGCGGCATCGCCTACCGCGTGTATGGCGGCCTGCGCTTTTTCGAGCGCCAGGAGATCAAGCACGCGCTGGCCTACCTGCGCCTGATCGCCAACCCGGACGACGACACCTCGTTCTCGCGCGTGGTGAACTTCCCGACGCGCGGCATCGGCGCGCGTTCGCTGGAGGGGCTGACCGATGCGGCGCGCACCTACAACGGCAGCCTCTACGCCACCGTGCCGCATCTGTCCGGCAAGCCCGGCACGGTGCTGGCCGGCTTCGTGCGCATGATCGAGGACATGCGCCGCGACACGGTCAAGTTGAGCCTGCCCGAGCTGGTGGATCACGTGCTCGACACCTCGGGGCTGCGCAACCATTACCGCAACGAGAAGGAAGGGCAGGACCGGCTCGAGAACCTCGACGAACTGGTCAGCGCCGCCACCAATTTCCTGGCCGAGTTCGGCGCGCCTGAAGAGCCGACTGATCATGCGCTGCTGGCAGACTTCCTATCCCATGCCTCGCTCGAAGCGGGCGACCATCAGGCCGAGGCCGGCGCCGACGCGATCCAGCTGATGACCGTGCATTCGGCCAAGGGGCTGGAGTTCGACGTGGTTTTTGTGACCGGGCTGGAGGAAGGGCTGTTTCCGCACGAGAACAGCATTCTCGAAGCCGACGGGCTCGAAGAAGAGCGGCGCCTGATGTATGTGGCCGTCACGCGGGCGCGGCAGCGCCTGTACCTGTCGTTTGCGCAGAGCCGCATGTTGCACGGGCAGTCGCGTTACAACCTGAAGTCGCGCTTCCTCGAGGAAATCCCCGAGACGCTGGTGAAATGGCTCACGCCCAAGCGGATTCCGCAGATGCCCGGGAACGCCTACTTCCGCCCGTCGTCCACACCTGTGCGGGCGCCTGTGCCGCCGCGTCGCAGTGATGAAGGCGGTCTGCGGGTGGGGCAGGTGGTCGAGCATGCAAAGTTCGGGCAAGGTGTCATCGTGGCGACCGAGGGCTCTGGCTCGGACGCTCGCGTGCAAGTCAATTTCGGCACTGCGGGTATGAAGTGGCTGCTGCTGTCGGTGGCGAAACTCGAGGTGTGCTGAGGCGTCGGCCTCGGTGTGCAGAAAGTCCGGCGGACAAGGGTAACCGTGATGACGGAACCGAAGAGGCGTTGGACCAGGGTTGCCGGCCAGAGCGTGCGTTGGCGCTTGACCGCGCTGGGCCTTCTGCTGGCTGTGGCATTCGTGTTGGTGGCAATTGTCGAGTCCTATCGCGAACGAATTGTCTTCGAGCGCGAGATGACCGAGTCCGCACAAAGCCTGCAGGTCGGGTTGCGCACCACGCTTGGGGTGACCGCCAACGAAATGGTGCATCTTGCAGCCCTGATCGGCTCCGAGCCTGTGCTGCGCGAGAAAATGCGGGAGGCCTACGTCGCCAGGGATGCGGAAGGTGGCGGGACGGGCGGGCCGCGCACTGCGGCCATCCGCGATACGCTGGCGGAGAATCTGCGAGAGCGTCGCTCAAGCGTGTGGTCGAACGAATTCTCGTCCCGGATGATTGCCTTTCATCTGCTGCCGGATGGGGACAACTTTCTGCGCACCGACGATCCCCGGCTGTTTGGCGATCCGGTGGGCAAGCTGCGCCCGATGGTTGCGACGGCACATGAGTTCGACATCCCGATTTCCGGTTTCGAGGTAGGGCGTACCTATGCCGGCGTGCGTGGCGTGTATCCGCTGCGTGTCGAGAATCTGAGGCCCGGTGAGCTGGTGACCATCGGCAGTGTCGAGGTCGGCGTGTCGATGCGCGATCTTCTTTCAGGCGCCGGCGCGCGCTTTGGCGCCGAATACGTGATGGCGCTCGACCGTCGCATGGTCGAGGACGTCATGAGCCCCGACGATATTCGCGCGCTGCTGAACTGGAGCGAATCCTGCGGCTGCTATGTGGACGTGTTCGGCTCCGAAGCTGCCGTGCCTTTGCTCGGCGCATTGGGCAATCTGGCCTCGGTCCGGCCCGAGGCCTATCGTCTGGTGTCGGTCGACGGACGCTGGTTCGGTGTCGCCCGGGTGCTGCTGTCGGGGCTGGGCGAGGCGCTGAGCACGAGTGAGATGCGGTCTTTCGAGAGCAGCGTGTTCGTGTTCTTCGACCGCACGGATCTGGTGGCGAAATATCGCAGCCAGCGCATGCGTTTGGCCGTCGGGCTGGTCTTCGCCTATGGCATCTCACTGTTGATCGCCTGGCGGGTGCTCCGGCGGGTTGCGGCGACGGAAGAGGCGCTCGCGGCCGAGCAGCGTTTCCGCAGCGCCTTGTTCTCGCTGTCGCCCGATTCGGTATTGGTGACCGATGCGCAAGGCACCATCGTCGAGGTCAATCCGCGTTTCTGTGAGGTCACGGGTTATCAGCCCGAGGAGGTGGTCGGGCGCAACGCGCGCATGCTGCAGTCGGGCAACACGCCGGACGAGGTGTATCGCGGCATGTGGGGGGCGTTGACCGCCGGCGAGGAGTGGCGCGGCGACCTGCAGAACCGCCGCAAGGACGGTTCGTTCTACTGGGAGGCGCATGCAGTCGTGCCGGTGACCGGCCGTGACGGCAAAATCACGCACTTCGTGTCCTTTCAGCGCGACATCAGCGAGCGTCACGACATGGAACGTGCGCTGACGGCCAGCGAACGTCTGTACCGCAGCATTCACGACAACGTGCAGGAGGCCATTTTCCTCGTGCGGGTCGAGGGAGATGACTTCATCTATGTCGGCAACAATCCGCGTCATGAGCAAACGACCGGCCTGACTGCCGAGCGCCTGCGCGGGGCGCGTCCGCAGGATATCCTGCCGCCCGAATTGGTAGAGCCCGTATCCGCCAACTATCGGCGCTGCGTGGCCGAGCGACAGACCATCCGCTACGAAGAGGAGCTGACGCTACCCGCCGGGACCCGCTACTGGGCCACTTCGCTCGCGCCGGTGTTTGGCGACGACGGGCGGGTCGAGATGATCGTCGGTCTGTCCGTCGACGTCACCGAGCAGAAACGCGCCGAGGCCGATCTGCGCCGGCTGGCCACCACCGATGCGCTGACCGGCCTCGCCAACCGCCGTCATTTCCTCGAGCGTGCTGAGCAGGAGCTGGGTCGCGTGCGGCGCTATGACACGCCGTCGGCCTTCATCATGCTCGACATCGATCACTTCAAGAACATCAACGACACTTGGGGACATGCCACCGGGGATGCGGTGCTGCGTCGCATGGCGCTGGTGCTGGGGGAGGCGGTGCGTGAGACCGATCTGGTCGGGCGGCTTGGTGGCGAGGAATTCGGTGTGCTGTTGCCTGAAACCGATCTTCAGGCCGCGCTCAATCTGGCCGAGCGTTTGCGCATTGCCGTGACCGAAGCCGCCATCCCGATAGACGCCGAAACCCTGCGCTTCTCGGCGAGTTTCGGTGTGACCCTGTTGCATGCCGATGACGAGAATGTCGACATGCCGATGGCGCGTGCTGATGCGGCGCTGTACGCCTCCAAGTTCGCCGGGCGTAACCGGGTCAAGTGGCGGGTGCGCTGATGCCGGTCGCGAGCGCTGTATAGAGCGCCTCGAATTCCCCGGTGAGCTTGTGCCGGGCGTCCAGATGGATCATCGGGCGCGATTGTTCGTGTGATTCGCGAATCTTCACCGAAGCCGACAGATACGGCGCCAGCAAGGGCAGGCCCTCGCCCAGCAGTTCGGCCACGAGTTTGCGGGGCAGGGCCGCACGGGCCTGGAACTGGTTGACCACAATGCCTTCGACGCGCAGAGCAGGGTTGTGGTCGGCGTGGATCTCGCGCACGTTGCCGAGCAGGGCATACAAGGCGCGGCGCGAGAACTCGTCGCAATCGAACGGAATCAGGCAGCCATCGGCTGCGATCAGCGCCGAGCGTGTGTAGAAATTCAGCGCTGGCGGCGTGTCGATCCAGATCTCGTCAAACTGTTCCGTCAATTCTTCGAGTGCTTCGCGCAGCTTGTAGATCTTGTAGCGCGACTCGAGCTTGCCGTGCAGGTCTTCCAGCGTCGGATGCGAGGGCATGACCGACAGCCGGGGAAAGGGCGTCGGCAGCACAAAGGCTGAGGTCGGGCGCGCTTCGAGCTGAAAACTCAGGGTCTGCTCGAAGAAGTCCGCAACCGAGCCTTCCGGGCGCGAGTTTCCGCCGCCCAGCAGGTAATGCGTGGAATTGCCTTGGGAGTCCAGGTCGATCAGCAGTGTCTTCTTGCCGCGATGCGCTCCGATGGCCGCGAGATTGCAGGCGATGGTGGATTTTCCAACCCCACCTTTCTGGTTGAAGATGACTCTGCGCATGGCCGGCCTCGTGCAAATGAATATTGCACTGCAGCATATCAGCAAGCGCGATCACGTGCAGCCCGCTTGCGGACATTCCGCATTGGCACGGCCGAACAGGCGTTCTAGCGTTGCCGGCATTCATCTGCAGCCACCGATCAGGAGAGCCCCATGTCGTATGCCATCCGCTTCCATCAAACCGGCGGTCCCGAAGTCCTGCGCTGGGACGAAGTCGAAGTTTCCGCCCCTGCTGCGGGTGAGCTTCGTCTGCGTCAGCACGCCGTAGGCCTGAACTACATCGATACCTATCACCGCGGCGGCCTGTACCCGGTGCCGAGCCTGCCCTCGGGTATCGGGCTGGAGGGCGCCGGCGTAGTCGAAGCCGTGGGCGAAGGCGTGACCGGATTCAGCGTTGGCGATCGCGTGGCTTACGCCCATGGCCCGCTCGGCGCCTACGCCGAGCTGCGCAACCTGCCGGCCGATCGCGCCGTGAAACTGCCCGATGCGCTGAGCTTCGAGCAGGGCGCGGCAATGATGCTGCAGGGGCTGACTGCACAGTATTTGTTGCGGCGCACCCATCGTGTCCAGGCGGGAGAAACCATCCTGGTGCATGCCGCCGCCGGCGGCGTAGGTTCCATCCTCGTGCAGTGGGGCAAGGCGCTGGGCGCCACCGTGATCGGTACGGTCGGTTCGGACGAGAAGGCCGAGCGCGTGAAGGCCCTGGGTTGCGATCACGTCATCGTCTATTCGCGCGAGGATTTCGTTGCCCGCGTGAAGGAGATCACCGGCGGGCGTGGTGTGCGCGTGGCCTATGACTCGGTCGGCAAGGACACCTTCCTGCGCACGCTCGACTGCATGCAGCGCCTTGGGCTGGTCGCGCTGTTCGGCAACGCATCGGGCGCGGTGGCTCCCTTCGACCCGCTTCTGCTGGCGCAGAAGGGTGGCCTGTTCCTGACGCGTCCGATTCTTGCGCAATACATCGCCACGCGTGCGGAGCTCGACGAGATGGCGGCGGATCTGTTCGATGCCGTGCTGACCGGCAAAGTGCGCATCGACGTCAACCAGCGCTTCGCGCTGCGTGATGCGGCTGAGGCGCATCGGGCGCTGGAGGGGCGGCGTACGACGGGGGCGAGTGTGTTGCTGCCGTGATTGTGGTTGTTTGGCGGGAGTCGGTGCGTTGGGCCTCGACCGGCCGGGATTTCGCCCCGGCGGGCGACTTCCTTTCTTGTTGCACGACAAGAAAGGAAGCAAAGAAACGTGCCCCGCCGTCTCGGCCCTTCGGGCTTCCCTCGCTCCGGGTGATTTTCCCGGCCGGCTCTGAACTCGCTTCGCTCAAACAGCAGAGCCGGACTTCCCCGGAAAAATCACCCTGCGCTCGGCGAGTCAGAGGGGAGGTCGTCTAAGCCTGATTGGGCTTGCGAGATTCGGCGACCGAGGTTGCGGATCTCCTCTTCCTCCAGCATGTCTTCGTAAGCCGAGATGGCGCGCTCCATTACCAAGGTTGGAATTCTTATGTTCTTGGGTTTTATGACGAAGACAACACATTCCTCTGTTTTCAGAGGGATGCAATGAAGGTTATTTTGCCCGCCGCAGTACTGGCTGAATTCTCGAAATGCTTGCTGACATGATGGTGAACGGCTGTACATGGCTTGGAATTCATTCTTACGCCCAAGCGTTTCGAAGTAGAAAATTCCGGGTTCAATCTCTTTGCATTTAACAGGAATGGTGAACATGCGTGTGCTCCGATGGAAGGAGGGCACAGGCTAAGCGCGGGCAACTTTACTGACGAGCCCTACAGGGGTAGATGGGCCAAGCGTCCGGCGGATTACGCCGCGCTAGTCCGCCCTACGGGAATGGCACGGCCATTCTGGAGAGCATCCCCCCTTCTGAGCCGCTGAGCGGAGAGTGCTCACGGCGGGGCTTTCCGGCCTTGCTGTTTGAGCGAAGCGAGTTCGCAAGGCCGGCCGCCGGGAGTGCTCGCAGCGAAGGAACCCCGAAGGGGCGGTGAGGAGGGTGCATTTCTTTGCCTACTTTCTTGTTGCACGACAAGAAAGTAGGTCGCCCGCCGGGGCGAAATCACGGCCGGTCGAGGGCTGAGTCACCGACTCGCCCTGAATGCGGCGGTAGCTGCGCAGCTAGCCTCAACTCCGGTACAGCAACTCCACCGCATCTGCCGGCAACCATTCGCGCAGGTTCTCCAGCAGGGCATCCTCGGGCCGGATACGCCAGGACTCACCGAAAGGCAGGTCGACCTCGGCTACGGCGTTGCGATAACGCAGGCGTACCGGGCAGGCGCCGTCGCGGAAGGGGCCGAGCAGGGATTGCAGGCGTTCGACGGCGGCGATGGCGCCGCCGACTTCACCGACTTCTCCGTTGAGCTTCAGCTGCAGTGCGGTGGCGAAGCGGCTGCGCGCCTCGCCGAGCGTCATCAGCTTGTCGGCAATGATGCGCAGTCCGCCTTCGCCGTTGAAGTCGTCACGGCTGACCTTGCCTTCGACGATGAGGATTTCGTCGGTAACGATCTTGCCGCGGCTGGCGTCGAGCACTTCGGAGTACACCGCCACTTCGCGAGGTGTGGTGCCGTCGTCGAGCTGGATGAAGGCCATCTTGCCGCGGTTGCCGACCTTGGTACGTACTTCCATGACCACGCCGACGAGGGTAACCAGCTCGCGCGACGGCTCCAGGTCGGCCAGCGTACGGCGGATGAAGCGACGCACTTCGGGCTTGAAGCAGTTGAACGGGTGGCCGGACAGGAAGAAGCCGATGGCGGTCTTTTCTTCCTTGAGGCGTTCGCGCTCGCTCCACGGGCGTACCGACACGAATTGCGGCGCCGCGCCTGCGGCCTCCGGCATCATGTCGAACAGCCCGCCCTGCATGGCATTCGCGGCCGCCTGGTCGGCGGCATCCATGGCCAGGCCCACTGTGGCGATGAGCTCAGACCGGTCGCGTCCGGCGTGGCCCGGCAGCGTATCCATGGCGCCTGCGCGGATCAGCGCCTCGACCACGCGCTTGTTCACCATGCGACGATCCACGCGCTCGCAGAAGTCGAACAGATCGCGGAACGGCCCGGCCGCTTCGCGCGCGGCGACGATGGAGCGCACGGCCGGTTCGCCGCAGCCTTTCACCGCGCCGAGGCCATAGCGGATGGTCTTGGAATCCGTTGGCACAAAGCGGTAGTCGGATTCGTTCACGTCCGGTGGCAGCACCTTCACGCCGTTGGCCACCGTGTCTTCGAAGAAGATGCGGATGGTGTCGGTGTTGTCCAGGTCCGCCGACATGGTCGCCGCCATGAAGGCCGCGCAGTGGTGAGCCTTGAGCCAGGCCGTGTGGTAGGTGACCACGGCATAGGCGGCGGTGTGCGACTTGTTGAAGCCGTACTCCGCGAACTTGGTCATCAGCTCGAAGAGCTGGACCGCCAGTTCCGGGTCGTAGCCCTTCTTGGCGGCGCCATCCGCGATGGTCTCGCGGTGCTTGGCCATCTCCTCGGCCTTCTTCTTGCCCATCGCGCGGCGCAGCATGTCGGCGCCGCCCAGCGTGTAGCCCCCGATGATCTGGGAGATCTGCATGACCTGTTCCTGGTACACGATGACGCCGTAGGTCGGCTCCAGGCAGGGCTTGAGATCGGGGTGGAAATAGTCGATGGCCTGTTGGCCCTTCTTGCGCAGGATGAAGTCATCCACCATGCCCGAGCCGAGCGGACCAGGGCGATACAGCGCCAGCACGGCGATGATGTCTTCGAAACGGTCAGGGCCGAGCTTCTTGAGAAGCTTCTTCATGCCGTCCGATTCCACCTGGAAAATCGCCGTGGTGTTGGCGTCTTTCAGGATCTTGTAGGCCGCCGGGTCGGTGAAGGGCAGTGCGTTGAGGTCGGGTTTCTCGCCGGTGAGGCGCTCGACGTACTTCACCGCCAGATCGATGATGGTGAGGTTGCGCAGGCCGAGGAAGTCGAACTTCACCAGGCCGACGGCTTCGACGTCATCCTTGTCGAACTGCGATACCGGCGTGGCGTCTTCGCCATCGGCGATGTACAGCGGGCAGAAGTCGGTGAGCTTGCCCGGTGCGATCAGCACGCCGCCGGCGTGCATGCCGACGTTGCGCGACAGGCCCTCGAGCGGCAGCGCGAGTTCCCACAGTTCCTTGACCGATTCGCCGTCGTTGCCGTCGGCCATCATCTCGCCGATCTGCGGCTCCATCTCGTAGGCGCGGTTGAGCGAGACCGGTTTGTTGGCCTCGACCGGGATCAGCTTGGACAGTCGGTCGCACAGGCCGTACGGCAGATCCAGTACGCGGCCGACGTCGCGCACCACGGCCTTCGAAGCCATGGTGCCGAAGGTAGCGATCTGGCTGACCGCCTCCTTGCCGTAGCGCTCGCGCACGTATTCGATGACGCGGTAGCGGTTGTCCTGGCAGAAGTCGATGTCGAAGTCGGGCATCGACACGCGTTCCGGGTTCAGGAAGCGCTCGAACAGCAGCGCGTACTCAAGCGGATCGAGATCCGTGATGCGCAAGCTGTAAGCCACCAGCGAGCCGGCACCCGAGCCACGCCCCGGGCCCACCGGTACGCCGTTTTCCTTGGCCCAGTTGATGAAGTCGGCAACGATCAGGAAGTAACCGGGGAAACCCATCTGGATGATGGTGTCGGTCTCGATCTGCAGCCGCGCCTCGTAGCGTGGGCGTTGTTGTTCGCGCTCGGCCTCAACGGGGTACAGCTCCTTGAGGCGCAGCTCAAGACCTGCCTTTGCCTCGGCGACCAGAAAATCGTCCAGCGTCATGCCCTCGGGCGTCGGGAACTGCGGCAGGTAGTTCTTGCCCAGTTCGACGCTCAGCGAGCAGCGGCGTGCGATCTCGACGGCGTTTTCCAGCGCCTCGGGCAGATCCGCAAACAGCGCGCACATCTCGTCCTGGCTCTTGAAGTACTGCTCGGGCGTGAAGTCGCGCGGCCGGCGCTTGTCGGCCAGCACGTAACCCTGCGCAATGCACACGCGCGCTTCATGCGCCATGTAGTCATCCGGCGCGATGAACTGGATCGGATGGGTGGCCACCACCGGCAGGTCGAGCCGGCCGGCCAGCAGCACGGCTTCGGCGATATAGGTTTCGGTGCCCGGATGCCCGGCGCGTTGGAGTTCGACGTAGAAGGCACCGGGGAAGCGCGCGGCCCACCATTTGGCGAGCACGTCGGCGGTGTCGCGGTTGCCGTTCATCAGCGCCTGGGCGATGTCGCCCGACATCGCGCCGGACAGGCACAGCAGGCCGCTCACCGGCTGTTCGTCGAACCACTCGCGGCGCAGCTCGGGGCGGCCGCGGTGCTTGTTCTCGAGATAGGCGCGGGTCAGCAGTTCGGAGAGCTGGCCGTAGCCGCTGCGGTCGCGGCAGATCAGCAGCACGCGCTGCGGCTTGTCGCGGTCGGCCTCGTTGGTGATCCAAACGTCGGAGCCAATGACCGGCTTGATGCCGGCCGAACGCGCGCCCTTGTAGAACTTGACCATGCCGAAGAGGTTGGCCAGATCGGAAATGCCCAGTGCGGGCATGCCGTCCTGCGCAGCCCGCTCAATGGCCTTGTCGGTCTGGACGATGCCGTCCTGGATCGAGTATTCGGAGTGAAGGCGGAGGTGTACGAAGCGGGGGGTGCGGGCGTCCATGGCGAAGGAGTTTACCCGATCCGTGAGCGCTCGACGGGGCCTGTCGTGCAAGTGCCCGCCGGCCGCTCAAGGCGTGGCTTTCAAGCGGTCGGCAGTACGCCGAAGCCGGCCTCCGGCGCTTCTGCCGACGAGATTTCGATGCGCGTCACTTGCGCCGCCGGCGGGCCTTCGTGGGCCCAGTCGATGAAGGCCTCGACCTTGTCTTCGGGGCCGTACACCACGGCTTCGACTTCGCCCGAGAAGCGGTTGCGAACCCAGCCGGACAGGCCCAGGCGCTGCGCCTCCTGCTCCGCGCTGGCACGGTAATACACGCCCTGCACCTTGCCGTGGATGAGCAGGTGGCGGGCGGCGGCTTGGCGGTGTCTGTCAGTCATGATGAGATTTCCTGGAACGTGCGGGCGCTGTGGGCCGACGTGCCGCAGGGCGGGGCGGCGGAGGCACTCGCGTCGGCGTACCCCGGAAGTGTAGTGCGGGCAATCAACAGCGGGTGGCCCTGCGGGCCATGTTTTCAGGTTGCGCTGCGCCAGAGTTCGACCGGAAAGGCCTGCAGCAGCGGGGCCGGGTCGTGTCGAAGGGGCGGTGCGCCGCCCATCTCCAGCCCTTCATCGATGGAGCGGGCAAACTCGAACTCGGCTTCGGTCCGGCCGCTGCCGAAGTAGTAGTCCTTGTACTTGAACAGGTCTTCGGTCTCCGACAGGCGGACGTAGCGGGCGGGCACGCCGAATGCCTCGGCCACGATCAGGCCGTGCAGCGAACTGGCCAGCACCTGCCGGGCGTTCAGGATGGCGTCGACGACGACGTTCCACCCCCACAGCGGCGATACGACCCTGGGTTGATGCTCGACCAGGCGGATGTCGTGCAGGTTCGGAACGAACACGTAGTCCTCGGCCGGCTGCGGGCGGAACCGGTCGGCGAACAGCTGCGGGAGCAGCAAGGCCGGGTCGCCGAACACCTCGGGTACGTGGATGCCGCGTTTGCGCAGGAACTCGGCGGTGAGCGGCCCGCGCACGGCATGGACGGCGAGCTGCCCCGGTTTGAAGTGTTCTTCGGCCACCTTGCCGTTCCAGCCGGAGCCCCAGACATGGTCGCCTTCCCCGGCGAAATGCAGCACGGAACCAACGGCCAGCAGTCGTGCCGGCTGCGGCACCTGATCGTCCAGGCTCAACTGGTGGCGGGCCAGCAGCTGGCGGCAGATGACTTCGGACAGGCGGTCGCCGAAGTTGATGCTTCCGTTTTCGGGCGACCAGTGAAACAGGTCCACATGGGCATAGGGCAGACGGGGCGCGACAACGCGGCGGCGTTTGAGTTGTTCAAGCAGTCGGGGCAACACGCTTCGGGTTCCTGTGTGGAGAGGGCCGCCTACCTTGGCCCCACGCCGGGCGAAAAGCCGTAACAAGCGGTGAGGGGCGGCCAGCGGCCCTACCTCCCACCGGTCAGTACGCGTGGCGGTCCGTCACAACCAGAATGGCGGTCTTGAGGATGATCCACAGGTCCAGGACGATCGACCAGTTGCGCAGGTATTCCAGGTCGTACTCGATGCGCTTCTCCATCTTGTCGATGGTTTCGGTTTCGCCCCGGTAGCCGTTGACCTGAGCCCAGCCGGTGATGCCGGGCTTGACCTTGTGCCGGACCATGTAGCCCTTGATGAGCTTGCGGTACATCTCGTTGTGGGCGACTGCGTGCGGACGCGGCCCGACGATACTCATGCGCCCCTGGATGACGTTGACGAACTGGGGCAGCTCGTCGAGTGAGGTGCGCCGGATGAACGCGCCGAACTTGGTGATGCGCTGGTCGCCACGGGTGGCCTGCTTGATCTCGGGGCCGTTGTCGGTGGTGGTCATCGAGCGGAATTTGTAGACCAGGATTTCCCGGCCATCGAGGCCATAGCGCTTCTGCTTGAACACGATCGGCCCGGGTGACGAGAGCTTCACCCCGAGCGCCAGGCCTGCCATCACCGGCGCCAGCAGGACGAGGATCACGCTCGACAGCACGATGTCCGACAGGCGTTTGAGCACGCCGTTGAGGCCCGTGAACGGGGATTCGCACACACCGACCACCGGCATGCCGCCCACGCCGCGCATCCGTCCCTGGATCAGGTCGGTTACAAAAATGTCCGGGACGAAATAGATCGACGCCGTGGTGTCCTTCAGATCGTCGAGCAGCGCGAGGATGCGCGGTTGGGTGGCCATCGGCAGCGCGACATAGATGGCGTCGACGTTCTTGGCCTTGACGTAACGCGCCAGATCCTTGAGCCGCCCGAGCACGGGCAGAGAGTCGGTCTTGCTCAGGCGTTCGCTGCCGCGATCGTCGAAATAGCCTGTTACGCGGGTGGTGAGATAAGGGTTGTCGTGGAACTGCGCGGCAAGTCGCAGGCCGATGTCGTTCGCACCCACCACCACGGCCGTGCGGCAGTGTGCGCCGGAGGAAATCACCCGCAACAGCGTGTAACGCGCCAATCCATGGCCGGCCACCAGTGCGAAGGGCGTGATCAGGCCCCAGGCGATCAGGACATCCGGCAGGAAGTAGGTGGTGTAGCCCGTGGCGTAGCCGAAAGCCGCCAGTGCCATCGCCAGCAACAGCCAGTTCGCGAAGACCTTGCGCAGCATGCGCGTGGCCGGCTCGTGAAAGCCGATGTTTCCCGGAAAGCTCAGGGCGAAAACCAAGAGCCCGAGGATCAGATACTGGGGTGCCAGCTGCCCGCTCACGACATACGCACAGGCAAACAGCACGGAGACCACCACCATCGGGTCGAGGAAAGCCTCGATCGCGCCGGTCAGCGTGAAGCCGGTGCGCAGCAGACGGGTCGGTTTCTCCAGGGCGAAAAGCATGGACGGTCTGGTTCCGTTGTATCGAGCGTGGGCCAAGCCCCGCAACCTTAGTAGCGGGGGCGTGCCGGGATGCGGAAAAACTAACTCACGGGGTCTTGCAGACGCCTCGCTTTGTGTAAGCAATCACTACTCGCAAGCGGCGGTATGAGGCCTTGCGAGCCCTCGCAGACATTTCATGTTGCAACGCAGCGCTTTGGTTCCGGTCGGCGTGTCTATGATGATTGGGGCCTGTACCTCCCATGACTTCGGGTTACACCAAGCGCGCATGAATTCATCGAACAACGCCTTCGGGCCCGGCTTAGGCCCGGCTTTCGCCGCCGGATTGCTGATCGCCGGGCAGGGATTCGTACAGCCGGCCTGGGCCGAAGGTTTCGAATCGCTCAGCGCCGAGATCGGATACAGCCACTACTACGACAGCAATCTCTATCGCGTCGGCGAGGGGCGAACCGGCCCCAACGGAAAGCGCCACGACAACGTCACGAGTACCTTTGCCGGTCTGGATTTCAACCAGACGTACAGCCGGCAACGCCTGAGCGCCAGCCTGGGCATGGCGCGCAATCGATACGATGTGAACCGCAATCTCAATCACAACGCCCATGACGCGCGCGCGGCATGGGACTGGGAACTCGGCAAGCGATGGAGCGGCCGCTTCAGCTATGACAGCATTGAACAGCTCGCCAGCTTCGACGACTTCGTCGATACCGAGCGAAGCATCAACACCTACCGGCGCAAGGCCGGCGAGATGCGTTTCAAGTGGCATCCGAGCTGGTCAGTCGGTGTGGGTGTGGACGACGCGACCAACCGTTTCACCGGCGATACCCGTCGCGGCGCCGAGTTCGACGCCCGCACGAAGATCTTCAGCCTGGGCTGGCATCCGGCCAGCGGCAACAAGCTGGGCGTGTCGCACCACGATACCGACGGCGTGTATATCAATCGCCCCGGCGTGCCGGGTTCCACGCGCGACTACCGGCAGCGCGAGCTGCGCCTGAACACCCGCTGGCAGATGACCGGAGCGCTGCGCATGAGCGGTTACGTCGGGCAAACCCGGCGTACCCATGATCTTGCGCCGAACCGGGATTTCAGCGGGGCAACGGGGCGGATCGAGTTTGACTGGGTCCCGACCGGAAAGCTCTCCGTCAACCTGACGCTGAGACGCGAGCTTGGCTCGGAAGATGATCTGGTGACGACTTTCGCGGTCACCCGGGCGGTCAAGATCAGCCCGTCCTGGAAGATCTCCGAGAAAGTCACGCTGGGGGCCGAATACCAGCGCTGGCGGCGGGATTTCCGCGGTGACTCCGGTCTGGATGTGGCCCCCGAAGACCTGCCGTCGCGCGACGACGTCACGCAGCGCTACGGGCTCAGTCTGCGTTACAAGCCCATCGACGCCCTCACGCTGACCGTGATGCTCCGCCATCAGGAGCGTGAAGCCAGCGTCGCATCCCGCGAGTACGAGTCCGATTCAGCCAGCGTCTCGCTGCGTTTCGCGTTCTGAGTCACTCCCGCGCAGTCGCGGGCTTCTCCGGCAACTTCCGCAAGACCTCCGCGTGGTGGCCCCCGCCACGCAGCCACCTTCACGCATTTCAGGCGTCGCCCCCGCGCGGAGGCAAGGGCCGCCTGCGGGCCAGACACTCTGTAAGCCGATGCGTCGATTTATAACAATTCAATTCAAATGTTGCGACGCACAAGTTTTGCCGCGAAATGATTTCCCTTTCAGCACGGCTTTATCCGGCTGAAATGGACTGTCGTCGAAATGTATTTTCGTAACATGTTCCGCGTCGCGGAAGAGGACTTCGCGCGGATTTTTCTTATGCTTCACGGGTGGGTGTTTCACAAGTCATGCCGATGCATTCCTGATTCCGGAATGCGGTATTGCCTTATGGCAATTTTCTAATGTGCTCTGGAGGCTGCCCGAATGATGCCTATTTCATTTGAGGGACAGGGAGCAGGCCCATGTGCCGTGCGCTTCGTGAAGGTCCGGGTTGCGGCGTTGTGGCTGGCACTTGCGACCGTCCTGACGTGCTTCGGCGGTGATGCGTCTGCGGTGGCCCTGCAGGGGGCGACCGATGCGCGCGGTGCCGTGATGCGGGCCACCGATGCCCTCTCGGCATCGGTTCCTCCGCTGGGTGGTGCGGCCTCAACCGCGCTCATTGCGCCGGATTCTTTCCAGTCTGCGGCCAGTCCGGGGCGTTGGGAGAGCGAGTTTCTGCCGCGGACAGCTGCCGACCGCGACCTCGGCCTTGCAGGCTTGGACGCATCCGACCCGGTACTCATGGCGCGTTACGACGCGCCGGAGCCGCTGGCCCTGATGCGGGATGCGCCGGGGCGGGCCTTCATGGATCAGCTTGGCAGTGCTTCGCGCGTGGTGGCCAGCCGGCAGCCGGATGTGTATGCGATGTTGTTTGCAGCGCTATTACTGGTCGTGCTGATGGCCCGGCAGCGAATGAGCGCAGCTGAATGAAGCCGCGTTCATTCGAGGATTCATTTCATTTCAGTGAAAACCGTGGTGAATGGAATTGGCTTTCTTTTGGTTTCAAACGGTAGCACCCGATCGATCAATTGAGTCAATTGTGAATGCTAAGGTGCGAGCCTGATTGTTTGTGCAAGTGCACAAATTCATTGCACCGAAGAGGCGTGTCCCATGCAGTCTGTTCTTCACCTGGAGCGATTTTGTGTGCTCGGCATGGCCGTCGTGCTGGCCGGGTGCGGCGGCGACGCCGAGAGCCCGAATCCGGTTGTGGCGGCAAAGGTCAATAACGCCGAGATCAGCGTTCATCAGGTGCAGAAGATGCTCGAACCGCAGCAGCAGACCGGGGCGCAGTCGGGCGGGCCGGAAGATGCGGTGGCGCTGGAGCGGCTGATCGATCAGGAGTTGATCGTCCAGAAGGCCCGGCAGCGCCATCTGGAGCGGGATCCCGATGTCGCTCGCGAGCTGGAGGCGTCCAGGCGCGAGATTCTGGTACGGGCGTATCTCGATCGCGTTGTGGGTGCGGCGGCGCGTCCGTCGGAAGACGAGATTCGCGCCTTCTATGAGGCCAACCCGGCCTTGTTCGAGCGGCGCCGGATCTACGAACTGCAGCAGATCGCCGTGCAGATGGATGAGCCGAATCGGGAGGCTCTGCAGGCGGTGGTGTCCGGGGCACGTAGCGTCGAAGACGTCCTGAGCTGGCTCCGCGACCGAGGCCTGGAATTCCGGAGCGCGAACGTGGTGCGTGCTGCCGAGCAGTTGCCGATCGACAGCCTCGAAGGTTTTTCCGGTATGCGCAGCGGGGATCTGGTGCTGCTGCCCGCGCCGAGCGGTGCGCAGTTGATCCACCTCGTCAGCGCCCGCAACGAGCCCATGGATCTCGCTGCCGCACGGCCCCTCATCGAGGACTACCTGATGAACGACCGGAGGGTCGAGGCGGCGCGTGCCGAACTCGCCCGTCTGCGCAGTGCCGCGCGTATCCGCTATGGCGATGACTTCATTCAGGAGGCCGGCGGCCCGGGTGGAGAAGAAGTGGCCGCCGCGGTTCCAAAGGCTTCTGTCGGCGACGACCCCGTGGCGAACGAGCCGATCAAGGCCGCCTTCGAGCGCGGGGTTGCGGGGCTGAAGTGAGCCACCCCGCACTGGTGTATTCCCGACCGCCCGGTGGCGCGCGCCGGCGGTTTCCTAGATTCAATCATTCGAGGCTGGAAAACATGAATGCAAGTTCCTTTTACCGTCCGATCCTGGCGCTCCTGTTTGCCGCGTTCGTCTCGTCAGCCGCATGGGCCGACGGGCCGGAATACGTGTTGAGTCCGGGCGATGTCGTGCGCATCACGGTGTTCCAGAACCCGGATCTGACGACCGAGGCGCGGGTTTCGGAATCGGGCACGCTGACCTTCCCGCTGCTCGGCTCGGTGCGCGTCGGCGGGAAGTCGGTGTCGGGGGCCGAAGCCATCATCGCCGCGCGCTTGCGCGACGGCGGCTTTGTGCTCAAACCCCACGTCAACATCCTGCCCATCGAGATGCGCGGCAATCAGGTGGTCGTGCTGGGGCAGGTGGAGCGGCCGGGCCGTTATCCGCTGGAGACCTTCAATCAGCGACTCGCCGACCTGGTGGCGGCAGCCGGCGGGGTTGCCGAGCACGGCTCCGGGCAGGTGGTCCTCAGCGGGGTGCGCGACGGCAAGCCGGTGCGGATCGAGGTTGATCTGGCTTCGATCTTCGAGGAGGGCGGGCACACCCGCAATCTGCCGCTGGTCGGCGGCGACATGATCTACGTCGAACGCGCGCCGGTGTTCTACATCTACGGCGAGGTCCAGAGCCCCGGCGCCTTCCGGCTAGAGCGCGACATGAGCGTCATCCAGGCGCTGGCGACCGGCGGAGGCCTGACCGCGCGCGGGACGATGCGGGGGCTGCGGGTTCATCGTCGCGGCGCAGACGGCGAACTGAAGATCATCGAGCCGGGGCTAGACGATCTGCTGCAGCCCAACGATGTCGTGCATCTGCGCGAAAGCCTGTTCTGATCGGGGGGCGATAGCATGTCCATTCCCCAGCTCATCTCGATCCTGCGCGCCCGCATGTGGATCATCGTGGCCGTCGCGTCGCTGGTTGTCGTCAGTGCGCTGGTGGTCAGTCTGGTGCTGCCGCCGAAGTACACCGCCTCGACGGCCGTGATCATCGACACCAAGTCCGTCGATCCGGTCGGCGGCGCCTTGCTGCCAAGCCAGATGGCACCCGGCTACCTGGCGACGCAGGTCGACATCATTCGTTCCGACCGGGTTGCCCAGCGCGTGGTGGAGCGCACGCGCATGCATGAGCTGCCGGCGGTGCAGGACCAGTGGCTTGAGGCAACCGAGGGCGAAGGGGCGATCGAGACCTGGCTGGCGAAAGCCTTGAAGAGCCAGATCGAGGTCATTCCGTCGCGCGACAGCAGCGTCGTCACCATTGCGTATTCGGGCCGCGATCCGGGCTTTGTCGCGATGATCGCCAACGCCTTCGCGCAGGCCTATATCGACACGACGCTCGAACTCAAGGTCGAGCCGGCGCGGCAGTACGCCGCCTGGTTTGACGAGCGCACGCAGAGCTTGCGCAACGATCTCGAGCAGGCCCAGCGCCGCCTTTCGGAGTATGAGCAGCAACACGGCATCGTCGCGACGGCCGGGCGGCTGGACCTGGAGACGGCGCGGCTGGTGGAGTTGTCCACGCAGCTCGTGGCGGCGCAGGGGCAGGGCGCGGACAGCCGTTCGCGGCAGAGCCAGGCCGACGCCGGAGACGCGCTGCCCGAGGTGATGCAGAACCCGCTGATCGCCAATCTCAAGGGCGAGCTCGCCAAGAAGGAAGCCGAACGACAGCAGCTGGCCGGCCGGGTTGGCCCCAACCACCCCGAACTGGGCAGAAGCAACGCCGAGATCGCTTCCATGCGTCAGCGGCTGTCCGAAGAGATCCAGCGCATCGCGCGTTCGCTCGACACCACGACGCTGATCAGTTCTGCGAACGAGGCCGAGATCGCGGCGGCGGTGCAGGAACAGCACGCCCGGGTGCTCGAGCTGAAATCCCATCGGGACCAGATTGCCGTGCTGCAACGCGATGTCGAGAGTGCCCAGCGCACGCATGACCTGGTGGCGCAGCGTCTGGCCTACACCAATCTCGAAAGCCAGAGCCAGCAGACCAACGTGTCGGTGCTCACCGGGGCGACGGCGCCGATGCATGCCTCCGGGCCGCGCAAGCTGATCGTGCTCGCGCTGGCCGGCATCGTCGGCGGGCTGCTCGGCATCGCAGCGGCGCTGCTGCTCGAGTTTCGCGATCCGCGGGTGCGTCGGCCGGAGGATCTGCCGGCGATCTCCGGTGCGCCGCTGCTTGGCGTAATTCCAGATCCGGCAACCGCGTGAGGTCAATGCCATGAATGCTCCCAATACTCTGCCCATGGCCGGGCGTTCGATCGGGGCAATCCTGATCGACGCCGGGCGCCTGAAGCCGGAGGACGCCGAACGGATTCTGCGGGTGCAGCGTGACCAGGGTCTGCGCTTCGGTGATGCCGCCATCCAGATCGGTCTGCTGGCGGACGCCGACATCAAGTTCGCCCTGTCGCGACAGTTCGATTACCCCTATCTGCAGCCCGGCGAGAGCAGGGTGGCGCCATCGGTGGTCGCTGCCTATCAGCCCTTTTCGCCCAAGGTCGAAGCCCTGCGGGCACTGCGCAGTCAGCTCATGTTGCGCTGGTTCCGCGAAGCGGCCACGCCGAACACGCTGGCCATCGTCAGCCCCGAAGCAGGGGAAGGGCGCTCCTGGCTGGCCGCCAATCTCGCGGTGGTCTTCTCGCAGCTGGGTGAACGCACGCTGCTGATCGACGCCGATCTGCGCAACCCGAGTCAGCACCGGCTGTTCGGGCTGGACGAGCACGCCGGCCTGTCCTCGATTCTGTCCGGTCGCGCCAACCAGACCGTCGTGCAGCGCATTCCCGAGCTGGTGGACTTGTCGGTGCTCCCCGCCGGTGCCGTGCCCCCCAACCCGCAGGAACTGCTGTCGCGCCCGCAGTTGCAGCGTCTGCTTGGCGATTTCGTCACGGCCTACGACGTGATCCTGATCGATACGCCTGCGGCCTCGCGCTTTGCCGACATGCAGACCGTGGCGGCGCTGGCCGGCGGGGGCGTCATGGTGGCGCAGCAGGACGTGAGCCGGGCCGGCGCCTTGCGCGCGTGTGCCGAAGCCTTGCGCGCGGCGAACGCGCGGCTGGTCGGCACGGTGATGAACCCACATCGCTAGGCTTCCGGGGCGTCCCCGGCCACACAGGTGTTCAAGCGAAAGGCGGATGAGTACGACATGTTGATCAGCGTTTACATGCCCACCAAGAACCGGGCGGAGATGGTGGAAGCCGCGATCGAATCGGTACTGAGGCAGACCTATGCCCAGTTCGAGCTGATCGTGGTCAATGACGGTTCGGAAGACCACACGGCCAGCGTGCTGAGCAATGCGTGTGCGCGTGATGCGCGCATCCGGGTGATCCACAACCGGAAGTCGGTCGGCGGTGCCGCCGCGCGCAATCTCGCGATCATGGACGCGCAAGGCGATTTCGTCACCGGGCTGGACGACGACGACGTGTTCACGCCCAATCGCCTCGAGGTCTTCGTCGAGGAATGGCAGGCCCATGTCCTCACCTTCAGCGAGCTGCCGTCCTGCCTGTACTCCCAGCTCAATGTCGTCGAGTTCGGGAAGATCACCCAGCGGACCCAGAAGCCCGAAATCGCGCGTTTCGAGGACATGTTTGGCGGGAACGTCGTCGGCAACCAGATCTTCGCGCCGAGAAAGCACTTCATCGAAGCCGGCCTGTTCAACCCGGATCTGCCCGCGTGGCAGGACCTGGAGTTCTTCATGCGCGTGCTCAAGGTGTTCGGGCCGGGCCGGCTGGTGGACAAGGCGACCTACAACTTCGAGAACTCGCCCAGGCAGGACCGCATTTCGCAGAAGAGCGAAGAGAACCTGCGCGAGGCGTTCGAGATTGTGCGGGACGCCCATGCGAGAGATGACCGCAGGCTGACGCAGCTGCTCTACCTGCAGCTCTTCGCCAGGCTGTACGGCATACGCCCGACGGCAAGGGATTACCTGGAGTTTCTCCGCCTCGGGGTGTGGCTGCCGGGCCTGCTGCGCATGACCCGCGCCAGCGTTGGCTAAACGGTGGCCGAGGAAGCTGAAGGTTCAATGATTTTTTACGGAGTTTGCCGTCGCAACTGCGGGATCACGTGCATGGCGGCGATGTCGTGGATGCAGTCGGCCCGCCCGGTGCGAAGCGGAGACGCAGAATGAGCGCAGCAGAAAGTATCCGACCCCATGTGCCGCCACGGATCGTGGTGTTGCAGTCCTTGCGGCCCCCCACGCGCAACGACAACCCCTATGTAAAGCAGTTGATCCGCTCGATCGAGCCGCATGCGGAGGTCGAGTTCTTCTCGTGGGGCAAGGCGCTCTTCGGGCGGTATGACGTCTTTCACGTGCATTGGCCCGAGTTCCTGCTGCGCGAGCAGGGCCGCAACCGGTTTGTGCAATACCTGCTGTTCCTTACCTTCGTGCTGCGCCTGAAAGTGTCGGGAAGGCCTGCGGTCCGGACCCTGCACAACCTTGAGCCGCATGAGGGGGTCGGTGCGCTGGAGCGCCGCCTGCTGCAGATGCTGGACGCCTGCACCAAGGTCTGGGTCCGCATCAACGAGACGACGCCAGCGCGTCTGCCGCAGACGGCAACCATCCTGCACGGGCACTACCGTGACTGGTTTGCCGGATTCGACGTGCCGCCGAGTGAGCCGGGGCGTCTGCTGTACTTTGGCTTGATCCGTCCCTACAAGGGCATCGAGACGCTGCTGGGCTGTTTCGACGGCGCGGCGTCGGCCTCCGTAGCACAGATTTCGCTGCGCATTGTCGGACAGCCGTCCACAGCGGCCTTGCGCAGCCAGATCGAGGCCGCCTGCGCGGCGGACGCACGGGTGGGCGCCTTGCTCGAATATGTCGACGACGCGACGCTGGCCTGCGAGATCGGCCAGGCCGAGCTGGTCGTGCTGCCCTTCCGCCAGATGCACAACTCGGGCTCGCTGCTGCTGGCGCTGTCGCTGAACCGGCCGGTCCTCGTGCCGCGCAATGAGGCCAATACCGCGCTGGCCGAGGAGGTCGGGCCGGACTGGATCCATCTGTACGACGGCGAGCTGAGCGAAGCGACGCTGCACTCGGCGCTTGAGCGGGTACGCAGCACCGGGCGCACGCCAGCGCCGGATCTTTCGCGGAGGGACTGGGCGCAGGCCGGGGCCAGCCATTGCCAGGCCTACATCGCTGCGCTGCGCGGCTATGCGGTGGGTGGCGCATGAGCACGCCGGCAAGCCCGGACAGCGGGGTCGTCATGCCCGAGCGCAAGCCTCTGGGGCGTCTGGCGGCACGCGGCGCGCTGGTCACGATGGGCGGGCAAGGCTGCAAGATCCTGCTGCAGTTCGGCGGGATCATCATTCTGGCGCGCCTGCTCTCGCCCAGTGACTACGGCCTGTTGGCCATGGTCGTGGCTGTGGTCGGCATCGGTGAGGTGCTGCGCGACTTCGGCCTGTCCTCAGCGTCCATCCAGGCCACCAGCGTGTCCGAGGCGCAACGCAGCAACCTGTTCTGGATCAACAGCGTCATCGGGCTGGCACTGGCCTGCGCCGTGGTGGCGGCGGCGCCGTGGATCGCCGTCTTCTACGATCAGCCTCTGCTCGAACCGATCGCCCAGGCGCTGGCCGTCACGTTTTTCCTGAACGGTCTGGCCACCCAGTTTCGTGCCCAGCTCAACCGCGACATGCGCTTCGGGCGCCTCGCCGCCGCCGAGATTACCGGTCAGGCCGTCGGGCTCGTCGCCGGCGTGGTGCTCGCCCTCCGTGGCTACGGATACTGGGCGCTGGTTGCCCAGCAGCTGAGTCACGCCCTGATGCTGCTGGTCTGTTTTGCCGTGCTCTCCGGCTTCCGGCCCGGCCTGCCGCGCCGCTGCGCCGGCATGGGCGCGTTTCTGCGCTATGGCTCGAACCTGATGCTCACGCAGTTGATCGCCTATCTGAGCCGCAACGTCGATGCCCTGATCATCGGCCAGCGTTTCGGCGCGGAAGCGCTCGGTCTGTACAACCGCGCCTATCAGATCCTGATGTTGCCGCTGAACCAGATCAACGCACCGGCCACCACCATTGCACTGCCGGTGCTGTCGCGTCTGCAGACCGATGTCTCTCGCTACGACAACTTCCTGCTGCATGGTCAGGCGGCCCTGCTGCATCTGGTCGTGGCCGTGTTCGCGTTTGCCTGCGCGCAGGCCGAGCCGCTGATCCTGCTCGTGCTCGGCCCCCAGTGGGCCGGCGCGGTGCCGATCTTTCAGATACTCGCAATCGGCGGAGCTTTCCAGGCGGCGAGCTACGCCACCTATTGGGTGTTCCTGTCGAAGGGGCTGACCGGTTCCCAGTTGCACTACGTGATGCTGACGCGGCTGTTGCTCATCACGGCCATCCTCGTCGGTTCGCGTTGGGGCGTATTCGGCGTGGCCGTGGCCTACTCCGCCAGCCTGGGCCTCAAGTGGCTGGCGGGCTTGTACTGGCTGCGCCATTCGGGCGCGCCGGTGGGCGGCATGCTGCGCAACGGCTTGCTGTTGCTGGTGGGCTATGGCGTCTGCGGGGCGGTGTCGGTGCTGGTGAGCGCGCAGTTCGCACTGCCGTTGCCGGGGCAGCTTGCGGTCGGGGTGGCGGGCATGCTCGCTGCCTTCGGTGTGCTGTGCGCCGTCTGGCCGGCGTTCCGTCAAAGCGTGGTGGCGGTGCTGCGCAGCCGCTCGCTGCTGCGCTAGGGGATGCGCATGTGGACGCGACACGGGAGCGCTAACGGAGGCGCGACGAGCATCGGCGGCGTGCCCGCGCGCCTGGCCGACATGCTGCCGCTGGCCACCTGCCTCGCGGTGGCCGTGCTGGTGGGGGCGGCGATTCCGGCCTACAGCCAGGCCATGGGCGATAGCCTGTCCCGGCTGCTGGTGTTGCCGGCCGCGCTGGCGTTGCTGTTCCTGCTGATCTTCAACCGCTTTCTGCTGCTGACGCTGATCCTGCTGTTCCGCGCATCGGGCGATGTGGTGTTCGAAACCACGCGCTTTGCGGTCGGTGGCTACGCCATCGGCGTCGGCGGATTGATCAATGCCTGCGTGTGCCTCATCGCGGCGCTGATCGTCCTGCAGCACAAGGACCGCATCAACTGGCCCGGCGTGAAGATCTGGCTGCCGTTCCTGTGCGTGTTCTTTGCCGGCGTGGCCTATTCGCCGACGCCGGGGGATGCGATCCGGCTGGCGCTGGCGATCTGCTCCTATTTCGCGGTCTTCATGGCGGCCTACTTCTATGTCCAGTCCGCCGACGACCTGAGCAAGTGCTTCCGGCTCGTGCTGTGGTCGTCCGTGATTCCGGTGCTGTACGCCTTTGTCGATCTCGCACTGAATCAGGGGGCGATGGGCCTGCATGGCCTGCGCCTGAAGAGCACTTTCACCCACCCGAACATCTTCGCGTTCTACCTGATCCTGGTCATCGCGGTGGTGCTCTACGCCGTGAAGTCCGAGCGCTTCAAGGTGACGCCCGTCATGCGCAACGCCCTGTGGGCGTACATGTTGCTGCTTGCCGGCTTGCTGCTGATGACCAAGACGCGCAGCGCCTGGGTCGCCTGCTTTGCGATGTTCGTGCTGTATGCGCTGATCTTCGAGCGGCGCTACCTCATCTATCTGACGCTGGCCGCGCTGGCCGCGTTGTGCGTGCCGTCCGTGCAGGAGCGCCTGCTTGACCTTGGCGCGAGCAATCCCTTCGACCCCTATGCGCGGCTCAATTCCTTTGCCTGGCGTCAGCTCATATGGGAAGACGGCCTGCGCTGGATGGAGTCGCTGCGCTACGCATTTGGCTATGGCGTGGGCGCTTTCACGCACTACTCGCCGAGCTTCTTCTCGATGTCCGGGGGCACGCGCTTCGGCGCCCACAACGTGTACGTCCAGCTGTTCTTCGATCTCGGAATCGTGGGCCTGGTCGCCTATCTGGCGCTGTTGTGGGGGCTGTTGCGGACCATCTTCCGCGTGGCGGAAGAGGACCGGCTGGGCGCCTTCGTCGCGTCGGCGCTGATCGTGCAGTACGCCATCATTTCTGGCTCCGACAACATGCTCAGTTACCTCGCATACAACTGGTACGTGTGGTTCATCGCGGGGGCTGCGGTTGCGGTGGTGGCAAGAAGGGCGCAGGTGGTTGAAACGGCGGCCACGCACGCTCGGCCGGCACAGCTTGTTCAGCATTAAAGGAGGTGAGGGTCGCATGCTTGTTTCAAGGCTCAGGCGTTCCGGCTTTGTTCCGGGAGGTGATTTCATGCGGGGTACGCGCCACTGGCTGATGCTGGCGCTGGTCGCCGGCGCGGTGTCTGTCGTCCAGGCGGCAGAGGACGAATTCGGCAGTGCTTCCCGGCCGTTCTCGAAGGCGTCGCCGTGGAACAGCAAGCCGGTCAATCCGCGCTTCGGGAGCTTCGTCATTCCGCCGTCCGACTACTTCCCCGCGGTTGCCGAGGGCAAGTGGTCCACCGGCGTGTTCGAAGCCGGTCCGTCCGATCCCCCGGTGACCGTGCAGGGGCTGCCCAATACCAAGGGGCTGTGGCAGCCCGACGCGGAGACCCACGGCAACGTGACGCTTCCGCACTGGCCGGAGGGCGTGGAGCCGGCATCCGGCGCGGACGGCCATGCAGACATCGTCGATCCGGTGGCGGGCATCGTCCATTCCTTCTGGAAGCTGCGGTGGCGCGACGGCGGATGGGTGGCTGCGCAGTACGCGTGGACGCGCCTCGACGGCAGGGGCTGGGGGGATCCCGCCCACTATTTCCAGGGCGCGCGGGCGGCCGCTGTTCCGACCATGGCAGGGCTGATCCGCAAGCACGAGGTCAATGACGGCGAGAGCATGTATCACCACGCGCTCGCCATGTCGCTGACCTTCAATGGCCTCGCGTCCGAGCCGGCCTATGTCTTTCCGGCCACGTCCGCTGACCACGATGCCGGGAAGAACAGCGGCGAGATTCCGCAAGGCGCGCTGCTGATGCTGCCGCCCGGCTTCGACCTCCAGACCATCCGCACACCGGCGGTGCGCAAGATTGCCGCAACGCTGATGGAGTACGGCGCCTACGTGGTCGACCGCAATCACGGCACGCCGTACGTCATCTATGTGGAAAACGGGGCGGGCTTCAACCTGCACCGCGGCGGCTGGAATTCGGTGGCGGCGAACGATCTGGAGCGCATCCGCATCGGCCTGCGTCAGGTCGTGGCCACGGACGGATGGATCGACGGCGAGGGCCGCGGCTACGAGCGTGACATGCGCTTCAACCTGTTGTCGATGCGCGGCCCGTGGAGCGTGCCCAAGGGCGGTCGTGCCGGCGTTTTCGACAGCTGGCAGCAAGCCGTGGTGTTCCCGCCCGGAGCGGGCCGCGTCGAGCAGACCAATGCCAGCGGACGCAGCATGCAGCCCGTGAGCTGGGCCGTGCCCGAGGCCGGGGCGGCCTATCAGGTGCGCGCCCGCAACACCGGAGGCGGGCTGTTCCGCTTGCGTCTGGTGAGACCTGACGATGGCCAAACGATCTTCGACAGCGGGCCGCTGGCCGATGAGGAGACGGCAGATCTGATCTGGCCGCAGGGCCTGGTCCGGCCTGTGCTGCATGCCATCAGCGGTGAGGCCGGCGAATCGTCGGTGGCCGGTGAGCTGGTGCATGTGGACTAGGGTGCAGAGGCACGACATGGACACCGCGAACCCGCAACGCAGGGTCAGCGAGGAATCGCCCTGGCAGGCCGACCTGCGCCGCTGTGGACAACGCAGGCCCTTCCTCAAGGAACAGTCGATCTGGGCGCTCGCCGTGTACCGCTTTGGACGCTACGTGGAAGGGCGGCCCGAGGGCTGGCGACGCAGGGGGCTGACCGCGGTGTACTGGGCGGCCCAGCGTGTGGTCGAGACCGTCACCGGCATCGGCCTGCCCAAGTCTGCGGTGATCGGCCCGGGCCTGCGCATCTGGCACTTCGGCGGGATATTTCTCCACCCGGAGGTCGTGATGGGTTCGAACTGCACGCTGCGTCAGGGCGTGACCATCGGCAATCGCTACGAGGACGGCCCGGCTCCGGTCATCGGCAACAACGTCGAATTCGGCGCCTATGCCCAGGTGCTGGGCGGTGTCCGGATCGGGAACAACTGCCGCATCGGCGCACTGTCGGTGGTGCTGTGCGATGTGCCGGACGGCGCAACCGCGGTCGGTTCGCCGGCGCGAATCATTCGGGGTGAAACATGATGAATGAACGGGTGCCGCTGCGGCCGCAGGCGGCGATGCGCGTCGCGTATCTGGTGAATCAGTACCCCAAGGTCAGCCACAGCTTCATCCGCAGGGAAATTCTCGCGCTGGAGCAGCAGGGGATCGAGGTGCTGCGCCTGTCGGTACGGGGGTGGGGCGAGGTGCTCGTCGATCCCGAGGACGTGCAGGAGCAGACGAAAACGGCTTACGTGCTGAAGGACGGCGCGCGCGGGCTGGTCAGGGCCTTGCTGCAGCGCCTGATCCGCCATCCGCGCCGTTTTGCGCAGGCGCTCAGGCAGGCGCTGTCGATGGGCTGGCGGGCGGACCGCGCCTTGCCCTTTCATCTGATCTATCTGGCCGAAGCCTGCCAGGTGGCGACGTGGCTTGAAGAGGCCGAGGTGCAGCACCTGCACGCGCATTTCGGCACGAACTCGGCCGAAGTGGCGCTGCTCGCGGGCCTGCTGGCCGGCATTCCGTTCAGCTTCACGGTGCATGGGCCGGAGGAGTTCGACAAGCCATGCTTCATCCGGCTGGGCGAGAAGATCCAGCGGGCGGCCTTCGTGGTCGCGATCACCTCGTTCTGCCGGAGCCAGCTTTTCAGATGGGTTGGCGCGGAGCACTGGCACAAGGTGGCGGTGGTGCATTGCGGCCTTGAGCGTGCGTTTCACGAGGTGCCGCATGTGCCGATCCCGGCGCGCCCGCGTCTGGTCTGCGTCGGCCGGCTGTGCGAGCAGAAGGGCCAGATGCTGCTGATCGAAGCGGCGGCCGTGCTGGCGCGTGACGGCGTGGATTTCGAGCTGGTGCTCGCCGGGGATGGCGAAATGCGGCCGCAGATCGAGGCGCAGATTGCCGCGGGCGGGTTGCACGACAAGGTCAGGATCACCGGCTGGATCAGCAGCGCACAGGTGCGCGACGAGCTGCTGGATGCGCGCGCGCTGGTGCTGCCGAGCTTCGGCGAGGGCCTGCCGATCGTGATCATGGAGGCCATGGCCTTGCGGCGGCCGGTGCTGACGACCTACATCGCCGGCATTCCCGAGCTGGTCCACGCAGGCGAGCACGGCTGGCTGTTTCCGGCCGGCGATGAAGCCGAACTGGTGCGTGCGATGCGTGCCTGCCTCGAAGCACCGCGGGAGCAGCTCGAAGAGATGGGCGAACGGGCACGCCAACGCGTGCTGGCCCGGCACGACATCGAGCGCGAGTCCGCCAGGCTGGCGGCGCTGATGCGTGGCCCGGCCAGCGCTGTTGTCGGGGAGGCGTGCTCGTGATGCTGTTGGTCGAAGCGCTGCTGTACCTTGCGGCCGGCGTGTTGCTGATCCCGGTGTCCGTACTGCTGTTGCAGATCGTCTGCGCGCTGCCGCGCCGTGCCGCGGTCGCAACGGCGGTCGGTTCGCGCCCGAACGCCGTGGTGCTTATCCCGGCCCACAACGAAGCCGCGGGCTTGCCGGCCACGCTGCGCGCGCTCGCGCCGCAGCTGCAGGCTGGGGACCGGCTGCTGGTGGTCGCCGACAACTGCACGGATGACACCGCTGCGGTGGCGCGCAATGCCGGCGCAGAGGTGATCGAGCGCAGTGACGCAGTGTTGCGCGGCAAGGGCTATGCGCTTGATTTCGGGGTGCGCCATCTCGCCACAGAGCCGCCCGAGACCGTCGTGATCGTCGACGCCGACTGCATCGTGCTGCCCGGTGCGCTGGATCGCATCGTTCGCCTGAGCGGTGCAACCGGGCGTCCGGTGCAGGCCCTGTATCTGATGAAGACGCCGCCCGGGGGGCGCCGCTTTGCGCGCATCGCCGAATTCGCCTGGGTGGTGAGAAACCTTGCGCGCCCGCTCGGTTTCCTGCGCCTGGGCTGCCCCTGCCAGCTGACAGGCAGCGGCATGGCGTTTCCGTGGGCGTGCATTGCCAACGCGCAGCTCGCGACCGGCCACATCGTCGAGGACATGCAGATGGGCGTGGATCTGGCGCGTGCTGGTGCGGCGCCGCTGTTCTGCCCGGAAGCCGTGGTGGAGAGCGTATTCCCGGCCAACCGTGAGGGCACCGACAGCCAGCGCAAGCGCTGGGAGCATGGCCATCTAGGCATGATCGCGACGGCCGTGCCGAGCATGCTCGTTGAAGGCGTGACCCGACGTCGTCCCGCCGTTCTGGCACTCGCGCTCGACCTGTGCGTGCCACCGCTGGCCTTGCTTGTGATGCTTGTCGCTGCCGTATTCCTGGCCGCCGGGTTGGTGACGCTGGTCGGGGTTTCGTATGGGCCTTTCCTGTTCTCGACGCTGGTACTGGCCATGCTGGTGCTGGCGGTGGGGCTCGCCTGGATGCGCTTCGGGCGCGAGATCGTGGGGTTCTCAACGCTGGTGCTGGCCGTGGGCTATGCCTTGCGCAAGCTGCCGCTGTACGCGGCCTTTCTGGTGCGCCGCCAGGTCACCTGGGTCAGGTCGAAGAGGGATGCCGAACATGCTGATTGAAACGCTTCCGGAACGTCCGCCGACGTCCCGCCAACTGGACCGCCCGGTGCACTGGCTGCTCGGTCTGCCGTTTGACGCCGTCACGCTGGACGAGGCGGTGCACCGTATCGCGGTGGCGGTGAAGGAGCGCACACCGCTCTTTCTGTCGACGCCCAACCTCAACTTCCTGATTGCCAGCCAGCGCGACCCGGCCTTTCAGCGCTCGGTGCTCAACAGCGACCTCTCGGTGGCCGACGGCATGCCGATCCTGTGGATTGCGCGATTGCTTGGCATCTCCCTGCCCGAGAGGGTGGCCGGCTCGGACATCTTCGAGGCGCTGATGCGCGGGGAGGCCGGCCCGATCAAGGTCTTCCTGTTCGGAGGGGAAGAGGGCGTTGCCGAGCGGGCAGCGGCCAACATCAACGCAGCTGGCGGCGCCGTGCAGTGTGTGGGCCACCATTGCCCGGGCTTCGGCAGCATCGACGAGATGAGCGCGCCGGAGGTCATCGAACACATCAACGCCTGCGAGCCTGACTTCGTGCTCGTTGCGCTGGGGGCGGCCAAGGGCCAGGCGTGGATCGAGCACAACCGGTCGCGGTTGTCCGCGCCGGTGATCAGTCACCTCGGTGCCGTCATCAATTTTGCGGCCGGCACGGTCAGCCGGGCGCCGCGATGGATGCAGAAGACCGGTCTGGAATGGCTGTGGCGTATCAAGGAAGAGCCGAAGCTGGCGCAGCGTTACATGAAAGACGGCATGGCGCTGCTGCGGCTGGGCTTTGGCAATGTGCTGCCGCTGATGCTGCTGAACCGGCGGGCGCGCGCGGCTGCCTTGCAGTCCTGCTCGACCCTGCTCGAAGAGTCTGCGGGGCAGCTCACCGTGGAAATCAGCGGCCACTGGGGCTGCTCGGCCCGGGCGGGTCTGGTGAGGGCGCTCGGGGGCGTCGATCAGCGCGGCGTTTCGTGCCAGATCAGCATCGAGAAGCTCGACAGCGTGGATGCCTCATTGCTCGGGCTGATCTACCTGATGAAGCACGGCGCGGCGGCGCCGCAGATCCGGGTGCACGACACGATCCGGCGCTGGAACTGGTACCGCCTGAACAAGGCGGAAGCGCTTGTCGACGTGATGTAGGCCATGGCATTTCAGACGGAAACGGGGGCGCAGGAAGCGAGGGGCGGAAAGCAGCGGGGGCGTGCAGGCAGGGTCGTGGTGCTGGCGGTGCTGATGATCCTGTCGCTGGAGTTCGCACTGCAGGTCAGATCGCATTTCCGCAACGGCCAGAGTGTGTTCAATCTGCTTACCGACCAGACGCGCTATGTGTTCAATTCGGCCATGGGGGTCAAGACGCTGCGTCCCAGCAGTAGTCTGGCCGGCTCGAACATCACGATCGACACCAACAGCTTCGGCCTGCGCAGCCCCGAGATTGCGCTGGAGCGGCAACCGCGCAGCTTCCGGATGGCGGTGGTGGGCGCGTCGTCCGTGATGGGCGAGATGGCGGCTTCCAACGACGCGACCTTCTCGTACATCCTGGAGCGCAAGCTGAGGTCGGATTTCCCCGATGCGCGGATCGACGTGATCAATGCCGGCATCTCGGGGCATCGTCTGGCGGATCAGCGACGCATGATCGAGTTTGCCGTGCTCGATCACGATCCGGATCTGATCGTGATGTATTCCGGTTTCAACGATTTTGCCGACTACTGCCGTAGTGGTCCGGCGAAGCGCATGAGTCAGGGGCTGCCGGCCTTGAAGCTGCCCGATTGGGTGCTCAGCATCGACGCGATCAAGCGTCACACGCGCTTCCTGCGCCCGCCCGCGCAAAGCGCCGAGATCCTGCCGCCCGAACAGGTGGACCTCGACCGCTACCGCAGCGAGCTCGAACAGATCGCGGATCTGGCGCAGGCCCGGGGCGTCTCACTGGTCTTGCTCACCAACGCCAAGGCCTATGGCCGTGCCCATCCGCCCGAGGAGCAGATGCGTCTGGCGGGCAACCAGCTGCGCTTCACGCCGTGCTTCGATCTGGCCGGCATGCTGGACCTGTACGACATCCACAACGATGCGATCCGCCAGGCCGGCGACCGGCACGGTTTCATGGTGTTCGATCTGTCCGCCGTGTTGCCCGAAGACCCGCGGTATTTCGTGGACGCCACGCACTTCACCGTGGAAGGCGAGGAACGGGTCGCGCAGCATCTGCGCGATTTTCTGATCGCCAATGATCTCGTGGTGTTCAGGGAGTAGCGCATGTCATTCCAGTCGCTGCATTTCTTCGCCTTCCTGACCGCCGTGATCCTGCTCAATCACTGGCTGGCGGGGCGTGCCGACGCCCGCAAGAACATGTTGTTGTTTGCCAGCTACTACTTCTACATGTGCTGGGATTGGCGCTTTGCGCTGCTGTTGCTGTTCGTCACGCTCGTGAATTTTGTGGCCGGCGCCGGGATTGCCGCGGCGCGTCGGCCGGGCGGGCGCAAGCTCTGGCTGGGTGTCGCCCTGACGGGATCGCTGGGGGTGCTGGCGTACTTCAAGTACGCCAATTTCTTCATCGAGAGTGTGGCGGGATTTGCACGCTCACTCGGCTTCGAGGCCGACGTGCAGTTGCTGCAGATCGTGCTGCCGATCGGCATTTCCTTCTTCACCTTCCAGAGTCTGACCTATCCGCTGGACATCTACCGCGAGAAGCAGCAGCCGACGCGCAGCCTGCGTGACTTTGCGCTGTTCGTCGCGTTCTTCCCGACG
Organism: Pseudazoarcus sp. NS36; assembly: GCF_059703705.1. Classification (NCBI taxonomy): domain Bacteria; kingdom Pseudomonadati; phylum Pseudomonadota; class Betaproteobacteria; order Rhodocyclales; family Zoogloeaceae; genus Pseudazoarcus; species Pseudazoarcus sp. NS36. The sequence continues at coordinate 366,129 of NZ_BAAKJA010000001.1, read as the reverse complement.
CTGCTGTCGGGGCCCATCACCCGCGCCAACCAGTTCCTGCCGCAGCTGACACGTCCCTTCGTGCCGAGCGACGCCTCGTATCGCGAAGGCTTTCTGTTGATGGTCCGCGGCTTTGTGAAGAAGGTCGCCTTTGCCGACGTGCTGGCGGTTCAGCTGGTGAACCCGGCGTTTGCCGCTCCCGGCGAACATTCCACGCTGTTCCTGGTACTCGCCGTATATGCCTACAGCTTTCAGATCTACATGGATCTTTCCGGCTACACCGACATCGCGCGGGGCGCGGCGAGGATGCTTGGCTTCGATCTGGTCGAGAACTTCAACCGGCCGTACCTGGCTACCAGCGTGTCGAATTTCTGGCAGCGCTGGCATATCTCGATGTCGAGCTTCTTCCGCGACTATCTGTACTTTGGGGTGGGCGGTTCACGTCACGGCAATGTTTACCTGAACCTGTACATCACCTTCATTGCCATCGGATTCTGGCACGGCGCGGGCTGGAACTTCCTGCTGTACGGTTTCCTGCACGGATCGCTGGTCGCCTTCGAGCGGTGGCTGCGCACGCGACGGGCTGCCAGCCGGCACGCCGATACCGCCACCGTTTATCCGGTGTGGGCGCATGTGCTGCTGATCGTGGCAGTGTTTCACTTTGTGGCCTTCTCGCGGGTGCTGTTCAGGGCGCCGGATCTGGAGCAGGCAGGTCAGTATCTGCTGAGCATCCTGACGAGCCCCGCGGTGGCGGGGGCATTGCCGACGCTCGGGTTGGCGGCACTGGCCGTTGCGGCACTGCTGCATCTGCTGCCTCGGGGGTTGTACCCGGCCTGCGCGGAGCGCTTCATGGGCCTGCCCGTGCCGGCCCAGGCGGGGATGCTGGTGGCGACCTTTTACGGGCTGGTGGCCGTGTCGCCGGGGGTTTCGGGTTTCATCTATTTTCAATTCTGAGGGCGCAGATCATTCTGGCGTTGCACTCGTTTCGTATGGTGTGTCGAGCGGTGAAGCGCAGGGTTTGTCCGGCGGCGCGCACGTAATTTCTGACCTGTTGATGGTGATATGAAAATTTCGGTGATTGGTTCCGGCTATGTCGGTCTGGTGTCGGGCGCGTGTCTTGCCGACATGGGTAATGACGTGTTGTGCGTGGATGTGGACCCGCAGAAGATCCGCATCCTCGAGGAAGGCGGCATTCCCATTCACGAGCCCGGGTTGCTCGCGGTAGTGCGCCGCAACGTCGAGGCCGGGCGCCTATCCTTCACCACCGATGTGGAGAAGGGGGCGCTGCACGGCACCATCCAGTTCATTGCGGTGGGTACGCCGCCCGACGAGGACGGCTCGGCCGACCTGCAGTATGTGGTGGCCGCCGCGCGCGGCATCGGCCGGCATATGGATGGTTACCGGGTGATCGTCGACAAGTCGACGGTGCCCGTCGGGACCGCCGATCGCGTGCAGGCAGCGGTTGCGGAGGAACTTGCGGCTCGCGGCAGCGAGGCGGCCTTCAGTGTCGTGTCGAATCCCGAGTTCCTGAAGGAAGGGGCGGCGATCGAGGATTTCATGCGCCCTGACCGCATCGTCGTCGGCGCCGACGACGAACGTGCAATCGGCTTGATGCGCGAGCTCTACGCGCCGTTCCAGCGCAGTCACGAGCGTCTGGTGTTCATGGATGTGCGCTCGGCCGAGCTGACCAAGTACGCCGCCAACGCGATGCTCGCGACGCGCATCAGCTTCATGAACGAGCTGGCCAATCTGGCCGAAGTGCTCGGCGCCGACATCGAGCTGGTGAGGCAAGGTATCGGCAGCGATCCGCGCATCGGCCGGCACTTCCTGTACGCAGGCTGCGGTTACGGCGGTTCGTGCTTTCCGAAGGACGTGAAGGCCCTGATCCGGACGGCCAGCGAACACGGGCAGGACCTGCAGGTCCTGCAGGCCGTGGAGCGTGCCAACGAGCGACAGAAGTGCGTGCTCATCGACAAGATCGTGGCGCGCTTCGGCGAAGATCTGTCGGGCCGCTGTTTCGCACTGTGGGGGCTGGCTTTCAAGCCCGATACCGACGACATGCGGGATGCGCCGAGTCGCGTACTCATTGCCGAGCTGTTCAAGCGCGGCGCCACGGTATCGGCTTACGATCCGGTCGCCATGCAGGAGAGCGAGCGGATCTTCGGGGATGAACCGCGGCTGAAGTACGGCGGGCGACCGAAAAGTGTGCTCGACGACGCCGATGCATTGGTCATTGCGACGGAATGGAAGGAATTCCGCAGCCCTGACTTCGATGCGATCAAGAGCCGCTTGAAGCACCCCGTGATCTTCGACGGACGGAACATGTACGACCCTGCGCAGCTTCGCGCACAGGGCATCGAATACTACGCAATAGGCAGAGGCAGAACATGATCAGCGTCCGAAACGTCATCCTCTCGGGAGGGTCGGGTACCCGGCTGTGGCCGGCCTCGCGGGAGTCCTATCCAAAACAGTTGCTGCCGCTCACCGGGGAGAACTCGCTGCTGCAGGAGACTGCGCTGCGACTCGTCGGGCTGGAAGGGGCTGTGGTTGATCCGCGCCCGTTGGTGGTCAGCAACGAGGCGTGCCGTTTTCTGGTGGCGGAGCAGCTGCGTCAGATCGGCATCCGCTCGCCGCAGATCGTGCTCGAACCCGAAGGGAGAAACACGGCGCCTGCGTTGGCGTTGGCGGCTTTGGCGGCCATGCTCGATGGGGACGATCCGGTCTTGCTGGTAATGCCTGCCGACCATGTGGTTTCGGACCTTGCGGCCTTCCGCCAGGCCATCGCCGTGGGCGTGGCCGAGGCCGACGCCGGCAAGTTGGTGACCTTTGGAATCGTCCCGGACCGGCCCGAAACGGGCTATGGCTATATCCGGGCGGGGCGTGATGAAGCCGCAAGCAGCGCCAGGGCGCTTGAGGAATTCGTCGAGAAGCCCGATGCGACAACGGCCGCGCGCTACGTCGCGAGCGGCGAGTACTTCTGGAACAGCGGCATCTTCATGATGCGGGCATCGGTGTGGCTGCAGGCGCTGACGCACTTTCGCTCCGATATTGCGGACGCCTGCCGCGAGGCCTTCGCGCAGCGTCAGGTCGACGCCGACTTCCTGCGCGTGGGGGCGGCCGCATTTGCCGCCTGCCCGTCGGATTCGATCGACTACGCGGTGATGGAAAAGCTCGGCTCCGCCCCGGAGGTGGGGCAGGGCGTGGTCGTCCCGCTGGAGGCCGGCTGGTCCGACGTCGGAGCCTGGGATTCGCTGTGGGCGGTGTCCGACAAGGATGCCGACGGCAATGCCGCCCGCGGCGAGGTCATGCTCGAAGCCAGCCGCAATACCTTGGTGCATGCCGGCCACCGGCTGGTGGCCGCGCTGGGCTGCGAAGACATGGTGATCGTCGAAACCGCCGATGCGGTGATGGTCGCGCGCAAGGATTGCACGCAGGACGTGAAGAAGCTCGTGGAGCGGCTTAAGGCCGAAGGCCGGCAGCTGACGCAGACCCATCGCAAGGTCTATCGCCCATGGGGCTGGTACGACTCCATCGACTTCGGCGAGCGCTTCCAGGTCAAGCGCATCGTCGTCAATCCGTGCGCGTCGCTGAGTCTGCAGATGCACCACCACCGGGCCGAACACTGGATCGTGGTCAAGGGTACGGCCGAGGTGACCTGCGGTGAGCGCGTATTCCTGCTGGGCGAGAACGAGTCGACCTACATCCCGCTGGGGCAAACCCACCGTCTCGCCAACCCCGGCAAGGTGCCGCTGGAGCTGATCGAGGTGCAGTCGGGCGGCTATCTGGGCGAGGACGACATTGTCCGCTTCGAGGATACCTACGGACGTGTGGCCGGCTGAGCAGGCTTAACGGGGCCCGCCGTCCGGCGGAGTCTCTTGGACATCCGGCGCGTGCCTGCACCGGGTGAGAACGCATTTTTGAGTGTGATTGCGCGAGCGCGCGAGGGAGATTGAATATGGCGAAGGGAATGATTCTGGCTGCGGGACAGGGAACGCGTGTCAGACCGCTCACAAAGAACATGCCCAAGCCGATGGTGCCCATCCTCGGAAAACCGGTGCTGGAGTATCTGATCGAGCATCTCGAGCGCTACGGCATCCGCGAGATCATGATCAACGTGGCCTACAACCACTACAAGATCGAGAACTACTTCGGCGATGGCCACCGTTGGGGCGTGGATATCGGCTACTCCTACGAAGGCGTGCGCGACCACGGCGAGATCGTGCCGAAGCCGCTGGGCTCGGCCGGGGGCATGCGCAAGATCCAGGACTTCGGCGGTTTCTTTGACGAGACCACGCTGGTGATCTGCGGGGACGCCATCATAGACCTCGACATCCGCGCTGCGCTCGACGAACACCACATGAAGAAGGCCATGGCCAGTGTCGTGACGCTGGAGGTGCCGCGCGATCAGGTCAGCAACTACGGCATCGTCGTGACCGACGCAAAGGGGCGGGTCTGCTCGTTCCAGGAAAAGCCCAAGCCCGAGGAGGCGAAATCCACCCTCGCGAGTACCGGCATCTATCTGCTCGAACCGGAAGTGCTCGACCTCATCCCCTCGGGAGAAGTCTTCGATATCGGCAGCCAGCTGTTTCCGTTGCTGGTCGAAAAGGAGCTGCCGTTCTACGCCCAGACGCGCTTCTTCAACTGGATCGACATCGGGCGGCTGTCCGACTACTGGGCCGTGCTGCAGCGCGTGTTGCGTGGCGAAGTGGCGCAGATGGACATGCCCGGCAAGGAGGTCAAGCCGGGCGTGCGGCAGGGGCTGAATACCTCGATCGATTGGGACAGCGTGCAGGTGGTGGGGCCGGTCTACATTGGCTCCAACGTGCGCATCGAGCCTGGCGTGTCGGTGATCGGGCCGACCTGGATCGGGCACGGCAGCCACCTGCGCGCGGGCTCCAGGGTGGAGCAGAGCATCCTGTTCGAGCACACCCGCGTGGGTGAGGGGCAGGTCTTCAAGGAGAAGATCCTCTCGCCGCAGTACTGCGTGGATCGTTCCGGCAAGACGCTGTACGTCGGCGACGACAACACCGCCTTGCGCTGGGGGGATGCGCGCGGCTGAGGCCTGCGCCGGGCGGCTCGCCCTCAGTTGTAGGGAACGTCGCTTGCGCTCTGCCGGACGCGTGACAGCGCGTCGTCGAGGTCGCGTGCAATGGTGTCCGCGCCCAGCGTGGCATCGAAGCCTGCGCGGCGCAGCAGCAGGGCGGGCTGCGTCTGCAGGCCGGCAAGCATCAGGCGGATGCCGCGCCGGGCCAGATCGTGATGCAGCGTGTGCAGGATATCGAGGCCGGTGGTGTCGATGTGCACCATGCGGTCGAGGTCCAGCACGAGCACCTGTGGCTGGCCGATGTCGGCGAGCAGCGCGTCAAGCTTGTGGCTGGCACCGAAGAACAGGCTGCCGACAAGGCGGAAGGCCAGTACGCGCGGGCTGCCGTCCGGCAAACGCGTGTCCAGGTGCGCCGACAGATCCACCGCTTCCAGCCGGGTCAGGTCGGACATGCGGAAGAGGTACACCAGCGCCGACATCACCAGTCCGGCCTGTACCGCCAAGGTCAGGTCGAACAGCACCGTCAGCGCAAAGGTCGTCAGCAGGGTGGCCGCGTACGGTCGGCTGTGGCGCCGCAGTTCGGCCAGCCGGAAGGCGTGCCATTCGCCCATGTTGATCGCCACGATGACGACAATGGCTGACAGCGTGGCGAGCGGGATGTGGCTGGCCAGCGGCGCCAGCGCCAGCACCATCAATAACAACACGCTGGCGTGCACGATGCCGGCCACCGGCGTGCGGCCGCCGCTGCGGATGTTGGTGGCGGTGCGCGCGATGGCGCCGGTGGCGGCAAAGCCGCCGAACAGCGGTGCGGCGATGTTGGCCACGCCTTGTGCCATCAGCTCCTGGTTGGGGTTGTGGCGGTCGCCGATATGGTTGTCGGCCACCCGCGCCGAGAGCAGCGATTCGATGGCGCCGAGCAGGGCGATGGTCAGCGCTGGCGCAATGAGCTTGCCGAGCGTGCCGAGTTCGATGGTCGGCAGGCCGAAGTCCGGCAAGCCCTGCGGAATGCCGCCGAAGCGACTGCCGATGGTGTCTACCGGGAAGACGAACAGCGCATTGGCGACGGTGGCCAGCACCAGTACAGCCAGAGGCCCCGGCGCACGGCGCATCCATCGGATGTGTGCTGCGGCGCGATTCCAGGCCACCAGCACCGCCACGGAAGCCACCGCCAGCGCGATGGTGGGCGCATGCGCGCTGTGCAGCGCGCCAGTCAGCGCCTCCATCTTGCCGAAGAACTCACCCGGCATCTGCTCGATCCGCAGACCGAGGAAGTCCTTGATCTGCGAGAGAAAGATCACCACGGCGATGCCGTTGGTGAAGCCGATCACGACCGAGATCGGGATGAAGCGGATCATCGTGCCGAGCTTGAAGGCGCCCATCGCGAACAGCATCACGCCCGACATCATGGTCGCAACCAGCAGGTTGGCCACGCCGTAGTCGAGCACGATGACGTAGACGATGGGGATGAAAGCCCCGGTCGGCCCGCCGATCTGCACGCGCGAGCCGCCCAGCAGCGAAACCAGCAGACCCGCCACAATGGCGGTCCAGATGCCGGCGGCCGGGCTCATTCCGCTCGCGATGGCAAAGGCCATGGCCAGTGGCAGCGCGAGCACGCCGACGGTGATGCCGGCGGCAAGGTCGCCGGTCAGCGTCTCCCGGTCATAGCCCGGAAGGGTGTCGAGCAGCTTGGGACGGAAGTGAAACATCGGGGCCTTCTCCAGCGGGGTTCGAGGGCGCAACAACAACGGCGGCCGGGCAGGCCGTTCGTCGTTGTCTGCGCCGTCGAACCATCCAGCGCTTGGAAGGCGTCAGCGGCATCCGGGCGGCGTCGCGTGTGCGATGCGGATCTGGTTGCGACCGCCATGCTTGCCCTCGTACAGGGCCTTGTCGGCGGCTTCGATCAGCCCGTCGGCGTCCAGCGATGGATGGTCGCCCGAGGCGGCCAGGCCGGCCGTCAGCGAGCAGCTGAAGGATTTCCCGGTGTGACTGAAATGCAGCTGGGAGAAGCGCTCGCGGATGTCGTCCATCAGCTTGCGAGCCTGTTCGGACGTGCACTCGGGCAGTACGGCGACGAACTCTTCGCCACCGTAGCGTCCGATGATGTCGGTGGTGCGCAGGCGTTGGCGCAACAGGGTGGCGAGTGAGGAAATGACGATGTCGCCCACGGAGTGGCCGTAGGTGTCGTTAACGCGCTTGAAGTGATCGATGTCGAGCATCGCCACCGTGACCGTGCTGCCATTGCGCCGGGCACGCGCCAGCATGCGGGCGGCGGCATCCTTGATGGCCGAGTGTTTGAGCAGGCCGGTGAGACTGTCCAGACTGATCAGGCCTTCGAGCACGCGGGCCCGCTCGACACGGCTGCGCACGGTGGCAACCAGCTGCGCGTCCGAGATCGGCTTGGTCAGGAAGTCGTCGGCGCCGTGGCGCATGGCTTGAATCTGCTGAAGGAGGTCGGTCTCGGCCGACAGATAGACGATCGGCAGGCTTGCCCAGTTGTCGTGCTGACGCACCACGCCGGCCAGTTCGGGGCCGGAGTAGCGCGGCATGTGCATGTCCATGAGAATCAGCTCGGGGCGCAAGGTCGCGATCGTTTCGATCAGAAGTTCGGGGTCGTGCAGGCAATGCGCTTCGGTCCCGGCAGCCTGCAGTACCAGTCGGTAGTGCTCGGCCAGAGGCTGATCGTCTTCGACGATGAGTACCCGCTCGGCCGGGGCGTCGCGGGCCTCCAGAAGTTGGGTCATGCGGCGGATCAGGCGAGGCGTGTCGATGGGCTTGAGGAGATAGCCGCTGGCGCCCATGCGCACTGCCCGCACGCGTGCGGCGAAATCGTCGTGCGAGCTGATGAAGATCAGCGGGCAGCCACAGGCCGACAGGCGCGGAAAGTCTCCCAGCGTCAAGGTCGAGTCGCTACCCGCCTCCAGCACGATGTCCGCGATCAGCAAGTCGGGGCAGGCGCTGTGCGCGGCCTGTTCGGCGTCTTCGATGCGGGTGAAATGCCGCACCACAAAATTGAAGGCTTCGATCTGATGACTGAGCTCGCGCCCGATCAGCTCGTCGTCTTCGATCAGCCAGAGGCTCCAGGCTCGCTGCGCGGAATTGCTGGCCGCCGCAGGCCGCGGTTGCGTGCTGGCGGTTGTGGACAGGGGGGGGGGCTTGCGCCGTCTTGTCGAGGCCGGAGATGGCCTTCGACAAGGCCTGGCGTGTCGAGATTTCGATATTCCCGGCGCCGACTTCGCGCCAGTACTTGGTCTGCAGTTCAAGCGCACGCGCTGCAGAGCTCAGTGCGGAGAAGCCGAACGTGCCTCCCGAGCCGGCGAGTTTGTGCAAGCCGTGGTGAAGTTCGTGAAGGTCCGCGTCGGCCGGCTCGGCGCCGCACAGGCGCTCGCTCAGTGCCAGCAAGTCGGCGATCTGCGCCGGCAGTCGGGCGGCATACTCCTGGCGCAGGCGATCCAGCTGTGCGGCCAGCTTCTGGGCAGGGTCCTCACTCATCGCAGGCGCGCTCCCAGATGCTGCGGACATGGTCTGACAGCGTCATCGGATCAAAGGGCTTGGCGATGACGTCGAGCGCGCCCAGTGAGCGGAAATGTTCCACTTCGGCCGGTTGCACCTTGGCGGTCATGAACGCCACCGGTACCTTGGTCAGGCTCGGCAGGGCACGCAGGGCATACAGCACACTGGGCCCGTCCATGCCGGGCATCATTACGTCGAGCAGGATGATGTCGGGGGCGAAGTGTTCGACCTCGCGCAGCGCTTCCTCGCCCGAGGCGCAGGTCAGGACGTTGAAGCCGCCGATGGTCTCCAGGGCGAGTTTGGCAATGACGCGGATATCCGCTTCGTCCTCGACATACAACACCCGTTCAAGCGTTTCCATTCGGTTTTCCCCCTGAGGCTGCCGTATCCGGAGAGCTAGTCGAGGATACCGCCGATTCACGCGCGGAGTGCTCCGCCGGAGCACTGCCGGCGGTACTCGCGCCGCCTTCTTCCGGGGCGTCGCGCAGGATCGGCAGCTCGAACCAGAACACGCTTCCGCGGCCTTCCTGCGACTGGAAACCGATGCGCCCGCCCATGCGCTCGACCAGCTCGCGGGTGATTGACAGCCCGAGCCCGGTGCCGCCCTTGCTGCGACTGTCGGATGCGTCGGCTTGTGAGAATTTCTGGAAAATGCGGTCGCGGAAGGACTCCGGAACACCGCAGCCCTGATCGGTGAACTTCACCCTGACACATTCCTGGTCGAGCTCCAGCGCAACGAGCACCCGGCTTCCTTCGGGTGAGAACTTGATGGCATTGGAGAGCAGGTTGGCCATGACCTGAGCCAGTCGCTGGCTGTCGACACGTACCGTGCAGTCCACTTCATGAGCTTCCACCTCGAGCGTCACCGCGCGTTCATCCGCGAACGGGCGGTTGTGCTCGACGGCCTGCGCCACCAGCGGCGCAAGTGCCTGGGGCGACATTGCGAATTCCACCCCGCCGGCCGAAATCTTCTCGATGTCGAGCAGATCGTTGATGAGCTGGCTCAGACGTCTGCTGTTCTTAAGCGCAATCGACACGAGTTGGCGCATCTGGTCAGTCATCTCGCCGACCTTGCCTCCGTCGATCATGCCCAGCGCGCCGGAGATCGAGGTCAGTGGTGTGCGTAGCTCATGACTGACGGTCGACACGAACTCGTTCTTCATGCGCTCGATCAGTTTCTGGTCGGTGATGTCGGCGAACACCTCGTAAATCTCCGGCGCGGTGTCGTGTTCGCTGATGCGTGAGGCATAGGCGTCGATGCGCAGCCAGCGCCAGTCGTCGTCGGGCGTACGGCGGATGCCGAGCACCGCGCCGGTCACCGCCTGTCCTTCCTCCAGCGAGACCCGCTGTGCCGGAAACTGGTCGGGAGCGCAGGGCGATTTGTCCTCGTGCACCGTGTCACGTTCTGCAAATGCCGAAGGACTGTCCAGCAGGCTCTCGCGGGCTTGGCCCAGGATGCGTTCGGCCGCCGGGTTGGCTTCCGCGATGCGGCCGTCCGGGCCGTGAATCAGTACGCCCTGGCCCATGTTGAGGAACAGGTGGCGGAAGCGGCGCTCCGAGGCGGCTTGACGCATGGCCATTTCATGCGCGAGTTCCATGGCTCGCTCCCGGTGGCCGAGCAGCACAAGCAGCACGACAAACAGGGACAGGCTGATCCCGGCGCCCAGTGACGGTGCGAGCCAGTCAAGCGTCTCGTCAAAGCCTTTCTCGAAGCTTGCGCGGCTGCGGGTGACGGCGGTCCAGATGCGACCGTAGGCCTCGATGCGGTGGGTCCGGAAAAAAGCGGGGGCGTGTGGCGTTGCTTCATCAGCGTCCGACTGATGCAACAGGTTTTGCGCGTCGGCGGCGTCGCCGTCATAGAGGCTGAAGTCGATGTGTTCGTTTTGTTCTCCGACCACGCCGTGCATCAGGTCGTCCATACGATAGGGGCTATACACGAAGCCGTGCAAAGCCTGCCAGCGCGCCTGTGGCGTATCGGTCGCTTGGTCGGGCCGGTACACCGGTACGTACATCAGGATGCCGGCCTGCTCACGCCCGTGCGTTTCCTGCAGCAAGCGGACCTTGCCGGAGATGGTTGTACGAGCTTCGTCCACCGCCTTGGCCATGGCCGTGCGGCGGGTCGGCTCCGAAAACATGTCATAGCTGAAAGCGGCCAGATTGCGGCCAGCGAAGGGTTCCAGGAAAACGATGGAGGTGTACAGGTCGCGCTCTCCGGCAGGCTTGATCGCATAGTCGCGAAATCCGCTGCGGCGCATTTCGTCTACGTGCTCGCCCAGTGCTTCCGGCCGGATCGCCAGACTGAAGCCTACGCCCTGGATACCGGGGTAGCGTTCGCTCAGTTTCAGGCGTGACACGTAGTCATGCCATTGCTCCCGGGTTGCCGAACCCGTTGCATCGAGCAGCCCTGCGCCACCGAGCAGGATCTGCTCGTGATCGAGCAGACGCTGGCGTATCTCGTTGACCACCTTCCGCGCCAGCAGGCTGAACTGTTGGTCCGCCGCACGCATCTCCTGTTCACGCAGGTGTGCCGAGACCAGCCACGTGAGTGTCAGTCCAAGCAGCAGCGTGCTCCAGGCGATCAGCCCGCGCCGGCTGGCCAAAGCCGTGCCGAACACCTTCAAGCCGCTGTTCTGCCTGCCGTCGGGAATGCCCTGCGTGTTCATGAGTGGAGATCCTGTGTCTGGCGGGGGAATTCCACCCAGAAGCTGGCACCCAGCCCTGCCGTCGAGTCGAAACCGATGATGCCGCCCATGCGTTCGACCAGTTCGCGCGTGATGGCCAGCCCGAGGCCGGTGCCGCCACGCTGGCGGGTGTCGGAGGCATCGGACTGCGAGAACTTCTGGAAGATGTGCTCGCGGAAGGCGGCCGGTATGCCGGGTCCGTGGTCGGTGATACGGATGCGGGCGTGGTCGGCGTGGGTTTCGAGGCTGATCTCGACGCTGGCCTCGTGCGGAGAGAACTTTGTGGCGTTGGAGAGCAGGTTGGCGAGTACCTGTTGCAAGCGGTTGGCGTCGACTTCAGCAATCACGTCAGTCCCCGGAAACAGTTCGAGGGTGACGTTGAACTGATCGGCGTAGGCCTGGTTGTCGCGCACGGCCTGTTCGAGGAGCGGGCGCAATGCCTGAGGGCGCAGATCGAGGCGCAGCTTCCCGGAGGCCAGCCTTTCCATGTCAAGCAGGTCGTTGATGAGCAGTTCGAGCCGTTTGCCGTTGCGTACTGCTGCCATCAGCATTTCGCTCATCGGTTCGGTCAGTGCGCCGAGTCGGCCGCTCGCGACCAGGCCCAGCGCGCCGGAAATGGCGGTCAACGGAGTGCGCAGTTCGTGGCTGACAGTGGCAATGAATTCGTCCTTCAGGCGCTGTGTGCGTTTGCGCTCGGAAATGTCCTCGGCAATGCCCAGATAGCCGGTCACCTGATCGCGCGGGTCGCGCAGCACGGTTACGGTCAGTACGACCGGAATGCAATGTCCGTCCTTGTGCCGATAGGTCCACTCACGCGTTTCAAAACCAGCGAGTTCGGCTTGCTCGGTGAATACCCTGAAGCCGTCGATCGGATGCCCCAGCGAGCGTGTGAGCTCCGCAGACCGGGCTGCGACCTCTTCCGGGAGGTGCAGCACGGCCGGTGTGTGTACGTCGATCATTTCCGCCGCGTCGTAGCCGAGCATCAGCTCAGCGCCGCGATTGAACAGCGTGATGCTGCCGTGCTGGTCGGTCGCGATGATCGAGAAGCGGGTTGCCGCGCCCAGTACCGAGCGCAGCATCCGGGTCGTGCGCAGCAGATTCTCTGAACTGTCTTCAACGGCGATCTCCATCTGAGCCAGCTGAGTCCGCTGCAGCAGGTAGCGCAATGCGAGTCCGCTGAGCAGGAATGCCAGTGATGCCAGCAAGTAGCCCGCAACTCGGATGTCTGTGGATAGGCTGGCAGCGGTGTGTATTGGTGCTACGGACATCTGCCAATGCGCGCCAGGCACGGTGATGTCCAGCAGTATCGGCGCGTTCTCGAATGTTTCCGGCTCTCCGATGAATACCCGTTCACCGGCTGAAATGGGTTCCGCATGGCGTAGCGCGAACCGCAAAGCCGGGTGGTTCATGAGTGGTGCGGTGATCTCCAGGATGCTTGCGGAATCAATGACGGTGCTCAGAAGCCCCCAGTAGGTGCCGTTGATGTAGATCGGTGCCCGGTAGATGAGCGCCTGGCCGCCCTGGACGAGATCGAGCGGTCCGGCCAGCACGGGCTGGCCGCTCTGGATGACGTTGAGTACGGCCGGCCATTGCTTCGGATTGTCTTCGTAACGCAGGCCCACTGCCGCCTCATTTCCCGCGAGCGGATAGATGTAGCGCAGCTCGTTGGCCGGAGCGATGCCGATATTGCGGAAATGGCGGCCGCGCTCGAACAGCAAGGCGAGCATGGGTTCGATCTCTGCTCCGTCGATGTCGCCGTTGCGGGCAACAACGTAGGACTCGATGCCATTCGCCAGAAAGGCGATCGCGTTGAGCTCGGACTCCAACGCAACTCGCACGCTGCTGGCCTGTTGCAGCAGCTGCTGGTGTCTTTGCGCGTGCGCTTCGCGGTCCGCCTGACGTGCAACGTACTCGGTCGCGATAACGACGCTGCAGAATATGAGCAACGGTAGCGTCAGCCGCGCCAGGCGGCCCGGATGCTTCTTTGTTTGCGTGCTTGCGTCGCTTGGCTTCACGTCGGCTCCTGCAGTGGAAAGCTGACCTGAAACGTCGCGCCGAGCCCTTCGATGGAGTCGAAGCCGATGGTGCCGCCCATGCGCTCGACAAGCTCGCGCGAGATGGCCAGTCCGAGGCCGGTGCCGCCGCGCTGACGGGTGTCGGACGCATCAGACTGGGAAAATTTCTGGAAGATCCGGTCGCGGAAGGCCGCCGGGATGCCGGGGCCGTGATCGGTGACGCTCACGCTGGCGTGCGTTGCAGTGGTCTGGAGACTGACCTGGACCCGCCCGCCGCGCGGCGAGAACTTGGCGGCGTTGGAGAGCAGGTTGGCGAGCACTTGCTGGAGCCGGTTGGCGTCGACATGGGTGACCGGGTGAGGGCCGGCCGCGAGCTCGAAGACCACACTGAACTGGTCAGCATAGACCTGGTTGTCGCTTACTGCCTGTTCGACGATGGGGCGCAGCGGCTGGGTGAGGAGATCAAGCCGCAGCTTGCCGGCGGCAAGTTTCTCCATGTCCAGCAGATCGTTGATGAGCAGGCCCAGGCGCTGGCTGTTCTTCTCGGCGATGCCGAGCAGCTCGCGTGCCGAGTCGGACAGGGTGTGTGCGCTGACGTGGCGCAGCATGCCGAGCGCGCCGGATAGTGCCGTGACGGGGGTGCGCAGCTCGTGGCTGACCGTGGAGATGAACTCGTTCTTCATCTGCTCCATGCGCTTGCGCTCGGAGATGTCCTCGACGATCGACCAGATGCGACGGCGGCCGTCAGGGTCATGCAACAGCGTGCCGTTGAGCAGCACCGGGTAGCGACTGCCGTCCTTGCGGATGTATTCCTTCTCGTAGGGGCCGTAGCGCCCGGTCTTTTCGAGCTGGACGAGTCGCTCGTTCTCGTGATCCCGGTATTCCGGGGGTGTCAGGTCCCAGTAGGTCCGCGCAAGTAGCTCGTCGCGGGTGTAGCCGGTGGGCGCGAGGAGCGCGTCGTTGACTTCGAGGTAGGCGCCTGTGGCGAAGTCATTCAGCGCAATGCCGATGGGCGACAGCTCGAAAAGCCCGCGCAGGCGCGCTTCTCCCAAGCGCAGGGATTGCAATGCGCGCTCGCGTTCGATGGTGCTGCTCGCCCAGCGAGCGAGCAGCCGCAGGAAAAGTTTCTCGCTTTCGCGGAAAGGCGTTTCACGCGGCGCGCGCGCCGAGAAATTGAGGGTTCCGTAAGCTTCGCCGCCGACTGTGAGCGGGATGCCGAGATAGGATTCCAGACCGAAGCTCCGGTAGCACGGGTGCGAGCGGTGGGGCGAGCTGCCCATGCGGTCGATAGCGAGCAGGTCGTCGCTGTGCAGCGTGAGGGCGCAGTAGGTCTGCCCCAGCGGGAAATGCTGCCGTAGCTGCAGCGGCATCTCCGGCGGGGCGACGAAGGCCCGCACCTGGTAGTCGTCGTCGCGGATACGGCTGACGATGCCGCATTCCAGTCCCAGATAGTCGGCCGCCAGCCGCAGGGCATGGGAGATCTGCTCGGTCAGGGGCCGCGGTTCGGCCGCAGCGATCTCGTTGAGGACGGAGAAGGCTTCAAGCTGACGCTCGATCTCCAGACGGGCGTTGCGCTCGGCTGAAATGTCGAGGATGAAGCCGTCCAGATAGGCGACTTCGCCCTGTGCATCACGTATCACGGAGCCGCGCTCCTGCACCCAGCGTACGTAGCCGTCGCGATGCAGCACGCGGTACTCGGCAACCCATCGGCCGTTGCCGCGCAGCGCGTTCCATACCGTTTGCTCGGTGTGTTCGCGGTCGTCCGGATGGATCACGCTGGCGTAGCTGCGCACTGCGTTGTCGATGAAATCTGAGGCCGGGTAGCCGGACAGCGGATCGATCTGGGCGCTCATGAACAGCATGGTCCAGTGTTCGTCGAGGCGGCAGCGGAAGGTGATGCCGGGAATGCTGTCCACCAGCGAGCGGAACTGCTGTTCGCTGTCGCGCAGGGCTTGCTCGGCCAGCTTCTGTTCGGTGATGTCGGCATGCGTGCCGAACATGCGCTCGGGCTGCCCGTCCGGCGTGCGCGTGACTACACGGCCACGATCGTGCACCCACACCCAGTGTCGGTCCTTGTGGCGCACGCGGCACTCGACGTCGTAATGGTCGAGTTCACCGCTGAAGTGTCTTTCCAGTATCGAGCCGGAGTGCAGCAGGTCGTCAGGGTGGGCCAGATCCAGCCAGGTCTGGATGCTGGCGGGCTGCAGTTCTTCGAGGGAGTAGCCGGCGATTTCGGCCCAGCGTTCGTTGAACACGGTCTCGCCAGTCTGGATATTCCATTCCCAGGTGCCGATGTGGGTGCCATCGATCACGCTGGCCAGGCGCTGCTCGCTGGCGCGCAGCTTGGCCACCGCCGCCCGTTCGGCCGTGACGTTGCGGATCAGCACCAGCGCCTCGCCGTCGTCCAGACGCCGGAAGCGCGCCTCGAAGTCGGCGGGTGCGCCGGAAACTTCCAGTGTGTACTCCAGGTGAACCAGCGCCCCACCGCGCAGGGTCTGGGTGATGGCGGCCATGCAGCGTTGCGCAAGAGGTGCCGGAAGCACGGCGTCGAGCTGCCGGCCGAGCAGTTCTGCACGCCTGCGCAGCAGGTCGGGATGCTCGTTGACTTCGAGCAGGGTGCCGGCACGGTCTACGACGAACACCATGTCGGGCAGGCTGTGCAGGATGGCTTTGCTGCGCAGCAGTGAGCGGGTCAGGCGGGCCTGCAGTTGCGCCTCGTTGGCGCTGTTGATTTCGCGTTCGATGCAGTCGGCAAGATCGCGCAGGCTCTGCCGCTGGGCCTCATTCAGGGCGCGCGGGCGGGTGTCGATGATGCACAGGGTGCCGATGCGATGTCCGTCGCGGGTGTGCAGCGGCGCGCCGACATAGAAGCGGATGTCGGGCGGACCCGTGACCAGGGGGTTGTCGGCAAAGCGCGCGTCGAGGGTGGCGTCGGGTACTTCCAGAATGCTGTCGTCGAGGATGGCGTGACCGCAGAACGACAGATCGCGTGAGGTCTCGCAGGCGTCCAGTCCCTGTCGCGACTTGAACCACTGCCGCTCTGCGTCGATCAGCGACACCAGCGCGATCGGCACCTCGAAGAATTGGCGCGCCAGGCGGGTCAGGCGGTCGAAGCGCTCTTCCGGCAGGGAATCGAGCAGGCCGGTTGCGCGCAGGGCGCCAAGCCGGACGGCCTCGTCGTCGGGAATTGTGGGCGTTTGCATCGGTACGCTCGCCGGCAGAGGAGGGAGTGCCTGGCGCGGCTCTCATTGCCGCGCCAGGCTCATTCTGCGCTACAAGCCCTTGCCCGGGCTACTACCAAGCCCGCTGTGGCGCCGATGTCAGCGGATGCGCATGCCCGGTTTGGCGCCGGAGTCCGGCGACAGGATGTACAGGCCGGAAGCCTTGTCGTTCTCGTCCGAGGCGGCCAGCACCATGCCCTCGCTCATGCCGAACTTCATCTTGCGCGGCGCGAGGTTGGCGACCATGACGGTGAGCCGGCCGACCAGCGCGGCCGGGTCGTAGGCCGACTTGATGCCGGCGAAGACCTGGCGCGGCTTCGGGTTGCCTTCGGCATCGGTCTCGCCGATGTCGAGCGACAGGCGGATCAGCTTGTCCGCGCCCTCGACGTGTTCGGCGGAGGCGATGCGCGCCACGCGCAGGTCGACCTTGACGAAGTCGTCGATGGAAATGAAGGGCTCGCTCGTCTCGGCCGCCTGTGCCTGAGCTTGCTGGCGCTCGGCGTGGCGTTGCTCGGAAGTCGGCACGCCGGCGGGGGCGGGGGCGAGGCTGTCACGGTTGGCCTCGATCAGGGCGTCGATCTGTTTGCGTTCCACTCGGGTCATCATGTGCTGGTAGGGGGTGATGGTGTGGCCAGCCGGCAGCGGCTGCCAGGTCTGCGGCCAGCTCAGCGGGGCGATGGCGAGGAAGGCCTCGACCTTTTCGGCCATGGCCGGCAGCACCGGCTTCAGATACAGCGACAGGTCGCGGAACATCGTCAGCGCGGTCGAGCACACCTCGTGCAGACGCGCTTCCTGACCTTCCTGCTTGGCCAGTTCCCACGGCTTGTGGTCATTCACGTACTGGTTGGCGATGTCGGCCAGACGCATGATTTCGCGCATGACGCGGCCGAAGTCGCGTTCTTCATAGGCCCGGGCGATGGTGCCGGTATCGCAGGCGGCGCGGAATTCGGCGCAGGCGGCGTCTTCGGTGGCGGCGAGCTTGCCGTCGAAGCGCTTGGCGATGAAGCCGGCGCAGCGGCTGGCGATGTTCACGTACTTGCCGACCAGATCCGAATTGACCTTGGCGATCATGTCGTCAAGGCTCAAGTCCACGTCTTCCATGGTGGAGTTGGACTTGGTGGCGAAGTAATAGCGCAGCCACTCCGGGTTGAGCCCCTGCTCCAGATACGACTGCGCGGTGATGAAGGTGCCGCGGCTCTTGCTCATCTTGGCGCCGTCGACGGTCAGGAAGCCGTTTACAGCCAGCTGCGTGGGCGCGCGGAAGCCGGCGAAGTGCAGCATGGCCGGCCAGAACAGGGCGTGGAAATACAGGATGTCCTTGCCGATGAAGTGCACCATCTCGGTGCCCGCGGCCTCGGCCTTGGCGGCGTCGGTGTAGTCCTCGACGTTCAGTCCGCCGGTCTTGTCGGCGAAGTTGCGGAAGCTCGCCAGATAGCCGATCGGCGCATCCAGCCAGACATAGAAGTACTTGCCCGGCGCCCCCGGAATCTCGAAGCCGAAGTAGGGCGCGTCGCGCGAGATGTCCCAGTCGGAGAGCTTGTTCTCGCCCTCGTCGCCCAGCCATTCGCGCATCTTGTTGGCAGCTTCCTGCTGCAGGCGGCGCGTGCCGGCGGTGTTGGCGCCGCGCGTCCATTCACGCAGGAAGGCCACCGCGCGCGGGTCGGACAGGCGGAAGAAGAAGTGCTCGGAAGTGCGCAGTTCCGGCGTGGCACCGGACACTGCCGAGCGCGGGTTCTTCAGGTCGGTGGGGGCGTAGGCCGCGCCACACACCTCGCAGTTGTCGCCGTACTGGTCCTCGGCGCCGCACTTGGGGCATTCGCCCTTGATGAAGCGATCCGGCAGGAACATCTCGCGCTTGGGGTCGTAGTACTGCTCGATGGCGCGGGTGTCGATGAAGCCGGCGGCCTTGAGCTTGCCGTAGATGTCTTCGGCGTAGGCGCGGTTTTCGGGCGAATGCGTGGAGTGGTAGTTGTCGAAGGCGACGTTGAAGCCGGTGAAGTCGCGCAGGTGCTCGCCATGCACGCGGTTGATCAGCGCCTCGGGCGTGATGCCTTCCTTCTCGGCGCGCAGCATGACCGGGGTGCCGTGCGTGTCGTCGGCGCAGACGTAATGCACCGTATTGCCCCGCATGCGCTGGTAGCGCACCCAGACGTCCGCCTGGATGTAGCCTACGAGATGGCCGAGGTGAATGTCGCCGTTGGCGTAGGGCAGGGCGTTGGTGACGAGAATGTTGCGCGGCATGTGGACTGAAATCCGGGATAAAGGCGTGATTCTAGCAAAGCGGCGGTACGCGCCGCGTGCCGACCGGCGATTCCCGTACTCACGCCATGGGTGAGTCACGGCGAACGCTTGGGTATCATGCACAGCTTGCGCCTGTGCGGGCGCCGTTCCATTCAGAAGGATGCAAGCCATGAGCGTCAGCCGGGAATCCGTTTCCGAAGTCCTCAAGTTCGTTATCGACCCCAATACCGGCAAGGATCTGGTCGCGGAGCGTGCCGTGCGCGACGTGCAGGTGGCTGATGGCCGCGTGCGCGTGGTCGTCGAGCTCGGTTACCCGGCCAACAGCCAGAAGGAAGTCATCGCCACGCTGGTGCGCGACGCGGTTGGCAAGCTCGACGGCGTGACCGGCGTGGATGTCGAGGTGGGCTGGAAGGTGGTTGCACACGCCGTGCAGCAGGGCGTGCAGTTGCTGCCGAACGTCAAGAACGTGATTGCCGTGGCTTCCGGCAAGGGCGGTGTCGGCAAGAGCACCACCGCCGCCAACCTCGCGCTGGCACTGGCCGCAGAGGGTGCGCGCGTGGGCGTGCTGGATGCCGACATCTACGGCCCCTCGCAGCCGCAGATGCTGGGCGTGGCCGGCCAGCGCCCGCAGTCGCAGGACGGCAAGCGCATGGAGCCGCTGGAAGCCCACGGCTTGCAGGTCATGTCCATCGGCTGCCTGATCGATACCGAGACGCCGATGGTGTGGCGCGGCCCGATGGCCACGCAAGCACTCACGCAGCTGCTCAACGAAACCAACTGGCACGATCTGGATTACCTGATCGTCGACATGCCGCCGGGCACCGGCGACATCCAGCTCACGCTGTCGCAGAAGGTGCCGGTCACCGGCGCGGTGATCGTCACCACGCCGCAGGACATCGCGCTGCTTGACGCACGCAAGGGCCTCAAGATGTTCGAGAAGGTCGGCGTGCCGATCATCGGCATCGTCGAGAACATGAGCGTGCACATCTGCTCCAAGTGCGGTCACGAAGAGCGCATCTTTGGCTCTGGCGGTGGCGAGAAGATGTGCGCCGACTACAATGTCGCCTTCCTCGGCGCGCTGCCGCTCGACATGCAGATCTGCACCGAGGCCGATTCCGGTACGCCCACGGTGGCGGCCGAGCCGGATGGCCGCATTGCCGCGATCTACGGCGAGATTGCCCGCAAGGTTGCCGTCAGCGTGGCCGAAAAAGCCAAGGACATGACCCACAAGTTTCCGAAGATCGTCATCCAGAACACCTGATCTGCCGCTTATCGCAGAAACGGATTTGACGAAAGGCGAATCACCGTCTATAGTCTCGTTCTTCCAGACGCGGGGTGGAGCAGTCTGGCAGCTCGTCGGGCTCATAACCCGAAGGTCGCAGGTTCAAATCCTGCCCCCGCAACCAGATTCACGAAAAAAGCCAATCATTCACGGTTGGCTTTTTTCTTTTGGGCCGTGCCGGAATGAAAAGTGCCATTCACGCCAGCAGCAACAGCGTGACCAGTCTGATGCTGGGGCATGCCGGTACTTGCCCGATCCTCCTTACTCCGCAGTTCCAAAGGTGGCTCGCCGTACTTTCCTTCGCCGTGCGACAGGAAAGGCGCGGCGACTGATCTTCCGCTCCATTTCCTCTCGCACGGCGTAAGGGCTCTCCGCCCCTGACGTCATCAACACGGACGCGTTGAAGCTTCGCCCTGTGAGGGCCGCTCTCGTACGTCCGTCGTTCCCCTGAATGATTTCCGCACCGCCTGATTGCGCGGTACGGAAGCTCGTCCATTGAGGTCGATGTGGATCTGAACAAAAGTGCGATCAAGGCCAAACGGCCTTGCTCCAGCGGCTATCGCTGGTTTCTTCATCACAGCCCCGAGGGCGCCGAATACCAGTCGCTTGTTGATGCGCTGGTCGACGAGGGGCGTCTGCTCGACGCCTGCTGGCTGGTCGACAACTTCGGTGTGGTCAATAGCAGGCTGGTGCTGGAGGGAGTGGATTGTGATGCGTTGGTATTTGCTGGTGATGTGGAAATACATGGAAATCTGCACTGCGAAAGCATCCTGCGGGTGGGTGGTTCGTTACGTGTTCACGGGAGCGTCAGGGTCGGTCGTGAAATCAATGTTCAAGGCGATATGGTCATTGGCGGAAACCTGAGCTGCGGTAGCCGCCTCACCACCGAGGGCTCCCTGCGGGCGGAGTGGGGCGTTGAGGTTCAAGGGCGCCTGCAATGTGGTGGTGATCTGAAGGCGGGTTGGGGGGTGAGCTGTGGCGAGGCGCTGAGCGTGGCGGGACAGACTACGGTGGGGCACGACCTGGTTGTCAGCGGCGTGGTCGAGTGCGCCAAGAGCGTCAAGGTGGATCGGAGTTTCATGGTGCTGGACACCGTCAAGGTCGGCCATGGGCTGCTGGTCGGTGACATGATTCGCGGTGGTCTGCATGTCGAGGCGGGTTGGGGCATCCAGGCCGGTGGCGGGGTGTTCGCCGGTGGCGTGATCATTGCCGGTGAAAGCATTCGTGCCGGCGGTGAACTCCGTGCCGGCTCCGGGTTCGGGGTGTTCGCGGGCACTAGCGTGATGCGCGAGTTCTGGTCAAGCAGTGCATCGGTGAGCGCCAGCCGCCGCCCCGACAACCTGGTGAGCGGCCACTGGGCTGGCGCCGCGGCGGACATAGAGGGTGGGTGAGTCGGAGCGCACGGTCTCCCAACGCCGGTGTTTGCATTGCAGAAATTACAGGCGGGCATGGTCTCCGCGCTGTCATCCAGGTGGCGAGCCCAGGCAGTAGAATGTCGCCACTTGCACATTCCTCTGGATGTCTTTCCCCTTGAGCGCAGATCACCAGCCGGCCAGCCCTCCTGCGCACTTCCGCTACTCGCTGGTGATCGCGACCCTGCATGATGATGGCGAGCTTAGCGATTGCCTGGCGAGTCTGGCAGCGCTGGACGTACGGCCGCGATTTGAGGTGATCATCGTGGATCAGAACGGTGATGACCGCTTGGTCGACCTGCTGGGGCGTTATGCGGACAGGCTCTCCATCGTGCATCAGCAGGTGACGTTCCGCGGCGCGTGCAGGGCACGCAATCTCGGCGTTTCGCTGGCGCGAGGGGAGTGGCTCGGATTTCCCGACGACGACTGCCAGTTGTTTGCGGATACCTTGACCGAAGTCGAGTGCCTGAGCCGCGATCCGCAGGTGCGTGTCGTGACCGGGCAGACCGTCGATGCTTCCGGCGCGCCCAATCTGCTGCGCTGGAAGCCGGCTTCCTCCAGGTTCTCGCGCTGGACGATGTTTGGCCGTGTGACCGAGGCGACGCTATTCGTGCGGCGTGATCTCTTCCAGCAGGCCGGAGGTTTCGATGAACGTTTCGGTCCGGGCGCCATGTTTCCGGCCGCCGAAGGCGTTGATCTGATGAATCGGCTGTTTGCCTGCATCGGCGATGGCGAGGCCTGCTACAGCCCGCGCGTACGCATGCAGCACCCGACCAAGGTTCCGCCCTGGAATCGCTGGGTGGCCGCCCGCTTCCATAGCTATGCGTGTGGCGCAGGGGCACTGGTTGCCAAGAATCCGGCGCCGCACATGCTCTATTGGGGAGGCCGCATCATCATCGGTTCGGTTGTCCAGGCACTGGTTTTCCGGGGCTGGCGCGGCGCGGCTTTTGCCGCCCGTTTCAGAGGGTTCTTCCAGGGCCTGTATGCGGGGGTGCGTGTCTTTCGCCTGCGCTCGGGACGGGGCTGAGATGCGCGGTCTGAAGTTTGTTTCGTGGGGTGATACGACCGGCTACGCCATTGCCGGCAAGGCCTATGTCCGTGCGCTGATGGATGCCGGAGTGAATCTGAGCTGGGCTCCGATGCTGCCCGGACGGCGTGCCTACGAGCCTTACGATGGGGCGGATTGGCCCTGCCCGAAGCTGGCGCCGGTGTGCAACCGGGCGATCGACTACGACACCGTCGTGATCCACACCGTGCCCGGGTATTTCCAGGACTGGATCGACCGCGAGCGCAAGCCGGGTCGGCGCATCCTGGGCTACACCGTGTGGGAGCTTGAAGACCTGCCCGACGAGTGGCCGGACATCCTGAACCAGCTCGACGGCGTGATCGTGCCGTGCCACTGGAATGCCGAGGTGTTTCGTCGTTCCGGGGTGCGTGTGCCGATTTCCGTAGTGCCGCATCTGTCGCAGTTCGAAGAGCTCGAGCGGGCGAGCGAAGCGGACCGGGCGGCGGTCCGGCAACGGCTGCACCCCGAGTCGGCGAACGCGGATTGTTTCACCTTCTACACCGTCGGTTTCTGGTCCAATCGCAAGGCCCCCCATCTGGTTCTGGAGGCGTATCTGCGCGCGTTCACCGCGGATGACCCGGTGCATCTGGTGGTCAAGACCAGCGCCAAGGACATCACCCGTACCCATCGCCACTGGCGCAACGGCTTCCGGCGGCACCACCCGCCGACCCGCCTGGCCGTGGAGCGCATGTTGTCGCGTCATCCGGCGCCGCCGTCGATCAGCCTGATCGATGACGAAACCCTGACCGACGGGCAGATGCTGGCGCTGCACGAAATGGGTGATTGCTTTGTCTCCCTGACGCGCACGGAGGGCTGGGGCCTGGGTGCGTTCGAGGCCGCGCGTCTGGGCAAGCCGGTGGTGATGACCGGCTACGGTGGCCAGCTCGATTTCCTTGATCCGGAACTGGCCTATCTGGTCGATTACCGCCTGATTCGGGCGCGTGAGCTCGGCTGGTCGGCAATTTATCGGCCGACCGACCGGTGGGCCGAGCCTTCCGTGGAGCATGCGGCTGCGCTGATGCGAGAAGTGTTTGAGCAGCGTGACGAGGCGCGCGCGCGCGCTGCCCGGCTCGCGCAGCGCATTGGTCGCGATTTTTCGCGTGAGGCGATTACCGGGGCGCTGTCGCGGGCCCTGCATGCGGAGGCCGGCGCATGATCCCGCGGGTATTCCATTTCGTGTTCGGACTGCGCGAGCAGACCGAACCCTTCCACCTGATGTACTACCTGTGCCTGGCTTCGTGCATCAACGTGAATCGTCCGGATGCCGTCCATTTCCATTACCACAATGAACCGTGGGGCGAGTGGTGGGAGCGCATCAAGCCGCAGCTGACCCTGCGCCGCATCGAGCCGGAAAAGGCGATTGCCGACTACCGCTACGCTGACCCGACGCTGAACCAGTACCGCTATGCCCACCTCGCCGATTTCGCGCGCCTGCAGATCCTGCTTGAAGAGGGGGGCATCTATGCCGACATCGACACGCTGTTCCTGCGGCCGTTTCCGGATGAATGGCTGACGCGGGAATTCATCCTCGGGCAGGAAAAGGCGCCGCCGGCTGCGTGTGCCGGCGGATCGTTGTGCAACGCGTGGATTGCCTCCGCGCCCGGCGCGCAGTTCTGCCGACGCTGGCTGGATGGCCTGCATGAGGCCTTTGACGGTACCTGGAGCAACCATTCCACGCTGCTGCCGTACCGGCTGTGGCAGCAAGACCCGGAACTCCTCGATGTCGAGCCGGAAAGCGCCTTCTATGCGCTGGACTGGACCTCGCGCGGCATCAACGACCTGTTCCTGCGCAACGTCCAGTTGCCGCAGCAGTCCTACAGCCTGCATCTCTGGAACCACCTGTGGTTCGCGCCGGACCGGCTCGACTTCAGCCATTTTCATGCCGGTCTGCTGAACGTTGATTACGTACGTCATGCCGACACCACCTACGCCCGCCACGCACGCATGCATCTGCCCGACGATGCGCAGGGGTGCCGTGAAATTTACCTGCGACAGACCGCCGCATCGGTGCTGCGCCATCCGCTGCGCAGTCTGCGCAGCTGGCTGAGGGTGTGATGCGCGGCGGGCTGGGCGCGTTGATGTCACTGCGTGAGGTGCGCGACCTGGCCACCATGCTGGGGCGTTTGCTGTCGGCGGATCAGAAGCGCAGGCTGCTGTTCGTCTCCGTCTGGGCGTGCGCCCTGTCGCTGCTCGAAATGGCGGTGGCCGGGGCGGTCATCCCCTACGTGCAGTGTGTAGGCGGGCAATGCCCACCGGTCGTGACAGGATGGGTTGGCGGGTGGCCATTGGTGCCCTTGCTGAGCGCCGGCTTGCTGCTGTTGATTACCCTGAAGCTGGCGGTGCAGGCCTTTTTTGCGTGGAGTTCGGCCGGCTTCCATCAGCAGGTGCAGCGTGACACCGTCAGCCGTCTGCTGGAGGGCTACCTGCATCTCGACTGGGGCAGTTTCCAGAGTCAGCACCGCGCCCATTACCTGCGGCGCTGCTTCACGACCTCGGTGGATGCCGCCTTTGCCGTGCAGCAGTGCATTACCCTGATTTCTTCCCTGCTGATGCTGCTGTTCCTCAGCGCGCTGATGCTGTGGCAGGACTGGCAGACGGCGCTCGCGCTGGGCGCCTGCTTCCTGCTGCTGGGCGTGCTGACGCAACGCCTGATCGGGCGCACCCAGCACCGCTTCGCCCACGAGCGGGAGGCCGCCATGCAGCGCTGGAACATCGGCATGGCCGAAGCGCTCGGGTCCTTTCGCGAGATCCGGGTGTATGGCCTCGAGCGTTTCTTCCTCGACCATCTGGACCGCGCCATCCACGGCGTGGCGCATGCCAACAAACGTCTGAATTTTCTCCCGGCCCTGCCGCGCATGGTGCTTGACTTCGCCATCCTGACGATCCTGCTGGTGGTGGTCTCGGTGTGGGTGCTGCTGGAACGTCCGATCGCCGACTTGCTGCCGCAATTGGTGTTTTATGCCGTGGTGGCGCGTGCGCTGATGCCTGCGATGGTCAACGTGCTGGCGACACGCGCTGCGCTGTCCGGTTCGGTCGTCAACATCGATCTGGTGCTGCAAGAGCTCGCCTGGGCGCAGGCGAGGCATGCCGAACGGATCGGCATCCGCCCGCAGCCGGCTGCGTCGGCCGCTTTTGCGCTGGAGGACGTGAGCTTTCGACACGCCGCCACCCAGGGTCCGGTCATCGAGCGGGCCAGCGTGCGCATTGCCCACCCTTCCTGGGTTGCGCTGACGGGCGCTTCCGGCGCCGGCAAGAGCACCCTGATGGAATTGCTGTGCGGCATCCACTTGCCGGAAACGGGTCGTGTGGTGCATGCATGGCCGGGGCAGACGCCGCCGCGCCTGGCCTACCTGCCGCAACACGTGGCGCTGCTCGATGGCAGCGTCGCCGAAAACGTGATTTTCGGCTTCGATGCCGGGGATCGGGCGCGTATCGACGAAGCCCTGACGCTGGCCTGCGTGGACGAAGTGGTGGGTCGGTTGCCGGGCGGGCATCAGGCCCGCATCGGAGCCGACGGCGTGCGCCTGTCTGGTGGCGAGCGGCAGCGTCTGGCGCTGGCGCGGGCGCTGTATCGCAAGCCTGATCTGCTGCTACTCGACGAGGCCACATCCGGGCTCGACGAAACCACCGAAACGCGGCTGCTGTCCAACATCCGGCGTGAGCGGCCCGACATGAGCGTGGTGTTCATCACGCATCGCAGTGGCAGCCTGCGCTTTGCCGACCGCGTGCTGCACATCGGACCGGGCGGTTTCCTCGAAGAACGCCCCGCACAGGGGGAGGGATGACTCAGCCGCGACCGGTTGCGGTCCTTCTGACGCCCGTTCTGCCGCTGGCTGGCGGATCCGGTCCGGCCATGCGGGCCTGGGACTGGCTGACCGAGCTGGCGCGCACCCACCGCGTGCACGTGCTGGTGGCGGGGTGGGCGCCGACGGCCGAGCTGCCGGCGGATTACCCGGCAGAAGCCGTCTGGCCGCTGCCGCGGACTGCCCGCCGGCCGTCACGCTGGCTGCGTGCGCTGGGGTGGTTGTTGCCGCCGGTGTGCCTGCTGGAGCGTCGCACGGTGGCGGACTGGCGCCGCACGCGCGGCGGCGAGGTGCTTGCGCAGGCGCTGGACGGCCTGGCGGCTGCGCCGGTCGAGCGCATCGTGGTGTTTCGTCTGTACCTGCACGATCTGGCCCAGCGCGTGGCGCAACACTGCCCGCAGGCCCGGCTGGAACTCGACATGGACGATCTGGAGTCCCACACCCGCTGGAGCGTGGCGGGGGCGGTGTGGCGCATGGGCCGTCGTGCTGCGGCCATACGCTGTGCCGCGACGGCGCTGCAGTACGCCTTGCTCGAACGCACGCTGCAAGCGCGCTACCACACGCTCTGGCTGGCGGCTGCCGAGGACGTGGAACGGCTGCGTACCCGCCTTGCACCGCAACGCGGGCTGCGCCCCAACCGGGTGGCTCTGCCGGATGGTGAGGTGCCGCCCCCGAGCGACGGCACGCTGCGTCTGCTGTTCGTCGGCACCCTCGGCTACGCACCCAACGAGGAAGCCGTGCGCGATCTGGTGAGCAAGGTGCTGCCCGAACTGGAGCGGTGTCTGCGCCAGCCCTGGGTGCTGTGCGTGGTGGGGCGGCGTGCCGGGCCGGAACTATCGGCCCTGCTGCGTGCTGCGCCGCGGGTCGAATTTCTGTCCGACGTCGAGGCGCTGTCGCCCTGCTATGCCGCTGCGCAGGTCGTGCTGGTGCCGCTCCGCGCCGGTGGGGGTACCAAGCTGAAAACCCTCGAAGCCTTTGCTTACCGACGGCCGGTGGTGTCCACGGCGCAGGGCGTACGCGGACTCGACGTCACGGCCGACGAGCACTATCTGCCGGCCGAGACGCCCGTCGAGTTCGCGCGCGCCATCGCCCGCCTGGCCGATGATCCGGCACTGGCCCGTCGCATTGCCGATGCCGGCTATGCGCTGTGCGCACGGAGCTACGCCCGCCGATGACGAAACTGATCGTGCTGTCGATGGCCACCGGCTACGGCGGCGCCGAGCGCAGCATGGAGCTGATCCTGCGTCATCTCCCCGCGGAGAGTGTGTTGCGGGTGTATGCCGAAAGTCCCTTCCACCTTGCTCAACTTGCGCGGCTAGACGCCTTACCTGCCGGCGCGCGGCTGGCGCGCGTTGCGAGTACGCACAGCGCGTGGGGCCGACGCCGTGCCGCGCTGCGTCTGGCCTTCGATTGCCTGCGGCATCCGGGTGCGGTGCTGTTGGTCAATACCCATGCATCGGCGCTGGTGGCTGCGATGGCCGCCAGACTGGTGCCCGGTCTGGGGGCGCGCTGCCATCTGTATGTGCGTGACTTTGCGTGGCACGACTTTGATTTCATTCTGGGTCGGCTGGCGGGAGCCCGGGTGCTGGTGCCGTCCTCGGCGGTGCTTGAGCGCAAGGGATACCTCGCGCCTTTTTACGTGCAGCCGACCGGGGCCGCGGTCTGTAGTGTGGTCCCCGATATGGTCGAAGTGCCCGCCGGCGCAGTGAGCTACGACGGCCCTGTGCTGCATCTGGCCACGGTCAACCGCTTCAAGGGCCATGTGGAGTTGATGCTCGCGCTGCAAACCCTGCAGCGCCAGGGGCGTACTGTCCCGGCGTCCTCCCATGGCGTGGTCGGGGATGTCGCCCTAAACGCGCATCTGCGCCGTTTTATCGATACGCTGGGCATCGGCGATTGCTACAGCCTCAACGAATACACGGACGACCCGCAAGCGCTGCTGCGTCAATGCCGGGCGGTTGTAGTGCCGTCGGTTTCGCATTCCGGCGGGCCGGAAACCTTTGGGCGTGCAGTCATCGAAGCCTGGGCTTACCGCAAACCGGTCGTGGCCTATGCGTGTGGCGCCGTTGCCGGCCTCATCGAGGACGGCGTGGACGGTCTGCTGGTGCCGGAGGGCGATGTGGATGCGCTGGCCGAGGCGATGCACCGCCTGGCCGTCTCTCCCGAGCTGAGCCGCCGGCTTGGCGAGGCCGGTCACCTCAAGGTGCTCAAGCACTATGAAGCGGGCGCAGTCACGCGTCGCTTGATGGCAGCGCTCTCCGTGCGCTGAGCTCTGCAGCTGCGGGTGATGCCGTTCGGGCGATCATTTGTCTGGCGCAAAAAATGCCCGGTCACTGTCGTGCCGGGCATTTCTCCTGCAAACCGCCGATCAGGAACGCAAGCGCGCTCAGTCCTTGCGTTGCGCGAAGCGAATACGCTGGTTGGCGCCGGCTTCGGTTTCCATGAGTTCGGTTTCGATCAGGTCGCCGGTGCGCTTGTGGATTTCCGACAGGGTCGGATTCAGCACCTCGATTTCGAACAGCACGAACTCGTCGTGTTCCATGAACGAAAGCTCGCCGAACATCGCGTCGCGCAGACGGGTCCAGTCGAAGGTTTCGGTGACGCCATCCTGTGCATTCTGCGTGAAGTAGTCGTAGATCATTGCCGAGTTGCGGCTCTTGAACAGGCCGACGCCTTCGACGTAGGCGTAATCGTTTTTCTGTTTTGCCATGATGTTTCCGTTCGCTGTTGCGGAGCCGGATTGCCCGGCGTTGGTGCGCCGATGCTATCACGCAGGCGGGGCAGTGGCCGGCTTTGCCGCTAGAATGAGGGCGCAATCCGATTCACGTTTCGCTGGTCCTGCGGTGCACCGTACTTCGTTCTACACCTATCTGCTGCTGTCCCTGTGTGGCGTCATTCCGCTGATCGTGGCGTTCTCGCTGCTGGTCGTGCATGACCTGTTCCACACTTCGGCGCTGACCGCTCTGGTGTGTGGTGCAGGCGTGGCGGCCGTGCTGGTGCAGATCGCCATTCGCTGGGGCGCGTATCAGCACATGCAGCAACGCGATCTGCGCTGGTACCGCACGCACTATCCGGGCTTCGTGCATGGCAGGCGCGTGCGCTGTGTGTATTGCCGCAAGGAGGATGTGCGTCCGCGCGCCTTGCCGCACCCGACGCACATGCGCGAACACTTCTGCGGGGAGTGCGGGCAGGTGTTGTACTACTCGCCGAGCCAACAGTTCTAGGGCGGGTCATGTCACGCACACCGTTGTCCATCCTCGATCTGGTCCGCATCACCGACGGCGCAGATGCGCGCACGGCGCTCGACAATGCGCGCGATCTGGCCGGCCACGCCGAGCGCTGGGGCTACCGGCGCTTCTGGGTGGCCGAGCACCACAACTTTCCGAGCATCGCCAGTGCCGCGACCTCGCTGGTGATCCAGCACATCGCGGCCGGTACACGCACGATCCGCGTCGGTGCGGGCGGCATCATGCTGCCCAACCACTCGCCGCTCTTGATCGCCGAGCAGTTCGGCACGCTCGATGCGCTGTTTCCGGGGCGTATTGATCTGGGCCTGGGCCGTGCACCGGGGACCGATCAGGACACGCTGCGCGCGTTGCGGCGCACGCCGTCCGCGTCCGATCACTTCCCGCAGGACGTGCTGGAGCTGCAGCACTTGCTGTCGCGCGAGGCGGCCAGCCGCAGCGTGCAGGCCGTGCCGGGGACCGGTAGCGAAGTGCCCTTGTGGATTCTGGGTTCCAGCCTGTTCGGTGCCATGCTGGCGGCCGAGCTGGGTTTGCCGTATGCCTTCGCCTCGCACTTCGCGCCGCAGCAGTTGCTGCCGGCCCTGGAAACCTATCGCGCGCGCTTCAAGCCCTCGCGCCAGCTCGATCGCCCGTACGCGATGATCGGCGTAAACATCATCGCAGCCGACAGTGATGCTGCCGCGCGCCGGCTCGCCACCACGCAACAGATGGCCTTCACCGATCTGGTGCGCGGCACGCGTGCGCTGAGCCGGCCGCCGATTGATGACATCGACACCTACTGGAATGGTGCCGAGAAGATGCACGCCCAGCGCATGCTTGAGCGCTCCATCGTCGGCTCGCCCGACACCGTGCGCGCCGGTATTGACGCCTTGCTGGCGGAAACCGGCGCCGATGAACTCATCGTGGTGTCGGACATTTTCGACCACGCCGCGCGCTTGCATTCCTGTCATCTGGTGGCCGCCACGCAGCAGGCCTGAGTCACCCGAAGAGGTAGGCCGACTGCGCGCTGCCCAGCACGCGGTCCGACAGCGCCTGCCTTCCGGCGTCTTCGCCGGCCGCACCAACTACTACGTGCAGTGGCAGCAGGTGCTCTTCCTCGGGGTGGGACGCCCGTGCCGAAGGGGCTTGCTCCCATTCCGTCAGTGCCTTGATACGCGCCGCCGCGGGCAGGGCGACGGCTTGGGTGAGCCAGTCGTCAAAAGCCACCGAA
Source organism: Pseudazoarcus sp. NS36 (assembly GCF_059703705.1). Lineage (NCBI taxonomy): Bacteria > Pseudomonadati > Pseudomonadota > Betaproteobacteria > Rhodocyclales > Zoogloeaceae > Pseudazoarcus > Pseudazoarcus sp. NS36. The sequence continues at coordinate 335,420 of NZ_BAAKJA010000001.1, read as the reverse complement.
TCGGCGTCCAGCCCAGTGTTGTCACGGCGGAAACGGCGCATGTTGTGAAAGCTCATGCCGGTGCCGACGATCAGCACGCCCTCGTCGCGCAACGGCGCCAGCGCGCGGCCGACGGCCAGGTGTTCGGCCGGGTCCAGTCCCTCGCGCAGCGACAATTGCACCACCGGCACCGAAGCCTCGGGGTCGATCAGCTTGAACGGGATGAATACGCCGTGATCGAGCCCGCGGCGGTCGTCGCGCGCCACCGGCAGGCCGGCGTCCGTCAGCAGATCATTGACGCGTTCGGCCAGCGCAGCATCGCCGCGCGCCGGCCACTGCAGGCGGTAGGTGTGTTCCGGGAAGCCGTAGTAATCGAACAGCAGTTCGTGCTGTTCGCGCGCATTGACGGTGAAGGCCGGCGCCTCCCAGTGCGCCGAGATCACCAGCACTGCGCGCGGTTTCCGCCCGATCAGATCCGGCACGGCGCGCAGCCACTCGCCCATGCGATGCCACGCGTCGGGCGGGTTCCAGTCCATGAAGAAGCAGGGGCCGCCGCCGTGCGGGATGAACAGGGTGGGCAGACGTTGTGATGTGCTCATGACGTACTCCATGAATGAAGAAGGCTCCCACGCTTGTCGCTGCGCGGCGTCGGGAGTGCCGGCTTTGCCTTGGGGCCCGGCGACAAAAAAGGCCCGGACTCGCCGGGCCTTTGCTGTGCTTTCAGGCGATGTTCAGAAGGGCAGGCCCAGCTTGCGGTCGAGTGAGGCTTCACCGCCGCCGCGCAGGAAGATCGCCACGGCCAGCAGCAGCCACATCAGCGGGTATTCGTAGCCGCCAGCGTTCCAGAAGTAGCCGTTGGGGAGGTGCACCGTCAGCGCTACGCCCAGCAACACGGCCACACCGAGCGCGGCCGGTCGGGTCAGCAGGCCCAGCACCAGCGCCAGACCGCCGAAGAATTCGACAAAGCCGGCGAGGAAGGCGAACACGATGCCCGGCTCCAGGCCGAGGTTGCCGGCGAAGAACTGGCCGGTCGCTTCCAACCCGTGGCCGCCGAACCAGCCGAACAGCTTCTGCGCGCCGTGCGGCATCAACAGCAGGCCGGTGGTGATGCGGACAATCGGCCAGGCCAGCGGCGCCAGCCCATCAAGACTGCGGCCGATGCCGGCCAGTGCGGAATTGTTCGTGCTCATGTTGGTTGCTCCCGTGGGTTTGATGTTTCTTGTGTGTTGCTGGAGTGCATGATGCGGTGGTTCTGAATCTGCGTGAAGACGGCTAATATGCAACTCATGGTTGATGAAACGGAAACCTTCGGCGGCGCGCTGGACGACGTGCGTGCGTACTGCGCGGTGGTCGAGTTCGGCACGGTCTCTGCCGCGGCGCGCCTGCTTGGCGAGACCAAGGGCTCGATCAGCCGGCGCGTGTCCCGGCTGGAGCGGCGCCTGGGAGTCGGATTGCTGGCGCGCACCCCACGCGCGGTGTCGCCCACCGACGAGGGCGAGGCCTTTTTTGCCAGTGCGCGCGAATCGCTCCGGCTGCTCGACGACGCAGTTGAAGCCGCGCACGCCTCGCGGGCCGAGCCGCGAGGCCATCTGCGTGTGACGGCGCCCATCGATTTCGGCATGGATGTGCTGCCCCCGTTGCTGGTGCGTTTTCGCGAACTGCATCCGCGTATCACGATCGAGATGTTGCTCAATGACGCTTCGCTGGATCTGGCGGCCAACCGCATCGATCTTGCGCTGCGTGCCACCGGCGGCGAGTTGCCGGACATGGGTTATCGCGCATCCCAGCTGGTTGCGTTCAGCATAAACCTGTATGCCGCGCCGGGGTATCTGGCCGCACATGGCGAGGTCGCCTCGCCGGCCGATCTGGCGCGGCATGTGCTGGTCGCTTCGCGTGAATCCGGTGCGGCGGTGAGCCTGCGTCTGCTTGATCGACGGGGCAAGGTCGAAGCGGTCACCCTGCCCGCGGCAGTGCGCAGTTCGGACTTTGCCAGCGCGCTGCGACTGGCCGTGGCTGGCGGTGGCGTTGCCTCGATTCCGGGGCCGGTGGCCGCTGCATGGGTGGCGGCCGGGGCCTTGCAGCGTGTGCTGCCCGAGTGGCGGGTGGCCGATGCCCGCCTGTTCGCGATCAGCCTTGGCGGGCGCGATGCCCCCGCACGGGTGCGGGTGTTCCGGGATTTCCTGCGGGCCGAGCTTGAAGCGCAGGCTTCATCCGCATGACATCCGTTCGCGGCACCATGGTGCACGCACGGTTCAGCGGCGCAGCGGGTCGAGCAGGGGGCTGAGGCCGTTGTGGTCAAGCTCCTGCATCAGTGCCAGCAGACGGCCGATTTCGCCCTTGGGAAAGCCTTCGCGGGCAAACCAGTTGAGGTAGTTGCCGGGCAGGTCTGCGATGACCCGACCCTTGTATTTCCCGTAGGGCATCTGGCGGGTCAGCAGCAGTTCGAGATCTTCGGGATTCATCGGTTTCGGAAAATTACGTAAAACGTGTCGATTTTGATCGAGGCTTTTCGACAAGCTTACGGGAACACCCCCGATCCAGCGGAGAACAACATGAAATACCTGTGTCTGGTTTATGGCGAAGAAGCGCCGATGCGTGAGCAGCGCGACCGCCATTGCATGGACTACGTCGAGAAACTCATCGCCAGCGGCCACTTTGTTGCCGGGCAGGCGCTGCAGCCGGTCGAGACGGCTACAACCGTGCGCGTGCGCAACGGCAAGGTGTCGGTCACCGACGGGCCGTTTGCCGAAACGCGTGAGCAGCTGGCCGGTTTTTATCTGATCGAGGCGGCCGACCTGAATGCGGCGATCCAGGTCGCGGCCGGCATCCCTCCGGCACAGATCGGCAGCATCGAAGTGCGCCCCATTCGCGAACTGCAGCCCGACTGACCAGGAGAGCCCCGATGAGCGATAACGCCCATTCCCTGATTGCCCACCTTTCGTGTCGCAAGGCCACGGACGCGATCGAGTTCTACCGCAAGGCCTTTGGCGCCGAAGTGCTGGCGGCGCACAAGCTGCCCGACGGCATGCTGATGCACGCCGCGCTGCGCCTGGGTGACGCGATGTTCTACCTCGGCGAGGCTGCGCCTGAGTATGGCTGCCCGTCGCCGGCCGATCTGGGCGGCAGTGGCGTGACGCTGAACTTGCCGGTTAGCGACTGCGATGCCGCTTTCAAGCGCGCCCTCGATGCCGGGTGCACCGCGCAGATGCCGCCCGAGGACATGTTCTGGGGTGATCGCTACGCGGTGGTGGTAGACCCCTTCGGTCACCGCTGGTCGATGGCCCAGCACGTGCGCGAGGTGTCGCCCGAGGAGATCGAGCGCGCCGGTGCCGAGTTCTGCTGCAAACCGCAATGAGCGACGTCGCACGCGACGTGATCGAGTCCGTCTGGCGGGCCGACTCGCGTCGCGTGCTGGCCACCTTGATCCGCCTGTTGGGCGATTTTGATCTGGCCGAAGAAGCCTTGCACGAGGCCTTTCGCGCCGCGCTGGAACAGTGGCCGCGTGACGGTGTGCCGGGCAATCCGGCGGCCTGGCTGGTGTCTGCCGGGCGATTCCGCGCCATCGACGGTATCCGCCGCCAGCGCCGTTTCGAGCCGCTGGAAGACCCCGATGCCGAGGTCGATCCAGCCAGCCTCGACCCCGCCGAACCGGAACTGCTCGAAGACGACCAGCTTCGTCTGATCTTCACCTGCTGCCACCCCGCGATCGCGGCCGACGCGCAGATTGCGCTGACCCTGCGCGAAGTGTGCGGGTTGGCTACCGAGGAGGTGGCGCGCGCCTTTCTCGTGCCGGCGCCCACGCTTGCTCAGCGCATCGTGCGTGCCAAGGCCAAGATCCGCGACGCGCGCATTCCCTACGAGGTGCCGGGTGCGTCGGAGCTGCCCGAGCGTCTGGTGAGCGTGCTGCGCGTGATCTATCTGGTGTTCAACGAAGGCTATGCCGCGTCCGACGGCGATGCGCTGACCCGCGCCGACCTCTGCGCCGAGGCCATCCGCCTCGCCCGTCTGCTGCTGCGCCTGCTGCCCGAGCCGGAGGTGGCCGGCCTGTTGGCGCTGATGCTGCTGCACGAGTCGCGCCGTGCCGCGCGCACCGATGCGGCCGGCGAACTGGTGTTGCTCGATGCGCAGGACCGCGAGCTGTGGAATGCCGAGCTGATTGCCGAAGGGTGTCTGCTGGTCGAGACCGCGCTGACTTCGCGTCGCTTTGGTCCCTATTGCCTGCAAGCCGCCATCGCCGCCGTGCATGCCGAGGCGGCGCGGGCAGAAGATACCGATTGGCCCCAGATCGTCGGTCTGTACGACGTGTTGCTGCGCGTGGAGCCTTCGCCGGTGGTGGAACTGAACCGCGCCGTGGCGGTGGCCATGCGTGACGGGCCACAAGCCGGCTTGTTGCAGATTGACGCGCTGCTCGAACGCGGCGAACTGGCTGATTACGCGCTGGCCCATGCGGCCCGCGGCGAACTGTGCGGGCGGCTCGAACGGCGCGACGATGCGCTTGCCGCCTGGGGCAGGGCACTGGCGCTGACACGCCAGGGCGCCGAGCGGCGACATATCGAACGGCGCATGGCAGAACTGGGCGCCTGAATGTCGATTTGCGTGTGCGCCGTTCGACCAGTCATCGAAGACGCTGCATGTGCCGCGTCACACCTCGCAGGAGACCCGCATGAACACCAACAACGATGAAGCCCGTATCCGTTCCCTGATCGACTCCTGGGTGGACGCCACGCTGCACCGCGACGTACCGCGCGTGACGGCGCTGTATGTATCCGACGTGGTGTCCTTCGATGCCATCGGCCCGCTGCAGGTGCGTGGTATCGAGGCCTGGCGCGCGCACTGGCAGAGCTGCATGGAGCAATATCCGGGCGACATGCATTTCCGCATCGACGACATTCACGTCGAGGTCGGCGGAGACGTGGCCTTCTCGCGCTTCCTGCTGCATTGCGGCGCCACCTTGCCGGACGGCACCACGCATTCGGGCTGGATGCGCGGCACGGCGTGCTACCGGCGCGTGAACGGCGAATGGAAGATCGCGCACGACCATTGCTCGGTGCCTTTCGATCCGGAGACGTGCAAGGCGCTGGTCGAGCTTGAGCCCTGAGGGGCCAGGGCCTGTTCACATTTGCCATGGCGGTCGCGCTTGGTCCAAATGGCTCGCAGATCAAGGCGCGGCGACGCCGCAATACCGGGTGTCTTGCAAGGAGCCGCAACGCCGAAATGCGGGCCATTTGGACCAAGCCCTGCGGGTGGGTCTGTATGGCCGCGCCGGCGGCGTTGCGCTCATTGTCAAGGGAATGGCCATTGACGGCTTCGCGCGCCTTGCCGGCACAGCCATACAGACCCACGCGATCCGCCAGCGCAATTGTGAACAGGCCCTAGCTGAAGCGGCCGTGGATGAACACCACGCCGCCGACGTCGCTCGACAGCTCGTGCAGTTCGCTGCCGGCCGGAAGCAGGTGGAAGTCCTCGCGGCACAACAGGATGTCACCGCAAAACACCTCGCCGGATACCAGCTGCACTTCCGTGTTCTGGGTGCAGGTCACGGCGGGCAGGCTCGCGCCGGGGGCGAAGCGCAGGAAGCGCGAGATCAGCGTGTCGTCGTGCCACAAGCCCTTCTCCTCCACGCCGTCGGTGAGCGGTCGCCAGATGCCGTCCTCAATGGTGACGGTAATCGGTGCAGAGCCTTCTCCGGGCAGCAGTCCTCCGAGCAGTTCGATCACCAGACCGACCGTGCTGCCCAGTGAGCTGCCGCGCAGATAGGTCAGGCAGCCGTCGCGCGAGGTGATGGTGGCGTGGCGGCTGCCGGGCGCGGAGACGTGGTAATCGCCGGGGCCGAGATCCAGTTCACCCATCTGCATCGAGCCGCGCAGCACGATGCCTTCTTCGAGGTGGCGGTGGCGGTGCGGCGGCAGGCTTGCACCGGGGGCGAGTTCAATCAAGACCGAACTGCCGTGTGCGCCGTCGTACAGCGTTTTGGCGCGTACGCCGGCCTTGAGCGTGCGCCATTCGCCGGTGTTTGAGCGCACGGTGCGCTGTCCGGCGTGGCGGGCACGACTCGCGGCTGCACGCGCCATCAGGCGTTCGCGTATGCCGCTGCCGGCCGGCGGGGGCAGGTCGCCCAGGGCCGGTGCGAACAGGTCGACCAGAGCGTCGTGGTCGTCGCGCTCGTTCATGGCGTGCTGCTTCCTCGTGTAATGGTGGCTTGCAGGGTTTCGCGCAACTGCAGCAGGCTGCGCCGAAGGTGCGATTTCACGGTGCCCAGCGGCAAGCCGACATGTAGCGCGATCTCCTCGTGCGTGAGGCCGCGGAAGAAGGCCAGCGCAAGCAGCTGGCGCGGCTGTGCGTCGATGGTCTGCAGCGCCGCGTGCAGGCGATTGTGCTCGTTGACCGCACTGAGCAGGTCGTACGGGTTGGCGCCGCCGTCGGTGTCCGCTGCCGCCGCAATCGCGTCGTCGTCACAGATTTCCGGTGAGGCGGTGCGGCGCAGCGTATCAAGCGCGCGTGAGCGGGTCATGGTCATGATCCAGGCCACGGCCAGTCCGCGCGCAGGGTCGAAGCGCGGGGCCTGGCGCCACACCTGCCAGAACACGTCTTCGGTGATTTCCTCGGCCAGCTCGCGTGAGCGCGCGATGCGCAGCGCCAGCCCATAGACCTTGCCGTGCAGGGCTTCATAGAGCTCACCGAGCGCGGCTTCGTCTTGCTCGACGATGCGCTCGATCCAGTCGCGCAGGCGGGCATCGTCGTCACCGGACGTGACGGCACCGCCCGGCGCAATGGCTGCGGGCCCTTCAGTGTCGTCGTGTCCGTCAGTGAGCAAGCGGTGTGCCTTGTCATGCGCGAGTCCCGTCATTCTATGGCGGTCGCCGGGGTCTGGCGCCGCTCACTCACTGATACGCAGCAAATCAGCGGGCGGATGCAGCGATCCGTGAAAAATTTCCTTACATCTCGTGTTGCATCCGGTCGGGCGTTGCTTGCGTAAAGCCAGCAGGTACCCCAAGCGGGACCGCCTGTTTTCAAACGACGTGTCCAGACCTCACAGGAGATTCACATGTCCAAACTTCGCTCCATTGTTGCTGTTTCGCTGATCGTCTCGGCCTCTTCGGCCATGGCCATGGTCGACAACGCCAAACTGCCCGAGCCGGTGCGCGTGCCGGCCGGCCAGGAAATCTCGCTGTGGTCCACCGGCATCGGCGACATCACCTACGCCTGCCGCGAAAAGGCAGACAAGCCGGGTACGTATGCATGGGCCTTCGTTGCGCCGGTCGCGACCCTGTTCGACAAGGATCAGAAAGCCATCGGCAAGTACTACGGCGGCCCGACCTGGGAAGCGGCTGATGGCTCCAAGGTCACCGGCAAGCAAGTGGGTACGGCGTCCGGTGGCGACGGCAACATCGCGCTGCAACTGGTGCAGGCCGCTCCGGCCGAAGGCATGGGCGCCATGAAGGGTGTGAGCTACATCCAGCGCCTCAACACCAAAGGCGGTGTGGCCCCGGCGGCGAGCTGCGACAAGTCCAATGTCGGTGCCGAGCAGACCGTGCGCTATCAGGCCGACTACGTGTTCTATCGCGCCAAGTAATCGCGTTCCCCTCCTCGCTGCCCGCTCCGGGGCGGCGTTCGGGCCCGGCGGAGGCATCCGCCGGGCCCTTTTTGTCTGCGCTCCGCACGCCTTAAGGTTTCCCTAAGAATCGGCTTCGAGAATGGCTTCCGTGTTCAACGGAGTAAAGCCAATGAGTTCTTTCCGCTTTGTGCCGGATGCCCGGCAGGCAAGCTCCGGCTGCTGGATCGTGTCGCGTCCCGGCTCGATGTTGCGCAGGCCGTTCGAGCGTTTCGTCGCGCGCCAGTTTGCCGACCGTTTCGGCGCCCGCATTTCGCGCTTCATGCCGGAACTGCTTGGCTTCGTCGATACCGATGCGAATCTGCGTGCGGTGGTCGGGCTGTGCCCGGCGGCGTCCGATGCGCTGTTCCTTGAGCGCTACCTCGACCGACCGGTCGAGCAGGTGTTGTCGGCCAGATTGGGCCACGAGGTCGAGCGCAGTCGCATTGTCGAGGTAGGCAATCTCGCGGTGGCGGGGCCGTCGGGCGTGCGTCTGCTGCTGGCGCCGCTGACAGCCCGGCTTGCCGAGGCCGGTTACGAATGGGTGGTATTCACCGGCACCGAGTTGTTGCGTAATGCCTTCCATCGCAACGGTCTCGCCCCCATCTACCTGACCGAGGCCGACCCGCAGCGGCTTGGCATCGAGCGGGAAGACTGGGGCAGCTACTACGCGCACAAGCCCTGCGTGATGGCTGGCCGCATCGCAGAAGGCTGTGCCGCGCTCCTTGGCGAGAAGCAGTCTCCGGGCCTGACCGGGCGGGAGGGCAATCATGTCCTTACGGCCTGATGCGCTCTTCGCCGCGATTGCCCGCCGACGCAAGCAGACGGTGCTGGTTGAGGGTGACATGCGGCTCGACGGCGCCGAGGTGGCCGAGCTGGTGTCCCTGCGCGTGGCTCGCCTGCGCCGCCTGGGCTGCCGCCGCGTCGCGCTGGCACTCGACAACGGTCTGGACTGGGCCTTGTGGGATCTGGCGCTGCTGCATGCCGGGATCGTGGCGGTTCCCGTGCCGACCTTCTTCTCTGCGCAACAACGGCGCCATGTGCTGGACGCAGCCGGGGTTGATTGTGTGATCGGGCCTGAAGTCCATGCGCTGGAGGAGGCCGGCTTCCGGCCGGAGGATGACCGCCTTGCGCTGCGTGAACTGCCCGATGCGCCACGTCTGCATGCCGGCACCGTCAAGATCACTTTTACCTCCGGCACGACCGGCCGCCCCAAGGGGGTGTGCCTGGACGCAGCAACACAGCTTGCCGTTGCGGACAGCCTGCGCTTGGCCACAGCGGGTGCGGGGGTGGCCCGACATCTGTCGGTGCTGCCGCTGCCCTTGCTGCTCGAGAACATTGCCGGCCTGTATGCGCCGCTGTTGGCGGGGATCGAGGTCGACCTCGCGCCGCTTGCCGAGGTGGGCCTGAGCGGTTCGAGCCGTCTGGACGCCGTGCGGCTGCTCGCACTGCTGCGCAACCGCGGCCCCAACAGCATCATCCTGACGCCGCAAATGCTGCTGGAGGTCGTCACGGCACTCGAACGTGGCGCACGCGGCCCGGATTCCCTGCGTTTTGTCGCGCTGGGCGGCGCGTGCGCCGCGCCGGGGCTGCTGCAACGCGCGGCGGACGTGGGGTTGCCGGTGTTCGAAGGCTACGGTCTGTCTGAATGCGCTTCGGTGGTGTGCCTCGCCACGCCGGAGCGGCGTCGCAACGGTTCCGTCGGTCGGCCCTTGCCGCACTGCGAGCTGCGTGTCGCCGCCGACGGCGAACTGCTGGTGCGCGGGCCCCGCATGCTGGGCTATCTCGGCGAAGCGCCGCCGTCCGGAGAATGGCTGCCGACCGGCGATCTCGGTGCCATCGACGCGGACGGCATGGTGACGCTGAGCGGGCGCAAGAAGCACCTCTTCGTGACCGCTTGGGGGCGCAACGTGTCGCCCGAGTGGGTCGAGGCCGAGCTGGTCGGCCAGGCGCCGATTGCGCAGGCCTGGCTGTACGGCGAAGCCTTGCCCGAGAACCTCGCGCTGATCGTTCCGCGTCGCGCCGACGTGAGCGATGAAGCGCTGGCGGCCGCCGTGGCCGCCGTCAATCGCGATCTACCCGATTACCTGCGCGTGCATCGCTGGCTGCGCGCAGATGAACCTTTCACGCCAGCCAATGGCCTGGCGACCGATAACGGCCGCCTGCGTCGTGACGCCCTCGCACAGCGCTATCGCGAAGTGATCGCGTCATTCCACTCCCCCGTACTGCAAGGAGAACCGACATGAATTTCCATGACAGCCTGATCGAACGCACCGCCGCCGACCGCGAGTATCTGCTGGCGGCTCCCATCCTCGCGGACCTGGCCGAAGGCCGGGTGACGCGCGAGAGCTACATCGCCTTTCTCGCCAATGCCTACCACCACGTGCGTCACACCGTGCCGCTGCTGATGGCTTGCGGCGCCCGCTTGCCCGAGCGCCTCGACTGGCTGGGCATGGCGGTGGTCGAGTACGTGCAGGAAGAGGCTGGTCACGAACAGTGGATTCTCGATGACCTCCATGCCTGCGGTGCCGATGTGCGCGAAGTTCGCGAAGGCCGTCCGTCGCTGCCCATCGAGTTGCTGGTGAGCTATGTGCATGACCGCATCGCCCGCATCAACCCGGTCAGTGTCTTCGGCATGGTCTTGGTGCTCGAAGGTACCAGCGTGCAGCTCGCCAGCCGCGCTGCAGATGTGGTGCAGCAGCGTCTGGGGTTGCCGGCTGAGGCGTTTTCCTACCTGCGCTCGCACGGTGCGCTCGATGTCGGGCATCTGGAAGTCTTCCGTGGCCTGATGGACAAGCTCTATCACCCCGAAGATCGCGAAGCCGTGGTGCACACCGCAAGCGTCGTGTATCGCCTCTACGGCGACATGCTGCGCGAGCTGCCGCGCGCGAAGATGGCGCTGGCGGCCTGAGCGGCGATGATGAACATCCAAGACAAACGCATCGTTGTCACCGGCGCGAGCGGCGGCATCGGGCGCGAACTGGTGCGACGCCTGAGTGCCGACGGCGCAAGGCTGTTGCTGGTCGGGCGCCAGCAGGCTGCGCTCGATGTGCTGGTGGCGCAGGCGCCTGATCGTGTGCAGACGGTATGCGCCGATCTCAACACGGCCGAGGGGCGTGATGCGGTGCTGGCGGCGGCGCGCGCTGGGGGCGGCGTGGATGGACTGGTGCAGTGCGCCGGCGCCGGTGGTTTCGGGCTGCTCGACGAGCAGGACGATGCCATGCTGGCTGCGCTGATCGACACCAACGTCACCGCCGTACTGCAGCTCACCCGGCGCCTGCTGCCGCTGCTGCGCGAGGCCGACGAGGCCGTGATCCTCAACGTCGGCTCCACGCTCGGTTCCATCGGCCACCCCGGATTTGTCGCCTACTGCGCGAGCAAGTTTGCCTTGCGCGGCCTGTCCGAAGCGCTGCGCCGGGAGCTGGCCGATACGCGCATCCGCGTGTTGTACGTTGCGCCGCGCGCCACGCAGACGCCCATGAATCCCGCCCGTCTGGTGGCCATGAACCGCGATCTCGATGTCGCCATGGATCCGCCCGAGCGCGTGGCGGCTGCGGTGTATGCCGCGCTGCGCAGCGGCCGTGACGAGACCTACATCGGCTGGCCCGAGCGGCTGTTCGTGCGGCTCAACGGATTGTTGCCGCGCTGCGTAGACCAGGCGCTGCGCCGACGTCTGCCGACCATCCTGCGTTTTGCCCGTGACCCCGCAACCGAGAGAACCCCGCTATGAAAAAGACCGTCCGCAACATCCTGCTGCTCACCGCCTGCCTGTGGAATCTGTCGGCCTTCGCGCTCGACGAGCGTGGTGCACAGCGGCTCGATTACCTCCAGCAGAGCTGGGCTGCCATCAACTACCGCATGTCGCCGGACGAGCGCAAAGCTGCCTTCGAACGTCTCGACGAGCAGGCGCGTCAGGCGCTGGCCGATGCGCCTGACTCCCCCGAACTGCTGATCTGGCACGGCATCATCCAGGCCAGTTGGGCGCGTGAGAAAGGTGGTCTGGGGGCACTCGATCTGGTCAAGCAGGCGCGTGCCAACTTCGAGGCGGCGCTGGCCCTCGACCCCGCGGCGCTCGACGGCTCGGCCTATACCAGTCTGGGCTCGCTGTACTACCAGGTGCCGGGCTGGCCGGTGGCCTTCGGGGACGACAAACGCGCGGAGGAGCTGTTGAAGAAGGCGCTCGATCTCAATCCGGATGGCATCGACCCGAACTACTTCTATGGCGATTATCTGTTCCGCGAGAAACGCTATGATGAATCGCGCGTGGCCTTGCTCAGAGCGCAGACTGCGGCCGCGCGGCCGGGCCGCGAAGTGGCAGACGAAGGGCGTCGCGCGGAGATCAGCGCGCTGCTGGCCAAACTGGACAAGAAGCTGAATTGACTCGGTAACCAGAGGAGGGTGAATGCGGGTATTGCTGGTCGAAGATGACGCGGATCTGGGCGAGGGTATCCGGGTAGCGCTCAAGCCGGAGAGCTATACCGTCGACTGGTTGCAGGATGGCCGCAGTGCGCTGCATGCCCTCACCACCGAGAGCTTCGATATCGTCATCCTCGACCTTGGCTTGCCACGCATGGACGGGCTGGAGGTGTTGCGCGCCTTGCGCACAGCGGGCAATCCCTTGCCGGTGCTGGTGCTCACGGCGCGTGACGCCACCTCAGACCGTATTGCCGGGCTGGATGCCGGCGCCGACGATTACCTGATCAAGCCGTTTGACGTGGCCGAGCTCAAGGCGCGTCTGCGCGCCTTGTTGCGGCGCAGCTTCAACCGTCCGCAGCCGGCGTTGGTGTACCGCAATATCGCGCTTGATCCGGCTGCGCAGACCGTCACGCTCGACGACAAACCCATATCGCTGACGCGCAAGGAGTTTCTGCTGCTGCACGAGCTGCTCAGCCAGCCGGGGCGGGTGTTTACGCGCGACAAGCTGCAACAGGTGCTGTACGGCTGGGATGAAGAGGTCGAGAGCAACGCGCTCGAAGTGCACGTCCATCACCTGCGACGCAAGTTCTTCCCGGACCTGATCCGTACCGTACGCGGCGTGGGCTATCTGGCGGACAAGGCATGAGGCGTTCGATCCGTTCGCGCGTGATGTTCTCGGTGCTTGGCCTGCTCGCCGTGGCCATGACCTTGCTCTCGGCCAAGGGCTATTTCGATGCCCGTCATGAAACCGAAGAGCTGTTCGACGCCCAGCTTGCGCGCAGTGCCCGTCTGATTCTGGGCATGCTCGATGCCGGCTTTGATCCTCAGGGGCGTCAGGCCGTGCAGCGCGCACTGGACGCGGCGATTGCGCGCAGCGGGAGCCCGGAAGCCGGACACCGCTACGAAACCAAACTGGCCTTCCTGCTCCTCGATGAAAACGCAGAGGTGCTGCTGGACTCGGCCAGCGCTCCGCCAGGGCTGGTCGAGGCGCTGCCTCAGGGCCGGGCGCCGGGTTACTACGATGTGCGGCTGGCTGGCCACGGCTGGCGTGTGTTCGTACTGGGCGAAGAGGGCACGGCGCGCTCGGTGGTGGTTGCGGAACGCGACGACGTGCGCGGGGAGCTGGTCAGCAGCATCACGCTGCGCAGCCTGTTGCCCGATGCGGTCGGCTTGCCCTTGATTGCCTTGCTGGTGTGGCTCGCCATTGGCTGGGGGCTGGCGCCGCTGCAGCGCATGGTGGCCACCATTCGCGCACGCGACGCCGACAATCTCGCGCCGATGTCGATGGCACCGCTGCCCGCCGAGCTGGAGCCGGTGATCGCTGCGCTCAACCGCTTGCTGGCACAGGTTGATGCGGTGTTGGGCCGCGAGAAGCGCTTCCTCGCCGATGCCGCGCACGAGTTGCGTACGCCGTTGGCCGTGCTGCGCATCCAGGCGCAGAACGCGGTTGAGGCGGCAGATCCGGCGGACCGTGCGCAATCGCTGCATGCGCTGGGTGGTGGGGTGGAGCGTGCCACCCGGGTGGTCGAGCAATTGCTGACCTTGGCGAGGCTGGAGCCCGGTGCGGCCGGGCTGCAGCATGCGCGACATGATCTCGGTGCGCTGGTGCGCGAGGAGCTGGCGGAACTGACCCCGCTGGCGTTGGCACGCGGGCAGGACATCGACTACTGTGCCGACGATGCGCTCGATCTGCGCATCGCGTGCGACGCAGCCGGCATCGGCACTCTGGTCCGGAACCTGGTCGGCAACGCCATCCGGCACGCGCCGCAAGGCGGGCGCGTGCGGGTCAGTCTGGAACGCGAGCAGCACGTATTGCGTTTGTGCGTCGAAGACAATGGCCCCGGTGTCCCCGCGGCTGACCGTGTGCGTCTTGCAGAGCGCTTCTGTCGGCTGGACGAGGGCGGCGGCGCGGGGCTCGGCTTGTCGATCGCCCGGCGTGTAGTGGAATTGCACGACGGGCGCCTGCGTTTTGGCGACTCCGCCCTGGGTGGCCTGAGTGTGATCGTCGAGTTGCCGGTGCACGACGCCGCCAAATGAATCTCCCGCGTCTCACGCATCCACCCGCCCGCTGCCATTGCAGGCCGGGCAGACATCTCCGCTGTCGCTGAGCAGGCCTGAACCGTCGCAATTCGGGCAGACCCGTCCCTTCGGGGCCGGCTTGCGTCCCAGATGCAGGAGAAAGCGGCGCTCAAAAGAGTTGAAGAACCAGTTCAGCAGTTTCACGACCACATCGATCATGCAGGTCGGAGGCGCTGCGCTGCTCTCGGGTTCCTCAATGGAGTACGCACTTACAACCAGTAGCGCGGGTAGCTGCCGCGTTTGCGCAGGTTGTTCACCACCCATGCCACGGCAATGATTGCGAGGGAGCCGAGCAGTACCGGCGTGAGCAGGAATTCGGGCGTCGCGTGACTGGCGATGACGACCATCGGGTTGGCGCCCGCCGGCGGGTGAACCACGCGCAGCGCCTGCATTGCGCCCAGAGACAGGCCGGTGGCAATGGCCATGCTGAGCCAGCCGTCACCGATCAGCCACAGGGCGAGCAGACCAAAGGTGGTGGCGACCAGATGTCCACCGAGGATGTGGCGCGGTTGTGCCAACGGACTGTCGGGCAGCCCGAAGGCGAGCACGCAGGTTGCGCCGAATGGTGCCATCTGCCACATGTAGCCGGAGGTCTCGGTCAGCCAGCCGGTGATGGCGATGGCGAGAATCGCGCCAATCGTCGAGATGAGGAGGAAGCGCAGCGGCGGGGCGGGCGGCAGCGTGACGGGGGCGGGTGCGGAAACCGTGCGCGGGCTGTTGGACATGATGATCTCCAGAGATGGGCCGGAAATGGCCTGATGCAAAAGTACACCGATCTGTCTACTTAGTAAACCGATCGGTGTACTTTTTTACGTGCGCACGCCATACTCGACCCATGAAAAAACGTGAAGATCTGGTCCAGAGCGCCTTTGAGCTGTTCTATCGACAGGGCTTTCATGTCACCGGTGTCGATCAGCTGAGCCGCGAGGGCAATGTCACCAAGCGCACGCTGTACCGTTATTTCCCGACCAAGGAAGAACTGGTGCAGGCGGCGCTGCGCCATCGCGACGAGCAGTTCCTGCTGAAGATGCAGACGCGTGTGGAAGCCGCGCCGGTGCCTGCGCGGCCGGCGGCCTATGTGGAGTTCGTCATCGAATGGACGCGCGAGCCCGGCTTTCACGGCTGTGCCTTCATCAACGCCGCAGCCGAGTTTCCGGCGGCGTCGGATGCCGCGCACGGCATTGCCGCCGAGCACAAGCGGCTGCTGCGTGACTACCTCGTCAGCGTGTGCCGCGAGGCAGGGCTGCCCGCACCGGAGTCGACCGGCATGCAGCTTTTCCTGCTCGGAGAAGGGCTGACGGTGGCGGCGCAGGTATCCGGCCCCGATGAAGCGCTGGAGGCCGAGGCCCGTGCGCTGGCGGCGGTGCTGACGCAGTCGGCCATATGAAAAAGGGCGACGGTCTGCACCGTCGCCCTTGCAGTTGTCAGCCGAGCAGCTTCAGGCCGCCTTGGCTTCGCCCACGCTGTGGCCGGTGACGCGGTTCACACCGCTGATCAGCGCCTTGATCGAGGCCGTGACGATGTTGGGGTCGATGCCCACACCGTAGCGGTCGCCGGCCACGCCGGGCGCCGTCACTTCGATGAAGGCGCAGGCCTGGGCGTGACTGCCTTCGCCCACCGACGGCATCGAACGCTCCTCGAAGCTGCGTACGTCGATCGAGAAGCCCTGCGCACGCAAGGCATGCACGGCGGCGTCGATGGGGCCGTTGCCCTCGCCGGTGAGCATGTGCGTGACGCCGTCCTTCTCCACCGTGATGCGGATGCCCTGCACCTTGCCCTGCTCGAACAGGTGGTGCTCGACGTAGCGCACCGGGCTGGCGGTGTCGAGGTAGGTCTGGTTGAACAGCTTCCAGATCGACTCCGCTGTCATCTCGCCGCCTTCGGTGTCGGTGACGCGCTGCACCTCGGCCGAGAACTCCACCTGCAGACGGCGCGGCATGACCATGCCGTACTCGGCTTCGAGCAGGAAGGCGATGCCGCCCTTGCCGGACTGGCTGTTGACGCGGATCACCGAGTCGTAGCTGCGGCCCACGTCGGCCGGGTCCATCGGCATGTAGGGCACGTTCCATTTCGCATCCGGCTTCTGCTTGGCGAAGCCTTTTTTGATGGCGTCCTGGTGCGAGCCGGAGAAGGCGGTGTAGACCAGATCGCCGACCCACGGATGGCGCGGATGCACCGGCAACTGCGTGCAGTGCTCGGCGGTGCGCGCGATGGTGTTGATGTCGGAGAAGTCCAGCCCCGGCCAGATGCCCTGGGTGTACAGGTTCATCGACAAAGTGACGAGGTCGACGTTGCCGGTGCGCTCACCGTTGCCGAAGAGGCAGCCTTCCACACGATCCGCGCCGGCCATGATGCCGAGCTCGGCTGCGGCCACGGCGGTGCCGCGGTCATTGTGCGGATGCAGGCTGAGGATCACGCTGTCGCGGCGGGCGAGGTTGCGGTGCATCCACTCGACCTTGTCGGCGTAGATGTTGGGCGTGGCCACTTCCACCGAGGCCGGCAGGTTGATGATGACCTTGTTGTCCGGCGTGGCGCCCCAGGCCGCGGTGACTGCATCGACCACTTCCTTGGCGAACTCGAGCTCGGTGTCGCTGAAGGTCTCGGGGCTGTACTGCAACACCCACTCGGTTTCCGGGTGCTGCGCGGTGAGCTCCTTGATGAGCTTGACCGCGTCCACCGCCATGGCCTTGACCTCTTCGCGGCTGAAGCCGAACACCACCTCGCGGAACTGGTCCGACGTGGCGTTGTAGACGTGCACGATGGCGCGGCGTGCACCGGCGAGCGACTCGATGGTGCGGCGGATCAGCGGCTCGCGTGCCTGCGTGAGGCCCTCGATGGTCACGTCTTCGGGGATGTGGCCTTCTTCGATGAGCTTGCGCACGAAATCGAACTCGGTCTGCGAAGCCGAAGGGAACGCCACCTCGATCTCCTTCAGGCCGATCTCGCACAGCATCTTGAACATGCGCAGCTTCTTCTCGCCATTCATCGGCTCGAAGAGGGCCTGGTTGCCGTCGCGCAGATCGGTACTCATCCAGATCGGCGGTTTGGTGATCGTCTTGTTCGGCCAGGTACGGTCGGGAAGATTGACCGGCGGGTAGGCGTGGTACTTGGTGGACGGATCTCTCAACATGTTCGCGCTCGCTTTGGCTGGTGTAGGAGTGCCGGGCAGCCGGGCAGGGGGCGAAAACGCGGGTGGCGCTTCGCTCTGCCTGTCGCCCCTGGCTTGTGGCCGGGTGGCGGTGCGCGGGGTGTCGGGTCTCGATCTGCCGCGGGCATGGCCGTCACTTCGATGGGAGAAGTTTACGCCTGTGCTCCAGGCATGAGCTTGCGAATCCGGTTTTGAATCGGGGTGGAGTTGGCAGATTGTTGCGCACTAATTGAATTTAGGCGTATAAATTGCCCATCAAACGCATTCGGGCTACGCAAGCATGAATCTAGACCGCTACGACCGCGCCATTCTTGAAGTCCTCCAGCAGGATGGCCGCATCAGCAACCAGGACCTCGCCGACCGCATCGGCCTGTCGCCCTCACCCTGCCTGCGCCGCGTGCGCGCGCTGGAAGAATCCGGCCTGATCATCGGCTACCGCGCTGTGCTCGACCCCAAGGCGCTGGGCCTGTCGCTGATGGCGCTGATCCACATCAGCATGGATAAACACACGCCCGAGCGCTTCGCCAACTTCGAGGCGCGCATCGCCGAAATCCCCAACATCGTCGAATGCTTGCTCATCACCGGTCAGCAAGCCGACTACCAGTTGAAGGCGGTGGTCACCGACATGGACGACTACCAGAACCTGCTGCTCAACCGCGTCACCCGCATTGAAGGGGTGACGGGGGTGCATTCGAGCTTTGTGATGCGGCGGGTGGTGGATCGGGGGGCGTTGCCGGTGGGGTGAGCGCGAGGCTATTGCTCGCTATTCTTCTCGGATCGGAATGACTTTCTGCCTCCGCCCGCGTGTGGGCTTGGGGTGTCTGCCCGACAAGCGGGCGAGCAAGGCGCGAAGGCGGTTTTGGGAGGGCGACTTCGAGGGGCCAGGGATCTTGCAATCATCCGGTTCGTCAAAGCGGACGAGTGACTGCTCCAGCCAGGTGTAGTCAGTCAGTTCCTCTGAGCTGCGATCAATGGATTCGCGCCAGCGCCCGCGCTGCGGCAGGGCGTGTCGCTCCTGGATGCCGACGGTGCCAAGGCAATGGGAACAGGCATCAAGCGGCTCGGGGGAATTGACGAATTCGAACAATTCGGCCTGCAGTGTCGGACGATCACTGATCGAAATTCTGTCACGCGCGCTGATGCCGCCCGTCAGCCGTCCGGCGTACATGCTCTGCGGACATTTGTAGAAGAATCCGTCACGCACACCGTGACATCCCCAGAAATTGGCGACCTTGCACGCTGTGTAAATACTGCGGATGAGTGCTTGATCCTGCGTGCCCTTGAGGGTGAACGTTGCTCGGAAGGTGTCGTAGTGGAATACCTTCAGTGGCTTGCCCATTGCAGCCATCCGTTCGCGAGCCAGATCGAGATTTTCCGCCGGCCCTGCACCCGGGTAGACCGATAGCTCGATCTGGTCGATGGCCTGCCAGAGTGCGTCCGGTGCCTTGTGCAGCAGCATGCCGTTTGTGACGAGGGAAATCGGGCAGTTCATGCCGGCAGAGCGTACTGCGTCGATCAGGGCCGGCAGATCACGGTGCATCAGCGGCTCACCTCCAAGCAGCTTGATGAACTTTGGTTGATAGATGCGCGCAAGGATCGAGAAATCCCTGTGCACGACATCGGGGTCAGCGAACCAGGGCGGCATGGCGGGGGAGGCGTGGTTGCAGCCCGCACAGGTGATGTTGCAGTGGTCGACGGCGATCAGTTCAAGGTGTGTGGGTGGAACGACATACCCGTTGATGATCCGGCTATGGCGTGCATTTTCGGGTTGCATGTCATTGTCGTAGCGATTGGTGTGGCTCCATCTTAGTACGGGGTGGGTGTGAGGTGGGAGCGCACTGTCTCAATGCGTGGTGAAGCGCACGTTCCCGCTTATTTGCCCTGCTTCCTGCTCTCACTGATCCAGTCCGACACTGCAAACAGCAGCCCCGATACGACG
Organism: Pseudazoarcus sp. NS36; assembly: GCF_059703705.1. NCBI lineage: Bacteria > Pseudomonadati > Pseudomonadota > Betaproteobacteria > Rhodocyclales > Zoogloeaceae > Pseudazoarcus > Pseudazoarcus sp. NS36. Next base: position 316,268 of record NZ_BAAKJA010000001.1, on the reverse strand, counting down.
AAAGTCAGGTGAATCAGCACCTTCCACATCAGTTGTTCGCTTGTCAGCGTGGTGCTCACCAGAAAAGCCTTGAGCAGTTCGACCGCCGAGATGGCGACGATGGCGCTGATGAGTTTCATCTTCAGGTCGGCAAAGCCGACCTTGCCCATCCAGGCGGGCCGATCTTCGTGTGAACCGATGGCGAGTTTAGATACGAAGTTCTCGTAACCGCTGAACACGATGATGAGCAGCAACACCGCGATCAGGGCGGTGTCGACCAGGGTGAGGATGGAAATCACCGTGTCGTGTTCGATGATGCCGAGTGCTCCGCCAAACAGCGCGATCAGTTCCTTGGCGAACTTGATGAGCAGTACGCCGATGGCCAGGATCAGGCCGATGAAGAAGGGTGCGAGCAGCCAGCGGCTGGCGAAGATGGTGGATTCGAGGATACGTTCGAACTTGCCGGTGCTTGGCTGCATGGTCGCCTCCGAGGCTGAGAGCGTAAAGGATAGCGCCGTGATGTCCTGGTCGCCCCGGGAAGTGCGTTTTCGGAAACACGCGCGCGCTATGGTGCGTGTTGCTGGCTGCGTTGCCCACCGCGGGCCGGTGTTGTGCGCACTTGGTCAAGGAGAGGTTTTCTGCTGCAGTTGAATCTGGTCCGGATGGGGCCCATCACGAGGTGACGACATGAAATCGCTGAAACTCGAATTCCCCGGTCACGACGGAAGCCTGTTGGCGGCGCGGCTGGACTTGCCGGCCGGGGTGCCGCGCGCGTGGGTGCTTTTTGCGCACTGCTTTACCTGCGGCAAGGACATCTTCGCGGCGTCACGTATCAGCGCCGGTCTGGTGGAGAGCGGCCTGGCGGTGCTGCGCTTTGACTTCACCGGGCTGGGGGCAAGTGAAGGCGAGTTTGCCAACACCAGCTTCAGCTCGAACGTGGCTGACCTGGTGTGTGCGGCTGAGCATCTGCGCGAGCACCATCAGGCGCCAACGGTACTGGTGGGGCACAGCCTGGGCGGGGCGGCTGTGCTGGCAGCTGCTGAGCACATTGCTGAAGCGAAGGCGGTGGTGACAGTGGGAGCGCCTGCGGAACCGGTGCACGTGAAGCATCTGTTCGAAGGGCACGAAGAGGCGATCCGCAAGCAAGGCGCGCTCGAGGTCGACCTGGGCGGGCGACCGTTCACGATCACCAGTGCCTTTCTGGATGATCTGGAGGCCACTCGCATCCGCGACCGCGTCTCGCATTTGGGGCGCGCGTTGCTGGTGATGCACTCACCGCGTGACGAAATCGTGGACGTCGATCAGGCCCGCCGCATCTATGAGGCGGCGCTGCATCCGAAGAGCTTTGTGTCGCTCGATACTGCCGACCACCTGCTGCGCAAGCATGCAGACGCCACCTACGTGGCCCGCGTGATTGCCGTGTGGGCGGAGCGCTATCTGCCGGAGGTGGCCGAGCAGGCCGCGCCGGAAGAGGGCGCGGTGTCGGTTTCGCAAGTCGATCCGGAGGGCTTCACGTGCACGGTACGGGCGGGCCGTCACACGCAGATTGCCGACGAGCCGGCGGCCATGGGTGGGGCGGATCTGGGGCCATCGCCCTATGACTACCTGTTGGCGGGTCTGGGCGCCTGCACGGCGATGACGCTGCGCATGTACGCACGCCGCAAGAAGATGGCGCTGGACGAGGTTACGGTGCATCTGCGCCAGCGCCGCGTGCACGCGGCGGACTGTGAGGCATGTGAAGACAAAAACGGGCAGATCACCGAGATCACGCGCGAGATTCGTATCACGGGTGATCTGGATGGTGAGCAGCGTGAGCGCCTGATGGAGATTGCTGACAAGTGCCCGGTGCATCGCACGCTGGTTGAGCCGATTCACATCGTGACCACACCGGCTGATGCGTGAGTCGCTGGTTCATGGGGGCTGCCGGGTGTGAGGCGTCCAGCTGGACCGGGGGCGTGTCTGTGCGGCCGGTTCCTGCCGCGACGCAGGAGAGAGTCATTTCATGAAGTCAAATACGGTTTCGTAATGCAAAAATAACTCTCTATAGCATTGAAAATAAATAAAAATATAAATCTTATGTCTTATATAAGAGTTGTTGTTGCGCCGCCGCATGATGCCTATACTGTTTCTCACGCGCTGCCGGTTTCGATGCCGACAGCGGGGGCAGGAGGCAAGACCGTGCAAGCGTGACCAGGTCAGCGGCGCGGCGGCCTTCGTGATCCATAACCGGCCTGACGGAGTACGCCATGACCATGACCCGAGAGCAGCAGATCGCCGCCCTGAAACACGACTGGGCAACCAACCCGCGCTGGAAGGGCATCAAGCGCCCGTATTCGGCAGAAGACGTCGTGCGTCTGCGCGGCTCCATCCAGGCTGAAAGCACGCTTGCCCGCGTCGGTGCCGAAAAGCTGTGGAAGCTCGTCACCGAGACGCCGTATGTGAACTGCCTGGGCTCGCTCACCGGCGGGCAGGCCATGCAGCAGGTCAAGGCCGGCGTTAAGGCCATCTACCTGTCGGGCTGGCAGGTGGCGGCCGACAACAACACCTATGGCGCGATGTACCCGGACCAGTCGTTGTACCCGGTCAATTCCGTGCCGCAGGTGGTGCAGTCCATCAACAACACCTTTGAGCGCGCCGATCAGATCCAGTGGAGCAAGGGCGTGAATCCGGGCGATGCTGGCTACGTTGATTACTTCGCGCCGATCGTGGCGGATGCCGAGGCTGGTTTCGGTGGCGTGCTGAATGCCTTTGAGCTGATGAAGGCGATGATCCGCGCCGGTGCGGCCGGGGTGCACTGGGAGGATCAGCTGTCGTCCGTGAAGAAGTGTGGCCACCTTGGCGGCAAGGTGCTGTTGCCGACCAATGAATCGAACCAGAAGCTGATCGCGGCGCGACTGGCGGCCGACGTGATGGGTGTGCCGACGCTGGTGATTGCCCGCACCGATGCCGAGGCTGCCGATCTGGTGACCAGCGACCACGACGAGAACGACAAACCCTTCATCACTGGCGAGCGCACGCCGGAAGGTTTCTACCGCACCTACAAGGGCTTCGATCAGGCGGTATCGCGCGCCGTGGCCTACGCCGAGTACGCTGACATGGTGTGGTGCGAGACCGGCACGCCGGACCTGGACTTTGCCAAGCGCTTTGCCGAGGCGGTGCAGCGTGCGCACCCGGGCAAGATGCTGGCCTACAACTGCTCGCCGTCGTTCAACTGGAAGAAGAACCTGGACGACGCGACCATCGCCAAATTCCAGCGTGAGCTTGGCGCGATGGGCTACAAGTACCAGTTCATCACGCTGGCGGGCATCCACTCGATGTGGTTCAACGCCTTCGATCTGGCGCACGACTATGCCCGTCGCGGCATGAGCGCCTATGTCGAGAAAGTGCAGGAGCCCGAGTTCGCCGCGCGGGATCGCGGCTATACCTTCGTGTCGCATCAGCAGGAAGTCGGCACCGGATACTTCGACGACGTGACCACGGTGATCCAGGGGGGCAAGTCCAGCGTGACTGCGCTGACCGGCTCGACCGAGGAAGAGCAGTTTCACTGAGCCTTGTTGCTGCTCACGCGACGGAAACGGCCACCTGTCGGTGGCCGTTTCCGTTTCGGTTACAGAGCGGCTTCGCCGTCGGCGCTCTCGCGTCGGAACAGCGTGGCGTAGGCGCCGTTGGCGCGTAGCAACTGCTCGTGGGTACCACGCTCGACAATGCGGCCGTCTTCGAGCACGAGGATCTGCTGCGCATCCATGACCGATGACAGGCGATGCGAAATGATCATGGTCGTGCGCCCTGCGCGCAACTCGGCCAATGCCTTCTGGATGGCACTTTCAGTGGTGTTGTCTAGCGCCGAAGTGGCCTCGTCGAGGATGAGGATCGGCGCATTCTTGAGGAAAGCGCGGGCGATGGCGATACGCTGGCGCTGTCCGCCGGACAGCTGTGTGCCATGTGCGCCGATGAGCGTCTGGTAACCGTGCTCAAGGCCTTCGATGAACTCAGCGATATGGGCAGCCTGCGCCGCCGCGGCGACTGCTTCCGGTGTGGCGTTGGCCAGCTCGCCATAGGCGATGTTGTTGTGAATGGTGTCATTGAAAAGCTGGACTTCCTGTGACACCACCGCAATCTGTCGGCGCAGGTCTTTGAGGTTGTACTGATTGATGTCGACATCGTCGATGAAGATCTGGTCATCGGCACAGCTGTAATAGCGCGGGAGCAGCGTCGCCAGGGTCGATTTCCCGCTGCCCGACCGGCCGACCAGCGCACAGGTTTGGCCGGGAGGGATTCCAAACGACACGCCCTGCAGCACCGGCGATGTCGACGTGGCGTAGGCGAAATCAAGGCCTTCGACGCGAATCGAGCCTGCGACCCGCTCGACGCGACGGGGTCCGCCCTCGCCCTCGGTGGCAACGTTGAAGAATCCGAAAACGTTCTCGGCCGCTGCCAGCCCGCGCTGCAGGTTGACGCTCAGCTCGGACAGGTGACGCATCGGTTTGGGCAGCAGCGCAGCAGCGGTGATGTAGGCGATCAGGTCTCCGGCGGTGGCTTCGGCGCGGAAATAGAGCACCATGAACATCACGCCGGCCAGCGCGACGGCCGTGATGAGCTGGACGATGGGAGTGAATACGGCACTGATCTTCACCAGACGCAGCTGGCGTGCCATGTTCTCCTTGAGTGTCCTGCGGAAGCGCTGATACTCCTGCTCCGACGCGTCAAAGCTGCGTACCGTGCGATGGGCGCCAACGACTTCGGTCAGCACCTGGGTGACGTTGCCCATCGCCTTCTGGATATCGCGACTGATGGAGCGGAAGCGCTTCGCACCGCTTCGTGCCAACAGCAGCAGGGGTGGGGCGGCGAGGAACAGCGTCAGCGTCAGACGCCAGTCCTGCCACATCAGAAAGGCCAGCAGTGCAATGACGCTGAGGCCGTCTCTGAACAGGATCTGCAGCGATTCGGTGACCGAACTGACAACCGTGCCGACATTGGCCGTGACGCGCGTGTGGATGTGTCCTTTCTTGTGGGCGTCGAAATACTCCTCGGGCAGCGCCAGCAAGTGCCGGAAAAGGCGCTTGCGCAGGTTGTGGCCGATCATCTGCGAGACCCGGGTGAGGGTGTAGCTGCCAATGAAGGAGCCAACGCCCTGATAGACGGTGACAAGAATCAGGATCAGCGGGAAGCCGTAGAGCATCGGCATGCCGAGCACAAAGGCTTGCTCCGGGTTGTTGATGCCGTCCACAAAGCCTTTGAGGATCCACGCCATCGCGGGTTGGCCCGAAGCGTAGAGGCTGAAGCCAGCGATGCTGAGCACGAACAGCGGCCAGTAGGGCACCAGCAACGACGCCGAGCGCCGGAACAGGGCCATGTCCGAAGTAGCGGGTTTGCTGTCGCGTCTTCGTGTCATCAGGCTGTGGGCAAGTGCAGATTGGGCTTCACTTTACCCGAGCGCCTGGTGAGCGACGGTTCCGGGAACGGCGGCATCACGGTCGATCTGTTCGATCATGGTTCGGATGCCCTGCAGGCGCAGGTCGTGAATCTTGCGCATGTCTTGCCGGAGAGGGTGGGTACTGCTGGTGATTGAAGTCCCGCTGGCAAGCCGGGCAACCCAGCCGGCGAACGCGAACTGACCTTCTTCGGGCGATATTCTCTTGCGCGGCAAATCCCAGGGGTCGTCGGTGAGCGTCAGCCACGGGCCAGGGACGCGCAGGCGTGCGAACAGCTCGATCTTGTTGCGGTTGCCGTAGGGCAACTCAGGGTCGAATTCTTCCCGGCTGTCGCGGCGCACGATGATCTGCGGTTCATCCTGTGGTGTCCGGTAGAAGTCGGCTTTGAGAAGAAGGCGGTTCTCCTCAATGCGCGTCAGCGGGACTAGAAAGTAGCGGAGATGCGGGCGACTTTCGATGGAGCGCCGGATATCGTTCCATGCGTTGGTGGTGACGAAGGTCGCTCCATCCCAGGGCAGCACCCATTTGAACTGGCATTTGCCGTCATGCAGGGCCCGGTTGCGTGCTGCATTGATGTTCATCGCGTACAGGACTTTCGGGCGCAACAGGGCGAGCTCAAGCCGCAAGCGTGCACGTTCGTCGAGCCGGCGATACTCCCAGCTGTCGAGGTAATCGGGGTGAGGCAGGCAGTTCGTATCAGTGCCGAGCTTGCGGTACTCGTCGAACTCGAAGGGGATGAGGTCGTAGCGTTGTCCGAAGCGTTCAAGTAGCGCAATGATGTCGGCCTGGCGTTGCGGGTCGTAGATGCGGTTGATGATCCAGCGCTTCTCGCACCGCTCCAGCACCGGCTCGTGCTCAAGGATGAAGCGCAGGCTCTCCAGGGTCTGGCCATTGTGGTGTCGCGGCGGCAGGTCATTGCCGATGACGCGGTAGAGCCCGTAGGTGTCGGCTTCCTGGCTGATACCCAGGCTGCCATATTCCTCGCGCAGCGACGCATCCTGACGATGCCTGCGTCGACGCAGAGCCCGGAACGGGTCTCCGGTGATTTCGGACAAGCGCTTCTTGAGCTTGTAGGTCCAGGGCATGAGTTTCAACGGAACCAGCCGAACAGTGAGCGCTGTTTGCGCTTGCGCTTTTCCAGCCGATGCGTGAGCTTGTCATGGATGAGTTTGAGTGCATGCGCGTATAGCGCGTCCTTCTTGCGCGGGTCTAACGGACAGATGTCCGATACGCGCAGATTCTTTGGTAAGGGAGGAATGGGCCGATCGGCGATGCGTGCGTAGTCCAGACTGGGGAAAGTCAGGCCATAGCGTTCGCGTAGCCAGCACAGATCGGTACTCGAGTAATCGATGTACTCCGCAAGTTCGGGATGCAGCTCTGGCTTGCTGCTGGGTACACCCGAGGCCTCGACCTCTACGAGCGCACGGCGCAAGGCAATGATGTCGTCGAATCGATCGTCATCGCCTTTTGGATGGATGGTGCGACGATAGTCTTGCAGAATCTCCATCGATTCAGCGCTGAGCGATTCATTGGCCGAAACGTGAGGGATTTCTATACCGGCGGATTCGGTGGGTTCGAGGCAGCGGGACAGGAAGTCGGCGGTGATGTCCCCGTGCAGCAATGCTGAGCGATCATAGCGTAGCGCGACCAGCTTGTTGCTCATGCATTCTTCCCAACTCTCGATGAAGTTTCTGGTGTAAACCGGTGCAGGAGGTGCGAAATTGCCGGCATCTTCGCGCAATCGCTGTTGTGTTGCCGAGAGGTACTGACGGGAGGGCTGCCGGAAGTAGGCAATCGTCACGATTTCATCGCTCAGGCTGCGCAGTTTCTCGCGCAGCAAGCCGCGATGATCATGCGAGAGCGCATAGAACAGCATCTCGCTAGACAGTATGAGTTTGTGCGGTCTGTATTGCTGGATGTCCGAACGAACGGTGTTCCATGCCGCCGGAATCGTGTGTGTCAGATAGTTTGGATTTCGCCGGATCTTGTCGCGAAACATGCCTGTCAGACAGTCCGGATTCTCGGTCAACAACCACAGGAAGTTGTGGTTGTTGAAGCCTGTCGTCGGCGTTGGAAACAAGATGCCACGCTCGCGCAGAGCTGGGCTCATGGCCGTCAGGGCATTCTGCAGGGCGGTGGAGCCGGTCTTGGGCATCCCGATATGAAGAATCAGCTGCATGCGTTCAGTCCTTGGCGAGACCGGCGTCGGCCTGTTCGATCATTGCGAGGATTGCGATCTGGCGTTGGCGAAAGCGCTTGCTCGTGGAGATTTTCGGGTCAGACGGAGGGGGCTCGCCACTGGACAGACGGCATATCCAGCCGGCCGCGGTAAAGATTCCTTCGTCGGCTGAGACTCGGTTGCGGCGCAAGTCCCATGGGTCGTCGCGCAGGTCGTGCCATGGGCCCGGCACGCCCAGACGCCAGAACAGCTCAAGTTTGTCACGGCGTCCATAGGTGAAAGTCGGGTCGAACCTCTCTGCAGTGTCGCGGCGGAACACCATCTGAGGTTCGTCGATGGGGCGTGCGTAAAAGCAAGGGTCGAGCAACTGGCGGTTGTCCTCGATACGGCACATTGGTATCAGAACGTACGGGTACCACGGGCGCTGCCCGATTGCGTGGGTCAGCTCCGACCAGGCAGGTGCCGTGAAGAAGCATCCGCCATCGAGCGGGAGCACCCATTTGCTGCGCTGCGAGCCAAGACTCAATGCCAGGTTGCGCGCCCCGTTCACATTCATGATGTAGTTGGTCTTGAGGCGATTGAGTGCGAGGGTCAGGCGGGTGCGCTGATCTTCGGTCAGGCGGCGGCAGGCTGCGCTTTCGAGATAGTCCGGGTCCGGCAGGCAGCTGTAGTCCAGGCCGATCTGTCGATACTCCTCGGCAACAAACGGGATGTGCTCGTAGGGCTGCTCAAACTCATCAAGCAGCCGCAGGACCATCTCTTCGCGGGCCGGGTTGTGAATGCGGTTGACGATCCAGCGCTTCTCGCAAGCCTCCAGTCGGGGCTCGTGTTCCAGGATGAAGCGGAGATTGCTCTCGGTCTGACCGGCCGTGTGTCGCGGGGGGAGGTCGTTGCCGATGATGCGGTACAGAGCGTAGGTGTCCGGCTGCTCACTCACCGACAGTTTTTCGTACTCCGCGCGAAGTTCGTCCTCACGGCGGTGTCGATGCCGCAGCAGCTTGCGGAGGGGGTCGGTACGCAAGGCCGACGCATACTTTCGGAGTGTGTAGCGGGTCAGCATTGCTTATCGAGGAAGGCCCTGATGTGTTGGCGAAGAGTGCCGAGGCGTCTTGTTCTTCGCGGCGGCCGTGCTCTGCAGTTCCGGATCCTGCGCATTCTGCGCGAGCAGGGGCAGCACTACCAGCCTGAATTTGTTGAGTGGCTTTTCGGGTGGGCGAAAAAGTGGATATTGCCGGGGCAAAAGCAAGACGCCGCCCGGAGGCGGCGTCTTGCTTGTTTCTGGCTCCCCGACCTGGGCTCGAACCAGGGACACACGGATTAACAGTCCGTTGCTCTACCAACTGAGCTATCGGGGAATAAAGAGGTACTTCCGGGTACTGCATGTGCCCCGCCAGGCGGCGTGACACGCTGTTTGGCTCCCCGACCTGGGCTCGAACCAGGGACACACGGATTAACAGTCCGTTGCTCTACCAACTGAGCTATCGGGGAACAGAGGCGCGCATTCTAGGCAACGCACGCCTCATGGTCAAGAAACGATGCGACTTATTGGACGACTGCGGCGATGGCCTTGGCAACGTAGTCGATGTTGCGGCTGTTCAGCGCGGCCAGGCAGATGCGGCCGGTGCCGACGGCGTAGATGCCGAACTCTTCGCGCAGACGCTCCACCTGGTCCTTGGTGAGGCCGGTGTAGGAGAACATGCCGCGCTGCGCGATGACGAAGGAGAAGTCCTGCTTCACGCCGGCTGCCTTGAGCTTTTCAACCAGGCCGGTGCGCATGGCGCGGATGCGATCACGCATGCCGGCCAGCTCTTCTTCCCACTGCTTGCGCAGCTCGGGGGAGTTGAGCACGGCTGCGGCGACGATGCCGCCGTGGGTCGGCGGGTTGGAGTAATTGGTGCGGATCACGCGCTTGACCTGCGACAGCACGCGGCCGGCTTCTTCCTTGCTCTCGGTGACGATGGACAGCGCGCCGACGCGCTCGCCGTACAGAGAGAAATTCTTGGAGAAGGAGCTGGCGACGACGAACTGCATGCCGCTGTCGGCAAACATGCGTACCGCAGCGGTGTCAGCCTCGGGGCCGTCACCGAAGCCCTGGTAGGCGATGTCGAGGAAGGGCACCAGTTTCTGCGCACGGCAGGCCTCGACCACTTCACCCCACTGCGCTTCGGTGATGTCGGCGCCGGTCGGGTTGTGGCAGCAGGCGTGCAGCAGCACGACCGAGCCGGCCGGCAGGCTGGCCAGCTTGGCCTTCATGGCGGGGAAGTTCGCGCCGCGGGTGGCCGCGTCGTAGTACGGATAGGTTTCGACCTTGAAGCCGATGGATTCAAACACCTGGCGGTGGTTTTCCCAGCTCGGGTCGGAAAGGTACATCGTGGCGTTCGGCAGCAGCTGCTTGAGGTAGTCACCGCCGACCTTGAGTGCGCCGGTGCCGCCCAGGGTCTCGAACGTGGCCACGCGGCCGGACTTGACCACTTCGGAGTCCGCGCCGAACAGCAGGCTCTGCACCGCGCCGTTGTAGGCGGCTGCGCCTTCGATGGGCTGGTAGCCACGCGGCAGGCCGGCTTCGACGCGGGCCTTCTCGGCGGCCTTGACGCAGGCCAGCAGCGGGATCTTGCCGTTGTCGTCCTGGTACACGCCGACACCGAGGTTCACCTTCTCGGTGCGGGTATCGGCGTTGAAGGCTTCGGTGAGCCCCAGGATGGGGTCGCGCGGGGCCATTTCGACGTTGGCGAAGATCGATGCAGACATGTCCATTCCCTTTGAGTGGTGTGCCGCGAGGCATGAGCCGTTTACCCTGGCGGGGCGATGAGGCCGTGCTTTGAGCGACGATTTGCGAAATAATTGGCGGTCGGGGCCGGGCAGCGCATGCCCACTGGAATTGCCGGTTTTCAGCCCACGTACAGGAGCAAGAGTCTACCATGACAAGCCCCACGGGCACGGACAGCGTCATCACCTACGAAGGTAGCCCCTTCCGTCTGCATCAGCCGTTTGCGCCTGCTGGCGACCAGCCTGCGGCCATCGAAAAGCTGCTCGAAGGCATCGGTGACGGGCTGATGTTCCAGACCCTGCTCGGCGTCACCGGTTCGGGCAAGACCTACACCATGGCCAACGTGATTGCACGCAGTGGTCGGCCGGCCCTGGTGCTTGCCCCGAACAAGACCTTGGCGGCGCAGCTGTATGCGGAATTTCGCGAGTTCTTCCCCGAGAACGCCGTCGAGTATTTCGTCAGCTACTACGACTACTACCAGCCCGAGGCCTACGTACCGTCGCGGGATATGTTCATCGAGAAGGATTCCTCGATCAACGAACACATCGAGCAGATGCGCCTGTCGGCCACCAAGAGTCTGCTGGAGCGTCGTGATGTGGTGATCGTGGCCACCGTGTCGTGCATTTACGGTATCGGTGATCCGTCCGATTACCACGCCATGGTGTTGCACCTGCGCGAGGGCGAGCGCATGGCGCACCGCGATCTGATCGAGCGCTTGGTGGCCATGCAGTACACGCGCAATGACGTTGATTTCCAGCGCGGCTGCTTTCGCGTGCGCGGAGATGTGATCGACGTCTTCCCGGCCGAGAACGCCGAACTGGCGGTGCGTGTCGAGATGTTCGACGACGAGGTCGAGCATCTGACGCTGTTTGATCCGCTGACCGGGCATCTCAAGCACAAGCTCGCGCGCTTTACGGTGTATCCGTCCAGCCATTACGTGACGCCGCGCGCGACAGTGCTCAAGGCCGTCGAGGGCATCAAGCAGGAGCTGAAGGAGCGGCGCGAGCAGTTTCACCGATCCGGCAAGCTGGTCGAGGCCCAGCGCATCGAGCAGCGCACGCTGTTCGACCTCGAGATGCTGGCCGAGATGGGCTTCTGCAAGGGCATCGAGAACTATTCCCGCCATCTCTCCGGGCGCGCCTCCGGCGAGCCGCCGCCGACACTGATCGACTACCTGGCTTCGGACGCGCTGCTGTTCGTCGACGAATCGCACGTCGCGATTCCGCAGATCGGCGGCATGTACAAGGGCGACCGCTCGCGCAAGGAGAACCTCGTCGAGTACGGCTTCCGCCTGCCGTCGGCCGTGGACAACCGGCCGCTCAAGTTTGATGAGTTCGAGCGTCTGATGCCGCAGACGGTGTTCGTTTCCGCCACGCCGTCCGACTACGAGGCCCAGCATCAGGGGCAGGTGGTCGAGCAGGTGGTGCGGCCCACCGGGCTGGTCGACCCGTTGATCGAGGTGCGCCCGGCGACCACGCAGGTCGATGATCTGCTGTCCGAGATCAAGCGCCGCGTGGCGGTCGAGGAGCGCGTGCTGGTCACGGTGCTGACCAAGCGCATGGCCGAGGACCTGACCGAGTACTTCCGGGAGAACGGCATCCGCGTGCGGTACCTGCACTCGGACATCGACACCGTCGAGCGCGTCGAGATCATCCGCGACCTGCGCCTGGGCGAATTTGACGTGCTGGTCGGCATCAACCTGCTGCGCGAGGGGCTGGACATACCCGAAGTGTCGCTGGTGGCGATTCTGGATGCCGACAAGGAGGGCTTTCTGCGTTCCGAGCGCTCGCTGATCCAGACCATCGGCCGCGCCGCGCGCCACCTGCATGGCACGGCCATTCTGTATGGCGACCGCGTCACGCGCTCCATGAAGGCCGCCATGGACGAGACCGAGCGGCGCCGCAACAAGCAGATTGCCTTCAACGAGGCCAATGGCGTGACGCCGCGCAGTGTCTCCAAGCGCATCAAGGACATCATCGACGGCGTGTATGCCAGCGGCGGCGACGATGTGAAGGCCTCGCGGGTAGCCGACAGCGCCCGCATCGACTACGCCCTGCTGGACGAGAAAGGGCTGGCAAAAGAGATCCAAAAGCTCGAGAAGGCCATGCAGGTGCATGCGCGCAATCTTGAGTTTGAGCAGGCAGCTGCGATGCGCGACGAGCTCTTCCGCCTGCGTCAGCGCGCCTTCGGCGCGGATGTGCACGACGGAGGCGGGGACGCATGAGTGCAGAGGGTTCGATGCGCGTGCTCTTTGTATGCACCGGAAACATCTGTCGCTCGCCAACCGCCGAAGGGGTGGCGCGGCGCATGTTTGCCGAAGGAGGCTTGTCCGTGGCGGTGACGTTCGATTCCGCCGGCACGCAGGGATATCACGTCGGCGAGGCGCCCGACGCGCGTACCCGGGAGGCGGCCGCGCGACGTGGCTACGACCTCTCGTCCCAGCGTGCCCGACGTCTGGAGTTGGCGGACTTCGAGCGTTTTGATCTGGTGCTTGCGATGGATCGCGGGCACCTGGAGCAGATGCAGAGAATATGCCCGCCGCACCTGCAGCAGCGCGTTGATCTGTTCATGGCCTGTGCGCCGCAGGCGGCAGCCGATGAGGTTCCCGATCCCTACTACGGTGATGGCGGAGGATTCGAGCACGTGCTGGATCTGTGCGAAGCCGGTGTCCGCGGGCTGCTTGAACGGATCGCTGCCGGGGGCGGCCGCGTTTGATCTCGCGTTGACCGGCCTCTCGCCGCCGCGTATTTTCACAAACTCATTCACATGTCCTGCCGGCGCCCCTGACCACGCTCATGTCCCGATCCAACCGCAACGACATCGGAGCGCCTGTCGCGCGCGATTCCGAAACCCAGGCGCAGTACGCGTATCGTCAGATCGAGGAGATGATCGTCAAGCTGTCGCTGCCCCCGGGTAGCCGGATTTCCGAGAAATCCATCAGCGCGCAGCTCGGTATCGGCCGTACGCCGGTGCGCGAGGCCCTGCAGCGTCTGGCCTACGAGCGGACCATCAAGGTGTTGCCGCGCTCGGGTGCGGTTGTGTCGGAGATCGATATCGCCGAACACTTCAAGCTCATCGAGGTGCGGCGCGAGCTGGAGCGGATTCTGGTCGGGCGTGCCGCGCGGCTGGCCGAGCCCGCCACCTGCAAACGTTTTGCCGAGCTGGCCGGGCGTTTCTTCGAGGCGGCCGAGCACGACGACGAAGCCATCTTCCTGCCTGCCGACGCCGAGTTCAACGCGCTGGTTGCCGAGACCGCGCGCAACGACTACGCTGCAGCGGCCATGCGGCCCTTGCAGGCGCAGACGCGACGTTTCTGGTATCTCTACTTCCGTCAGGTCGGCGATCTGGCCCAGGTATCCGGTCTGCATGCCGAGATCGCCGAGGCGATCGGGCGCAAGGATGAAAAGCGCGCGCGCGAGGCTTCCGACCGTCTGGTCGACTATGTCGAGCAGTACACCTACCGCACCATGCGGGCGCTGCTCTGACGTCCCGCCTGATTTCTGACATGGCAGATTGAGCGCTGCTGTCTGCCTTTCTGCGGGCATTCCCCACGAAGTATTCCTGACGTGGCGTATTCACGCCACGTTTCTGTGCGCTCTGACGGCGCCCCAATAAAGTGCGCTCAGAGCTGCTTTTGCACGAATTCAGTGCATTGATTGGAAAAGAGTATTCCCGTGCAGTACAAGCGTTGCAAACCTGCAGCAGCCCCATTTATGGCGGCTCACGAGCATGGTGGTGAGGTGGTGAGAAGCATGCCCGGGGGCGCGGCTGGATTTCACCGGCACAACAATTTGCTTGACTCAATCCGCACGAATCCTAAACTTGCATGGCAATTGGCATTCTGACATGTCAGTTGTGGCGGATCGCCATTTGGGGAAATTTCCAAATGAGCGGGGGCATCTGATGTGTCAGGATGCAGACGGGCTGGAGATGTCCGCAACCCGACATCGACGTCCCGAGAATGTTTTTTGTCTGACTTAGAAAAGCTGGTACGGAGTTTGCAGTAGTCGCGAGTGGGGCGGTCGTGTTGTCCGCAGTGGTGCAAGCCTGCAAGGGTGCGCCGGACGTGGGCGGTCGATCCCGGATTTTCCTTTTCGGTAATGGAGAGTGATATGAATCGACGTGGCATGCTTAAAGGTACCCTTCTCGCGAGCGGCGCAGCCGCTACGGCAGGTTTTCCCCTCATCGCGAGTGCGCAGAAAAACTTCAACTGGAAAATGACCACCACCTGGCCGGCCGGTACGCCTTACTACCAGTCCGGTCCCGGCAGCGCAGAGGCTTTCGCCAAGCGCGTCGAAGCCATGTCCGGCGGCCGCATCAAGATCAAGGTGTATGCCGCGGGCGAACTGGTGCCGGCTTTCGAGGGCTTTGACGCCTGCTCGGCCGGCATCGTCGAGATGAACCACGGCGTGTCCTACTACTGGGCCGGCAAGACCTTTGCCGCACAGTACTTCGCCACCGTTCCCTTCGGCATGAGCTTTGTCGGCCACCATTCGTGGCTCTATCACGGCGGCGGTATGGAGCTGTGGCGCGAGGTCTACAAGCCCTTCAACGTGGTGCCGATGGCAGCCGGTTGTACCGGCGTGCAGATGACGGGCTGGTTCAAGAAGCCGGTCGAGAGTGCGGCCGACTTCAAAGGCCTGAAGATGCGCATCCCGGGTCTGGCGGGTCGCATGTACGCCGCGCTGGGTGTGGACGTGAAGCTGCTGCCCGGTGGTGAGATCTTCCCGGCGCTGGAGCGTGGCGTGATCGACGCCGCGGAGTGGGTCGGCCCCTTCCTCGACAAGCGTCTGGGCCTGCAGAACGCAGCCAAGTACTACTACACGACCGGCTGGCATGAGCCTGCAACGACCTCCGAAATCGTCATCAACGACAAGGCCTGGGCGAGCTTGCCGGACGATCTGAAGGCCATCGTGCAGGCCGCGGCAGACGCCACCAACCAGGAAGGCATGCTGTGGATTGAGGCGCAGAACGGTCCGGCCCTGGCCGATCTGGTCGAAAACTCCGGCGTCAAGGTGGCGCGCTTGCCTGAGGACGTCATCAAGGCCCTGCGCGAATCCAGCCGCAGCATCCTGAATGACGCCGCGGCCAAGGATCCGATGGTCAAGAAGGTCCATGACTCGTTCTTCGCGTTCAAGGCGAAGCACGACAAGTGGAACCAGATCAGCGAAACGACCTTCGCCACGACGGTCCGCTAAGCGGTGCCTCCGCCGTGGCGCCCGGCACGCGCAAGCGGTCGGTCGCCACGGTTTTTCCGAACATCGAGAGAGTCCTTCCATGACAAAACTCGAACGAGCGGCCGACAGGATCGAGTCGTTCATCGACTGGACTGGCCGCTTCACTTCCTGGCTGATCCTCGCGCTGGTGGTGCTGATCGCGGCGGAAGTGCTGCTGCGCTACACGATGAGTTTCGGCGCCGTGTGGGCGCAGGAGCTGGAGTGGCACCTGCTGGCGGTGATTTCGCTGTGGGGCATCGCCTACACGCAGAAGCACGACGCCCATGTGCGCGTCGACATCGTCTATCAGACCTTCAGCCAGAAGACCAAGGACTGGATGGAGTTCCTCAGTGCCGCACTGCTGATGGCCCCCATGTCCTTCTACTTTGCGTGGCTGGCCATACGTTTCGTCACCCAGTCCCACGACATGGGTGAGATTTCGCCCGATCCCGGCGGACTTACCCACCGATGGATTCTCAAGTCCTTCGTGATTTCAGGCTTCACTCTGCTCGGCATACAGAGCATCGCCATGGCGCTGCGCAAGCTCGCAGCCGTGATGGGTCATCGCACGGGAGCGCGCAATGCCGACCAATGAAATTCTTGCCATCCTGATGCTGGTCAGCTTCGTCGTCATGCTCACGCTGGGCGTGAGGGTGGCGTACGCGATTGCAGTGTCAGGCATCGTCTTCGGCCTGATCGGTTTCGGGCCGCTGCTGTTCAATCTGCTGCCGTCGCGTCTGTACGGGGCGGCGACCAACTACACGCTGCTGGCGGTGCCGCTGTTCGTGTTCATGGGGGTGATGCTCGAGAAGTCCCGCATCGCCGAGGACATGATCGACGTCATGGGCCATCTGGCCGGCCGGCTGCGCGGCGGCATGGGCATGGCCATCGTGCTCGTGGGCGTGATGATGGGCGCGGCCACCGGTATTGTCGGCGCCACCATCGTGACCTTGGGTCTGATTGCGCTGCCGACGCTGCTCAAGCGCGGCTACGACCACGGTCTGGCCAGTGGTGCGATCTGCGCTTCCGGCACGCTGGGGCAGATCATCCCGCCCAGTCTGGTGCTGATCCTGCTGTCCGACCTGATGGGTGAATCCGTCGGCACGCTGTTCGCGGCGGCGCTGATGCCGGGCTTGATGCTGGCGGCCCTGTACGTGCTCTACATCCTGTTCATCGCCTGGATTAAGCCCGAACTTGCGCCGGCGCTGACCGAGGAGGAGCTCGACACGATGTCGCGCATGGATCTGCTCAAGGCTTTCCTGCGCGGTGTGCTGCCGCCGATGGCGCTGGTCGGTGCGGTACTTGGCTCGATCATCGGCGGCGTCGCGGCGCCGACCGAAGCGGCTGCGATGGGCGCTTTCGGCGCCATCCTGCTGGTCATCGGTCTGGGCAAGATGAACATGGACGTGCTGCGCGATACCTTGCGCCAGACGCTGATCACGACCTCCATGATCATGTTCATCATCCTCGCCTCGCAGGCTTTCAGCCTGTCCTTCCGCGGGCTGGGCGGCGAAGACCTGATTGCCGAGTTCATGGAGCTTGTGCCGGGCGGGCTGTGGGGAACCATCATCTTCATGATGGTGTTGCTGTTCATCCTCGGCTTCTTCCTTGAATGGATCGAAATCTCCTACATCGTGCTGCCGCTGCTGCTGCCGTTCTTCGTGGCGGCCGGGGTTGACATGGTGTGGTTGGGCATCCTGATCTGCATCAACCTGCAGACCTCCTTCCTGACACCACCATTCGGGTGGGCGCTGTTCTTCCTGAAGGGCTGCGCGCCTCCCGAGGTCAAGGTGATGGAGATCTACAAGGGCGTCATCCCCTTCATCGGTCTGCAGGTTCTGGGTCTCGGCCTGGTCATGGCTTTCCCGGATATCGCCACCTGGCTGCCCAAGGCCATCGGCTGGATGAAGTAGCGCCGCGCATTCACAAATAACAACAAGCAAGGAGAAGACGAGATGATCAATCCGGTCCGCGCAACGCGCGGGATCGCGGTGGCGTCGCACGCCATGGCTGCCCAGTCGGCCTCGGCCGTACTGCGCGATGGGGGCAATGCGCTGGAGGCCATGATTGCGGCGGCCGCAACGATCGCGGTGGTCTATCCGCACATGAACGGCATCGGCGGTGACAGCTTCTGGTTGTTCTCCGAGCCGGGCAAGGCGCCGCGCGCGATCGACTCTTGCGGCGCCGCGGCGGCTGGTGCGACGCGGGAGTTCTATGCCGAGAAGGGCATGTCGTCGATTCCGATGCGTGGCCCGCTGGCGGCCAATACGGTGGCCGGCACGATTTCGGGTTGGGATCTGGCTTTCAAGGTGAGTCGCGAGTGGGGCGGCAGCTTGACGCTGCAGCGTTTGCTGGCTGATGCCATCGGTTATGCACGCGACGGGATTCCGGTGACCCGCAGCCAAGCGGCCAGCACCAGCGCCAAGTTCGGCGAGCTGCACAGGCAGCCGGGCTTTGCGGATACCTTTCTGGTGGAGGGCTCGGCGCCGGCTGAGGGCAGCGTGTTCCGTCAGCCGCGCATGGCGGCAACGCTAGAACGGCTTGCCGACGCGGGCCTGCGCGATTTCTACGAGGGGGAAGTGGCCCAGCGTATCGCCGCCGATCTGCAGCAGTTGGGCAGCCCGTTACGCGCGGAAGATCTGGCGCGGCACCGCGCCGAGCTGCGCACGCCGGTTGAGCTGAAGCACTCGCGGGGCAAGGTTTACAACATGACGCCGCCGACGCAGGGCGTGATATCGCTGGCCATTCTCGGCACGCTGGACCGCCTTGGCGTGGAACAGGTTGATCCGATGTCGGCCGATTACATCCACCTCGCGGTCGAAGCCACCAAGCAGGCTTTCCGGGTACGTGACGAGCACGTCACCGACCCGGCCTACATGACCGTCGACGCGCAGTCTCTGCTTGATGCCGACAAGCTCGATGCCCTGGCCGGCAATGTCGACCGCAACCGCGCGCTGGCCTGGGGCGGTGCGACGGAGCCGGGCGACACGATCTGGATGGGCGTGATCGACGGAGAAGGACGCGCTGTGTCCTTTATCCAGAGCATCTATCACGAGTTCGGTAGCGGTGTGGTGCTGCCCGATACGGGCATCAACTGGCAGAACCGCGGCTGCAGCTTCTCGCTCGACCCGAAGGCGCTCAACACGCTCGAACCGGGGCGCAAGCCTTTCCATACCCTCAACCCCGCGCTGGCCCTGCTCGACGACGGCCGAAGCATGGTCTATGGCACCATGGGGGGCGATGGCCAGCCGCAGACGCAGGCAGCGGTGTTCACGCGCTACGTGCAGATGGGTATGGGCCTGCAGCAGGCCGTCACAGCGCCGCGCTGGCTGCTCGGGCGTACCTGGGGCAGCATGTCCGAATCGCTCAAGATCGAGTCACGCTTTGCGCCGCGCGTGGCCGAAGAGCTGCGACGCCGTCACCACAGGGTGGATGTCATCGACGCATTCGACGAAACAGTGGGCCATGCCGGGGCGCTGGTGCATCATCCCAGCGGGATGATGGAAGGCGCCTTCGATCCCCGCAGCGACGGAGCTGTAGCGGGTTTCTGAAGCACGGTTCTGAGAAGATACGGGCGGCCTGCGGGTCGCCCGTTTTCATTCCATGCGGCTGGATTGACCTGTCCGCACAGTGCCCATGCTTGAACCCGGGTGCCAAAAGAAAGGGCCACCCGAAGGTGGCCCTTTATACGAATCCGGAATGGTCCGGATTACTTGTCGCGCGTCTCGACTTGCTGGAGCGGCTCGTCCGGCACGGTCTTCGGGCGGCGTGGTGTCCGGCCGAGCGGCACCGTCTGCTGAGCTTCAGCCACCGGAGCGGCCCCCGGTTTGGTCTCGACCAGCTCCAGGCCGACTTGTGCAAGCGGCACGGTCACCGAGATCGGATCGCTCGGGCGGGACTTCGGAGCCGCCACTTTTTCGACCGGCTTGACCGGCTCGGGCTGCGCTTGCTCGACTTCCTCAACGACCGCAGCAGGTTGTTCGGCAACGACTTCCGCCTCGGCGGCTTTCGGCGCTTCGACAACTTCAGCGATTTCAGCCACTTCAGCCGTCGGTGCATCAGCTTGAGATGCCGGCATGGGCTCTTCGGCCAGCGTTTGCAGCGGTTCAACCGGGGCGACTTCCAGCGCCGGAACCTCAGCCGCCGGTGCTGCCGGCTGCTCTTCGACCGGGATGGCCGTCACGTCCGGCACGTTCTCCGTTACGGGTGCTGCGGCAACGGGCTGCTGCGTTTCGGCAGCTTCCGCAGCCTCCGCGCTCACGGATTCTTCGGTATCGAGGGCAGCTTCACTGTCGAGTGCGCCTTCGTTTTCACCTGCGTTGGCGGAATCCTGGCGATCCGCACCACCACGGCCGCGACGACCGCGACGGCGACGGCGACGTGCCGGAGCAGCTTCGTCACCGTTCTCGCCGGCATCCGTCGCTTGCGCCTCGACGGCGGCTTCGGCTACGACCACTGCGGCAGCAACTTCCGCGAGTTCGACAGCCTCGGCGATCTCCGTTTCCTTGCGCGGCTCGGCGCGCTGACCACGGCCACGGCGGTTACGGCCGCCTTGCGATTCGGTGTTCTCGCGAGCTGCCGGGGTTTCACGCTCGGCGGCTTCCGGCTTGCGAGCCTGACGGCCACGTTGGTTCTGGTTCTCTTCCTGGCGTTCGGTGCGATCGCCCTGGCCTTCACCACGGCGGTTGTTGCGGCCGTTGCGACGATTGTCGCCACGCTCACCGCGGTCACCGCGCTCGCCGCGGGACGGAGCCTTCTCCTGGCGACGGGGCTTTTCGGCGGTTTTGGCGGCAGGTTCGGCGGGGGCCGGAACCGGTGCATTGCTGCGGCTCAGCCATCCGAAGAAGCGAGTGATCAGTCCTTTGCCTTCGGCGGCCACCACCGGCGCAGCCGCCGCTGCGGTAGCTGCGGAGGTCGGCGCAGGCTGTCCGGGGGCGATGCCCTTGACGGCGGCTTCTGGACGGGCGGGTTTGCTGCTGCCTTCGTCGGGCAGGCGCATGTCGACGGCCGGCGGCTGAGCGGCCATCTGGTAGCTCGCCAGCGCGATGTCTTCGGCGTCGAGTTGGTCGTGACGCAGGCGCACGATCTCGTGGTGCGGCGTCTCCATGTGCCGGTTCGGCACGATGATGATCTGGATGCGGTGGCGCAGTTCGATGCGTGCGATGTCGTTACGCTTCTCGTTGAGCAGGAAGGTCGCAACGTCAACCGGCACCTGGATGTGCACGGCGCCGGTGTTCTCCTTCATCGCTTCCTCTTCGAGGATGCGCAGGATGTGCAGGGCCGACGATTCGGTGCCGCGGATATGGCCGGTGCCGTGGCAGCGCGGGCAGGGCACGTAGCTGGTTTCGGACAGGGCCGGACGCAGGCGCTGGCGCGACAGCTCGAGCAGGCCGAAGCGGCTGATCTTGCCGGTCTGAACGCGGGCGCGGTCGTGGTGCAGGGCGTCGCGCAGGCGGTTCTCTACCTCGCGCTGGGCCTTCTGCGATTCCATGTCGATGAAGTCGATGACGATCAGGCCGCCCAGGTCGCGCAGGCGCAGTTGGCGGGCGATCTCGTCAGCGGCTTCGCAGTTGGTGCGCAGCGCCGTCTCTTCGATGTCCGCACCCTTGGTGGCGCGGCCGGAGTTGACGTCGACCGACACCAGCGCTTCGGTGTGGTCGATCACCAGCGCACCGCCCGAGGGCAGCGTGACCTGCCGCGCGTAGGCGGATTCGATCTGGTGCTCGATCTGGAAGCGCGAGAACAGCGGAACGTCGTCGCTGTAGCGCTTCACCTTGTCGACGTTGTCGGGCATGACGTGGGCCATGAACTGGCGCGCCTGCTCATAGACCTCGTCGGTGTCGATCAGCAGTTCGCCGATCTCGGGCTGGAAGTAGTCGCGGATCGCGCGGATCACGAGGCTGCCTTCCTGATAGATCAGGAACGCGCCATTCTGTGAGGTCGCTGCGCCGTCGATGGCCTGCCACAGTTGCAGCAGGTAGTTCAGGTCCCACTGCAGCTCTTCGGCAGAACGGCCGATCGCCGCGGTGCGCGCGATCAGGCTCATGCCGGCAGGGGCTTCAAGCTGATCCATGACTTCGCGTAGTTCAGCGCGCTCGTCACCCTCGACACGGCGCGATACACCACCGCCGCGCGGGTTGTTGGGCATCAGGACCAGGTAGCGGCCGGCCAGCGAAATGTAGGTGGTGAGTGCTGCGCCCTTGTTGCCGCGCTCATCCTTCTCGACCTGAACGATGAGTTCCTGGCCAACGGACAGCACATCCTGGATGCGCGCCTTGCCGGCATCACCGCCGCCGGAAAAGTAACTGCGCGAGATTTCCTTGAAGGGCAGGAAGCCATGACGCTCCGAACCGTAGTCGACGAAAGCTGCTTCGAGACTCGGTTCGATGCGGGTAATGACCGCCTTGTAGATGTTGCTCTTACGCTCTTCCTTCGATGCCGATTCGATGTCGAGGTCGATCAGTTTCTGACCATCGACGATCGCGACGCGGAGTTCCTCGGCTTGCGTCGCATTGAAAAGCATGCGCTTCATGTATTTCGTACTCCCGCGTTGTCACACGGGCAGGACGAACGGCGCGCACCATCGCGCTTACGGGTTCAGGAGCCGATTGTTGAGACTGCTTTCATCCGGGATTCTGTGGCGTTGATGGGTCGGGCTGGTCGTTTTCCGGAGTTCCCGCGCGTAGGCCGGAACTCTTGATCCTGCATGTGCTTAACGCTTGTGGGTCCAAGGTCTCGATCCTGTGGATCGAGGTTCGTCGTCTGGGTTACCATCGCCGCTTTTGCCGCGCGCGAGGCAAGCCTTTGTGGTTTGTCGGGAGCTCGCTTGTGGGCTCATTTCCGGACCGATTCCGACACCTTCGGGTGCCAAAGAATCCGGTCATCACCGGCAAAACCAGCGCAGAGTATATTTCATCAGTGTGCTGCAACGCAAAGTTCTTATGAACAAGAGGCTTGTTTGATGGGCGTGATGTTGCGGTGCGAAATAAAATGACAGGGGGAAGTGTGGCTGAAGGCGCAGCGCCTGCGGTGACGCGGGTGCGCATTGATGAAGGGGACGCAGGGCAGCGCATCGACAACTATCTGTTGCGGGTGTGCAAGGGTGTGCCCAAAAGCCACGTCTACCGGATCCTGCGCAGCGGCGAAGTGCGTGTGAATGGCGGGCGAATCGGCCCCACCTACCGTCTGGCCGATGGCGACGAAGTGCGCATTCCGCCGGTGCGCATCGCGCAGCGTGAAAACAATGCGCCCGTTCCGGTCGGCACTCCGCTGCCCGTGGTGTTCGAGGATGAAGCGCTGGTGGTGGTCAACAAGCCTGCCGGCACGGCCGTGCATGGCGGTAGTGGCGTCAGCTACGGGGTGATCGAGCAGTTGCGGGCTCAGCGCCCCGATGCCCGCATGCTGGAGTTGGCGCACCGTCTGGATCGTGAGACCTCCGGCTTGCTGATCATCGCCAAGAAGCGTTCCGCGCTGAAGGTGCTGCATGACATGCAGCGCAACGGCAGCATCGAAAAGCATTACTTCAGCCTGGTCGTTGGGCAGTGGAAGAATCGTCTGCAGCACGTGAAGTTGCCGCTGTACAAGTATCTGCAGGCTGACGGTGAGCGCCGCGTGCGTGTTTCGGACGAAGGCAAGCCCTCGCACTCGATCGTACGGCTGGTCAGGAACTACGACCGTTTCAGTCTGGTTGAAGTGGAGCTGAAGACAGGGCGTACGCACCAGATTCGCGTGCATCTGACGCACCTTGGCTTTCCGCTGGCGGGTGACGACAAGTACGGTGACTTTGCGCTCAACAAGTCGCTGGAGCGTGAAGGGCTCAAGCGCATGTTTCTGCACGCGGCGCGCCTGCGCCTGGCGCATCCGGTGAGCGGGGAGATGCTTGATCTCGAAGTGCCGTTGCCGCCCGAGCTGCAACAGTTCCTCGTGCGACTGGAAGCGGGGCGGGTATGAAGCGCCGCTTTGATTTGATCGTGTTCGACTGGGACGGCACCTTGATGGACTCGGCCGGCGCCATCGTGCGTGCCATCCAGGCTTCGGCGCGCGACCTTGGCCTGCCCGAGCCGTCCGAGGCGCGGGCGCGCCACGTCATTGGTCTGGGCCTGCAGGAGGCCTTGTCGTATGCGGTGCCGGAGCTCGATCCTGCGGGCTATCCCGACATGGTCGAGCGTTATCGCCATCACTATCTGTCCGCCGACCATCAACTGGAACTGTTTCCGGGTTCGTTCGAACTGGTCGAGTCGCTGGCGGATTCGGGGCGTTTCCTCGGGGTTGCCACCGGCAAGAGCCGCAAGGGGCTTGATCGCGCATTGGGCCACAGTCGGCTTGGCCCGTTCTTTCATGTCACGCGTTGCGCGGATGAATGTTTCTCCAAGCCGCACCCGCAGATGCTCGAAGAGGTCATGGCGGAGTGCGGTGTGTTGCCCGAACGCACGCTGATGATCGGCGATACCACGCACGATCTGCTGATGGCGCGCAACGCAGGGGTGGACGCTGTGGCGGTGGAGTTCGGCGCGCATCCGCGCCAGGCGCTGCTCGAAGCGGCGCCCTTGGGGATGGTGGATTCGACCGCGGCGCTGGCAGACTGGCTGCGCGCGAACGCCTGAGTCAGCGACTCAAGGCAGTTCCAGGCCCTGGCTGCGCAGCATGCGCGAGAGCGCGATTAGCGGCAGGCCCACCAGTGCGGTGGGGTCGTCGCCCGACAGTGCGTCGAGGAGCGTAATGCCGAGGCCCTCGGATTTGGCGCTGCCGGCGCAGTCGAGCGGCATTTCCTTGTCTACATAGCGCACGATCTCGGTCTCGTTCAGTGTGCGAAAACGCACCTGGGTCGGCACGCTGTCGGTCATCCGTTCGCCGCTGCGCGTGTTTACCAGTGCCAGTGCGGTGTGAAAGATCACGGTCTGGCCGCTCATGCGGCGCAGTTGCGCGTGAGCGCGCTCGACGCTGCCTGGCTTGCCGAAGACTTCGCGGCCGATGTGGGCGACCTGGTCGCTGCCGATGATCAGTGCGTCGTCGAATCGCGCTGCAACGGCCAAGGCCTTTTCGAGCGCAAGGCGGTTGGCGGTAGCCTCGGGCGTTTCCCCGTTCAGCGGGGTTTCATCCACTTCGGGTCGGGCGGTCTCGAACGGGATGTGCAGGCGTTCGAGCAGCATGCGGCGGTAGGCGGAAGTCGAGGCGAGGACGAGTCTCATCGGGCTGCGGAAATGCTCTTTGACAGGAAAGTCCGAAATGGTATCATCCCGCCCTTATGTCGCGACGCTGCGTCCTTTCCGATCCGATCCGCTTTGCTCTAGACGAGCGCAGTCTGCAAGGGCGGGTGGCGCTGGCCGACATGGCGCGACTTTCCGACGTGCTGGTTGAGGCGGTTGGCGAAGCAGTCTGGACATTGACCGGAGAGCGCGATGTCGGCGGCAAGCCGTTTCTGCGGCTGGAAGTCCGGGCGGAGCCGGTGGTTCGCTGCCAGCGTTGTCTGAACGGGCTGGAATGGGACTTCGATCATGTGTCGGTGCTGCGGCTGGTAAGGCCGGGGACGCCGATCGGTGACGAGGATCTTGAGAACGACGAATACGACACCATCGAGGCGCAGCCCGATCTGGACGTGATCGCGCTGCTCGAGGAAGAAATGCTGCTCGCGCTTCCGCTTGCCCCGGTGCATGAAAGTTGCGAGCCGCCGCGCCCGCATGGCGGGAATGACAAAAAATCGCCGTTCGACGTACTCGCTTCGCTGCGAGGCTCGAACAAGCTGCAATAAACGTATAGCCAGTTACCAGGAGCATTTCCATGGCCGTTCAACAAAACAAGAAGTCCCCGTCCAAGCGTGGCATGCACCGTGCGCACGATGCGCTGACCGCGCCCCCGCTGGCCGTCGAGTCGACCACGGGCGAGGTGCACCTGCGTCACCACATCAGCCCGAATGGTTTTTACCGCGGCCGCAAGGTCGTAAAGACCAAGGGCGAGTAAGCTGGCCCGACTCGAACGGCGCAGCGCATCGCGCGACTGCGCCGTTTTCTTGTCCACCTTCGGAAGGTCCAAGACACACGCATGGATGTCACCGTTGCAATAGATTGCATGGGTGGCGATCACGGGCCGGTTGTGACCGTGCCTGCCACCCGCGCGTTTCTTCGTAGTCATCCGGGCGCCAGGGCCATTCTGGTCGGCCGTCCGGAGGCGCTAGACGCGGCTGCTGCCGAGCTTGGCAACGAGTTTGCTGAGCGCTTTTCCACGCAAGTGGCGACCGAGGTCGTCGGCATGGACGAGTCTCCGGTCAGCGCGATGAAGAACAAGAAGGACTCGTCAATGCGGGTCGCGATCGAGCTCGTCAAGTCCGGGCGTGCCGATGCGGCTGTGTCCGCCGGCAACACCGGCGCGCTCATGGCGATCTCGCGCTTCGTCCTGAAAACCCTCCCCGATATCGATCGCCCGGCCATTGCTACTGCCTTGCCGACCATGAAAGGCAAGTGCTACGTGCTGGACCTGGGTGCCAACGTTGATTGCTCGGCTGCGCACCTGCTGCAGTTCGGTGTGATGGGCGCCTCCCTGGTGGCGGCCATCGAACACATCGAGCGTCCGCGTGTGGGGCTGCTCAACATCGGCGAGGAAGTCATCAAGGGCAACGAAGTCGTCAAGCAGGCGGGTGAGTTGCTGCGCAACAGCGGCCTGAACTTCATCGGCAACGTTGAAGGGGACGACATCTACAAGGGCAAGAGCGACGTCGTGGTGTGCGACGGTTTCGTCGGCAACGTCGCGCTCAAGGCTTCAGAGGGCATCGCTCAGATGATGGCGAGCTTCCTGCGCGAGGAATTCGGGCGCGGTCTGCTCTCGAAGCTTTCGGCGCTGGCAGCCATGCCGGTGCTGAAGCGCTTCAAAGGGCGTGTTGATCATCGCGTCTACAATGGCGCGGTGCTGCTCGGTTTGCGCGGCGTGGTGGTGAAGAGTCATGGTTCGGCGGATGTGTTTGCCTATGAGCAGGCCATCTACCGTGCAGCGGAGGCGGCAGCGAATCGCCTCATCGAACGAATCGGCGACCGCATGGCCGCAGTGGAAGGGGTGAGTGAGGCATGACATTCGCGCGCATCGCGGGAACCGGCAGTTTCGTACCGGGCGAACCGGTTACCAACCAGAATCTGGTCGAGCAGGGCATCGAGACCTCGGACGAATGGATTGTCGAGCGCACCGGTATCCGCGCACGCCATCTTGCCGAGAAGGGCGTGGTCACCAGTGATCTGGCCGCCGAAGCATGTCGCCGGGCGCTGGAAGCGGCCGGCCTGCAGCCGAACGACATCGACCTGGTGATCGTTGCCACGTCGACTCCTGATTGCATTTTCCCGAGTACGGCCGCACTGCTGCAGGCCAAGCTCGGTATCGACAACGGCTGTGCGGCCTTTGACGTGCAGGCGGTGTGCAGTGGTTTCGTCTACGGCATGACCATTGCCGAGAAATTCATCCGTTCGGGCAGCAACCGTCGTGCGCTGGTCGTGGGTGCGGAGGTGTTCTCGCGCATCATCGACTGGAAAGATCGCGGCACCTGTGTGCTGTTCGGTGACGGCGCCGGGGCCGTGGTGCTGGAGGCGGCCGATGAGCCGGGCGTGCTGGCTACTGCATTGCACGCCGACGGCAGTCATTCGCCGATCCTGTGCGCACCGGGGACGGTTGCCGCTGGTGGCGTGATCGGTGACCCCTTCCTGCGCATGGACGGTCAGGCGGTGTTCAAGCTGGCGGTCAAGGTGTTGGGCGAAGTTGCACAGGAAGTCATTGATGCAGCAGACCTGCAGCTCGAGGACATCGACTGGCTGATTCCGCATCAGGCCAATATCCGCATCATGCAGGCCACCGCCAAGCGCCTGAAGCTGACGATGGACAACGTGGTCGTCACCGTCGACCGTCATGGCAATACTTCCGCCGCGTCGATCCCGCTGGCACTCGACGCCGCCGTGCGTGACGGTCGTATCCGTCGCGGTCAGCGCGTGCTGCTCGAAGGCGTCGGTGGTGGTTTCACCTGGGGCGCGGTGCTGTTCCGCTTCTGAAGGGAGTTCCAAGAATGTCCGTAGCACTCGTTTTCCCGGGGCAGGGTTCGCAGTCGGTCGGCATGATGGCCGCCTACGGCGACCTCGCCGTGGTTCGCGATACTTTTGCAGAAGCCTCTGCCGCGCTTGGCGAGGATCTGTGGGCGATGGTTGAGGAAGGTCCGGCCGAGCGTCTGTCGCTGACCGTGAACACCCAGCCGCTGATGCTGACCGCTGGCGTAGCGGTGTACCGCGCCTGGTTGGCTGCTGGTGGTCCGGCGCCGTCGGTGGTGGCCGGTCACAGTCTTGGCGAGTATTCCGCCTTGGTGGCTGCCGGCGCTTTGTCGTTTGCCGATGCCGTGCCTCTGGTGCGCTTTCGCGCGCAGGCCATGCAGGAAGCCGTGCCGGCCGGTGAGGGCGCCATGGCTGCGCTGCTCGGGCTTGATCCGGCCATCATTGACGAAGTCTGTGCCGAAGTGGCGCAGGGTCAGGTGGTGTCCGCCGCCAACCTCAACGCGCCCGGTCAGGTCGTGATCGCCGGTGCGACTGCGGCGGTTGAGCGCGCCATGGCGCTGGCCAAGGAGCGCGGTGCCAAGCGCGCCGTGCCGCTGCCGGTGAGTGCGCCGTTCCACTGCGCAATGATGCGCCCCGCCGCCGAGCGTCTGGCCGAGCGTCTGGCCTCCGTGACGATTTCCGCGCCTTCGATTGCCGTTGTGAACAACGTCGATGTCGGCATCGAGACCGATCCGGAGCGCATTCGTGATGCGTTGATCCGTCAGGCCTATTCGCCGGTGCGCTGGATCGAGACGATTGAAGCGATTGCGGCGCGTGGTGTATCCCATATCTTTGAATGCGGGCCGGGCAAGGTGCTGGCTGGCATGAGCAAGCGCAGCGCCGGCGAAGTGCCGTGCGCGTCCATTCACGATGCGGCGAGCCTCGGCGAGGCCGTTGCAGCGGCGAGGTAAGGTCATGAGCAAATCACTGGAAGGGCAGGTTGCCCTCGTCACTGGCGCGTCGCGCGGCATCGGCCGTGCCATCGCCCTTGAACTCGGCGCCATGGGCGCTACGGTGATCGGTACCGCCACTTCCGAGGCGGGGGCGGCCGATATTTCAGCCGGGCTGTCCGCTGCAGGCGTGAAGGGCGCGGGCCGTATGCTCAACGTCACCGACGCCGCAGCCTGTGAGGCGCTGCTCGGAGCGATCGAGAAGGAATTCGGTACGGTTGCCATCCTCGTCAACAACGCCGGTATCACGCGTGACAACCTCGCGATGCGGATGAAGGACGACGAGTGGTCCGATGTCATCAGCACCAACCTCGACGCGGTGTACCGTATGTCGAAGCTGGTCATGCGCGGCATGATGAAGGCACGCAGCGGGCGCATCATCAACATCACCTCGGTGGTGGGTAGCGCAGGCAATCCCGGTCAGGCCAACTATGCTGCTGCCAAGGCCGGTGTTGCCGGCATGAGTCGCGCGCTGGCGCGTGAGTTGGGCAGCCGCGGCATCACCGTCAACTGCGTGGCGCCCGGTTTCATCGATACCGACATGACCAAGGCATTGCCTGAGTCGGCGCGTGAAGGGCTGCTGGGGCAGATCGCTCTGGGCCGGCTCGGCGATCCGCAGGAGATTGCCGCGGCGGTCGGCTTCCTGGCCTCGCCGGCAGCAAGTTACGTCACGGGTACCACCTTGCACGTCAATGGTGGCATGTACATGGCCTGATCAGCGGTCACGATAGCGGCAGCCGGCGTTTTTGGTAGAATGTCGCGGCTTTGGTTTCACTCATATTTCTACATATCAGGGAAGGAGTCTCTCCATGGAGAACATCGAACAGCGCGTCAAGAAGATCGTTGCCGAGCAGCTTGGCGTCAACGAGTCGGAGATCAAGAACGATTCGTCGTTTGTTGACGATCTCGGCGCAGATTCGCTCGACACGGTCGAGTTGGTGATGGCGCTGGAGGAGGAGTTCGAGTGCGAAATTCCCGACGAAGAAGCCGAGAAGATCACCAGCGTTCAGCAGGCAATTGACTACGTCAATGCCCATCTGAAGAAGTAATTTTTCACCCGGAGCGAACATTGACCCGTCGCAGAGTTGTCGTGACTGGCCTGGGGGCGATCTCCCCGGTCGGCAATACGGTTCCCGAAGCCTGGGAGAATCTCGTCAATGGTCGCTCCGGTATTGGCGCGATCACGCGCTTCGATGCCTCGGCCTTTCCGGTGCAGATTGCCGGTGAGGTCAAAGGCTTCGATGTGGCTGCCTATCTTTCTCCGAAAGAGGCGCGCCGCATGGATTCATTCATCCATTACGGGCTTGCCGCGGGCGTCCAGGCTTTCCGTGATTCCGGTCTGGAAGTGACCGAGGCCAACACCCACCGTATCGGTGTAAACATCGGTTCCGGCATCGGCGGTCTGCCGATGATCGAGGATACGCACAGCGACTTCCTCAACGCCGGTCACCGCAAGATTTCCCCCTTCTTCATTCCCGGCACGATCATCAACATGATCTCCGGGAACCTGTCGATCATGCTCGGCCTGCGTGGCCCGAACATTGCCGTGGTCACAGCCTGCACCACCGGCCTGCACGCCATCGGCCTGTCCGCCCGCATGATTGAATACGGCGACGCCGACGTGATGGTCTGCGGTGGCGCTGAATCCACCGTCACGCCGTTGGCGATCGGTGGTTTCGCATCGGCCAAGGCGCTGTCCACCCGTAATGACGACCCGACCACGGCCAGTCGTCCGTGGGACAAGGATCGCGACGGTTTCGTACTGGGCGAAGGTGCCGGCGTGCTGGTGCTCGAAGAGTACGAACACGCCAAGGCGCGCGGCGCGAAGATCTACGCCGAACTATCCGGTTTCGGCATGAGCGGTGACGCCTATCACATGACTGCCCCCGATACGGACGGCCCGCGTCGCAGCATGGTCAACGCCATGAAGAACGCGGGCGTGAATCCGGATCAGGTTCACTATCTGAATGCACACGGCACTTCCACGCCGCTGGGCGACAAGAACGAGACCGAGGCGGTCAAGCTGGCGGTCGGTGCCGACGTGGCCAAGGGCCTGGTGGTCAACTCCACCAAGTCCATGACCGGTCACCTGCTGGGTGGCGCGGGCGGTCTGGAGTCGGTGTTCACGGTGCTGGCCGTGCATAACCAGGTCTCCCCGCCGACCATCAACATCTTCGAGCAGGATCCGGAGTGTGATCTGGACTACTGCGCCAACACCGCGCGGGACATGAAGATTGATGTCGCGCTGAAGAACAACTTCGGTTTCGGTGGCACCAACGGAACCCTGGTGTTCCGCAAGATGTAAGCGCCCGCGCCGGAGATGCGCTATCCGCGACTGATTGCCGTGCGCGCCTCTCCACGCAGCTTCATCCTGATCGCCGCGATCCATCTGGTCGCGGCGATTTCTTTTGCGCATCTGATGTTCAGGCCTTGGTTGGCTGTGATTGGCCTGTGCCTGCTCGTGCTCAGCCTGGGCATGTCATGGCGCGCCGAGCGGCGTCGCGCGGTGGCATCCATCGAGCTCGGAGATGACGGTCTGCTGCGTTTTCCGGAGCGTGACGAGGAGGGCGCGCCTTGCGGCAGGCTGGCCGATTTCGGCCCGCTGCGCTGGGTGGAATGGCGGGAAGGGCGTCACCGTCACGCACTGATGTTGTGGCGCGCGCAATGTTCGCCGGAAGACTGGCGGGCTTTTGGGGTGTGGCTGCGGCACAAGGCCGCGCCTGCCGCGTCGCGGGTCAGCGACGCGGCGTGAGTACGCTCGGCCGTGCGCGGCTTTGTGTCTCGGGAAAGTCACGCGAGAAATGCAGGCCGCGGCTTTCCTTGCGGCGCAGTGCGCAACGTACGATCAGATCGGCGGTGACGACCAGATTGCGTAGTTCGATCAGGTCGTTGCTGACGCGGAAGTTCGAGTAATAGTCGTGAATCTCGCGTGCAAGCAGGCGGATGCGGTGCTGCGCGCGCTGCAGACGCTTGGTGGTGCGCACGATGCCGACGTAGTCCCACATGAAGCGGCGCAGCTCGTCCCAGTTGTGCGAGATCACCACTTCTTCGTCGGCGTCGGTGACGCGCGATTCGTCCCATATCGGCAGGCTGCCAGGCGCCGGGCGCGGGTGAGCGAGGATGTCACGCGCAGCCGCCTCGCCGAACACCACGCATTCAAGCAGCGAATTGCTGGCCAGACGGTTGGCGCCGTGCAGGCCGGTGTAAGCGCTTTCGCCAACGCAATACAGGCCGGGCAAATCGGTGCGAGCGGCCAGATCCGTGAGCACGCCGCCGCAGGTGTAGTGCGCCGCCGGAACCACCGGGATGGCTTCCTTCGAGATGTCGATGCCCAGTTCCAGACAGCGCGCGAAGATGTTCGGGAAATGCTCGCGCAGCCAGTCGGCCGGTTTGTGCGAGATGTCGAGATAGACGCAGTCCAGGCCGCGCTTTTTCATCTCGAAGTCGATGGCGCGGGCGACGACATCGCGTGGCGCGAGTTCGGCTCGCGCGTCGTGCTCGGGCATGAAACGTGTGCCGTCAGGCAGGCGAAGGATGCCGCCTTCGCCACGCACGGCCTCGGTAATCAGAAAGGACTTGGCTCGCGGGTGGTACAGGCAGGTGGGATGGAACTGAATGAATTCCATGTTGGCCACGCGGCAGCCCGCGCGCCAGGCCATGGCGATGCCATCGCCTGTCGCCACATCGGGGTTGGTGGTGTACAGATAGACCTTGCCTGCGCCGCCTGTGGCCAGCACGGTATGGCGCGCACCGATGGTGCTTACGCGGCCGCTGCGGATGTCGAGCACGTAGGCGCCCAGACAGCCTGCGGCGGGGCGTCCAAGCTTGGCGCCGGTGACGAGGTCGAGCCCGATATGGTGTTCGAGCACTTCGATGTTCGGGTGCTTGCGCACCTGTTCGGTCAGGGTCTGCTGCACGGCTGCGCCGGTGGCGTCGGCGGCGTGGATGATGCGTCGCGCCGAATGTCCGCCCTCGCGTGTCAGGTGGTAGCCCAGCGCCGAGCCTTCTTCGCGCGTGAACGGCACGCCACGATCAATCAACCACTGGATGGCGTCGCGGCCATGTTCCACAACAAAGCGCGTAGCGGCTTCGTCGCACAGGCCGGCGCCGGCAATGAAGGTGTCCTCGACGTGCGCTTCCGTGCTGTCTGTGGCGTCGAGCACGGCGGCGATGCCACCCTGTGCCCAGGCGCTGGCGCTGTCGGAGAGCGCGCGTTTGGTGACCAGCGCGACGCGCATGTGGTCTGCGAGACGCAAGGCCATGGACTGGCCGGCGGTGCCGCTGCCGAGAATGAGTACGTCGTAGTTCTTGAGCACGTGGGGGGCTTTCGCGAGTGGGCGAGGATGCGTGGTTAGCGTATCACGACGTGAGGTTGATTGGCGTGTCCCGGGTTGCCGGCAAGACAAAACCACGCAGGCGTATGAACTATTCGCGAGGTCCCCGGTCTGTTTGCCAAGCTTCGGTTTTGCCGTCCCCATGGCGCCTCGTTATACTGCCGGGGTTTTTTGCCCCGATTCCCGGATAACGACCCGCGCATGAGCGATCGCGAAATTGATCAGGTGCTTGTTGAACGCGTACAGCGCGGCGACAAGCAGGCATTCGGCCTGCTGGTATCCAAATACCAGCGGAAGCTGCACAGGCTTTTGTCGCGCCTGATTCGTGATCCAGCCGAAGTGGAGGATGTCGCGCAGGAAACCTTCATCAAGGCCTACCGCGCGCTTGGGTCGTTTCGTGGCGAGAGTGCTTTTTATACGTGGCTGTACCGCATCGGAATCAATACCGCGAAGAACTTCCTGGTCTCCCAAGGGCGGCGAGCTCCGACTTCGACCAGTTTCGACTCGACCGAAGCCGAGACTTTCGAGGATGCCGATCAACTGCGAGACGTCAATACGCCCGAACGGCTGTTGATGACCAAGCAGATCGGCGAGACGGTCGAAGACGCCATGGCGGCCCTGCCCGAAGAACTGCGCACGGCGATCATGCTGCGCGAGCTCGAAGGGCTGAGCTACGAAGAAATCGCGGGCATCATGGATTGCCCGATCGGTACGGTGCGTTCGCGCATCTTCCGTGCGCGCGAGGCGATTGCCGAAAGGCTGCGGCCCCTGCTCGATACGGCTCCCGACAAACGTTGGTAGGTGGTACTCATGAAGGAAAGACTCTCCTCACTGTTCGATGGTGACATCGACACTGCCCGCTCCGCGCAGCTTTTCGAAGCCTTGCGCAAGGACCAGGATCTGCGCGGCCAGTGGGACGCGTATTGTCTGATCGGGGATGCCTTGCGCGGCGAGCCGGATCATCAGCCGGATTTCGTATCGCGGGTGATGGCCGGTCTGGACGCCGAGCCGACCGTGCTGGCGCCGCCTGCACGCAATCCGCTGATGTCGTGGGCGGGGCGTCCGGCGATGGCCATCGCCGCCTCTGTGATGGGCGTGGTTGCCGTCGGGCTGGTGGCTTTTTCGATGATTCCGAGCACGCAGTCGGACGGTATTCCGGTGGCCGGCATGGTCGCCACCGCACCTGCCGCCGGGCAAGCTGCGCTGGGTACGGGCGGCAAGGTTCAGCTGGTGACGACGCTCGGTGAGGATTCGCATCGCGAATACCTGTTCGTGCATCAGGCCATGAGCGGCGGCGGTCCGATTCCGGGTGCCGCGCACTACGTGCGTACCGTTTCGGATGCACGTGGAGATCAGCGTTGATGAAGGCGCTCGTCGTCGCGCTGAGTTTTGTGCTGACGCTCGCCCAGCCCGCCCTGGCCGACAAGGCCGGAGATCCTCTGGCGTGGCTTGGGCGGATTGCCTCGGCAGCCAGCGAACTGAATTATTCCGGCACCTTCATTTATCAGTCCGGGCCGATTGCGGAGACGTCGCGCATCACGCATGTGGTAGACGCCAGTGGCGAGCATGAACGCCTTGAGGTGCTCGACGGCAGTCCGCGCCAGGTGATTCGCAACAATGACGAAGTGTGGTGCGTCTTCCCCGAGAAGAAGACCGTCATTTCCGACCGTTCGCGCAATCAGCGTTCGTTTCCGGCGCGCCTGCCTACCGCCTTGAGTCGGGTCACCGAGAGCTACGCGGTCAGCAAGGGGCCGGTGTCGCGCGTGGCGGGTTTCGACGCCCAGCTGGTGATTCTCAAGCCGCGCGATGATCTGCGCTACGGTCACTTGCTGTGGGCTGATGTGAAGTCCGGTCTGCTGCTCAAGGCGCGCATGGTCGATGAATCCGGTGCGACCATCGAGCAATTCGTGTTCAGCGATGTGCGGATCGGCGAAGGAGTGACGGCGGATACTTCGCGTCCGTCGTTCGCCGGGGATGCTGGTTGGAACATCGTTTCTGCGCATGGTTCGAGCATTGAAGTGGGGCACAGCGGCTGGCGCCTGACGCGGCCGCTGCCAGGTTATGCGCTCGAATCGGTCATGCACCGTCCGCTCGGGCGCGATCAGCGTGATGTGCTGCACATGGTCTTCAGTGATGGTCTGGCCTCCATCTCGGTCTTCGTCGAGCCGTTGGGCGAGTCGGCCGCCGGCGCGACTGGGCCGATGAGCAGCGGCGCCATCAACATCTACCGCCGTGAAGTCTCCGGGCATCTTCTGACCGCCTTGGGCGAGGTGCCGATGCGCGCCCTGCAGGGGCTGGGCGAGGCCATGGAGATGGCGCCCCGATGATCCAGGCGCGTGCGGTCGTGGTCGGTGTGGCCGACGGCCATGCGCGCGTACGGGTCATTGACCGCCAGGAAGGCTGTGGGCGCTGTGACGAGCCGGGGGGCTGCCGCTCCGTGAAACTGGCCTATGCCATGCGCCCGCCGGTTTCCGAGTTTTCCCTTCCGGATACCTTGGGTGTGGCAGTGGGCGATGAGGTTGTCCTGGTCTTGCCTGATGGAGCTTCGTTGCGCGGAGCCTTGGTCAGTTACGGCCTGGGCGCGGTGGCGATGATCGCCGGTGCAGGGCTGGGGCAGGTGCTTGGCGGCAGTGATGGCTGGGCTTTGAGTGGTGCGCTGGTCGGCTTGATGTCGGCTTACGTGCTCAATCGTGTGTTGCACCGCAGTCGTCGCTGGCGTGGCGCGCTGCGGGTGGAAATGTCCCGCCCGGGCGCCGTGTGCGCGCACGATTTCGGTAAAGTTTGATGAGCGTTCTGCGGATCTGCCTGCGTCCCTTTCTGGTCCTGTTCTGTTCTGCCTGTGTTGCCACTGCGGCAGCCGGTGCAAATCTCCCGGATTTTTCCGCCATCGTCGACTCCCAGGGGGCGGCGGTAGTCAATATCAGTACCACCCAGGCGCCCGACTCGGCGTTGTCGGCGCTCCCGACGCTGCCGGGGATGGAGGGCAGTGAGGAGTGGATGGAGTTGCTGCGCCGCTTTCTGCCGCAGCTTCCCGAGATGCCCGACGACGACAGCCGTTCGCTCGGATCCGGTTTCATCATCAGTCACGACGGCTACATCCTGACCAACGCCCACGTGGTGGCCGGTGCTGAAGAGATCATCGTGCGTCTGAGTGACAAGCGCGAGTTCAACGCAAGCGTGGTGGGCACCGATGCCCGCAGCGATGTGGCGGTGATTCGCATCGAGGCACAGCAGCTTCCGGTAGTGCGTCTGGGTAACCCCAACCGTCTCAAGGTCGGGGAGTGGGTTCTGGCCATCGGATCACCGTTCGGTTTCGATCACAGCGTTACGGCTGGCATCGTCAGCGCCAAGGGGCGCGCGCTGCCGGACGAGAACTTCGTGCCCTTCATCCAGACCGACGTAGCGATCAATCCGGGCAATTCGGGCGGTCCGCTGTTTAACCTGCGTGGCGAGGTGGTTGGCATCAACTCGCAGATTTACAGCGAGACAGGCGGCTTCATGGGACTGTCCTTCGCCATCCCGATCGATGTGGCCATGGGCGTGTACCAGCAGCTGCGCAAGGATGGGCGGGTGCGACGCGGACGCATCGGGGTGGCGGTGCAGGAAGTTACGCGCGCACTGGCCGAGAGTTTTGGTCTGCAGTCTGTGGATGGCGCGCTGGTCAGCGCGGTCGAACCCGGCGGCCCCGCGGAGCGGGCCGGAGTGAAAGTCGGGGACGTGATCCTGCGCGTTGATGGGCGTGCCGTTCCGGGGTCGACGGCATTGCCGCTGATCATCGCCGAGCGCCGTCCCGGCAGCGCAGCGGCGCTGAGCCTGGTGCGCGAGGGCAAGCTGATGGAGCTGCGCGTGACGGTGGGCGAGTGGAGTGAAGCGGGGCTGTCTGCGGCGAAGAAGCCGGCGACGCCCGCGCCGGAACGTCTGGGTCTGGCCTTGTCCGAGCCGACTGCCGAGCAGCGTCGCGCTCGCGGCATTACACAGGGTTTGCTGGTCGAGGGCGTTCAGGGGGCGGCCGCGAGGTCGGAACTGCAGGTCGGCGATCTCATTCTTGCTGTGGTGGCGGGCGGGCGGACGACCAGACTGGAGTCGGTCGTGCAGTTCGAGCAGATCGTCGCAAAACTGTCTGACGGTCAGGCGCTGACGCTACTGGTCGAGCGCGGTTCGGGC
Source organism: Pseudazoarcus sp. NS36 (assembly GCF_059703705.1). NCBI lineage: Bacteria > Pseudomonadati > Pseudomonadota > Betaproteobacteria > Rhodocyclales > Zoogloeaceae > Pseudazoarcus > Pseudazoarcus sp. NS36. Next base: position 279,194 of record NZ_BAAKJA010000001.1, on the reverse strand, counting down.
ACTTCGTTTGTCAGTCTGCGGGCCGGCCGGTGAGCAGGCATGAGTTCACGGTGCTGAGCCGTGAGTGGTGTCATCTGTGTCACGAACTGGTTGCTGCGCTCGAACCGCTGGCGACTGAACTTGGCTGGACGGTCCGGGTGCTCGATGTCGATGCCGAGCCTGCGCTGGAAGCGCGCTGGGACGAGCTGGTGCCGGTGGTGTTGGCTGGCGAACGCGAACTCTGCCATTACCACCTTGATGAAGCGGCGATCCGTGCTCATGTGCGCGATTTCGGCTAGAATCCGGCGTCCGGTCGTCCAACCGCAACGGGTGTCGTTAGGCACCCTTTTTTATTGACCCATGCAGCATATTCGCAACTTCTCGATCATTGCCCACATCGATCACGGCAAATCCACGCTGGCCGATCGCCTGATCCAGTTCTGCGGCGGCCTGTCCGACCGTGAAATGGAAGAGCAGGTGCTCGACTCCATGGATCTGGAGCGTGAGCGTGGCATCACCATCAAGGCCCAGACCGCGGCGCTGCATTACAAGGCGCGCGACGGCAAGGTCTACAACCTGAACCTCATCGACACGCCGGGACACGTCGACTTCTCCTACGAAGTCAGCCGTTCGCTCTCCGCCTGCGAGGGCGCGCTGCTGGTGGTCGATGCCTCTCAGGGCGTCGAGGCCCAGACCGTGGCGAACTGCTACACCGCCATCGAACTGGGCGTCGAAGTCGTGCCGGTGCTCAACAAGATCGACCTGCCGGCGGCCGACCCCGAGAACGCGCGTAGCGAGATCGAGGACGTGATCGGCGTCGATGCCTCCGAGGCCATCCTGTGCTCGGCCAAGACCGGCGTCGGTATCGAGGAAGTGCTTGAAGCGGTCATCGCGCGGGTGCCGACGCCGGTGGGCGACCCCGAGGCTCCGCTCAAGGCGCTGATCATCGATTCGTGGTTCGACAATTACGTCGGCGTGGTGATGCTGGTGCGCGTCATCGACGGCGTGCTGCGCCCGAAAGACCGCATCCTGCTGATGTCCAACGGCGCGCAATACCCGTGTGACCATGTCGGGGTGTTCACGCCGCGATCGGTGGCTCGCGAGCAACTGTCGGCGGGCGAGGTTGGCTTTGTGATTGCCGGCATCAAGGAGCTGGCGGTTGCCAAGGTCGGTGACACCATCACCCTGGCCAACCGCCCCGCGCCGAAGCCACTGCCGGGCTTCAAGGAAATCAAGCCTCAGGTGTTTGCCGGACTGTATCCGGTCGAGTCATCCGAGTACGACCAGTTGCGTGATTCGCTCGAGAAGCTGCGCCTGAACGACGCCGCCCTGCAGTACGAGCCGGAAGTGTCTCAGGCGCTCGGCTTCGGTTTCCGCTGCGGTTTCCTTGGCTTGCTGCACATGGACATCGTGCAGGAGCGCCTGGAGCGCGAGTTCGACATGGACCTCATCACCACGGCACCCACCGTGATCTATGAGGTCGTGCTCAACGACGGATCCACGATCAATATCGAGAATCCCTCCAAGCTGCCCGAGGTCGGCAAGTACGCCGAGATCCGCGAGCCCATCATCACAGCGACCATCTTCCTGCCGCAGGACTACGTTGGTCCGGTGATCACGCTGTGCAACCAGAAGCGTGGCATGCAGGTCGACATGCGCTACCACGGTCGCCAGGTACAGCTGGTGTATGACATGCCGATGAACGAAGTGGTGATGGACTTCTTCGACCGGCTCAAGTCCGTTTCGCGTGGTTACGCCTCGCTCGATTACGAGTTCAAGGAATACCGTCCGGCCGATCTGGTGAAGCTCGACCTGATGGTCGGTGGCGAGAAGGTCGATGCGCTGTCGGTCATCGTGCACCGCGCCAGCGCGCAGTACCGCGGCCGCGAACTGGCCACCAAGCTGCGCGGGCTGATTCCGCGCCAGATGTTCGACGTGGCGGTGCAAGCGGCGATCGGCTCCAACATCATCGCGCGCGAGACCATCAAGGCCTTGCGCAAGAACGTCCTGGCCAAGTGCTACGGCGGGGATATCACGCGCAAGAAGAAGCTGCTCGAGAAGCAGAAAGAAGGCAAGAAGCGCATGAAGCAGGTCGGCAACGTCGAGATTCCTCAGGAAGCCTTCCTTGCCGTGCTGCGTACCGACGAGGGCAAGTGAGGGTGCCGTGCGCACCCGCCCGTTTCACCTGCTGATGGAGTCGCCGTGAATTTCGCACTGATCCTGTTCGTGTTGCTCGTGGTTTCCGGCGCACTGTGGGCCGCCGATCGTTTCTATGCACGCAAACAGCGTGCTCAGGGTGAGCCCAATCCGTGGTGGGTCGAGTACGGAGCAAGTTTCTTCCCGGTCATCCTGATCGTGTTCACCTTGCGCTCGTTCATTGTCGAGCCGTTCAAGATTCCCTCGGGCTCGATGATTCCGACCCTGCTGGTAGGTGATTTCATCCTGGTGAACAAGTTCACCTACGGCATCCGTCTGCCCGTCATCAACAAGAAAGTCGTGTCACTGGGGGAGCCCAAGCGCGGTGACGTGATGGTGTTCCGCTATCCGCGTGATCCGTCGCTCGATTACATCAAGCGCGTGGTGGGCCTCCCGGGCGACCGCGTCGAGTACATCGACAAGCGTCTTACCATCAACGGCGAGGAAGTGCCGATGGCCCCGGCCGGCGATTACCTGCATCCCGAGCGCATGTATTTTTCACCGATGTTCGACGAGAAGCTCGGGGAGCGTGAGCATGCCGTGCTGATCGAGCGCGATGTGCCGCCGTATGTCAGCAGGGTGGCCGACTTCCCGTATCGCGATCGCTGTACCTATACTACGGCCGGAGTGCGTTGCACGGTGCCGGAAGGGCACTACTTCATGATGGGTGACAACCGCGACGGGAGCAGCGACAGTCGTGAGTGGGGCTTCGTGCCCGAAGAGAACATCGTTGGCCGCGCCTTCTTCATCTGGTTCAACTTCGGCGACATGAAGCGCATAGGAGGATTTCACTGATGGCGATGAACCGATCCGCTCCGCGACGCAGCCAGGATGGGGTGTCCTTGATCAGTACGCTGATCATCGGTTGTCTGTTGGCGTTTGTCCTGTTCATTGGCTTCCGCTGCATCCCGGTATTCAATGAGTATTTCGCGCTGAAGCGCGTGGTCAGTGTGATGGCAACTGAGGCCAGTGGCGGGGCAACGCCTGCGGACCTACGTCGCAGTTTCGATCGCTTCGCGTATACCGACGACATTTCCAGTGTGCGCGGTACCGATTTGCGTATTTCCCGCGCGGGCGGTGTTGCCGTCATTGAAACAGCCTACGAGCGCAAGGTGCCGATCGCCGGTAATGTCAGCCTGCTGTTCGAGTTCTACGTGACGTCGAGGCGCTGAGTGCGCCCGGAGCTTGGCCTGCTCCAGCGGAAGCTGGGGCACGATTTTTCCGATGTCGCACTGCTCGAAGAGGCGCTGACCCACCGCAGCTTCGGTCTGCCCAATAACGAGCGGCTCGAGTTTCTCGGCGACAGTGTCCTGAATTGCGTCATCTCGATCGCGCTGTGCGCGCGTTTTGGTGATCTGCGCGAGGGTGAGCTGTCGCGTTTGCGCGCCTCTCTGGTGCGCCAGGAGGGCCTGCACCGCGTGGCCCTAGAGCTTGATCTCGGGGCGGCGCTGAGGCTTGGCGAGGGCGAGATGAAGAGCGGGGGGTTCCGTCGTCCGTCGATTCTGGCAGATGCCCTCGAAGCCATCTTTGCGGCGGTCTACCTGGATGCCGGCTTCGAGGCGGCGCGCGCCGTCATCGACCGGCTCTACGCGTCGGCAATTGCCGAGATCGATCCGGCGATTGCGCTGAAAGACCCCAAGACCGCGTTGCAGGAGTACCTGCAGGCGCGCAAGCTGGCATTGCCGGCATATGAAACCGTGCGGGTACTGGGCGAGGCCCACTCGCAGGAATTCGAGGTGCGCTGTGGCGTCGATGCGCTGGGCGTATCGGCAACCGGGCGTGGCGCCAGTCGACGTGCGGCCGAACAACAGGCCGCGGAGCGCACGCTGGTGGCCTTGAGGGAACGATGAGCGAAGCACACGAAGAATCCACCCCGTTCCGTACCGGCTTTGTTGCCATCGTCGGGCGGCCCAACGTCGGCAAGTCCACGCTGTTGAACCAGCTGATCGGCCAGAAGATCAGCATTGTCTCGCGCAAGGCGCAGACTACGCGTCACCGCGTCACCGGCATCCGTACCGACGAACACGCGCAGTTCATCTTCGTGGATACGCCGGGCTTCCAGACGCGTCACCGCAATGCGCTCAATCGCACGATGAACCGCAGCGTCACACAGGCGCTGGGTGATGTCGATGCGGTGTTTTTCGTCATCGAGGCGGGGCGTTTCGGCGAGGACGATCAGAAAGTGCTCAGCCTGCTGCCCGACGACGCCAAGGTGGTGCTGGTCATCAACAAGATCGACCGCCTAAAGGACAAGACCGCGCTGTTGCCCTTCATGCAGAAAATGAGTGAATTGCGCGATTTTGTTGCCATCGTACCGCTGTCGGCCGAGCGCGGGAAAAACGTTGATAGCCTGATCTCGGCCTCCCAGGCGCTGTTGCCTGAAGGTGCGCCGGTGTTCGAGGAAGACGACATCACTGACCGCAGTGAGCGCTTTCTCGCCTCCGAATTCCTGCGTGAAAAGCTCTTCCGCCTGCTCGGCGACGAGTTGCCCTATGGCATCGCCGTCGAGATCGAGAAGTTCGAGACCGAAGGCAATCTGCGCCGCATCTTCGCGGCCATCGTCGTCGATCGCGACAGTCACAAGGGCATGGTCATCGGCAAGAACGGCGAGCAGCTCAAACGCATCTCCTCCGAGGCTCGCGTTGAACTAGAAAAGCTCTTCGATGCCCGCGTCTATCTGGAAGTATGGGTCAAGGTGAAGAGCGGCTGGGCCGACGACGAGCGCGCGCTCAAGAGCCTCGGCTACGAATAGCCCCCGGGTGTTCCCGTGAACCCCAAGCAACGCATCGACCAGCAAGCTGCCTTCGTTCTGCATACCCGCCCGTGGCGCGAGACCAGTCTTGTGGTCGAACTCCTCACGCGCGATCACGGCCGTGTGGCGGTGGTCGCCAAGGGCGCGCGGCGGCCGCATTCTGCGTTGCGCGGCGTGCTGATGGGCTTTCAGCCGTTGCTCGCTGACTGGTCCGGCGGCGGCGAGGTCAAGACCCTGATCCGCGCCGAGCGCGACGGCTTTCAGCCCCTGCTGAATGGGGGCGCGCTGCTATGCGGCTATTACCTGAATGAGCTGGTCGTGCATCTGTCGGCGCGTGAAGACCCGCATCCAGGCCTGTTCGAAGCCTACGTTGCGGCGGTTGCCGCGCTGGCCGCCGACCCCGAGCCGGCGCCGGTACTGCGCCGCTTTGAGCTGACTTTGCTGCGCGAACTGGGCTATGGCGTGGAGCTGGAGCACGAAGCCGGCAGCGGTGCCGTCATCGAGGCCGGGCAACGCTACGCCTATATAATCGAACGCGGTCCGGTGCGCGGCGAGGCTGTGTCGGGCAGCGTTTCGGTCAGCGGAGAAACGCTGCTGGCGTTGGCTCACCATGATTTCTCCGGTGCGCGCACGCTGGCCGAGGCCAAGGCGCTGCTGCGCATGCTGATCAACCATCATCTGGGCGGACGCGATCTGCAATCGCGCCGCGTATTCAAGGAGTTGCAGGAGCTGTGATCGAACTCGGCGTCAATATCGACCACGTCGCGACCTTGCGTCAGGCGCGCCGCACCTGGGAGCCGGACCCGCAGTGGGCCGCCGTCGAAGCTCATCTGGGCGGGGCCGACGGCATCACCGTGCATCTGCGCGAAGACCGCCGCCACATCCAGGATGCGGACGTGCGGCGTTTGGCCGAACTCACGCAGATCAAGCTCAATCTGGAGATGGCCGCCACCGACGCGATGGTCGGATTTGCCTGCGGGCTCAAGCCACACATGGCCATGCTTGTGCCGGAAGGGCGGCAGGAGGTCACCACAGAAGGCGGGCTGGACGTGCTCGCAGACGAGTCGCGCCTTGCCGACGTGGTGGCGAGGCTGGCCGATGCGGGCATCGTCACCAGCGTGTTCATTGATGCCATTCCCGAGCAGATCGAGGCCGCTGCGCGCATTGGCGCGAAAGTGTGCGAGGTGCACACCGGACCCTATGCCCACACCTTTCATGACGCCGGGCGCGATGCCGAGGCGCCCGCCGTGCTGGCGGAGCTGGCCAAACTGCGTGCGGCCGGCGAAGCCATCCGCGCGCTGGGCATGCGTTTCAACGCCGGCCATGCGCTGAACTACTACAACGTGCAGCCGGTGGCGCGTCTGGCCGGCGTGCGTGAGCTGCACATCGGTCACGCCATCGTCAGCCGCTCGGTCTTCGTCGGCCTGCGTGAGGCGGTGAGCGAGATGAAGCGTCTGATGCGCGAAGCCGCTGCTCAGCCCGAAGGAGGCACACGATGATCCACGGAGTCGGTGCCGACATCGTTCGCATCCCGCGCATGGGCACCGTGCTGGCCAAGTACGGTGAGCGCTTTGCCAATCGTATCCTCGCACCCGAAGAGCGTGCCGCGTTTGCCGCGCGCAATGATCCCGAGCGTTTTCTCGCCAAGCGCTTCGCTGCCAAGGAAGCCTTCGGCAAGGCGCTGGGCACCGGCGTCGCGGCGCCGGCCACGCTGCACGCGGTGATCATCGATCACGATGTGCGCGGCAAGCCGATCTTTCGCTTCGGTGCGGAGCTGGCCGCGCACATGGAGCAGGAGGGCCTGCACGCCCACCTGACACTGACTGACGAGACCGATTACGTCGTGGCCTTCGTGGTGCTTGAACGCCAATGAGCGTAACGCTGCTGCCGCGCGGTCCGGTCTTCGTCGACGTTGCTGCCTGCGAACTGACCGATGAGGAGCGTGAGCGCCTGCGCCATCCGCTGGTCGGTGGCGTGATCCTGTTTGCACGCAACTTCCGCGACGCCGAGACCCTGTCTGCGCTGACCGCCGAGATTCACGCCCTGCGTGAGCCGGCGCTGATCATTGCCGTCGACCATGAGGGTGGCCGCGTGCAGCGTTTTCGCACCGACGGCTTCACGCATCTGCCGCCGATGCGCGTGCTTGGCAACAAGTGGGACGAGGACCACGTCGCCGCGCTGGACGCCGCGCGCGCCTGCGGCTTCGTGCTGGCGGCCGAACTGCTGGCGCATGGCGTGGATCTGTCTTTCACGCCGGTGCTGGATCTGGACTATGGCGGCAGCCGTGTAATCGGCGAACGTGCCTTCCACCGTGATCCGCAGGCCGTGGCTTCGCTCGCCTCGGCGCTGATCACCGGCCTGCGCGAGGCCGGCATGGGCTGCGTGGGCAAGCATTTTCCGGGGCATGGCTTTGTCGAGGCGGATTCGCACGTCGAGATTCCGGTCGATCCGCGCGACTTCGACGCGGTGTGGGCCGAAGACATCGCGCCCTATCGCCATCGGCTGGGCAAGCAACTGTCGGGTGTGATGCCGGCGCACGTCATCTTCGAGCATATCGATCCGCAACCCGCGGGCTTTTCGCGCTTCTGGCTGCAGGATGTTCTGCGTGGCCGTCTCGGCTTTGGCGGCGTGATCTTCAGCGACGACCTGACCATGGAAGGAGCCACGGTAGTTGGCGACATCGTGGCGCGCGCCTCGGCGGCTTTCGAGGCCGGTTGCGACATGGTGCTGGTGTGCAACCGCCCTGATCTAGCCGACGACTTGCTGGCGCGCTGGCAGCCACAGGTGTCCGCTGAAGCCACTGCACGCATCGCCGCACTGGCCGCTGCGCCGCGCTTCCCGGATCCGCTGGCGCTGGAGCTTGCCGCGCCGTATCACGCCGCGCGCGAGCAGGTCATGGCCTTGCAGGCCTGAGGTGCTGTGAGCGAAGCCGCCCCCTTCGATGCCCGCGCCTTCCTGAAGACGGTTCCCGAGCAGCCGGGCGTCTATCGCATGATCGGCGCCGACGACAAGGTGCTCTACGTCGGCAAGGCCAAGAACCTCAAGAAGCGCGTCGCAAACTACTTCCAGCGCACGCAGCCGAGCCCGCGCATCGCGATGATGGTGGCGCAGATCCTGCGCGTGGACATCACGCCCACGCGCTCCGAGGCCGAGGCGCTGATCCTCGAGAACAACCTCATCAAGAAGCTCGCGCCGCGCTACAACATCCTGTTCCGCGACGACAAGAGCTACCCCTACATCTGCCTGACCGGTGACGCCTTCCCTCGTCTGGCCTATCACCGCGGCGGTTTCGCCAAGGGCGCGCGTTATTTCGGGCCGTTTCCGAACGGCGGTGCGGCGCGCGAGAGCATCCACCTGCTGCAGAAGATCTTCCGCCTGCGTACCTGCGAGAACGCGGTGTTCCAGAACCGTTCGCGCCCGTGCCTGCTGCACCAGATCAAGCGCTGTACCGCGCCCTGTGTAGGTCTGATTTCGGATTCTGATTACGCCAAGGACGTGAAGCTCGCCGCGCGTTTCCTCGACGGGCGCACCAACGAAGTCATCGATGATCTCGGTGCGCGCATGAACGCCGCCGCCGAACGCCTGGCCTTCGAGGAGGCGGCGGCCTGCCGCGATCAGATCCGTTCGCTGCAATCGGTGCTGCACCGTCAGTTCGTCGACAGCGGGCGCGATGAGGATGTCGACATCCTCGCGGCGGTCGAGGAGGGTGGGGTCGTGTGCCTCAACCTGGCGATGGTGCGTGGCGGACGACATCTGGGTGACCGGCCGCTGTTTCCGAGCAGTGCCGTGGGGGTCAGCGCAGACGACGCTTTGCTGGCCTTTGTCGATCAGCACTACCGTGAGCATCCGATGCCGGCACGCATTGTGGTGACGCAGGGTGTGGATGCGGTACGCGCTGCGTTGGCCGAAGTCAGTGACAAGCCGGCCGGCGCAGTCGCTCCGCGCTCGCCCGCCGAGAAGGCCTGGGTGGAGATGGCACAAGGCAACGCGCACACCGCCATCCGCGCGCGCCTGCAGGACGCCGGACGCATCGGCTCGCGGCTCGAAGCGCTGCGCGAGGCACTCGACCTGCCTGAGGTGCCGGCGCGCATCGAGTGCTTCGACATCAGCCACACCATGGGTGAAGCCACGGTGGCCTCCTGCGTGGTGTGCGTTGATGGTGCGATGAAGAATTCCGAATACCGCCGCTACAACATCGCCGGCATCACCGGCGGCGACGACTTCGCCGCCATGCGCCAGGTGCTGGAGCGGCGCTACGGCAAGCTGGTGGAGGGCGACGGCGTGCTGCCCGACCTGATCCTGATCGACGGTGGCAAGGGGCAGGTGAGTGCCGCTTTCGGGGTGCTTGGCGACATCGGTCTGGAATCCGTCGCAATGGTCGGTGTGGCCAAGGGTGAGGGGCGCAAGCCCGGGCTGGAGACCTTGATCTTCGCCGACGGACGCGCACCGCTGAATCTGGCGTCGGACGCGCCGGCGCTGCACCTGATCCAGGAAATCCGCGACGAGGCACACCGCTTTGCCATTACCGGACACCGTGCGCGTCGCGGCAAGGCGCGCATCGGCTCGAAGCTCGATGATATTCCCGGCGTCGGCCCGACGCGGCGGCGCAAGCTGATCGAGGCCTTCGGCGGGCTGGACGGCGTGCGCGCTGCCACGGTGGAAGACCTCTGTCGTGTGGACGGCGTCAGCCGCAAGCTTGCCGAGCAGATATACTCGTCGCTGCGCTGAAGCCCCTCCCGGATACGACGTTCATGCATTTCAACATTCCGAATACGCTGACCTTGATGCGGATCGCCGTGATCCCGCTGTTTGTGGGCGTGTTCTACCTTCCGGCGAGCTGGCTCACCGATCCGCAGATGAACCTGATCGCCACGGTGCTGTTTGTGCTGGCTGCGCTGACTGACTGGCTGGATGGCTATCTCGCGCGCACGCTGGGCCAGACCTCGGCCTTTGGCGCCTTCCTCGATCCGGTGGCCGACAAGCTGATGGTGGCCGCTGCGCTGATCCTGCTGGTGCAGCTAGGACGCACGGATGCCATCGTGGCGGTGATCATCATCGGCCGCGAGATCACCATCTCGGCGCTGCGCGAATGGATGGCGCGCATCGGCCAGTCGGCCAGTGTGGCGGTGGCCACCGTCGGCAAGTTCAAGACCGCTGCGCAGATGACGGCGATCCCGCTGCTGCTCTATTACGAGAATGCCCTCGGCCTGCCCGTGGCGCTGCTGGGCGAAGTGCTGATCTATGTCGCGGCGGCGCTGACCCTGTGGTCCATGGGCTATTACCTGCATCGCGCCTTGCCGTTGCTCGCGCGGCATGACCGTGGTGGGCGTGACTGACCGCGCTGCTTGCGGTTATCACGGTTGTATTGAACTGTGCCGGGTCTTATAAACGGCCAGAGTAGGGTAATTGCGGCGGGCCTCTCCGGTGAATCTGAAAACCAAATCCTCGCTTGCCGTTGTGGGCCTGCTGCTGGTCGTATTCGGCGTGGGCATGGTGATCCAGGATTACCTTGTCCGCAATTCGCTGCAGAAGACCATTGCCGACCAGCAGTACGCGCTGGTGTCGCGTTTCGCGGCAGAGGTCTCGGGGCGGGTTGAAGTCAGCCTCGGTACGCTCAAGCGCGTGGCCTCCGGGCTGGACTTCCGTCACACCAGCGACTCCGACCGCCTGCGCAACTATCTGCATGACAACCAGGGTGCGCTGGCGCTGTTCGAGGCCCTGATCATTGTCAGTCCGACCCTCACGGTGCTGGCCGACAACCCGACCCGGCAGGGGCGCGTCGGAGCCGACGTCTCCTCGCTCGAACATCTGCGCCGCGTGATCGACACCGGTCTGCCGGTGGTCTCACGCCCCTTCGTCGGCGTCGTCACCGGGCAGCCGTTGCTGGCCATGTCGGTGCCGGTGTACGACTCGGTGGGCAATCTGATTGCCATCGTTTCGGGCACGCTGGACATCCTCAGTCCGGCCTTTCTGGGCGGTATCAACCGCGGCCACTCAGAGCAGCACGGGCAGTTCGTGCTGACCACCCGCGACCGCACCACCATCGTCGGCGATACCTCCCGCCTGATGCTGTCGAGCTATGCCGAGCCGGGTGTGATGCCGGTGTACGACCGTGCCGTGGAAGGCTGGGAAGGTACCGATCAGGGGATCGATCCGGCCGGGCGGCGCATGCTCATGAGTTTCCGTACCGTCGAGCAATTGAACTGGGTGGCCGGGGTGGTGCTGCCGGTCGAGGACGCCTTTGCGCCCATCGTGCGATCCCAGCGCGTTGCCATGCTGCTTCTGCTGGTGGCCTCGGTGCTCGTCGGGTTCCTGGTGTGGTTCGCGATGCGCGGTTTTCTGCGCCCATTGTTTGCGTTGCGCGACAACGTAGTGGCCTTGCGCAGCGACCCCAGCCGCGTGCACGAACTGCCGGTCGGAGAGGGCGAGGTCGGCGAGGTGGCCGGCGATTTCTACCGCCTGTTCGAGGATCTGTCGCGCTCACGCGAAGAGAGCGTGGCGCGCGCCGAGGAGCTGCAGTCCGTCCTCGATGCGAGTCCGATCGCGATCGTCATGTTGCGCGAGCACCGTGTCCAGCTGGCCAATCCGGCATTCGAACGCATGTTTGCCTGTGCGGCTGCAGACGCGATGGAGCGTACGCTGGAGGCCTACTTCGAAGATCAGGCGGCCTTCATCGAAATGTGTCGTCGCATCGAGAGCGGGCTGGATGAGGCGCGCGTGCTGCGCTTCGAGCAGCGCTTTGTCGACAGTCGCGGGCAGTGGTTCTGGGCCAACGTCTATGTGCGGGCGCTGGACCCCGCCCGGCCCGAGAAGGGGCCGGTGATGCTGATCGAGGACATCTCGGAGCAGAAGCTCAGCGAAGAGCGTATCCGCCATCTGGCCGAGCACGACCCGCTGACCGATCTGCCCAACCGCATGTTGTTCAACGATCGCGCCAATCAGGCGCTGACCCGCTGCCGTCGCGAGGACCGGCGGTTTGCGCTGTTATTCGTCGACCTCGATCGTTTCAAGAACATCAACGACACCCTGGGGCATCACATCGGCGACCAGTTGTTGCGGGTGGTGGCGGGGCGCATTGTCGCCTGCGTGCGTGAGAGCGATACCGTCAGCCGCCCCGGTGGAGACGAGTTCACGCTGCTCCTGTCGGAGATCGGTGACCCCGAAGATGCGGCGCGCGTAGCCGAGAAACTCATCAACACGCTGGCCGAACCCTGCCATATCTCCGGGCGACAGCTGTTGGTGACGGCCAGTATCGGCATCAGTCTGTACCCCGAAGACGGGGATGACATCGCAACGCTGATGCGCAATGCCGATTCGGCGATGTACCACAGCAAGGATTCCGGCCGGAATACCTACCATTACTTCCACGTCGAGATGAACGAGCGGGTGTTCGAGCGCATGTTGCTCGAGAGTGCCCTGCGCAACGCCCTCGATGCCGACGCCTTCGAGCTGTACTACCAGCCGCAGTTCGACGGCGTGACGCGGCGCATGATCGGGGCCGAGGCGCTGCTGCGCTGGCGTGACCAGGACGGCACGCTGGTGCCGCCGTCGCGTTTCATACCGGTGGCTGAGGAGGCGGGGCTCATCTTGTCGATCGGGCAGTGGGTGCTGGAGCAGGTGTGCCGTCAGCTGCGTGAGTGGAGCGATGCCGGTCTGCCGGCGCTGACGGTGGCCGTGAATATCTCCGCGCAGCAGTTTCGCCAGCCGCGCTTTGTCGAATCCTTGCGTCAGGTCATTGCCGGCAGCGGCGTGCCGGCTGAATGCCTGGAGCTTGAGCTGACCGAGCGCGTCATGCTGGAGGCGGTGGAGCGCAACATTTCGGTGCTGGACGAGGTCCGGCGCATGGGAGTGCGGGTCTCGATCGACGATTTCGGCACCGGCTATTCGTCGCTGTCCTACCTCAAGCGTCTGCCGATCGACGCATTGAAGATCGACCAGACCTTTGTGCGTGATGTGGTGACAGACCCGGACGACGCGGCCATTGTCGATGCAATCATCGGGCTGGCGCGCAACCTGCGGCTGCAGGTCATCGCCGAAGGGGTCGAGAATGAAGAGCAGCTGGACTTTTTGCAGCGGGCAGGCTGCCGCCACATGCAGGGTTTCCTGTTTGCGCCGGCGTTGCCGGTCCAGGATTTCGAACGCTTGTGGCGGGAGAGCTTTGTGACACCTTGAGCGTTCAGCGCCCGGTCGGACGAAGATCGCAGCAATGCAGCTCGAAACGGCCCGCACGCCGGTCTTCAAAATAGTGGCGCAGAGTGACTTCGATGGTGCGGAAGGCCAGGGCAGACCAGGGGATTTCGTGTTCGGCGAACAGCGCGACATCCAACGATTCTTCGCCCGCCGCGAAAGCCGGTTCGGGCAGTCGCGCGCGATACATCAGGTGCACCTGGTCGATGTGTGGAATGCTGATGAGGGTGAACAGATCGCCGATTTCGACGTTGGCACAGGCCTCTTCCAGGGTTTCACGGACTGCGCCCTCAGCCGTGCTCTCGCCGTTTTCCATGAAACCGGCAGGCAGCGTCCAGAAACCGTGGCGTGGTTCGATGGCCCGTCGGCACAGCAGGATGCGATCGCCGTATTCGGTCACGGTGCCGACGACCAGCTTGGGGTTGGAGTAATGAATGCTGCCGCAGTCGCCGCAGACATGACGTGGCAGGCTGTCGCCAGCCGGGATGCGCAGGCTCACGCCAGCGCCGCAATGGGAACAGAAATTCATCTTGGATCGACAGGGTACGAGCGAGCCTGATTTTAGCCCCTCCTCACGCTGATTTGCGTGCGAGGGTGCAAGCTCAGGATAATCGGATAAAGTCGATGTGGCGTGCCTTACCCACTTACCCGGATATGGAAGGTATGGAGCCTGTAGACAAACTCATCGAAGCCGGGCGTGGCAAGTCGGCATTCGAACTGCTGCATGCCTCCGGGCGCCTGCCGTCACCACGGGGGGCCGCGACGCGCGTGATTCAGCTGACGCGTCAGGACGAGGTATCCATTCCGGAGCTGGCACGTGCCATCGGCGGCGACCCGGCATTTGTCGGACGCGTGCTCAAGGCGGCCAACGGATTGCTCAACGGGACGCGTCGCCCGGTACTGTCCGTGGCCGAGGCGCTGATGGTGCTCGGTGTGCCCGCCGTGCGTGCACTGGCGACGGGGTTTGCGCTGTTGTCCGATCACCGCAAGGGGCGCTGCTCGGCATTCGACTATGAGCGTTACTGGGGATCGTCGATCGCGCTGGCGCTGGGCATGCAGGTCGTCGTGGGATACACGCGTGCTGCGGCCAGCGACGAAGCGTTCAGTCTCGGTCTGCTGATGCGGGTCGGAGAGCTGGCGCTTGCCACCGTCTATCCCGATGAGTATGCGGGGCTGCTGGATCAGGCATTCACGGACCGCGAGCGGATGCTTACGGCCGAGAAGGAGGCCTTCGCCATCCATCATGGTGAACTTGGTGCCGAGATGGTCGAGCATTGGGGCGTGCCGTCGATCTTCAGCCAGGTACTGCGCCATGCCGATTGCCCGGAGCAGGCCGGTTTTGAGCTGGGCAGCCGGCGCGGCCGCCTGCTCGAGTCCGTGATACTTGCGCGCATTTTTTCTGATTTCTGTCTGGCCGGGGATGCGCGCCGTACCGAACTGCTCGAAGCCATGCAGGCTCGCGGCGAGGCGCTCGGTATCCTGCGGGAAGAAATGCTCGCCGATGCGTCGCGCATGTTCAGCCTGTGGGTCGAATGGATGGAGCTGTTGCAGCTTGACCCGCAGGTGTCACTCCGCTTCCCCGACATTTCGGTGCCTGATCCCGTCACCGTGTCTGCTCCGCAGGCGCACGTCTTGTCACAATCCGACCGCGGCCGGGAACGCCTGGCCGTTCCGGTGGCACCCGACAAGCCGCTGGTGCTGGTGGTTGATCGTGAGAGCGGACGCCGCCGCCAGGTGGTCGAGTTGCTGAAGGCCGAGGATTGCTCGGTGGTTGAGAGCGGGGATGTCAGCGACGCGCTTGAGTTCGCGCTGGAGTTGCAGCCACACATGATGGTGCTGGGCTGTACCGATGCGAGTTGCGAGGTCAAGGATCTGGTGGGGGCGCTGCGGCGCACCAGCGCCGGTCGGGTGATGCATTTGCTGTTGCGGGTGGTCGAGCGCAGCGATGAGGCCCTGGTCGTGCTGCTGGAGGCTGGCGGCGACGATGCGGTGCCGATGGATGTGGTGCCGCGGCTGCTTCAAGCGCGTCTGCGGGCAGGTCTGCGCGAAGTGCGCCTGCAGCGTGAGCTGGAGCATGATCGTCAGGAACTGCATGGCTTTGCGGCGCAATTGGCGATCACCAACCGGCGCTTGCAGGACATGGCGCTGACCGACCCGCTGACGGGGTTCCACAATCGCCGCTATGCCATGAACCGCCTTGAGCAGGAATGGGCGGTAGCCGAGCGCAGCGGCCGACCGCTGTCGTGCTTGGCAATCGACGTCGATTACCTCAAGGAGATCAATGATCGCTTCGGTCATGACGCCGGCGATGCGGCTCTGACGCATGTGGCGCATACGCTGCGCAAGGCCTTGCGCGTGCATGACGTGATCTGCCGCATTGGTGGCGACGAGTTTCTGGTCATCTGTCCCGGTGCGGATCTGGAGTCCGTGCGGGCGGGCGCGGAGCGCGCGCGTCGTGCCGTACGTGAAACGCCGCTCGATTTTGCGGGGGTGCTGGCGCCCTTGAGCGTGAGCATCGGAGCTGCCGAACTGCGTCCTGACGTGGAGAATGCGGCGGCCTTGATCAAGCTGGCCGACCAGGGGGCTTATGTGTCGAAACAGGGTGGTCGCAATGCGATTCACGCTGTTCAGCAGCCCTGATCCGCGCTGCTCAACCCTGATGCTGCTGTGGCTTTTTTGCCAAGCGCGGATGTATCCGGTTGTGTTTGGTGAGAAATCACTTTAAGTTCGGGCCGTACGCATTTAAAAGTGCCGACATAGTTGAAGCGAAGCGATTACCAGGACGAAATCCGCGAACTCAATCTTGCGTATCTGATGCTCGCGCAGAAGATGCTGCGTGAGGATCGTGAGACCGCAATGTTCCGGCTCGGTATCAGCGATGCAGTGGCTGATCTGCTGATCGCGATGTCGGCTGCACGCCTGGTACGCATGGCCAGCAGTCAGATGGTGTTGCCGGCGTTTCGCTTTGACGACGTATTGCTTGCGGGGCTGCTCGCAGGGGAAGGAAGGGATGCCGCCAGCTCGAGCATCCACGCCGCCATCGTGGCGGCCAGCAAACCGACGGATGAATCGTCGTGAGGAACCGGAAATGAAGAACAAGAGCGTGATTGCTGATGCCGAGGACGTCCGTCGGGCCGTCGAGATGGTGAGCCTGGGGGCTCGCATGCAGATGCTGGAGGCCGAAACCGGTCTCAGTCGTGAGCGTTTGCTCAAGATCTACAAGGAGGTGCGCGGCATGTCGCCTCCCAAGGGCATGCTGCCGTTCTCTACAGACTGGTTCATGGCCTGGCAGCCGAACGTGCATGGTTCGCTGTTCATGGCCTTTCACGCTTATTTCCGTCAGCGTCCGGGCCTCAGCGGGCTGGATGCCGTGATCAAGGCCTACCACCTGTATCTGGATCACATCGACGCCGCTGCGCTGGAGCCGGTGTTGAGTATCACGCGGGCGTGGACGCTGGTGCGCTTCTTCGATGCCGACATGATGCAGCTCGCGCAGTGCGGCAGCTGCGGCGGCAAGTACGTCGCCCATGCCTATGACCCGGTGCACGATTACACCTGCGGTCTGTGCAACATGCCTTCACGCGCTGGCAAGGGCAAGAAGCAGGGCAAGGTCAGCATCAATGCGCGCGCCGTACGCGGTCAGGCAGCGCTGGTGGACTGATCATCTGCCGGTTCGTTAAAAAAAGCCGCCTTCGGGCGGCTTTTTTTGGGTCAAGTTTCCACGGGTACTACCGTTACTTTAAGATACCGTTCCCGGCTAGGCGTGCGCTCCGGGGTTTGTTTGTGCATGTAGCGGTCGAGGTGTCTGGGTGCTTCTACTCGTCGGATATGTAATCGTTCTGTTGTCCTCGATCGGCACCTATGCGGTGCACGGCAGCCTGATGGCCCTATGGGTGCCGCTGGAGTACATCGCCATCTTCGGTCTGATGGTCGGTGGCTTCGTCGCCGGCAACTCGCCCCGCATCATGAAATCCACCCTTGGAGCGCTGCCCAGCGTGCTCAAGGGGCAGCGCTACAACAAGGCGCTGTACATGAACCTGCTGGCGTTGATGTACGAGGTGCTGGCCAAGGTTCGCAAGGAAGGCCTCATGGCCATCGAGGCCGACATCGAGAATCCAGAGTCGAGCACGCTGTTCTCCAAATATCCTGACGTGGTGGCTGACCACCACGCTGTCGAGTTCCTCACCGACTACCTGCGCATGATGGTTGGCGGCAACCTCAATGCCTTCGAGATCGAAGCCTTGATGGACGTCGAGATTGAAACCCACCACCATGAGGCACAGGCACCCTCCGACGTGATGGCCAAGGTCGGTGACGCGCTGCCGGCCTTCGGTATTGTCGTGGCGGTGATGGGGGTGGTTAACGTCATGGGCTCGGTGGGTGAGCCCCCCGCAGTACTGGGCAAGATGTTGGGTGGGGCGTTGGTCGGTACCTTCCTCGGCATCCTGCTTTCATACGGATTTGTGCAGCCCATCTCCAGCCAGCTCGCGCAGCGCGTGGAGGCGGAAGGCAAGGTGTACCAGTGCATCAAGGTCGTGCTGCTGGCCAGCATGAATGGCTATGCGCCGCAGGTTGCAGTGGAATTCGGCCGTAAAGTGCTGTTTGCCGCTGACCGTCCGAGCTTCCTCGAGCTTGAGGAAGACATCAAGAGCCGCAAGAAGTGAACATGAGCGACGTGCGTCGGACTTCTTCCGCGACGTCGGCCTGAGCGATGAGCGACGATACCCAGCAGCCAATCGTTGTCCGCCGTGTGAACAAGGGCGGACATGGAGGCCACCACGGCGGGGCGTGGAAGATCGCGTATGCCGACTTCGTGACGGCGATGATGGCCTTCTTCCTGCTGTTGTGGCTGCTGGGTTCCACCGCGGACGGTGACCTCAAGGGTATTGCCGATTTCTTTCAGAGTCCGCTCAAAGTCTCCCAGAGTGGCGGCAGCGGCGCAGGTGACAGTTCCAGCATCATTCCCGGCGGAGGCGAGGACCTTTCGCGCTCGGTCGGTCAGGTCAAGCGCGGTGACGTGGAGCCGCAGCGCCGCATGATCAACCTCGAGGCCGCGCGCGCGCGCGAAGCCGTGCCGGTGGATATCGAGGGACAGGATTCGCGCGAGCGCGCGCGACTGGTGAGCATGAAGGGGCGCATCGAGGCCCTGATCGAGGCCAACCCCAATCTGCGTGCTTTTCGCGACCAGATCCTGATCGACATCACGCCGGAGGGCTTGCGCGTGCAGATCGTCGACGAGCAGAACCGGCCGATGTTCGACCTCTCGAGTGCTGAGTTGCGTCCACATACGCGCGAGTTGTTGCGCGCCATCGGACGCGCGCTCAACGACTTGCCCAACCGTTTGAGCCTGTCCGGCCATACCGATGCCAAGCCGTTTCCGGGTGGAGACCGCGGTTTCTCCAACTGGGAATTGTCGGCCAACCGGGCCAATGCCTCGCGCCGTGAGTTGATTTCCGGAGGCCTGGATCCGGCAAAGGTGCTACGCGTGGTCGGCTTGGCCGAGACCATTCCGTTCAATGCCGACGACCCGTTCGATCCGTCGAACCGGCGCATCACCATCATCGTCATGAACAAGCGCACCGAGGACGCCGTGCTCGGCATAGCGCCGGACCCGGCGGACGATTCCGGAGAAGGTGCGCCGGATCCCGATCCGGAGAGTTTGCTGAACTCCATCGAACGGGCCAGGTAGCCCGCTCAGACCATCAAGGATACAAGCGCATGAGCATTCAGGATCGCAGGACGGGGGTGGCACAGTCCGGTACGCGATCGCCGCTGCCGGCAGCGGGATCGGCGCATGCCGGAGGAGCTCGCGAATTTGCGTTTTCCTCGGAGGACTTCGAGCGTATCCGCAAGCTGATTCACGATCACGTCGGGATTGCGCTGTCGCCGGCCAAGCAGGACATGGTGTACAGCCGACTGACGCGACGGCTGCGTCTGTGCGGCGAGACCACCTTTGCGGGCTATCTGGCGCGCCTGGAGCGGGATCGCCCGGAGTGGGAGGCCTTCGTCAACTCGCTGACGACCAACCTCACCTCGTTCTTTCGCGAGGCGCACCACTTCGACATCCTGATCGAGCAGTTGCGCGCCATCGGTTCTGCGCGTCGCAGCAGCATCTGGTGCTGTGCGGCGTCTACCGGCGAAGAGCCGTATTCGCTGGCGATTGCGGCCTGTGAGGCCTTCAAGACGCTCAATCCGCCGGTCACCATTCTGGCGACTGACGTGAATACCGAGGTGCTGGCGACGGCGCGGCGCGGCATATACGAACAGGATCGTGTGGCACGCATGTCGCCGGCGCGCATGCAGCAGTTCTTCACGCGCGAGGCCGATGGTTGCGTCAAGGTCAAACCGGAATTGCAGCGCCTGATCACCTTCCGCCCGATCAATCTGCTGGAGACCAACTGGGGGGTGCGCGGCCCACTGGATGCGATTTTCTGTCGCAACGTCATGATCTATTTCGACAAGCCGACGCAGTACGCCATCCTCAAGCGTTTCGCGCCCCTGCTCGGGCGGGATGGTTCGCTGTATGCCGGTCACTCCGAAAGCTTCCAGCACGCTGCAGACCTGTTCCGTCTGGTCGGGCGGACCGTATATACCCCGGTGGTGTGAGATGAGTACCTCGCGCGCCAAGCCCCGCACTCATGTCTGCATCGGCGCTTCGACCGGCGGAACCGAGGCCGTCAAGGTGGTACTGCAGGGCTTTCCCGCAGACATGCCACCCGTGCTGATCGTGCAGCACATGCCGGAGATGTTTACCGGCACCTTTGCCAAACGGCTCGACAGCGTGTGCGCGATCCGCGTCAAGGAGGCCGAGGACGGCGAGCGCGTGCAGCGCGGCACGGCCTACATCGCGCCCGGGCATTCGCATTTGTCGGTGCGTAAAACGGGCGGGCAGTTGGTGTGCGTGCTGGAGCGCAGCGATCCGGTGAACCGGCATCGGCCCTCGGTTGACGTGTTGTTCCGTTCGGCGGCACGAGAGTTCGGGGATGCCGCGGTCGGCGTGCTCCTCACCGGCATGGGCAAGGATGGCGCTGACGGTCTGCTGCAGATGCACCGTGCCGGCGCCTGGACCATCGCCCAGGATGAAGGCTCCAGCGTGGTGTACGGCATGCCCCGCGAAGCGGTTGCGCTGGGGGCTGCAAACGAGGTTTTGCCGCTTGGCGAAATTGCCTCGCACGTGTTGCGGCATACCGGTTTCATCTGGGGCGCACAATCGACTAAAGAAATCGGATCCATCGACCGATAAGTAGTCAGACACAGTGGTCGAAGCACGGCGCGGCGTGGCCTGCGAGGCATCCGACCCCTTGAATCAGACCGCTCAGCGCGGAGAGTGAAATGTCAAACCTGTTCAGCAATATCGAGGCGCGTACGCGTCTGGCCGGCACGAACAAACTGGAAATCCTTTTGTTCACGCTGGGTTTTGACGCGCGCACGGGGCGCAAGGAAACCTTCGGCATCAACGTCTTCAAGGTGCGCGAAGTGATGCGAACCCCGGAGATTACGTCCGCTCCCGAGATGCCCGACTGTGTAGAGGGCATGGTGAGCCTGCGCGGTACGCTGGTGCCGGTGGTGGATCTGGCCAAATACGTCGGGATCAACGCCGATACGCCGCGCGGCATCATGATCGTGACCGAGTACAACGGGCATACCCAGGGTTTTCTGGTCGAAGCGGTCGACACCATCCTGCGGCTGGACTGGGCGCAGATGCGCGTGCCGCCGGAAATGCTGACGGCCAAGATGGGCGGTCTGGTGACTGCCATCACCGAACTCCCCGACAATCGTCTGGTAATGATGCTCGACGTCGAGAAGGTGTTGGCCGAAACCGCCAAGTACGACGAAGACATGCTGTTCAATGGCATCGAGCCGGTCGAGGACGAGCGCATGGTGGTCTTCGCCGATGACTCGGCGGTGGCGCGCGGGCAGATCGAGAAGACCCTCAACGTGCTCGAGATCAAGTACGTCAGCGCCATCAACGGGCGTCGTGCGGTGGAGGAACTGCAGAAGATCGCCGCCCATGCGCAGGCCACGGGCCGCAGCGTGCGCGAGCTGGTCAGCGTGATCCTCACCGACGTCGAGATGCCCGAGATGGATGGCTACATCCTGACCAAGACGATCAAGTCCGATTCCCGCTTTGCCGGTATCCCGATCGTCATGCATTCATCGCTGTCCGGCATGTCCAACCAGACGTTGGGTAAATCGGTCGGTGTTGACGAATACGTGTCCAAGTTCGAACCGCAACGGCTCGCCGCTACCCTGCGCCGCATGATTGCCGAAAGCCGTCCGGACCGGAAATGAGGAGTGATCATGTCTGAAAACAAAGGTACGCCGAGCGCCCTGTTTGATGCCGTCGATGCACGGGCCAGTCTTGCCGGTTCCAACCGGATGGAGATCCTGCTGTTTTCGCTCGGGACCGGGGAGACCTTCGGCATCAACGTGTTCAAGGTCCGTGAAGTGTCGGCAACGCCTTTCATCACGCGTTCGCCCAACATGCCGACCGGCGTGGAGGGTTTGATCTCGCTGCGTGGCAACGTGATTCCGGTGCTGTCTCTGGCCAAGATCATGGGCCTGGCTGGTCCCGACAGCGATCTCGGCAGCTCCATGATGGTGACCGAGTACAGCAAGCGCACGCTGGGCTTCCTCGTCAGCGAGGTGGACCGCATCGTGCGCGTCGAATGGGATCGGGTACGCGCGCCGGACAACATGGGCGGCTCCTCCGGCAACAGTTACATCACCGCCATTACCGAACTGCAGGACGGCACGCTGGTGTCGATCGTGGACGTCGAGACGGTGCTGGCCAACACCTTCGGAGAGGCGGTGGTCGGGGCCATTGCGCCGATCCATGGCGGTCATGACCGCAACGTCTTCTTCGTGGATGACTCGGCCGTGGCGCGCCGCAAGATCACCGAAGTGCTCGACAAGCTCGGCGTCAAGCACAAGCACGCCGTCAACGGTCTCGAGGCCTGGAACCGGCTGGACAACATGGCGGCGCATGCGCAGCAGGTCGGACGTCACGTCGGCGATGAAGTCGATGTGATCCTGGTCGACGCCGAAATGCCTGAAATGGACGGCTATGTGCTGACGCGGCGCATCAAGACCGACAACCGTTTCGAGGGAATTCCCGTGGTCATGCACTCCTCGCTGTCTTCGCAGGCCAACCGTGCGATGGGCAAGCAGGTCGGGGTGGACAGCTACGTGGCAAAATTCGACGCTGACGCGCTGGCCGATACCTTGCGGCCCCTTTTGGTCCGGGGCCATTGAACACTTGTGGCCAGCACGAGATAACGGAGAACTGAATGTCTGACCCCAAGATGAAATTCCTCGTCGTAGACGATTTTTCGACCATGCGCCGCATCGTGCGCAACCTGTTGAAAGAGCTCGGCTACACCAACGTGGACGAGGCCGAAGACGGGCTGGTGGCCCTGCAGAAGCTTGAGGCCGGTGGTTTCGACTTTGTCGTGACCGACTGGAACATGCCCAACATGGACGGCCTGACGCTGCTGCAGAACATCCGCAAGACCAATTCGCTGAAGCATCTGCCGGTGTTGATGATCACGGCGGAAGCCAAGAAGGAAAACATCATCGCGGCCGCGCAGGCGGGCGCCAGCGGCTACATCGTCAAGCCCTTCACGGCCGCTACGATGGCCGAGAAGTTGCAGAAGATCTTCGAGAAGATGGGCCAGTAAGCGCGCCCCGCGACGGGTGGTGAGCAAGGTAGGGGAGCCTCAGAATGACCAGAAAACAGAAAACGGACGAGATCGGCGACAACGACGACCTGCAGGCGCTGTTCGACAGCATCGCCTCGGACGTATCGGAACCCGAAGCCAAGCCCGCCCCGGCAGCACCGGCGGCGGCCGCTTCGGGCAGCGATGACGACAGTCTGCAGGCGCTGTTTGACGAAGTCTCGGCGACCTTCGAGACAGTTGCCGCGCCTGAGACATCCACGTCCGCCGAAGCTCCGCTAGGGGAAGGTGCCGAAGAGGGTGGGGAGGTCTTCAACCGCATCGGCCAGATGACCCGTCAGGTGCACGACACCTTGCGCGCCCTGGGCCTGGACAGCGAATCCCTCACCGATGCCGTGCAGGGCATTCCTGACGCGCGCCAGCGGCTGAGCTACATCGCGCACATGACCGAACAGGCCGCTTCGCGCGTGCTCAACGCCACGGATCTGGTCCAGCCGCTGCAGGACAAGATGCTCAGCGATGCCGAGATGCTCGAGACGCGCTGGAACCGTCTGTTCAACAACGATCTGTCGGTTGAGGATTTCAAACTGTTGGCAGGTGAGACGCGTGATTTCCTTGGTCAGGTTCGCTCCACCGGCGAGGCTACCAACGCGCAGCTGATGGAAATCATGATGGCGCAGGATTTTCAGGATCTGACCGGCCAGGTCATCAAGAAGGTGGTGGATCTGGCCCAGGCGCTGGAAACCGAGCTGCTGCAATTGCTCATTGAGACCATGCCGGAAGAGAAGCGCCCGGCGGCCAAGAACGACGGGCTGATGAACGGGCCGGTGATGGATTCCAGCCGCTCGGATGTCGTCAATACCCAGGAGCAGGTCGATGACCTGCTCGACAGCCTCGGATTCTGATCCGGACCGAGGCGATGCGTCCGGGACCGCAAGGGCCGGACGCCCAGATGAAGCGAGACGATCATGAGTGATTTCGCGGGAATGGAAGATCTGCTGCAGGACTTCCTGATCGAGGCGGGAGACCTGCTGTCGGGTGTCGACAACAAGCTGGTCGATCTCGAACGCACGCCCGACGACAAGGGCCTGCTGAACGATATCTTCCGGGGCTTCCACACCATCAAGGGCGGTGCCGGCTTCCTCAATGCCACCGAGCTGGTGGCGCTGTGCCACCTCACCGAGAACCTGTTCGACAAGCTGCGTACCGGCGAGATCCAGCTCGAACCCGAGATCATGGACGCGATCCTCGAAGCGACCGGAACGATCCGCGACATGTTCGGCCAGCTTTCGCAGGGCGTTCAGCCGTCAGCGGCCGATCCGGGGCTGATGGAGCGTCTGGGCATGGCCATCGACGGCAAGCTCGGTTCCGGCGCTGCGCCGGCGGCTGCAGCGCCGAAGAAGGTCGCCAAGGCCAAGCAGGCTGAGGGCGCAGCGGGCGATCCTGATTGGGAGCTGCTGCATGCTGCAGCGACCGGCGGTGAAATGGCCGTGACCGTATCCGAGGAACAGCGGCCCCCGGAAGAAGTCATCCAGCAGGCACTGGGCCGTCGCGCCACGGACCGTCCCGGCGGCGGCGGACCGGTCGGTCGCCGAGAGACCGAACGCCAGCGTGATACCTCCATCCGCGTCGATACCGCGCGCCTCGATCAGGTGCTGAACCTGTCGGGCGAGATCGGCCTGACCAAGAACCGTCTGAATGCGCTGCGCAGCGACATCCTGTCCGGCCGTACCGACAACGAGACCCTGCATGCGCTTGATCTGGCCGTGAGCCAGCTCGACCTGCTGGTGTCCGATCTGCAGAACGCGGTGATGAAGACCCGCATGCAGCCGATCGGGCGCTTGTTCCAGAAGTACCCGCGCATTGCCCGTGATCTGGCACGCAACCTCGGCAAGGACGTCGAGCTGGAACTGGTCGGCGAGGAAACCGAGATCGACAAGACCATGATCGAGGATCTCGGCGATCCGATCATCCACCTCATCCGCAACGCGGTCGATCACGGCGTCGAAGACCCGGCCGAGCGCCGAGCCAACGGCAAGCCGGTCAAGTCGGTCGTGCGGCTTGAGGCGCGTCAGGAAGGCGATCACATCGTCATCCTGGTGGCCGATGACGGTCGTGGCATGAGCGCCGAGCGTCTGCGCGCAAAGGCGCTGGAGAAGGGCCTCATCACCGATGAGGAAGCCAACTCCATGGATGAGCGCCAGAGCTATAACCTGGTGTTCCTGCCCGGTTTCTCGACGGCCTCGACCCTGACCGATGTGTCCGGCCGCGGTGTCGGCATGGACGTGGTGCGTACCAACATCCAGAAGCTCAACGGCAGCATCGAGATCACCTCGCAGCCGGCCAAGGGTACGACCTTCGTCATCAGCCTGCCGCTGACCCTGGCGATTCTGCCGGTGTTGCTGGTGCGCCTGGGTGAGCAACCCTTCGCGGTGCCGCTGTCGATGGTGCGCGAGATCCTTCCGATCAGCGGGGACGACATCCGCGAGGTCGGCGGCCGTGCAACCATGGTGATCCGTGGCGAGGTCCTGCCGGTGCTGCCGCTGGCCGGCCTGCTGGGCTGGCCGCTGTCGCAGCGCCCGCAGTATGGTGTGCTGATGCACACCGCCGAGCTGTCCTTCATTCTCGCCGTGGATACCTTCGCAGGTCGCGAGGATGCGGTGATCAAGTCGCTCGATGACTTCCGCCCGAAAGGTGTGGCGGGCGTCACGACCTTGGCCAACGGTCAGATCGTGCTGATCCTCGACATGAAGGAACTCCTTGGCAGCGCAGGCGACCAGCGCGGCATCTCGCGCAAGTTGCTGGTGGCGCCGTCGTCTTCAGCGGCAGCGCCCAAGCAGCTGCCGTCGCCAACGGCGAGCTGAGGCGGGCTGAAGCAATAAAAACGGGGCCTCGTGAGGCCCCGTTTTTATTGCGGTCGAAAAATGCTCAGGCAGTCAGTTTGAGCAGTTCGGCAAAGGCAACGTCGAACTGTCGCAGGCCTTCCTCCTGCAACTCCTCACCGACCGCGCTCAGATCAATGCCCTGCGCCGACAGGGCACGCAGGCAGGCCTCGGCTTCGTCCACGCCCTGTTCGAGCGTGTTTGCTACGCGACCATGATCGCGCAGCGCGCTCAGCGTCGCATCGGGCAGCGTGTTGACTGTTTCAGGGCCGATCAGCGGCTCGACATACAGCAGGTCGCTGTATTCCGGGTTCTTGGTGCCGGTGCTGGCCCACAGCATGTACTGAGGGCGGGCGCCGTGTGTTGCGCAGTCGGCAAAGCCGGCTCCGTAAAAGCGCTCGCGATAGCTTTGGTAGGCGAGTTTGGCGATGGACACCGCCGTTCGGCCGCGCAGGGCCAGGGCCTCGCCACCGAGAATCTCCAGTCGCTTGTCCACGCGCGAATCGACGCGCGACAGGAACAGGCTGGCCACCGACATCACGATGCGTGGGTCGCCTCCCACCGCGATCCAGCGGCGGATACCGCGCTCATAGGCCGCCGCGACTTCATCGACATGATCGAGCGAGAACATCAGCGTGACGTTGACGCTGATGCCGCGCGCGATGAGGTTTTCGATGGCTTCAATGCCCGATTGCGTGGCAGGCACCTTGATCAGCAGGTTGGGGCGTGCCACGGCGGCGTGCAGGCGCTCCCCGGCCGCCAGCGTGCCTGCAGCGTCATGCGCCAGTGTGGGCGACACCTCCAGGCTGACATAGCCGGCGTCGGCGTGGCTCTCGCGCCAGGTCGGCAGCAGCAGGTCACACGCGCGCTGCACATCGGGGATCACCAGTTGTTCGTAACGCTCTTCGGCGGTCAGCGGCTGTTCGCGTAGCCGCGCGAGGTCGTCCTCGTAGTAGCGTCCGTCCGCGATGGCCTTGTGGAAGATCGCCGGGTTGGTGGTGACGCCGGAAATGCCGTCGTCCATCACCAGCCGTTCGAGATGGCCATCATTGAGCAGCGTGCGCGAAAGATTGTCGAGCCAGGCCTGCTGGCCGTGTTGCTTGAGCTGGAGCAGCGGGTTCATGAATCGTCGGGAGTGCAAGAGATGGGGCTGTCATTGTGCCGCGATTCCGTTACAGCCGATAGACGGCTTTCCGCGCGCAGGCCCTCCAGCACACGCATGAAGTCCGCCGCTGGCGGGGCTTCGATGTGTACGCGCCGGCTTGTTACCGGATGTGCAAAACACAGTGCTGTGCACGCCAGCAACATGCGTGCGCTGCCGTAACGCTGCGCGATCATGCGGTTGTGGTGCCCCTTGCCCCAGGTGCTGTCGCCGATGATGGGGTGGGCGATGTGCTTGAGGTGACGTCGGATCTGGTGCCGGCGGCCGGTCTGCGGCTCGAGTTCGAGCAGTGCGTAGCGGCTGCTCGGGTAGCGGTCCACGAACACCGGCAGTTCAAAGGTTTCGAGCCGGCGATAGTGCGTGACGGCCGCCTGCAGCGGGCCGTCTGTGCGCGTTGAACCGGCTTCGTCGTCGCGGCGTACCAGGGCGTGGTCGATGCAGCCGGACTCGGCCGGGTGGCCGCGTACGACCGCGAGATAGCGCTTGTCGACCTCGCGCTGCTCGAAGGCCGTGGAGAGCCTTGCGGCGACCTCGCGCTCGAAGGCGAACAGCAGTACGCCCGAGGTGCCCTTGTCAAGACGATGCGCGGCGTACACGTGGCGCCCGGTCTGGTCACGCACCATCTGCAGCGCAAAGCGTGTCTCGTGGCGGTCCAGCATGGAGCGGTGCACCAGCAGGCCGGAGGGCTTGTGCACGGCGACGAGCAGATCGTCCTGGTACAGGATATCGAGCATGGGCAAATGAAAATGGCCCCTTGCGGGGCCATTCGTCCTGAGTGCGCCGGAAATCAGCTGGCGAAGTTCTGCGCAGCGAAGTCCCAGTTGGCGAGGTGGTTCAGGAAGGTCGCGACGAAGTCCGGGCGACGATTGCGGAAGTCGATGTAGTAGGCGTGCTCCCACACGTCGATACAGAGCAGGGCCTTGTCGCCGGTGGTCAGCGGGGTGCCGGCGGCGCCCATGTTGACGATGTCGACCGAACCGTCGGCCTTCTTCACCAGCCACGTCCAGCCCGAGCCGAAGTTGCCTACGGCCGAAGCGGCAAAGGCCTTCTTGAAGTCTTCGAAGGAGCCCCACTTGGCCTTGATGGCGTCGCCCAGCGCGCCGGAAGCTTCACCGCCGCCGTTCGGCTTCATGCTGTGCCAGAAGAAGGTGTGGTTCCAGATCTGCGCGGAGTTGTTGTAGACGCCGCCGGCCGGAGCCTTCTTGACGATGGCTTCGAGGTCGAGGTTCTCGTATTCCGTGCCCTTGACCAGGTTGTTGAGGTTGGTCACGTAGGCCTGGTGATGCTTGCCGTAGTGAAACTCCAGCGTTTCTTCGGAGATGTGCGGAGCCAGGGCGTTCTTGGCGTACGGAAGGGGCGGAAGCGTGTGTTCCATGAGTCTCTCCTTATGGGTTTGCGAGGGATTTCGTCAGCGCGAAAACCCGACCATTCTAGTAGGGAAAGCCGCGTCAAGACAATCCCGGGTCCGGCGCTTTGCCGCGCTCGGCGGCACGCACTTCAGCCTCGATGCGTCCCTGTGCGACTTCGATCGACAGTATCGCGCCCGCTGATACGGTTGCGGCGTCGCGCACGATCGCGCCGCCCGCGTCGCGTGTGATGCTGAAGCCGCGCGCGAGAGTTGCCGCCGGCGAGAGGGCTTCGAGGCGGGCGGCCAGTGCGTCCAGCCGTTCCTGACGTGGGCTTGTGATGCGGCTTGCCGCGAGCTGCAGTCGTTCGGCCAGGCGTCGCTGCAACAGGGCCGCATCGGCCACGCGCGGGCGGGCTGTGCGCAGACGCTGGTCGAGCGTCTCGGCGCGGCCGCGTTCGCGTTCAATGCACCGGACAACGCCTTGTCTCAGCGCCTGCTCCAGTCGCCCGACGTGTTCACCGGCGCGCGCCAGCCGCTCCTGCGGGTGCACCAGACGCAGTGCGGCCCGATCGAGTCGTTGCGTTGCCGTATCCAGTTGCCGCTCCAGGCTACGCATGAGGCTGCGCTGCAGCGACTGCAGCTCGGTTGCGGCCGCGTGATAACCGGCGCTGGCCAGTTCGGCTGCGGCGGTCGGGGTGGGGGCACGCAGATCGGCAGCAAAGTCGGCAATCGTGAAATCGGTTTCGTGCCCGACGCCGCTGACCACGGGGATCGCGCAGCGGCGTATGGCGCGCGCAAGGGCCTCGTCATTGAAGGCCCAAAGGTCTTCCAGGCTGCCGCCGCCACGGACGACCAGCAAGGCTTCGATGCCGTCACTTGCGGCGCGGCGCGAGGCGGTTTCGATGGCCTGAACGAGCTGGGTCGGGGCGCTGTCGCCCTGTACCTGGGCCGGGTACAGCACGATTTCGATGCCGGGGGCGCGGCGGACGAGGGCGGCCAGCACATCCTGCCAGGCGGCCGCGGCGGGCGAGGTGACTACGCCGATGCAGCGCGGGTAGCGTGGCAGCGGCCGTTTGTGGGCGACGTCGAACAGGCCCTCGGCTTCGAGCTTGAGCTTGAGCTTCAGGAAGGTTTCGAACAGGTTCCCGGTGCCGTCGGCACGCAGGCCGTCGATGGCCAGCTGAAAGTCCCCGCGCGGCTCGTACAACGTGACGCTGGCACGGGCCTCGACGCGCATGCCGTTGTCGAGCCGGAACGGCAGTGCTTGTGCACGATTGCGCCACATGGTGCAGCGAACCTGGGCGTTTTCGTCTTTCAGCGTGAAGTACAGATGGCCGGAAGTCGGACGCGCGAGGTTGGAGACCTCGCCGACGACCCGCAGCAGCGGAAAGCCGTGTTCGAGCAGGCTGCGCGCCTGGCGATTGAGGGCGCTGACGCTGATGGGAGTGTCTGCCGGGGGTGGCTCGGGTGTGTCGTGCATGGCGCCATTCTAACGGCCCCGAACCGTTACGCCGTTTGATGAAAGTTCATGAAAAACAATGGGATTTGTTTAACTCACTGAAAAATAATGTGTTTTTTCTGTTGCGCAAAGATGAGGCGAGTCAGCCAAGGGCTTGATCGAACCGGGGTTTTTGTTCTTGTGCCCGAATCTTCCACACACTTGTCCACAGCTTCTGTGGATATCCCGTACCGCGCTCGAAATGATCTGCGGATATCACGGATTTGATGCATGCCGTCGTATGCTAGGGTTGCCGCGTGACCTTGAGCCTGCAGGCAGGCTTGGCGGCCACGGGAGGAGACAAAGAACGCACCGGACGCCTCCGCGTCCGCCGCAGACAGGAGAACCAAAAATGAAAATCGGTCGCATTCTGTGCGCTTCGGCGCTGGCGCTGATGGCGCCGCTCGCCGCAGCGCAAAGTCAGCTGTCCATCGCCACGGGCGGTACGGGCGGTACCTATTACCCGCTCGGTGGCGGCATCGCGGAGCTGATCAACAAGCACATGCCGGGCTACAAGGCGGTTGCGGAAGTGACCGGTGCCTCGGTCGAGAACATGGGCCTGATTGCGCGCCGTGACTCTGACGTCGCCTTTGCGCTGGCCGATACGGTCTACCAGGCCTACAACGGCACGGGCCGTTTCGACGGCCGCAAACTGCCGGTGCGGGCGATTGCGGCGGTGTATCCGAACGCGGTACAGATCGTCACGCTGGGCGACTCGGACATCAAGTCGCTGAAGGATCTGAAAGGAAAGCGTGTTTCGGTGGGTGCGCCGGGTAGTGGTACCGAGGTCAACGCCAAGGCACTGCTTGAAGCCAATGGCCTCAAGTACGAAGACATGACGGTGCAGCGCCTGAACTTCAACGAAACCGCCGATGCGCTGCGCGATGGCCAGATCGACGCCGGCTTCTGGAGCGTGGGTCCCCCGACCAGCTCCATCCTCAACCTTGCCGCAACGCGTGACATCAAGCTGCTGTCGCTGACGGCCGAGGAGATCGCCAACGCACGCAAGGCCGAGCCGGTCTTCGCTGCGTACACGCTGCGCAAGGGTACCTATGACAAGGTCGGCGACGTGGCGACCATCGGTATCCCCAACGTGCTGGTGGTCAGCGCCGAGATGTCCGATGAGGTGGCGCACGCCATTACCAAGCTGATCTTCGAGCGCACCGCGGATCTTATTGCCATCCACCCGGCGGCCAATGACACCACGGTGGACTTCAGCCTCGGTTCTTCGCCGATTCCGCTGCATCCGGGCGCCATCCGCTACTACGAGGGTGCCGGCCACAAGGTGCCGGACAACCTCAAGCCCTGAGCCCGGGCGGGCGCCGCGCGTGCTCAAGCGGTGCTGCGCCCTGTGGCTGCTGTCTTGGACGGGCTTCGCTCAGGCGGGGCCCGTCTTGCTTGAGGTGGCGAATTCCGCGGGCGTCGTGGCGCAGCGATTTGCGCTGCAGCCGGACCAGCGCTGGTGTCTGTTGTGGAATCATTCCGTAGCGGGCTTTACCGTGCGTGACTGTTTCGTCTGGCGTCCGCCGCAATTGCTGCTGACCGACAGTCATCAGCCTGATTTCGCTGCCGGCCTCGGTCACATCGAGGGGCGCGGCGTGCAGCGCAGTGACGGCGCCGGGGGCTACATCATTGACGGCATCGACCAGCCGCTGGCGGGCAACCGGCTGCCCTTGCGGGTGGGCTCGCGGGCCGTGAATCACCGAATTGAAATCGACGGGCGCGTGCATTCGCTGAGTGCTGCGCACGCCGGTGAGCGAATCGAACTAAGGGTGGTCGGGCCGGCCGCCGTCTTGGAGTCAGAGCAATGAGTGAAGAGCGTCCGTCGCCCGTCAAGGAGTTCGCCGGAGGTCCGCCGCAGCCGCGCCCGATCCTGTGGCTGATCACGCTGGTGGCGGTCGCGCTGTCCTTGTTCCAGCTCTACACCGCCGGCTTCCAGACGTTGGGTCTGTTCTACCAGCGCAGCATCCATATCGCTGCGATCATGATGCTGGCCTTTCTGATGTTTCCGTTGTTCGGCCAGCGCGAATGGTCGCTCAAGGGCGTGGCTGGTGCGCTCATCGACGTGGTGTTCTTCGGCTGTGCCGTGCTGACCGGCGCCTATCTGAGCATCAATCTCGACGACATCATCAACCGCGCCGGTTTCTGGAACACCACCGATATCGTGGTCGGCAGCATCGCCATCGTCACGGTGTTGGAGGCCAGTCGCCGAGCCGTCGGTCTGGGGCTGACCGTGATCGGCATCATTGCCGTGCTGTACGCCTTTGCCGGCCCGCGAGGCGAGCTGCCCTGGCTGGGCGAGTGGTTGCCGGGCATCCTGGCGCATCGCGGCTACACCTTTGATCGTGTGGTCGGGCAGCTCTACCTCGGGCAGGAGGGGCTGTTCGGTCTGCCGCTGGGCGTCGCGGCAACCTTCATCTTCGTCTTCGTGCTGTTCGGGGCGTTTCTGGAAGTGACTGGCGCCGGGCGATTCTTCATCGATCTGGCCTATGCGGCCACCGGGCGCCAGCGCGGCGGCCCGGCCAAGGCGGCGGTGATTGCCTCGGCCGGCATGGGCTCGATTTCGGGTAGTTCGATCGCCAACGTCGTCACCACCGGTGCCTTCACCATTCCGTTGATGAAACGTTTGGGCTACAGCCGGGAACAGGCGGGCGGCGTGGAGGCCGCGGCCAGCACCGGCGGGCAGATCATGCCGCCGCTGATGGGCGCCGGCGCCTTCCTGATGGCCGAATACACGCGCGTGCCCTACATCGACATCGTCAAGGTCAGCATCCTGCCGGCCATCATGTACTTCGCCACGGTCTATCTGTTCGTGCATTTGATTGCGGTCAAGCAGGGCATGAAGGGCCTGCCGGCATCCGAACTGCCTACGGTGCGTGAGGTAATGCGTTCGGGCTGGTACTACCTGATTCCGCTTGCGGTGCTGATCTATCTGCTGGCCTTGCATACGTCGCCGATGCGGGTGGGCTTTTACGCCGTGACGTCGGTGGCCGTGGTGGCCGCCATACGACATCTGTCCTGGGCGTTCTGGCAGGGGCCGAAGCAAGGGCAGAGGGTCAGCGGCGCGATGCTCGGCGGCTTGGTGGTCAAGGCTGGGCAGGGCCTGATCCATGCATTGTCGCTGGGCGCACGCAACGCGGTGGCGGTGAGCATGGCCTGCGCGGTGGCTGGCCTCATCGTCGGGGTCGTGGGACTGACCGGGCTGGGCTTGAAATTCTCGTCGATGATGATGGCGTTTTCGGGCGGCAACATCGTGCTGGCGCTGCTGATGGTCATCATCGCCAGCCTGATCCTGGGCATGGGCTTGCCGGTGACGGCGGCCTACATCGTGCTGATCGTGCTGGTCGGGCCCGCGCTGACCACCGAGTTCGGCATTCCGCTGCTGATCGCGCACCTGGTGGTGTTCTGGTATTCGCAGGATTCCAACGTTACCCCGCCGGTGGCGCTGGCGGCCTTTGCCGGGGCGGCCATCGCCGGTGGCAAACCGATGGCCACCAGCGTGCAGGCCTGGAAGTTTGCCAAGGGGCTGTACCTGATCCCGTGCTTCATGGTGTTCAACCCCGAACTCATCATGGGCGGGCCCTGGCCGATCGTCTTGTGGACCGTGATCATCGCCTTTACCGCACTGGCAGCATTCGCCGCAGCGCTGGAGGGGTACCTGTTCGGGCCCATGGATATCGTTTCGCGCCTGCTCATCGTGCCGGCCGTGATCGCCATCTTCTGGCCCAGCTTCACCGTTGAAGTCGCCGGTTTTGTCGGCATGGTGCTGGTGCTGGGCTTCAACTGGTGGCAGTCGCGTCGCCATCCGGTTACGACATGACGCCGGCACCCTTGCCGTTCGGGGGTGTGGGCGCTAGAGTGGCCGCTTTCCGATTGGGGAGCATGCGCGCGTGATCGCGATCATCGAGGCATCCGGTTGGCCGATCTGGCCGCTGTTGTTCACGTCCATCATCGCCGTGGCGTTGATCATCGAGCGCTCCATCACCTTGCGTCGCGTGAAGGTGGTGCCGCCCGACCTGCTCGAAAAGGTGCTCGACGACCTCGCCCGCAACGGCGCCAGCCCCGGCATGGCCGACCGTGTGGCGGCGCATTCGCCGCTGGGCCGCGTGCTGGCCGCCGGCCTGCGCAACGTCAACAGCTCGCGCGAGATCATGAAGGAGGCCATTGAGGAAACGGGTCGCGCCGTGGCCCACGATCTGGGCCGCTACATGACCACGCTGGGCACCATCGCCGCGGTCAGTCCGCTGCTCGGACTGTTCGGCACCATCATCGGCATGATCGACATCTTTGCCTCGCAGGGGGCTGGCGGCGCCAATCCGCAGCAGCTCGCGCAGGGCATCTCGATCGCGCTCAATACCACCGGCTTCGGCCTCATCATCGCCATTCCGGCGACCATTTTCTGGCGTCACTTCCGTGCATTGGTCGATACCTTCGTGATCGACATGGAGCAGCAGGCCATCCGTCTGGTCGAAGTGGTGCACGGCGAGCGGGCGCGCTGACGGAGCCCGGCATGAACTTCCAGCGCGGCGTCCAGCACGAGCAACCCGAGGTCAGCCTGATTCCGCTGATTGACGTGGTGCTGGTGATCATCATTTTCCTGATGCTGACCACCACCTTCACGCGCGTCTCCGGCTTGCAGATCAACCTGCCAACCGGCGACGGCGAGCCCGCCGAGATCCAGCCCAAGGAAATCTCCGTGGCGGTCACGCCGGATGGTGACATCCTCGTCAACGGCCGCGCCGTCGGTGCGCGCGACGTGGTGTCGATTGCCAAGGCGCTGGGCCAGGCCGTGCCGGCCGAAGACGCAAATCCCATCGTCGTCATCAGTGCGGACGCCCGCGCCACGCACCAGAGCGTGATCGACGTGATGCAGGCTGCGCAGCGCGCCGGCTTGCCGCAGATTACCTTCGCGATCCAGACGCCGGAGCAGTGAGGCCGCGCGCATCTCTGCTGTCGACATGAGCGCCCAGCGCCCGCCTTATTGGAGTTGTAGCGGTGGCGTTGCGCTGCTGCTTGTGCCGCTCTCCCTGATTTTCATGCTGCTTGCCGCGCTGCGTCGCGCGATGTACCGCGTCGGTATGCTGCGCGTCGAGCGGCTGCCGGTACCGGTCATCGTCGTCGGCAATATCGCGGTCGGCGGCAGCGGCAAGACGCCGGTGGCGGTCTGGCTGGCAGAGCAGCTGCGTGAAGCGGGATTTCATCCGGGCATCATCAGCCGTGGCTATGGCGGCACGGTCGAATCAGTGGCACTGGTACCGGCTGATGGCGCGGCGACGCGTTTTGGTGATGAACCCGTGTTGCTGGCGCGCCTGACCGGCTGCCCGCTGGCGGTCGGACGGGATCGTCCGGCGGCCGGGCGTGCCTTGCTGGCGGCGCATCCGGACGTGGATGTGCTGATTTCCGATGACGGCCTGCAGCATTACGCGCTGGCGCGTGATGTCGAGATCGTCGTGGTCGACGAGCAGGTCATGGGCAATCGCCTGCCTTTGCCGGCCGGGCCGCTGCGTGAAGGCCTGGGCCGCCTCGCGCAGGCCGATCTGGTGCTGGCCCACGGTGCGCTTTCGGCCCGCCTGCGTTCTGCGGCGGGCAATGTCCCTGTCGCGTCGATGCGGCTCAGCGGGGAAACGCTGGAGCGCATTGATGGTTCTGAATGCCGTCCGCTGACCACGTTTGCCGGCCAGCGTGTGCATGCCGTGGCCGGGATCGGACGCCCTCAGCGCTTCTTCGAACAGCTCGCGGCCGCCGGGCTGGAGGTCATCCCGCATGCGTTTCCCGACCACCACGCTTATTCGCCGGCAGACCTCGTGTTCGATGAGGTGGCGCCGAAAATCCTCACTGCCAAGGATGCGGTAAAATGCGCGGCATTCGCGCCATCGGACACGTGGGTTTTGCCGGTGGTTGCAAGCATCGACGCGACCGCGTCGCAACGCATCGTGGAGAAGCTGACGCATGGAATCCCGCCTGCTTGACATCCTCGTCTGCCCGCTGTGCAAGGGGCCGCTCGACAACCTGCGCGAGGAGCAGGAATTAGTGTGCAAGGCCGACCGTCTGGCCTTCCCGATCCGTGACGGCATCCCCGTGATGCTCGAGGACGAAGCCCGTGCCATGACCGCCGAGGAAGTCGAGGCGGTGCGGAAGCGCGGCGCATGACGCATTTTCGCGTCGTGATTCCGGCGCGTTTCGCTTCGACACGCCTGCCCGGCAAGCCGCTTGCCGACATCTGCGGAAAGCCCATGATCGTGCGCGTGATGGAGCGCGGCATCGCCTCCGGTGCAGCCGAGGTATTGGTGGCCACCGACGACGAGCAGGTGCTCGCCAGCGTGCAGGCGGCCGGTGGTCAGGCGCTGATGACACGAGCCGACCATCCCAGCGGCACTGACCGGCTGGCCGAAGTGGTCGATGCGCGCGGCTGGGGAGACGACGAGATCATCGTCAACGTGCAGGGTGACGAACCGCTGATCGATGTGGCCTTGATCCGTCTGGTGGCCGAAGCGCTGGCGGACGATCCGGAAGCCTCGATCTCGACCGCGGCGCACGCCATCCACGACGCCGAGAGCTTCTTCAACCCGAATGTGGTCAAGGTGGTGTGCGACGCGCGCGGCCACGCGATGTATTTTTCGCGGGCTCCGATTCCGTGGGCGCGCGATGATCTTGCGCAGAGCCGGGCCGCGCTGCCGGCCGGCTTGCCGGTGCTGCGTCACGTCG
Source organism: Pseudazoarcus sp. NS36 (assembly GCF_059703705.1). Classification (NCBI taxonomy): domain Bacteria; kingdom Pseudomonadati; phylum Pseudomonadota; class Betaproteobacteria; order Rhodocyclales; family Zoogloeaceae; genus Pseudazoarcus; species Pseudazoarcus sp. NS36. The sequence goes on along the minus strand of NZ_BAAKJA010000001.1, from coordinate 242,808 downwards.
GCATCTATGCCTACCGCGCCGGCTTTCTGAAGCGCTATACCCGGCTCGCGCCTTCGCCGCTGGAGCAGTGGGAAGCGCTGGAGCAGCTGCGGGCGATGTGGCATGGCCATCGCATCGCGGTGCGCGTGGTCGACGAGGCCCCGGCCGCCGGGGTGGATACCCCCGAAGATCTGGCACGCGTACGCGCCGTTTTCGCACAGGAACAATGAACCGGTGGTCGCCTTGAGCGGCTGGCGGCAATACAACGCGGCCGCAAGAGGCGGACCGCGCAACAGGGAGGTTGTATGCGACTGATTCTTCTCGGACCGCCGGGCGCCGGCAAAGGCACGCAGGCCAGCTTTATCAAGGAGCGCTTCGGCATTCCGCAGATTTCCACCGGGGACATGCTGCGCGCCGCCGTGCGCGATGGCACACCGCTCGGCATCGAAGCCAAGAAGGTCATGGATTCGGGTGGTCTGGTGTCGGACGACATCATCATCGGACTGGTCCAGGATCGCCTCATGCACAACGATTGCTCCAACGGCTACATGTTCGACGGCTTCCCGCGCACCCTCCCGCAGGCCGACGCGATGAAGGACGCCAAGGTCGCGCTCGACTTCGTGTTGGTGATCGAGGTGGATGATTCCGAGATCGTCGAGCGCATGAGCGGTCGCCGCGTGCACCCGGCCTCGGGCCGCACCTACCACGTCAAGTACAACCCGCCGAAAGTGGCCGGCAAGGACGACGTCACCGGCGAAGACCTGATCCAGCGCGACGACGACCGTGAAGAGACGGTCAAGAAGCGCCTTGAGGTCTATCACGCCCAGACCAAGCCGCTGGTCGAGTATTACAGCCAGTGGGCAGCCTCGGGCGATGCCGCGGCGCCGAAAGTGCGCAAGATCGCCGGCGTTGGTGCGGTCGACGAGATCACGCGGCGCGCAATGGATGCGTTGAAGTAAGGCGCTTTCGCGGGTTGTGACCCGACCCGCAAGCGGTGCAGGTTCCAATCGGCAGGGCGCTTCAGCCCTGCCGTTTTCTTGATGGCGATGCGATGAAGAATTTGCTGTACGCCCAGTCCGGCGGTGTCACCGCCGTCATCAACGCGAGTGCCGCCGGCGTCATCGAGGCCGCGCGTGCGAGCGGGCAGGTCGGGCGGGTGCTGGCCGGGCGGCACGGCCTGGTCGGGGTGCTGGACGAAGCGCTGTTCGACACCTCGGGTCTTTCCGCCGACGAGGTCGAGCGCCTCGCCCGTACTCCGGGCGGTGCCTTCGGCTCCTGCCGCTTCGACCTGCCCGAGCCGCAGGATGATGTCGCCCCCTATGACCGCTTGTTCGCGGTACTGGCCGCGCATGACATCGGCTGGCTGCTCTACAACGGCGGCAACGGCTCCATGCACACCGTCGCGCAGATTGCGCGCGAGGCGAGGCGGCGCGGCTTTCCGCTGGTCACCGTCGGTGTGCCGAAGACGGTCGACAACGATATCGAGGCCACGGACTGCTGCCCGGGCTTTGGTTCGGCCGCCAAGTACGTCGCCACCTCGATGCTCGAAGCCGGCATGGATCTGCGCGCGATGGCCAGCCGCATCGGCCGCGCCTTCGTGCTGGAAGTCATGGGCCGCAACGCCGGCTGGCTGGCAGCGGCCACGGCGCTGGCGCGGCGCAACGAGGACGATCCGCCGCACATCATCTTGCTGCCCGAGGTGCCGGTGGACCGTGCCCGCTTCCTCGCTGAGGTCGAACGCACGGTGGCGCGCATCGGCTACTGCGCGGTGACCGTGTCCGAAGGCGTGTCGTGGGCCGACGGCACGCGTGTGATGGAGCAGAACGTCGATGCCAAGGGCTATGTGCAACTGGGTGGCGCGGGGCAGACCATCGCCCGGCTGATCAGTGCCGAGTTCGGCTACAAGCACCATTGGGCGATTCCCGATTACCTGCAGCGCGCGGCCGGCCATCTGGTGTCGGCCACCGATGCGGCGCAGGCTCGTGCGGTCGGCGCGGCCGCGGTGGAATATGCGCTGGCCGGGCAGGACGGCATGATGCCGGCCATCCGGCGTCTGTCCGATGCGCCGTACCGCTGGGACATCGTTCCGGTGCCGGCGGATGCCGTCGGCAACCGCGAGCGCCTGGTGCCGGCGCCGTTCATCCGCGAAGACGGCCTGCACGTCACGCCGGCGGCGCTGGACTACCTGCGTCCGCTGGTCGGGGGTGAAGTGCCGGTTGCATTCGAGGGCGGCGTGCCGGACTGGAGTGGCTTTGATCTGCCGCTGGTCGCGCCGAAACTTCAGAAGCCGTAGCGCAGGCTCACGCCGGCAAACCAGCTGCGTGTCGGGCCGGGCTCGTAGAAGCGCCCCTGCGCCTGGCCGACGATCACCGACGACACGTATTCGCGGTCGAAGACGTTGTCGAGCCGTAGCAGCTGCTCGAACATCCACGGCCCGCGCCGCTGCTCGGCGGCCAGCGCGAGGTTGAGCAGTGTGTGAGCCGGGGCACGACGGGCGGTGTTGCCGTCATTGACCGTCATGTCGCCGCGATGCAGCGCCTCGGCCGACAGTGTGACGCCACGCATCGCCTGCCAGGCCAGTTCCGCCGAGGCGCTCAGGCGCGGCACGCCGGGCAGGCGATTGCCGGCTGCTACGGTTCCGCCGCTGCCCGTGAAACCGGACGCATATTCGGCCTCCATCCAGGTCAGCGCGCCGCGCAGCATCAGCGTGGGCGTGAGTTCGGACTCCAGCGCCAGTTCCAGCCCGTGGCGGCGCGTGCGCGCGGCGTTGGCGTAGTTGGTGCGCCCGCCCGAGGATTGCGCAACGACGATCTCGTTCTTCGTGCGCACTGCGAACAGCGCCGCGTTCACACGTGTGGCCGCGCCGACAAAGGCCTTGGCGCCGAGCTCGAACTGCCGGCTGGTGGCCGGGCGCAACTCGAAGTTGAAACCGCCGCCGGCACCGGAGTACGACAGCTCACCGAGCGTTGGCGTCTCGAAGCCGGTGCCGAGGCTGGCATACAGATTGAGCGCGGGATGAGCCTTCCACAGCAGGGCGGCGGCCGGCGTGGCGCGGCGGTAGGTGACGCTGCCCGAATCGTCGCCATTGGCGCCGATGAGGTAGTCGTCCTCGACGCGGAACTTCACCGTGCTGTGGCGCAGGCCGGCTGACCACTGCCAGTCGCCGCGCTCCCACACCGCCTGCACATAGGGCGCGGTCGAGGTGACGAGGTTGCGCTCGTCGCGCCGCAGTGCGCCGCGCACGCCCGTCGTGCCGCCGACGAAGTTCTCGTAGCCGCGTCGTTCATCTACTGAGCGCTCCACATCCAGCCCGGTCGAAACCGTCAGCGTGCCGCCTGCGAGGTCCGAGACGCGGCTCCAGCGCGCGCCCAAGCCGTGGAAATCGCGGTCGAAATCCACCACGCCACCGGCGCTGCCCTCAGCCGCCTGCGCGGCGATCGGGATCGACAGGAACTGCACCACGGCGCGCCGCCCGGTCCAGCCCTGCAGCGTCAGGCGGTCAGGGCCGAAATCCTGCTCGAAGCGCAGGCTGACCTGGGTGTGTTTGATGGTCTTGCGTGTGCGGAAGTCGCGCGCCGGGTCTTCGACCGCCCGCGGGTCGCGCCGGAAGGTGTTCCAGTTCAGGCCCTGCGGGTCTTCGGTGAAGGGCTGGTCGAGGTGGCTGGCGAGCAGCGTGATGCGCCGGTCGGGCGTGGCGCTGAAGTCCAGTCGGGCGAAACTCTGGTCGCGCCGTACCGCACTGTAGCGGCGGAAACCGTCGGACTTGAAGCGCGCGGCGTTGGCGCGCCAGGCAAAACCGTCGCGCTCGCCGTCGCTGCGGACGCGTGAACGCGTGGTGCCCCAGCTGCCGGCCGTGAAACCGCCGCCAAGTGAGGGCGAGCCGTCGCCGGGGGCGGAAAACAGTTGCACCACGCCGCCCGAATGGTTGCCGTACAGCGTCGCGAACGGGCCGCGCAGCACCTCGATGCGCTCGGCGCTGTCCAGATCGAAGGTGGCGAGCTGGCCCTGGCCGTCCGGTGTACCTGCCGGGACGCCGTCGGCCACCAGCCGCACGCCGCGCACGCCGAAGGCCGAGCGTGCGCCGAAGCCGCGGATGGAAAGCTGCAGGTCCTGCGCATAGTTGTGGCGGTTGGCGACGTGCACGCCGGGAATGCCGGACAGCAGCTCGGAGGCATCGATACCGGGCCGGTTGCGCAGCGCGGGCTGCACGTCGATGCGGTCAATGGCCAGTGGTGTGTCGAAGCGGTCCTGCTCACTCGCGGTGCCGGTGACGACGACCTCGGGCAGCCGGGCCTCATCAGCCAGCGCCGTATGGCAGACCAGCAGGGCGGGGAGCAGAAGGGTTCTGTGGTGGGGCATGGGGCGGCGGTTCATGGCTTTGCCGATGGACCGCCGCCATGGTCGTCAGTTCTCGTCCGGCAGTCGATAGGCTTGCTCGCGGTATAGCCAAGACGGCAGCAGTGCGTGCGCCAGCGCGCGGCGCGCGCGAGGGTCATCCTGCGTGAGCGGGTGATCCGTGCCGAGCTGCTTGGCCACCGGATCATAGCGTGCGACCACCGGTGCTTGCTCGGCGCGCAGAACGGTCAGTTCATGGCCTTCCATGAAGCCGTAGTTCTGCTCGTATTGCATCATGGCTCGGCCCGGATGGCCGGCCGGCTCGGCGGAGAGGTCGCGGCCGATCATCGGCGTTTCCGTGGCCACGCCCATCAGCGACAGCACGGTCGGGCCCAGATCGATCTGGCTGGCGACGGTACGGATGCGGCGTGGCTCGATGTCGGCGCCGAGGATCAGCCCCGGAATATGGAAACGCTCGACCGGGATCAGCGTATTGCCGCGCACGCGGATGTCGTGATCGGCCACCACCAGGAACAGCGTGTCCTGCCAGTAGGGGCTGGCCTTGGCCTGCTCGAAGAAGCGGCCCATGGCCCAGTCGGCGTACTTGACGGCGTTGTTGTCGGTGGCCTTGTCGGCATCGAACAGCTCGATGCGCCCGTCCGGAAACTCGAAGGGCGAGTGGTTGGACGAGGTGAACACCAAGCCGAAGAAGGGCTTGCCTTGGCTGTGGTGCTTGCTGAAACGCTCATGCGCCTTGTTGAAGAGGTCCTCGTCCGAAGCGCCCCAGCTGCCCATGAACACCGGGTTCACGTAATCATTCTGGTCGACCATCGAGACGAAGCCGTTGCCCTTGAAGAAGCTGCGCATGTTGTCGAAGTGCGATTCGCCACCGTAGATGAACTCGGTGTGGAAACCCTCGCGGCGCAGCGTCTCGGCCAGCGTGTAGAAGCCCTGCTGGGCCAGCGAGAGCTTGACCACGGCCTGAGCCGGCGTGGGCAGAAAACCCGTGGTGACGCCCTCGATACCGCGGATCGAGCGCGTGCCGGTGGCGTACAGCTGCTCGAACCACCAGCCTTCGTGCTTGAGCTTCTCCAGCTCGGGTGTCACCGGCACGCCGCCGAGCGATTCGACAAAGGTCGCGCCCAGGCTCTCCTGCAGCACGATGACGAGGTTCAGCGGCTTCTCGCGCTGGCGCGTGGGCGTCAGGCGGTTGAGCGTCGGGATGTCGTCGGACAGCCACTGGCGCGGCGGGCCGCCGAAGCTGTCGGTGGCGGTGCGGACTTCGGCGAGAATGTCGGCTTCCGGCAGCTTGCCGTAGATCTCGCTGGAGATCGCCTCGTCCTTCATGCGGTAGGCCTCGTAGGTTACCGACCAGGCCGAGTTGAGGATCAGGCTGTTAACCAGAGTGTCGGGTGTCAGCGCGAACAGGGCCGGGTTAGCGGGACGGTGGTCGAGCGTGGAGCGTACGCCGAAGGCCACGACCAGCACCATCAGCGGCCAGCTCAGCAGCACCGCCCACCACGGCCAGCGCGATGGCTGCGTGCGCCACGGCGCGATGAAACGCGCCGCCAGCCAGCCACACAGCGCTGTTGCGAGCACGCCGGCCACCAGTTCCAGCTTGTAGCCCCCCCACAGCATGGCGAACACCTCGCGCGGGTACTTGAGGTATTCGATGAAGAAACGGTTGGGGCGAACGCCGTATTCGTTGAGGAAGGGCGGACTGGCCATTTCGAGAAAGGCCAGCGCAGCGATGCTGGCGATGACCCAAATGCGGGTGAAGCCCTGCCACGCCGGCCAGGTGCGGCGCAGCGAGAACAGCGGTAGCAGCAGCACCGGGATGAAGGCCAGCAGACTGAGCTGGATGATGTCCACGCGCACGCCCTGCACCAGCATGGTCATCCAGATGCCGGCGTCGGCCACGCGCTCGGACTGCCACAGCATCAGCGCAATGCGCGAGAGCGACAGCAGCACCAGTCCCATCGCGTACAGCGCCAGCAGCGGTGCGTATGGGCCTGCCCATGCAAACAGCCGCCAGGGGCTGGCGGCTGCGGGGCGGGTGAATGGCGCGGTGGTGGCGATGCTGTGGTTCATGCTGCCCTCTTGCGCAGCACATAGGTGCGCCACATGGCGTAGCGCGGCAGGAAATCGAGCTTTGCGGCGAGGTCCCAGCCGCATTGCCGGAACTCGGCCTCGACGACATCGGCCGGAATCACGAAGCGGTTCTGGTAGGCCGCTTCTCCGCGCCGGGCGCGCCGCTCCTCGAGCTTGCGGCGGCGCCAGGCCTTGAGGTTGCCGTCCACCCACAGTGACAGGATCAGGGTGTCACGGCTGACGCGGTGCATCTCGCGCAGCATGAGCTGGCGGTGTTCTGTTTCTCCGATGTGGTGCATCAGCCGCATGCAGAACACGCTGTCCACCGAGGCGTCGGGCAGGTCGATGGCGAAGGCCGATGTCTGCATGGTTTGTACGCGTTCGACCACTTCGGGCGACTGTACGGTGCGTGCGACCTGCAGCATATCGGTCGAGTTGTCGGCGCCGATGATGACCCGCGCGGGGTGTTCGGCCAGTAGCGGCCAGAAGCGGCCGGCGCCGCAGGGCAGGTCGAGTACCAGTTCGGGCTGGCCAGCCAGTGCCAGTGCACGGCGCGCAATCTGCATGTCCCGCCAGTTCGACAGACGCCGGAAGAAACCGTCCTGGTGCTTGCGGAAGTAGTTGAGCGAATGTTCGCGGTCGTACTTGCCCGAGAACGGCAGGCTCACGCTCGAAGTGCTGTTCGACATCCCGGATCTCACTGCCATTTGAATGCGCTCAGCCTAGTCAGGGGCGCATCAAGTGGCCGTCGAGGCAAGGTCAAGAAATCATCAAGATGGCGCGCCGGGCGCCGCGTCCGGGTTTGGACGAGCGGCCTTGAGCGCTTACCATGGGTCGGGTTGCCATGGGGGGAGGCCCCCGGAGAGGAGCATGGACACTCAGGAATCGGGCCGGACGGCGCTGGAAAAATCGACCTTGCTGGCGCCGGTTTTCGTGCCCGCGGTGGTGGTTGCGGCACTGCTGGTCATCGGCACCATGAGCAATCCGGAACTGGCCGGTGAAGCCTTCAGCGCGACGCTGGCGTGGATCACGCGCACCTTCGGCTGGTTCTACATGCTTGCGGTTGCACTGTTTCTGATCTTTATCGTTGGTGTGGCCATGTCGAAATGGGGCAACACCCGCCTTGGCCCTGACCACGGTGAGCCGCAGTACAGTTTTCCGGCTTGGTTCGCGATGCTGTTCTCGGCCGGCTATGGCATTGCCTTGCTGTTCTTCGGGGTGGCCGAGCCGGTATTGCATTACGCCTCGCCGCCAGTCGGCGCCGCGCAGACCGTGGATGCGGCCAAGCAGGCCATGCAGATTGCCTTCTTCCACTGGGGTTTCCACATCTGGGCCATCTATGGCCTGACCGGCCTGGTGCTGGCCTACTTCGCCTTCCGCCATGGTCTGCCGTTGTCGATGCGCTCGGCGCTGTATCCGTTGATCGGCGAGCGCATCCATGGTCCGGTCGGCCATACGGTGGATGTCTTCGCGATCCTCGGCACGCTGTTCGGCATTGCCACCACGCTGGGCCTCTCGGTGGCGCAGATCAACGCCGGCATGAACTACCTGTGGCCGGGCGTGCCGGTCGGCACGACGGTGCAGGTCATCACCATCGCAGTCATTACCGGCCTAACCGTGCTTTCGGTGGCGGCCGGGCTGGACAAGGGCGTCAAGCGGCTGTCGATCCTCAACATGGGGCTGGCCGGGTTGCTCATGCTGTTCGTGTTCCTGGTTGGCCCCAGCATCTTCATCCTCGAGACCTTTCTGCAGAACACCGGCAGCTACCTGTCCAACATCGTCGAACGCACCTTCAACCTGCAGGCCTATTCGCGCAGCGACTGGATCGGCAACTGGACGCTGTTCATCTTCGGCTGGACCATCGCCTGGGCGCCCTTCGTGGGCCTGTTCATCGCCAAGATCAGCCGTGGCCGCACGATCCGCGAGTTCGTCGTGGGCGTGATGCTGGTGCCAACGCTGTTCACCTTCCTGTGGTTCTCGATCTTCGGTGACACCGCGCTGCACATGATCATGGTCGAGGGCTACACCAGCCTGATCGACGACGTGCAGTCGGATACCGCCATCGCGCTGTTCAAGTTGTTCGAGCTGCTGCCATGGTCGGCGCTCGTGTCGTTCGTGACGGTACTGCTGATCGTGACTTTCTTCGTCACCTCTGCAGACTCCGGCTCGTTGGTGATCGATTCGCTGGCTTCCGGTGGTGCGACGAGAACGCCGGTGTGGCAGCGCGTGTTCTGGGCCACGCTGCAGGGGGTCGTGGCCTCGGCGCTGCTGGTGGCCGGTGGTTTGTCCGCGCTGCAGACCATGAGCATTGCCAGTGCCTTGCCCTTCGCCGTGATCCTGCTCATCGCAGCGCTCGGAATGTGGCGTGCGCTGTCCATCGAGAGCCATCGCGAATTCAGCTTGCAGTCGCACATGCAGGGCATCCGCCACGCCGAGCCGGGAGGCTGGAAGAAGCGGCTGGCGGAAATGATCGATTTCCCGTCGCGCGTCGAGGTCGAGCGCTTCATCAACACCCGTGCGTTCGATGCGATGCAAACGGTGGGGGCGGCCCTGCGCGAGAAGGGGTGGCCGGCCGAGGTGTGCTTCGATGTTGCCAACCAGCGCAGCTACATCGAGATCGTGCGCGAGGCCGATATCGATTTCATCTACGAAATCCGCTTGCGCGGCTATTCCCGCCCGAGCTTCGCCTACCCGCAGATGGCGCGCGACGAGGACGGTGACGAGCTGTACTACCGCGCCGAAGTGTTCCTGCGCAACGGTGGGCTGGCCTACGACATGTATGGCAGTTCCATGCAGGAGATCATCGACGACATCCTGAGCCAGTTCGGCAACTACCTGCACTTCCTGCACATTTCACCGGGCGTTCTGCCGTGGAAGATGAACGAGCACGACGACATGATCGACACCGATGGAGTGGTAGCCCCGGCGGATGCTCAGAAGTCGTAGCGCAAGCCGGTCATGATGCCGCGTCCGCTGCGCAGGCCGGCATCCAGGCCGGACTGACGCCGGCGCAGTGAAGGGTAGTCTTCGTCGTCGTGCTGGAATGCTGCGAAGAAGGTCAGGGCGCGGCTGTAGCGGTGGTCGAGGCCAAACTGCACCGCCGTGTCGTCTTCGCCGTCGAAGCGGGTCAGCATCAGGCGCCAGGTGTTGCGGCCTTCGGTGTAGCTACCGAGCAGATTCCAGTCGCGTGAGCCGTCGCTGGCGCCGGACAGGGTCAATCCCCCTCGGCTGTAGCTCACGCCGCCAAGCATGCGGTTCTCGTCCGGGGAGCGATGAAGCCATTGCCGGGGGGTATGCGTGTAGGTTGCGCCGATGCTCCAGCCATCGCGGCGCGGGCTGCTCCACGACAAAGAGCGTTCCGTGACGCCGCCGGTGTACTGGAGATCGTGCGTGGGCGGGTGAAATGCGGCGGTCGCCGGATCGTTGATGCGCGGCAGCCATTGCTGTTCGACGGAGAGGGTGCCGAAGCCGCCACGCAGTCCGATGCGCGTGACGCGTATTTCATCGGCGCGCCGCAGGCCAGGGCCATAGTCGAGCGGGGTGGCATTCCATTGCCGGGGCGACGGCCCGATTTCGGTGAAGGCGGTAACACCGCTGCGCCATTGCGAGGCCTCGCCCACGCTCAAGCCCGTGCCGGCCTGCGTTGTCGGGGCAAAGAGCGCAACGCTACAGGCGGCCAGCAGTGAAAGCCCGCAAGCGCGAGGGTTCCTGGTCAAAGCGTTGTGCATTCTCATGATTCGGCTGCGCATGTGCGGCTCGACGATTGAATTCATGTGAAAACACATGGAGTGTAGAACCGCCGGGCGGGTTCCGCGGCTTTCGTTGCCTGTCGTTACACCTGGATACGTTGTGCCTTTTCGGGGCCGTCTCAGAAATCGTAACGAACCCCCAGCGCAAACGCCCGGCCGCCGCTGGTGGCGGCGTCAAAGCGGTCCAGCCCGTGGCGCCGTGCGGTGATGCCCGAGGTGGCCCCTTCGCGATAGAACTCGGCGAACAGCGTCAGTTTCTCGCTGTAGCGATGATCCACGCCGGCATGCACGGTGTGCTCGCCATAGCCCTCGACGCGCGCGAGCATCAGCTTCCAGGCGTTGCGCCCGGCGGTGTAGGCCCCGAGCAGGTTGAAGGCCTGCTGGTCGTCGCCGTAGAACGCGCCGGGTACGTTGGTGTCGGTGCGTTCGTACTTGAAGGCGGCATACCACGCGCCCTGCGTCCACGTCGCGGTGGCACCGTAGAGGCGGTCGCGGTAGCCGTCCGGGTTGCCGCGGTCATCCATGCCGAGTGCCAGCACCCACGGTCCGCCGGTCCAGCTCGCGGTGGCCTGGATGCGGCGATCTTCGATGCGCGCGGTGGATTTCTTGTTGCCGTGCGCAGACGACCACGATGCGGCCACGCCAAAGCCCGCCACGCGCGGGCTGCTCCACGCCACGGTATTGCGTACCCGTGGCGTGGTGTACGTGGCAAAGCCGCTGTAATAGCTGCTGAACCAGTCGACGGGTGCCGCGATGGCGTTGTAGTAGGGCATCCACTGCTGACCCAGCGACAGCGTGCCCAAGCCCCCCTCGACGCCGATGCGCGCGATGCGCAGCGGCTCGGCCTCGTCGCGGCCGAAGCCGCCCTGGTCGTAGGGATCGCGCAGGCGGAAGTTGGCCGAGTCAAACGGCACTTCGAGCTGCGCGAACAGCCGTGGGCCGTCGTCGAAGCGATAGGCCAGGTTGGCACCGAAGCGCGAGTAGGCGTCGCGCAGCCCGGTGTAGCGATCGATCACGTCGCGGTTGTCCGGTTCAACGTATTCGGCGTGGGTGCGCAGCGATGCGTAGAAGTCCCAGGACCAGCCGGGCTCTTCGGCCAGAGCAGGCAGGGCCGTGAGGCAGGCGGCGGCGAGTGCGGGATGGGTGAGCTTGGTCATGACGTCTTCTCCCCGGTTCAGCGCACGGCGTCGAGGAAGTGCATGTGGCGTTCGTACTGGTCGAGCACGTCGCCGATGATGTCCTCGTGGCTCCAGCCCATGATGTCGTAGTCCTGACCGCCTTCGCGCAGATGCACCTCGGCGCGGAAGTAGCGCAGGCGGTCCTGCCGCTCGCGGCGGGTGTCGCGCATCACGAAGCTGGGTGGTTCGTAGGCCGTCACGTGTACCGAGTAGAAGAAGTCGATCTCGTCACCGTGGCGCACTTCGACCCAGGTACGCGTGATGGGGGATTCCTCCTCGGCCAGACGGGCGTCGATGCCGTGCTCACGCAATTCCCCGGCGACCTCGGCCAGAGCCGGGCGCACGACCTCGAGCATGAAGCGGCGCACCTCGTTGCGGCGCGGCTGGTGCACCAGCGTGCGCAACCGCCGCCGCCAGTCGTGTGCTGCCTCGCCACCGATTGCGCGCACGCGTGCGTCGCGCAGACTCAGCCGCTTGACGTGGTCGATGCGCAGCGCACGCAACAGGCCCACGCACATCAACACCATGATGATGGCGAAGGGCAGGGCAGCGGCGATGGTGGCGGTCTGCAGCGCGCCCAGGCCGCCTGCCACCAGCAGCGCGGCGGCGACGATGCCCTCGACGACGGCCCAGAACACGCGCTGCCACACCGGCGAATCGTCGTGGCCGCCGTTGGTCAGCATGTCGACCACCAGCGAGCCTGAGTCCGATGAGGTCACGAAAAAGGTGATGACCAGCAGCGTGGCCACCAGCGACATGACCGACGAGAACGGCAGGTGCTCGAAGAACTGGAACAGCGCCACCGAGGTGTCGGCTGCAACCGCTGCGGCGAGCGACTGGATGCCCTGGATCATGACCATGTGGATGGCCGTGTCGCCGAACACCGTCATCCACATGAACGTAAAGCCGACCGGCACGAACAGCACGCCGACGACGAATTCGCGGATCGTGCGCCCGCGCGAAACGCGCGCGATGAACATGCCGACGAAGGGCGACCAGGCAATCCACCACGCCCAGTAGAACAGCGTCCAGCCGCCGATCCAGCCGGTGGGCTCGTAGGCGTAGAGGTTGAAGGTCATGGAGAACAGGTTGGACAGATACATGCCGGTGTTCTGCACGAAGGTCTGCAGCAGGAACACGGTTGGTCCGGCCACCAGCACGAAGATCACCAGCACGGCGGCGAGCACCATGTTCAGCTCGGAGACGCGACGGATGCCGCCGTCCAGGCCCAGCGCGACCGACAGGGTGGCGATGGCCGTGATGACGGCGATCAGCACGATCTGGACCGTCGTGTTCACCGGCACGTCGAACAGGTAGTCGAGGCCGGCGTTGACCTGCATGACCCCGAAGCCGAGCGAGGTGGCCACGCCGAAAATGGTGCCGAGCACGGCGAAGATGTCGACCGCGTGGCCGATGGGGCCGTAGATGCGCTCGCCGATCAGCGGGTAGAGCGCCGAGCGGATGGTCAGCGGCAGATCATGGCGGAACGCGAAATAGGCCAGCGACAGCGCCACCACGGCGTAGATCGCCCAGGCGTGCACGCCCCAGTGAAAGAAGGTGATGCGCAGCGCCTGGCGCGCGGCTGCGGCGGTTTCCGGGTCGCCGACCGGGGGGCTGACGTAATGCATGATCGGCTCGGCGACACCGAAGAACATCAACCCGATGCCCATGCCGGCCGAGAACAGCATCGCGAACCACGAGGTGTAGCTGTAGTCCGGCGAGGTGTGATCGCGACCGAGCTTGATGGTGCCGAACGAGGACGCCGCCAGCGCGACGATGAAGACCAGAAAGCCGGCTACCGCCAGCACATAGAACCAGCCGGCCGAATGCATGGTCCAGTCGCGGATGGCGCCGAACAGCGCGTTTGCGGTGTCGGGCATCGCGGCGGCAAAGCCGACGAAGAGCAGGGTGAGGAGGCCGGAAAGGATGAAAACCGGCGGATTGATCAGGATGCGGGGCCGTGGGGCCGCGCCGCTGTTTCCGTTGTCGTCTTTCGGGTCCATGCAGCCTCCCCCTCTGTCGTCATTGGTCCAGCAAGCCTGGACAGCCTAGACGCCATGGGGAGGGATGTCACGCCCGCAAACTACGCAGCAGAGCCGCTTGCCGTCCAGTGGCCGGACTTGCCGCCGAGCTTTTCGAGCAGACGGATGCCGCTCATGATCATGCTCGTGGCGCACTCGATGAGCACGCCTGTCGTAGATGGCGGTCAAGGGGGCGCATGCTGCTTGGGGAGGTGTCGGTGCAGCCGAGACAACTCAGGCTTTCAGCCAGTTTCGCCGCCAGAAGAGGATGGCCATGGTGATCGCGATCACGGCCATCAGACCGAGTGCAATGTAGAACCCGCCGCTGCGGTCAATGATCGGCATGTACTCGAAGTTCATGCCGAAAATTCCGGCGATCAGCGTCGCGGGAAGAAAAATCGTCGTCAGTACGGTGAGGATCCGGACCTGCAGGTTGAGGCGGTTGCTTACTGCCGAGAGGTAGATGTCCATCAGGTCGCTGAGCAGATCCCGCACCGTATCGAGTGTCTCGATGACGTGGATGGTGTGGTCCGCGATATCCCGCAGGTAGAGCTTGCTGTCCGCAGTGAAGAAAGCGTGGTCGTCACGGATCAGGCCGTTGAGGACATCGCGCAGCGGCCAGATGGCCCGGCGGATGAGCTGACAGTCGTGCTTGACCAGGTTGATGGTCTTGAGCAGGTCGGGAGTGGGATTTCCGATGGCTGCGTCTTCGAGATCTTCCGCGGTGTTGCCGAGCTGATCGAGCACGACGAAGTAGCGGTCGACGACGGCATCGAGCAGCGCATGAACAAGGTAGTCGACCCCGTTGCGACGCAGTGGGGCGCGATCAGAGCGCAGCCGCTCGCGGATCGGCTCGAACACGCCGGAGCGGCGTTCCTGGAAGCTGAGCACGAAGTCCTTGCCGAGGACGATGCTGATCTGGTCCGAGACCAGCGTGCGGTTGTCCGGGTCGTACTCGAAGACCCGCGTGACGAAGAACAGATAGTCGCCGTAGTTGTCGATCTTGGGCCGCTGGTGGGTGTTGAGGATGTCCTCGAGTACCAGCGGGTGAAGACCGTAGCGCTGCCCGATGGCGACCAGGATCGCAGGATCCTGAAGGCCATGCACGTTCAGCCACAGCCGCTGATGACCGGGGCGATAGTCACCGACTGCGGCGATGCCGTCGAAGCTTTGCTCTTCGATGCCATGCTCGTCGAAGGCCAGTGTCGAAATCAGGGGTTGTTCGGTCTTGATCTCGCCGACGTGAACCAGAGTGCCCGGCGGCAATCCGACCTTGGCCGCCGGCAGGGTGCGCGACTTGCGTTTCCGCTTGTTGCCGTTGGTTGCTGTCGTGGGCACGTTCTTGCCTCAGCTTGCCGTCCAGTGGCCGGACTTGCCGCCGAGCTTTTCGAGCAGGCGGATGTCGCTCATGGTCATGCCACGATCGACGGCCTTGCACATGTCGTAGATGGTGAGCAGGGCGACGCTGGCGGCCGTGAGAGCCTCCATCTCGACGCCAGTGCGGCCGACGGTTTCGGCGGTGACGCTGACGACGATGCGATTGCCGGCGGCATCAAGATCGAAGTCTACGGCGACCCGGGTCAGCGGGATCGGGTGGCATAGCGGAATCAGTTCGCTGGTGCGCTTGGAGCCCTGGATTGCGGCAATGCGCGCAATGCCGAGCACGTCGCCTTTTTTGGCAGTACCGTCGCGCACCATTGCAAAGGTTGCGGGCAGCATCGAGATGGCGCCACTGGCGACGGCCACGCGGCGCGTTTCGTCCTTGGCGCCGACATCGACCATGTGAGCCTGGCCGTCGGCATCGAAATGGGTAAGTTGCTGGCTCATGCGCGTGAGTTGCCGGAACGATCAGTAGGGGGCGCTATCATAGCATCCGTGATGAAACGACTTTCCGCCCTGGCACTGGCCACGACGCTGGCTGCAACGCCGTTGCACGCCTTCAATCTGCCCGATCTGGGGGATGTGGCCACCTCCGATCTGTCCTCGCTCGAAGAGCAGCGCATCGGTGAATCCATCATGCGCGACATCCGTTGGCAGGACCCGGCCTATCTCGACGATGTCGAGGTCGAGGACTACGTCAGCGGCATCGGTCGGCGCATGGTGGCGGTGGGGCCGCAACCGGACCGCGAGTTCGAGTTCTTCGTCATCAACAATCCGCAGATCAACGCCTTCGCGCTACCGGGCGGCTATATCGGCATTCACAGCGGGCTGCTGCTGACGGCCGAGTCCGAATCGGAATTCGCGTCGGTGATGGGCCACGAGATCGCCCACGTCACGCAGCGCCACATCGCCCAGTTGTTCGGCAAGCAGGGCCAGTCCATGGCCATGCTGCTGGGCTCGCTGTTGATCGGCGCACTGGCGGCCAACAGCAATCCCCAGCTGGCGGAGGCGGCCATCGTGGCCGGGCAGGCCGGCGCCATCCAGCAGCAGCTGGGCTACTCCCGTGCCTTCGAGCGTGAGGCGGATCGCATCGGCCTGCAACTGCTTGAGCGCGCCGGATTTGATCCGCGCGGCATGCCCGGTTTCTTTGCCCGCCTGCAACGCGAAACCCGCATCTACGAGAGCGATCTACCGGGTTATCTGCGCACCCACCCGATGACGCAGGATCGCTTTTCCGACATGCAGAACCGCGTTGCGCAGATGCGCTACCGGCAGGTGCTCGATTCGTCCGACTTCGCCTTTGTGCGCGCAAAGTTGCGTGTGATCGGTCAGTCGCCGGTGGAAGCCGTGCGCGAGTTCGAGGTGCGCGTTGCCGAGCGCCAGGACGATGTGTCCCGTTATGGTTTGGCGCGTGCGGAGATGCGTGCCAACCGCCTTGATGACGCACGTGCCACGCTCGCTACGCTGGGCGAGGAAGCTCGCACATCGGCCTTCGGCGCATTGCTCGAAGTGGAGTTGTTGCTTGCCGCGCGGGATGCCAAGGGCGCGCAGCAAGTCGTCGAACGCGCGCAGCGCGAGCATCCCGACAGCCGGGCGTTGCGCTATGCCCGGATCGACGTCGAGTATGCGGCCGGAAAGCCGAAGCGCGCGGCCGAGTTGGCCGAGGCGGCGATACTGCGTGACCGCAGCGATCCTCGGCTGTGGGAGCGCCTGGCACGCGCCGAGGAGCGCCAGGGCCGGTTGACGGCCTATCATCGTGCGCTGGCCGAAGTCTATGTGCTGCGTGGCGCGTTGCCCGCCGCGATCGAACAGCTTGAGCTGGCACGGCGTGGCGGCAGCAAGGATTTCTTCGAGCTGTCGGCCATCGACGCGCGCATGCGCGAAATCAAGCAGGAGTACGATGCCCGTGAGGCAGAGCGGCGCTGAGTTTGCAGCGGGTTTTCGTAGCACGGGCCTGCGTTTATACTGCGCCGTCCCGCACACAGGAGTACTAGCGAATGGAGTTTGACAAGGAGGTCGATGCACGCGGCTTGAACTGCCCGTTGCCGATCCTGCGCGCGAAGAAGGCGCTTGCCGAAGTGGCCAGCGGTCAGACGGTCAAGGTGCTCGCCACGGATCCGGGTTCGGTCAAGGATTTCCAGGCGTTTGCGCGCCAGACCGGCAACGACCTGCTGGGGCAGAACGAAACTGCCGAGCGTGTGTTCGAGTTCTATCTGCGGCGCAAGTAAAACCTGACGCAGCATGAAAAAGGCCATCCTTCGGGATGGCCTTTTTTGTTGCCGGGCCGTCCCAAGACAAAACCGGCCTCATCGGGGGCGAAGCCGACGAGAGTGGGGGCGTTTTGCGTGCCCTGCACTCACACGGCAAAGCGCGCGACGGTGTGCTGCATGCTGCGCGCCATGTTCTCCAGCGTGACCACGGCGGATGAGGTTTCGCTCAGGGCGGCCGCGTTTTCGTCGCTGGAGCGGGCGATGGCTTCGATCTGGCTGGCCAGCGTGTCGCTCGCCTGGGCCTGTTCGCGTAAGGCGTTAGCGATTTCCTGCGCCACGCCCACGACCTGGCGCGAGCCGCCCTGGATGCGTTCGATGGCTTCGCCCGCCGCGCGCGCCAGTTCGGAGTCACCGCCGACCTTGGTGACCACGCGATCCATGTCATCCACCGCCTCGACAGCCGAATGCTGCATGGCGCCTATGTTGTCGGTGATCTCGCGCGCGGACTGGGCGGAGCGCTCGGCGAGCTTGCGCACCTCGTCGGCCACGACGGCGAAGCCGCGACCCTGTTCGCCAGCGCGGGCGGCCTCAATGGCGGCGTTGAGCGCGAGCAGGTTGGTCTGCTCGGCCACTTCCTGGATGACCTTCACAATGCTGCCGATGGAGGTCGACTGATGGCCCAAGCGGCGCACGGCTTCGGCCGCTGCGCGCACCGAGTCGGCCGTATCGAGCATGCCGTCGGCGGTACGCCGCACCACCTCACCGCCTTCCGTGGCGGCGCGTGACGACTCTTCGGAAATGCGCAGCGTCTGATCGGCGTTGTCCCGGACCTGGTTGATGCTCACCGTCAGCTCTTCGACCGATGCCGCAGACGTTGCGGTGGAGTCGTTCAGCGTGCCGACATGCTCGTTGATGTGCGCCACTGCCGAGGCTACTTCGGCACTGGTCTGCTGCACTTGCGTGGCGTGATTGTTGATTTCGCGCACCAGGCTCTGGAACTGTTCG
This sequence comes from Pseudazoarcus sp. NS36, assembly GCF_059703705.1. Lineage (NCBI taxonomy): Bacteria > Pseudomonadati > Pseudomonadota > Betaproteobacteria > Rhodocyclales > Zoogloeaceae > Pseudazoarcus > Pseudazoarcus sp. NS36. The sequence continues at coordinate 224,860 of NZ_BAAKJA010000001.1, read as the reverse complement.
AGCATGGCGTTGAGCCCCTGGGCGATGGCGGCGATTTCATCGCCTCCGCGCGTATCGGCGCGCAAGCGCAGATCCCAGTCACGACAGACGGCGGCCATGGTGCCAGCGAAGTTGCTCAGCGCATGATCGATGCGACGGATGATCACCCACGCCAGCAGACCGACAATCAGCGCGCCCGCCAGCAAGGTTGCCAGAATGCCGTTGCGGGACGACAGATAGGCGCTCGCCGAAGAGAGTACCTGGGCTTCCATGCGGGCTGCTTCGGCCTGCTGGATGGAGGCGACCAGATCGTCCAGACCTTTGCTGAAGTCGCGGTCCATGCCGCGCACTGCCGTGTCGACCTTCTTGCCGGCCTCCGGGTCGGCTACGTCGAAATCACGCAGCGCGTTGCGGTAGCGTTGGCCCAGCAGCGCGTGCTCGTCTAGCAGTTTGGCGACGGTGGCCGAGGCCGGGTCGCTGGCGCGCAGATAGGGTTCGACTTGCTGAAGGTTGTCGCGCACGACGCCCTCCTGCTTCTCGAAGCCTTTCACGTAACGTTCGAACAGGGCAGTGTCGTTGCCGCGGATCAGGATGTTCTTCCATTCCTGTACTTGCGTCTTGAAGGCCGAATCGGCGCGGCCGACTGCGACCAGTGCCGTGACGCCGCTGCGGACTTCACCCAGCCCGCTTTCCATGGTGTTGTTGAAATTGCGCAGCTGCATGACGCCGAGCAGGCCAACCACGATCAGGCCAATACAGGCGACCACGGCGAGCGCGATGAGTCGGGTTCGCACGGAAAGGGACATGACAGTTCTCCACGTTTTTGGGGCATCCGGCCGTGGTGCCCGGCCTTCATCCTGTTGACGGAGCAAATCCGCACAACTTCAGCAAAAGATAGGTCTTTTTATCTACTTTCGTATGAATGTGCGTTGAAAACACAAAAGTACGGCCCGGATGCACCGTTAGGGTGCGTCCGGGCCGTACTTTTGGCGTGTTTTCAGCGTGCGGCGAGTCGTTCGAGCTGCGGACGCAGTTGCGCCAGCGTTGCCTCGAAGCCGGCCAGACGTTCACGTTCCTGTGCAACGACGGTAGCCGGAGCACGTTCGACGAAGCTGGCGTTGCCGAGCTTGCCGTTGGCCTTGGTGATCTCGCCTTCGATGCGGGCAATCTCCTTGGCCAGGCGCTCACGTTCGGCGGCAATGTCGATCTCGACCTTGAGCATCAGGCGGTGTTCGCCGACCACGGCGACCGGTGCCAGCGCATCAGCCGGGATGTCGGGCACCAGTTCGACTTCCGCGAGACGGGCCAGCGCCGACAGATAGGGCACGAAGGGCTCGACCATGTCGGCCTTGCCGGCAACCAGCAGCGGCAGCCGCAGGGCGGGCGAGACGTTCATCTCGCCGCGCAGGTTGCGGCAGGCGTTGATCATGGCCTTGAGGGCGGCCATGCGTGCTTCACACTCTTCATCGATGCGCGCCGCGTCGGCGACCGGGTAGGGCGCCTGCATGACGCTGTCGGTGCTCTTGCGGCCGGCCATCGGGGCGACGGTCTGCCACAGCTCCTCGGTGATGAACGGAATCAGCGGGTGGGCCAGGCGCAGCACGGTTTCGAGCACGCGCAGCAGGGTGCGGCGGGTGGCGCGTTGCTGTGCTGCATCGCCTTGCTGGATCTGCGCCTTGGCAAGCTCCACGTACCAGTCGCAATATTCGTCCCAGACGAATTCGTAGATGGCCTTGGCGGCCAGATCGAAGCGGTATTCGCCGAAGTGCTTTTCGACTTCGGCCTCGGTGCGCTGCAGTCGCGACACGATCCAGCGGTCGACGAAGGAGAAGTCGAGATACCCGCCCGGCACGCACTGCTCGGCGGTGTGCGGGTCGAAGCCGCAGTCCTGCCCCTCGCAGTTCATCAGCACGAAGCGAGTGGCGTTCCACAGCTTGTTGCAGAAGTTGCGGTAGCCCTCGCAGCGCGACAGGTCGAACTTGATGTCGCGGCCCGGGCTGGCGAGGCTGGCGTAGGTGAAGCGCAGCGCGTCGGTGCCGAAGGCAGGAATGCCTTCCGGGAATTCCTTGCGCGTCTTCTTCTCGATGCTCGCGGCCTGCTTGGGGTTCATCAGTCCGGTGGTGCGTTTGGCGACCAGCTCATCGACCGAGATGCCGTCGATGAGGTCGATCGGGTCGAGCACGTTGCCCTTGGATTTCGACATCTTCTGGCCTTCGCCGTCGCGGATCAGGCCGTGCACATAGACGTGCTTGAACGGAATCTTGCCGGTGATGTGCGTGGTCATCATGACCATGCGCGCGACCCAGAAGAAGATGATGTCAAAGCCGGTGACCAGCACCGTGGAGGGCAGGTAGAGGTCCAGCGCGTCGTTGGATTTGGCGGGCCATTCCGGCGTCCAGTCCAGCGTGGAGAACGGCCACAGGGCCGATGAATACCAGGTGTCGAGCACATCTTCGTCGCGCGCCAGTTCGCCGTGGTAGCCGTCCTTCGCGGCCAGCGCGGCGGCTTCATCCAGATCGTGCGCGACCCACACGCGGCGCGTGTCGCCCTCCAGCGCGTACCACGCGGGAATCTGGTGGCCCCACCACAGCTGGCGCGAGATGCACCAGTCCTGGATGTTGTTGAGCCACTGGTTGTAGGTGTTCACCCAGTTCTCGGGGTAGAACTTGATCTCGCCGGAGGCCACCACGTCGAGCGCCTTCTGCGTGATGCTCTTGCCGTCTGCAGCCGGCTTGCTCATGGCGACAAACCATTGGTCGGTCAGCATCGGCTCGATGACCACGTTGGTGCGGTCGCCGCGCGGCACCATCAGCTTGTGGGCCTTGACCTCGACCAGCACGCCGGCCGCTTCCAGTTCGGTCACGACCTTGTCGCGCGCCGGAGCGCGGTCCAGCCCCGCGATGCTTGCCGGCATGGCAAGCGTGCCCTTGCGCTGACCCTGGGTGTCGAACACCTCGGCCTGCGCGGGGATGGCGGCGCCGAGCGTGAGGATCACGATCATGTCCAGCTTGTGGCGCTGGCCGACTGCGTAGTCGTTGAAGTCGTGGGCTGGAGTGACCTTGACGCAGCCGGTGCCGAACTCACGTTCGACGTAGTCGTCGGCGATGATCGGAATGTCCCGGCCGGCGATCGGCAGGCGCACGGTCTTGCCGATCAGGTGGGCGTAGCGTTCGTCTTCCGGGTGCACCATGACCGCGACGTCGCCGAGCATGGTCTCGGGGCGCGTTGTGGCCACCGTCAGGCCTGCGAGGCCGTCAACGGGGCCGTCGGAGAACGGGTAGAGGATGTGGTAGAGCTTGCCGTCCTCTTCCTCGGAAACCACTTCGAGGTCGGACACGGCGGTGCCGAGCACCGGATCCCAGTTCACCAGGCGCTTGCCGCGATAGATCAGGCCTTCGTTGTACAGACGCACGAAGGTTTCGGTGACGGTCTTTGACAGGCCCTCGTCCATCGTGAAGCGCTCGCGCGTCCAGTCGGGGCTGGTGCCCATGCGGCGCATCTGGCGCGTGATGGTGTCACCCGAGAACTTCTTCCACTCCCACACCTTTTCGAGAAACTTCTCGCGGCCCAGATCGTGGCGCGAGATGCCCTGGGCGTCGAGTTGCCGCTCCACGACGATCTGCGTGGCGATGCCGGCGTGGTCGGTGCCGGGCTGCCACAAGGTGTTGGCGCCACGCATGCGGTGATAGCGCGTGAGGCTGTCCATCAGCGTCTGGTTGAAGCCGTGGCCCATGTGCAGGGTGCCGGTGACGTTGGGCGGCGGCAGCAGGATGCAGAAGGCCTCGGACTTCGATTGGTCGAGACCGGCGTCGAAATAGCCGCGCGACTCCCACTCCGGATACCAGCGGGATTCAATGGCGGCGGGTTCGAAGCTTTTGGCGAGTTCCATGATGTGCTTTGTGCGTGCTCGGGCAAAGACGCCGATTATAGCGGAACGGGTAGGTCTTTCCGGCCGTGCGGCGCCTGCTTTGCGCGCGGAACTGCTAGCATCACGGCCTGTTGCGAAGGGATCGTGATGGCTGAACAGGATTTTGATTACTGGTGGAATGTGCCCGGCGAGTGGGTCGAAGAGCCCAATCGCCGCCGCAGCGGCTGGAGCGGCATGTTGCGGGTGCTCGTGGACGGCCGTACCTACTACGTCAAACGCCAGCTCAATCATCGCTGCTATACGCTTGCGCATCCCTTCGGTTGGCCGACGGCCAGTCGGGAATGGCAGTACCTGAGCCATCTGAAGGCGCTTGGCATCGGGGCGCCGACGGGGGTGTTTCATGCCGTGCGCAAGACGGACGACGGCGTTGAGGCCGTGCTGGTCACCGAAGAGCTCGACGGCTTTGCTGACCTCGCCGGGCTTGAAACGCTCGATTCAGAGCGCAAGCTGGTGCTTGCCCAGGCAGTGGGGGAGCTGCTCGGGCGCCTGCACCGCGAAAAGCTCCAGCACAGCAGCCTCTACAACAAGCACGTGATGGCGAAGGCCTCGGCTGCAGGTTTCGAGGTGGTCCTGATCGATCTGGAGAAGATGCGCCCGCGGCTGTCGGCGAGCATGGCGGCGCACCACGATCTGGAGCAATTGCAGCGGCGCCAGCGCACCTTTGATGCGTCAGAGTGGTCGATTCTGAAGGCAGCTCACGCGCGCAGCTTCAGCGCCGCTTGAGCGTGCGCCCTGCGCCGGGCAGGCGCGAGGCAATTTCGTCTGAAAGGCGCGGCAACAAGGTGACCCGCATGTTGGCCATCACCTCGGCGCGGATGCGACTGTGCAGCAACTCCAGCTCGCGTTCGACGATTTCCGGCATCTCGCGCATCAACCAGCTCTCGATCTCGCGCTTGATCGCGGTGTCCAGGTCGATCAGCTGCTCCGTGATCTGGGTGTCTGGTTCGGCTTCCGGTTCCGGTTCGGCCGGCAGTCCGACCAGCGGAATGACCTCCGTGACCAGCGGCAGATCGTCATCCTCAACGCCCATTCCGCCGCCGGGCCGGCCGCGCGAGAGCAGCGCGTCGGCCTTGCGCAACAGCTCGTCGGCTTCGCGCAGGTCGCTGTCTTCATCGAAGTTGTCTGTGCGCATCACATCGCCTTGCGCTGTTCGGAATCAAAAGCCTGCAGTTCGTGGCCCTGCTGCTTGTAGTGCATCCAGCGGCTGCGGGCCGGGGCCCGTTCGGCCTCGTCCCGGCCGATGATTTCCACCAGCAGGCGAAAGTCGGCGAATTCCGCGGGGATGTCCGGCGCCAGGTTGAACAGCAGGTCGGCGTGAGGCCAGGGCGCCGTTGTGCCGGCCGCGGCCAGCACGACCGGTGTTTCGGCAGCCAGCGCATGCTCGCTTGTGACATGCGGCACGAAGGAGAGCGGGTCTGCGGCCCACAGCAACTGGTCTGCACGACGCAGTGCGCTGCCGTCGGGCAGGCGCAGCGCGATCTTGCGGCCACCTGCGTGAGCCCGGGTGATCAGCTCGCAGGCCAGTGCGAGCGGGTCCTCGGTGTTGTGATAGAACTGGACCCGCATCGCCCGTTCAACCTCCGCTGCGGCCGATCAGGAACTCGGTCAACAGCGGCACTGGCCGTCCCGTCGCGCCTTTGGCTTCGCCCGACACCCAGGCCGTGCCGGCGATGTCGAGGTGGGCCCACTTGTAGCTCTTGGTGTAACGCGCGAGGAAGCAGGCGGCGGTGATGGAGCCGGCGCCGCGACCACCGATGTTGCCCATGTCGGCGAAATTGCTCTTGAGCAGATCCTGATAGTCGTCCCAGATCGGCAGGCGCCAGGCGCGGTCGCCGGAGCGCTGGCCGCAGGCGAGCAGTTCATCGGCCAGATCGTCGTCGTTGGCCATCAGGCCGCTCGGGATCTTGCCCAGCGCGATGATGACGGCGCCGGTCAGCGTCGCGATATCGACCACGGCGGCGGGTTTGAAGCGCTCGGCATAGGTCAGCGCGTCGCACAGCACAAGACGGCCTTCGGCGTCGGTGTTGAGGATTTCGATGGTCTGGCCACTCATCGAGGTGACCACGTCACCCGGCTTGGTGGCGCCGCCGCCCGGCATGTTCTCGGTGGTCGGGATGATGCCGACGACGTTGATCGGCAAGGCCATGCGGGCCAGCGCCTTGAAGGTGCCGATGACGCTGGCGGCGCCGCACATGTCGTACTTCATCTCGTCCATCTCGGCCGCCGGCTTGAGCGAGATGCCGCCGGTGTCGAAGGTGATGCCCTTGCCGACCAGGACCACCGGCTTGTCCTTGGGCTTGCCGCCCTTGTAGTGCATCACGATGAACTTGGGTGGCTGGTGCGAACCGCGTGCGACCGACAGCAGCGAGTTCATGCCGAGCTTTTCCATGTCCTTGCGTTCAAGCACGTCGACCTTGAACTTGAACTCCTTGCCCAGCGCCTGTGCGGTTTCGGCCAGATGCGTCGGCGTGCAGATGTTGGCCGGCAGGTTGCCCAGCTCCTTGCTCAAGGCCATGCCTTCAGCGACGGCAGCGCCGCGTGCAGCAGCCGTCTTCAGCGCCGCGCTGGCCTTGCCCGTGGTCAGTAGCGCGACGCTGTCGGCGCCGCGTGGCTTGTCGCTACCGTTCTTGCTGCGCGTGGTGTCGTAGCGATAGGTGGCGTCGGCGAGCAGGCGCGCCGCATTCAGATAGGTCCATGTCGCATCGCGGCCGGTCGGCAGATGGTCGGCCAGACACACTGTTGCGGCACGTGCAGGGCCGTTTGCAAGCCACTTGGCCGCGGCCGATACGGCATCCCGCCAGGGTTTGTCGCCGAAGTCCTCATGTTTGCCGAGGCTGACCACCACGATGCGCTCGGCGGCGCATCCGTCCAGACCGGGAATGACGAGCAGCGAGCCGGCGCGATCCTCGAGGTCGCCGCGCACGGCGATGGCTTCGAGCTTTCCGCCGGAAGCCTCGTCCAGAGCCGCATACGCCGAATCGGACGATTTCCGGTCGGCATACCGTCCAACCACGATCGCCGCTGTGGCGAGCTTGGCCGGGTTGCCGGTCTTTATGGTAAATTCCACCGCTGTTCTCCCAGAGCTTTCCTCGTTGATGATGCGGACGATTATCACCGTGCGTCGCGAGGCCGTCAAAATCGGTTTTTCCGCGCAGATCTCCGAAGGTTGGTGATGTCCTCACGCTCCGTCGCAATCGTCTGTATCCGCGGCTCTACTTCGGCGAACCTCCCGGCGCGATGATTTTCCGCAACGCCATCCTGAAAGAGTTCCGCAACACCGCGCTGGCGCTGTTTGTTGCGCTGTTTGCGATTCTCATCAGCGTCGTGCTGATCCGCATGCTTGGCCAGGCGGCCGGCGGTCGCGTACCGGCCGACGCCGTCATGGCGCTGATCGGCTTCGGGGCACTGGCCCAGCTGCCCATCGTGCTGTCGCTGACCCTGTTCGTGGCCGTGCTGGTGACGCTCAGCCGGTATTACCGCGACAGCGAGATGGTGGTGTGGTTTTCCTCCGGCTTGCCGCTCACTGCGTTCATTGCCCCGGTCATGCGCTTTGCCTTGCCGATGGCGATCGTCATCGCGGCTATGACCCTGTTCATCACCCCTTGGGCCAATAACCAGAGCGAAGTCTTTCGCGCCGAGCTCGATAACCGTGATGACACCACGCGGGTCACCCCCGGCGTGTTCCGCGAGTCTCCCGGCGGGCAGCGTGTGTTCTTTGTCGAGAGCGGTTCGGATGAAGATGGCAAGTTGCGCAATGTCTTCGTCAGTTCGATGCAGGGCGGCAACGTCAGCGTGATTGCCTCGGAAGAGGGCATGATCGAGTCAGACGAGCGGGGCGACCGGTTCCTCGTGCTGACCAACGGGAGGCGCTACGACGGAGAGCCGGGCGCGGCCGATTATCGGGTAATGGAGTTTGACGCTTACCGCGTGCTGATCGATCAGCGCCGCACGGCGAGTCCGTCCGTGCGCACCAGGACAACGTCTACGCTGGACCTGTTGCGCGAGCGCACACCGCGTGGTCTCGGCGAGCTCTCCTCGCGCATCAATATGCCGCTGGCAGCGGTCTTGCTGGCGTTTCTGGCGATCCCGCTGTCCTTCGTCAACCCGCGTGCAGGGCGTGGTACCAACCTGATCGTGGCCGTGCTGGCCTATCTGGTGTACAGCAACGCCATCAACATCGGCGATGCCTGGGTCGCGCAACGCAAGATCAGCTTCTGGCTGGCAACGATTCTGCCGCACCTGATCGTGCTCGGATTGCTGGCAGCGCTGTTCTATCGGCGTCTTGCGCTGTCACCTTTCTGGCGGGCGCGTTCATGAAGTTGAGCATCATCACACGACATCTGGCGCGCGAGATCGCCGCCGGCACCGGCATCCTGCTGGTGGCATTCCTGGGCTTGTTCGCCTTCTTTGACTTCGTCAACGAGCTTGAAGACATCGGGCGTGGCGGTTACGGCGTGGTCGATGCCGCCGTGTATGTTGCCTTGCTGCTGCCGGGTCGGATCTACGAGCTGTTTCCGGTGGTGGTGCTGATCGGCTCGTTGTATGCCCTGACGACGCTGGCGCGGCATTCCGAGATCACGGTGATGCGTGCTTCGGGCATGTCGACCCGGCGCATGCTGCAGACCCTCGCGGGGATCGGCTCGGTATTTGTCGTCGCCACCTTTCTGGTGGGTGAGGTTGTCGCGCCGCCGGCCGAGCGGGCTGCGCAGCAATGGCGCCTGGCGGCAACCGGTGCAGCCATGTCGAACCAGCTTGAGTCCGGTCTGTGGGTCAAGGATGGTGATGACTTCGTGAACGTGTCGACGGTGTTTCCGGATGGAACCATCTTTGGCGTACGTATCTACGATTTCAACGACAAGCGCGTGCTGCAATCGGTCAAGGCGGCACGCAGCGGTCGCTACGATGAAACCGACGGCGTCTGGAGCCTGTCCGACGTCACCGAAACCCGCTTGCTGGAGGGCTCGGTGCGGCTGGTCCAGCGTGAGGCCTACGACTGGGCTTCGCAGCTGACGCCGGACGTGCTCAGTGTGCTGATGGTGTCGCCGGATCGCATGTCGGTGACCACTTTGTTCACTTACATCACCCATCTGCGCGACAACCGTCAGGATACGCAACGCTTCGAGATTGCCCTGTGGAAGAAACTGACCTATCCGCTGGCAGTGCTGGTGATGATGGCGCTGGCCTTGCCGTTCGCGCTCGGTCATGACCGCATGGGGGCGGTCAGCGTAAAGGTCTTCCTCGGGGTCATGCTGGGGATCGGCTTCCACATGCTCAACGGGCTGTTCGGCAACCTTGGCGTGATCAATGCCTGGCCGCCGGCGCTGGCCGCGATCACGCCTTCGGTCTTGTTCCTGCTTGCCGCCACGGCCATGCTGGTTCGCGTCGAGCGGCGCTGAGCACCTGATCCGCGACACCATGAAAAAGGGCTTCCCCGAAAGGAAGCCCTTTTTGCTGAACCGCGACTGCCGTGAGGCAGTCCGCAGGGGCGATCAGGCGCCCTTGTGCTTGTAGTTCAGCTTTTCCTTGATGCGTGCCGACTTGCCCGAGCGTTGGCGCAGGTAGTACAGCTTGGCGCGACGCACGTCACCACGACGCTTCACTTCGATGCTGGCAACCAGCGGCGAGTAGGTCTGGAAAGTACGTTCGACGCCTTCGCCGGACGAGATCTTGCGCACGATGAAGTTCGAGTTCAGACCACGGTTGCGCTTGGAAATGACGACGCCTTCGTAAGCCTGCAGACGCTCACGCGTGCCTTCGACAACCTTGACCTGCACGATCACGGTGTCACCGGGACCGAAGGCGGGGATGGTCTTGCCTTCGGACAGGCGGGCGATCTCTTCCTGCTCGAGTTTCTGGATCAGATCCATTTGTTCAACTCCGTTTGTTGTATGGCCCATCGGGCTCTTGCCTGCAGAGCAGCGTGCTCCCTGATGCAGGCGCTTTGTACCAGGCCGTTTCAGGCCCTTCTCGGCGGGTGTCCGGGCTACTGGCCCTCGCTCCCCAGTTCCTGCCTGAATTCCTCAAGCAGTTTCGATTCTTCCTTGTTCAGCTTTCGCGACTCCAGCAGATCGGGGCGTACAAGCCAGGTCCTGCCCAGCGACTGCTTCAGTCGCCAGCGGCGAATCGCCGCATGGTTGCCGGACAGCAATACGTCCGGCGTGGGCCGACCGCGATGCACTTCCGGTCGGGTGTAGTGCGGGCAGTCCAGCAGCCCGTCTACAAACGAATCCTGTTGCGCAGAATCGCCGTCGTTCAGCGCCCCCGGCAACTGCCGGATGATCGCGTCGAGCAACACCATTGCCGGCAACTCGCCGCCCGAGAGCACGAAGTCCCCGAGCGAAATTTCCTCATCGACACAGTCGTCGATGACGCGCTGGTCGATGCCTTCGTAGCGTCCGCACAGCAAAACCAGTCCGCTGAGCTCCGACAGTTCCACGACCTTCGCGTGGTCCAGCCTTCGGCCTTGCGGTGACAGGTAGATCACCCGTCCGGTCTTGCTGCTGCTTTCCGTCTGTGCAGCCTGCGCCGCTGCGATCGCCTGTTCCAGCGGCTCGGCCATCATCACCATGCCGGGGCCGCCCCCGAAGGGCCGGTCGTCAACAGTGCGATGTGCGCCTTGCGCGAAATCGCGCGGGCTGTGAAAACCGATCGCGTACAGACCGCGTTCCTGCGCACGCCGCGTGATGCCGCTGGCGGTCAGTGCAGAGAACATTTCCGGGAACAGCGTCACGACGTCGAAACGTCGGGGCAGGGTGTCTTCCGCCACGCTGTTACCAGTCCTTCTGCCAATCGACCGTGATGCGGCGGGCTTCCAGATCCACCTTCAGCGCGTAAGCCGCGACAAAGGGAATCAACCGTTCGGTATCACCGTCGATGACGCGCAGTACATCGTGCGCGCCGGTACTCATCAGGCCGGCGACTTCGCCGAGCCGTTCGCCGTCCTTGTTCTCGACGGCGAGGCCGACCAGGTCGGCCCAGTAATATTCTTCGTCGCCAGGTTCCGGCAGGGCTTCGCGTGGCGCACCGACAAACCAGCCTTTTGCAGCTTCTGCGGCGTTGCGGTCGGCAACTTCCTTCAGTGCTGCAATCAGGCCGGTGTCGTGCATGCGGCATTCGGTCACTTCGACCGGCTGCCACGCGGCGTCCGGCGCCTTGTCATCGCGGCTGATCCACCACTGCGGCATCTGACCCCAGCTTTCGGGGTCATCACCGAAAGGTGCGATACGCACCCAGCCCTTGATGCCGAAAGGGGCGACGATGCGCCCCAGAACGATCATGGTGAGCGAACTGCCTCAGGCAGCTTTCGACTGCTTGACCAGGCGGGCGACCGTGTCGGAGACCTTGGCGCCGTTCTTCACCCAGTGCTCAAGGCGCTCGGCGTTGATCACGATGGCCTTCTCTTTTTCGGAGGCGACCGGGTTGAAGTAACCGACGCGCTCGATGAAGCGACCGTCACGACGGTCACGCTTGTCGGCAGCGACGATGTTGAAAAAGGGGCGCTTCTTGGCGCCACCACGGGCAAGACGAATGACGACCATGGGTAGTTCCTGCAGGTGAATTCGGGAAACGCGTGAATATAGCTGAAAGCCGGCGCACAAGCAAGGACGCGGCGCGGATTGGGCGAGACGCCTCGCGTATAATCAGCCCCTCACGACGGACGGCGGAAGCATGAAAGAAATTCTGGTCCTGTACTACAGCCACCGCGGTTCGGTCCGCGCGCTGGCGGAGGAGGTGGCGCGAGGCGTGCACACGGTGCCGGGCGCGGCCGCTCGCGTGCGCACGGTGCCGAAAGTGTCAGCGGTGTGTGAGGCAGTCGAGGCCGATGTGCCGCTTGATGGCCCGCCCTATGTTGAGCAACGCGACCTGGAAGAGTGTGTGGGTCTGGTGCTGGGCAGTCCGACGCGCTTTGGCAACATGGCCGCACCGATGAAGTATTTCATCGACGGCCTGGCCGGCGCCTGGGTGAACGGTGCGCTGGCTGGAAAACCGGCGGGGGTGTTCACCTCGTCGGGTAGCCTGCACGGCGGGCAGGAGTCGACGCTGCTGACGATGATGCTGCCGCTGCTGCACCATGGCGCGCTGATTGTCGGCATTCCTTTTCTGGAGGCCGATCTCAACACGACCAGAAGTGGTGGCACGCCCTATGGTGCCAGCCATGTTGCGGGAGCCGACGGCAATCCGCGGCTGACCGACGAAGAAAAACGATTGGCTGCGGCGCTGGGGCGTCGTGTAGCTGAATGCGCCATCAAACTTGCGACCGAATCATGAGCATCCGAAGCCTGAACCTTATTTCCAGCGCGCTGCTGATCGCGCTGATCGTGCTGTGCATTGCCTGGGAGGCGTGGCTGGCACCTTTGCGGCCGGGCGGCTCGTGGATGATGTTGAAGGTCTTGCCGCTGCTGGCAGCCGTGTTCGGCGTGCTGAAGGGGCGCCGCTATACCTACCAGTGGCTGTCGATGCTGATCCTGCTGTACTTCACCGAAGGCGTGATGCGCGCCTGGGATGCCGGCATCGGCGGCACCCTGGCGATCATCGAGGCGGTGCTGTCTGCGGCGTTGTTTGCCAGCGTGGTGCTCTACGCCCGCAATACTGCGCCGTCGCGTCAGCAGGCTACCTCGGAAAGCTGATGGATCAGCTTTCGTCGGGCGGCGGTGCTTCCTGAGCTGCTGTCGCACGACGCCGGCGCAGCCAGCGCCAACCAAGGATCGCGTAGCCGGATACGGCATAGGCCAGGAACAGCGCAAACAGCACGCCGGCCGGATAGGTCGACACCAGCGCAAAGCCCAGCACCACCGCGATCACGACGATGAAGGGCACGCTCTTGCGCAGGTTGATGTCCTTGCCGCTCCAGAACAGCACGTTGCTGACCATCGACAGGCCGGCAAAGACCGTCAGCAGGGCGGCGAACCACACCACGTCCGAGCCTGCAATGCCGTTGTCGTTGACCACCCAGACCAGGCCGGCGACCAGCGCCGCTGCGGCCGGACTCGGCAGGCCCTGGAAGAAGCGCTTGTCGACAGAGTCGATGGTGGTGTTGAAGCGGGCCAGTCGCAGGGCCGCGCCGGCGCAATAGATGAAGGCCGCGATCCAGCCGAAGTTGCCCAGATCCTGCAGTGCCCACACGTAGACGATGAGCGCCGGTGCCGCACCGAAGGACACCATGTCGGCCAGCGAATCGTATTCGGCGCCGAAGGCGCTCTGGGTGTTGGTGAGGCGTGCAACGCGTCCGTCCAGCCCGTCCAGCACCATGGCAATGAAGACGGCGATGGCTGCATGGTCGAAGCTGCCCTGCATGGCCTGCACGATGGCGTAGAAGCCGGCAAACAGGGCGGCCGTCGTGAACAGATTGGGCAGGATGTAGATACCCCGGCGACGGCTGGGCGGCGGTGGCGGGGGGCTGTAATGGTCCTGCACGTTGTCGAGGTCTTCATTCATAGGCAGGAATTGTAGCGCAGGCGCTCCTTCGCACGCTTGCCGTCGCGTAAACGCAAGCGGGGCGGGGCGCGCGGAAACCCGCGTCGCACCCGCCCCGAGGTTCAGCGGATACCGATCAGTTCTTGGACTGGTCGACCAGCTTGTTCTTGCTGATCCACGGCATCATCGAACGCAGCTGGCCACCGACCACTTCGATCGGGTGGGCAGCGTTGAGGCGACGATAGGCCGTCATGGACGGGTAGTTGCTGCGGCCTTCCATGATGAACATCTTGGCGTATTCGCCGGTCTGGATGCGCTTCAGAGCCTTGCGCATGGCAGCACGGGATTCGTCGTTGATGACTTCCGGGCCGGTCACGTACTCGCCGTACTCGGCGTTGTTCGAGATCGAGTAGTTCATGTTGGCGATGCCGCCTTCGTACATCAGGTCAACGATCAGCTTGAGCTCGTGCAGGCACTCGAAGTAGGCCATTTCCGGCGCGTAGCCAGCTTCGACCAGCGTCTCGAAACCGGCTTTCACCAGCTCGACGGCACCGCCGCACAGCACGGCCTGCTCACCGAACAGGTCGGTTTCGGTTTCTTCGCGGAAGTTGGTCTCGATCACGCCGCCCTTGGTGCCGCCGTTGGCTGCAGCGTAGGACAGGGCGATGTCGTGGGCCTTGCCCGACTTGTCCTGGTGGATGGCGATCAGGGTCGGCACGCCGCCGCCCTTCAGGTACTCGGAGCGCACGGTGTGGCCCGGGCCCTTCGGCGCGATCATGATCACGTCGAGGTCAGCGCGCGGCACGACCTGGTTGTAATGCACGTTGAAGCCGTGGGCGAAAGCCAGCACGCCGCCGTTCTTGATGTTCGGCTCGACTTCGTCCTTGTACACCTGCGGAATGTTCTCGTCCGGCAGCAGCATCATGACCAGGTCGGCGCCTTTCACGGCCTTGCCGATTTCTTCGACCTTCAGGCCGGCGGCCTTGGCCTTTTCCCACGAAGCGCCGTCCTTGCGCAGGGCCACAGTGACCTTGACGCCGGATTCGGACAGGTTCTGGGCGTGAGCGTGGCCCTGGGAGCCGTAGCCGACGATCGTGACCTTCATCTTCTTGATGAGGGAGAGGTCAGCGTCCTTGTCGTAATAAACTTTCATCGTTTCCTCGCGTTGGTTCGGTTGCTTCTTCTGGCAGAAAGGGAGCGTTCCACCACGCGCAATGCGGGCGGGCAGCGGTTCAAATCAGATTTTCAGGATGCGGTCGCCACGGCCTACGCCGCACACGCCCGATCGCACGGTTTCCAGGATCAGGTCGGTGTCGATGGCGGCCACGAAGGCGTCGAGCTTGGCCTGGTCGCCGGTCAGCTCGATGACGTAGGACGCTTCGGTGACGTCGATGACGCGCGCGCGGAAGATGTCAGCCAAGCGCTTCATCTCTTCGCGGTCCTTGCCGGTGGCGCGCACCTTGACGAGCATCAGCTCGCGCTCGACGTGGGCCGACTCGGAAATGTCGACGACCTTGATGACCTCGACCAGCTTGTTCAGCTGCTTGGTGATCTGCTCGATGATGTCGTCCGAGCCGGTCGTGACGATGGTCATGCGCGACATCGACGGATCTTCGGTCGGCGCCACGGTAAGCGATTCGATGTTGTAGCCGCGGGCCGAGAACAGGCCCGAGACGCGCGACAGGGCGCCGGCTTCGTTCTCGATCAGCAGGGAGATGACGTGTCTCATGTTCAATTCCCGGGGAGGGTCGGTTGGAGCCTTGCCGCCCGTCGCATCGGAGCACCGCAGGGGGTGATCCGCGCCGGCGAAGCCCGGTGAGGCTTCGCCGGAAACCGCGGCAGGGGTGAGCCGCGGTTCGCCGGCGTGTTGGCGCTTAGAGGTCTTCGGCCGACAGGATCATCTCGGTGAGACCCTTGCCGCCCTGAACCATCGGATAGACGTTTTCGGTCGGATCCACGAGGAAGTCGAGGAAGACCAGCTCATCCTTGTGCTCGGTGAAAGCCTTGCGCAGTGCGCCCTCGACGTCGGCCGGATTCTTTACCTGGATGCCGACGTGGCCGTAGGACTCGGCCAGCTTGGCGAAGTCAGGCAGCGAATCCATGTAGGACTCGGAGTAGCGCCCGCCGTGGAACAGCTGCTGCCACTGACGCACCATGCCGAGGTAGCCGTTGTTCAGGTTCACGATCTTCAGCGGCAGGCGGAACTGCTTGCAGGTCGACAGTTCCTGGATGCACATCTGGATCGAGGCTTCACCGGTGATGCAGGCCACTTGCGCCTCGGGGTGCGCGAGCTGCGCGCCCATGGCGTAGGGCAGGCCGACACCCATGGTGCCCAGGCCGCCCGAGTTGAGCCAGCGACGCGGCTTTTCGAAGGGGTAGTACTGCGCGGCCCACATCTGGTGCTGGCCCACGTCGGAGGTCACGAAGGCTTCGCCCTTGGTGACTTCCCACAGCTTCTGCACGACGAACTGCGGCTTGATGATCTCGTCCGAGTTCTTGTACTGCATGCAGTCGCGGCTCTGCCATTCGGCGACCTGCTTCCACCACGTGGCCAGCGCTTCCTTGTCGGGGCGGGCCTCGCCGGATTCGATCTGGCGGATCATCTCGTCGAGCACGTCGCGCACATCGCCGACGATGGGCACGTCCACCTTCACACGCTTGGAGATGGACGACGGATCGACGTCGATGTGGATGATCTTGCGCGGCTCTTCGGCGAAGTGGGCCGGGTTGCCGATGACGCGGTCGTCAAAGCGCGAACCCACGGCCAGCAGGACGTCCGAGAAGTGCATGGACATGTTGGCTTCGTAGGTGCCGTGCATGCCCGGCATGCCGAGGTATTGCTTGTCGCTGGCCGGATAGGCGCCCAGGCCCATCAGCGTGTTGGTGATCGGGAAGCCGAGCAGGCGCGTGAGCTTGGTCAGCTGCTCCGAGGCGTTCGACAGGATCACGCCGCCGCCGGAATAGATCATCGGACGCTTGGCTTCGAGCAACAGCTGCACGGCCTTGCGGATCTGGCCCTGATGGCCTTTCACCACCGGGTTGTACGAACGCATCGTGACTTCGGCCGGGTACTCGTATTCGCACTTGTGGGTCGACACATCCTTGGGGATGTCGACCAGCACCGGGCCGGGGCGGCCTGTGCGCGCCAGCATGAAGGCCTTCTTCATGGTGGCTGCGATGTCTTTCACGTCCTTGACCAGGAAGTTGTGTTTCACACAAGGGCGGGTGATGCCCACGGTGTCGACTTCCTGGAAGGCGTCCTGGCCGATGGCGGCAGTCGGCACCTGACCGGTGACGATGACCATCGGGATCGAGTCACAGAACGCCGTGGCAATGCCGGTCACGGCGTTGGTCGCGCCCGGGCCGGAGGTCACCAGCGCAACGCCCACGCTTTCCGTGCAGCGGGCATAGCCGTCGGCGGCGTGTACCGCAGCCTGCTCATGACGGGTCAATACGTGACGAACCTGCTCCTGGCGGAAAAGAGCATCGTAGATATAGAGAACAGCGCCGCCCGGATAGCCGAAGACATACTCGACCTTTTCTTCCTGCAGGCACCTGATTACAATTTCCGCACCGGTGAGTTCCATTTACACGACTCGCTTCGCACAAACCAGAAACGGCGAAGAGTAGCTTCAGAGCGAATTTCGGTCAAGGCTTGTTGCGGCGCGTCAGTGTGTTTCACGAATCCGGTTTTCCCTGAATCTCAAGGGCTTATAGCCCTTCTCCCAGCAAGGTCAGAATGAACAAGAAGCCCGTTGCCGAGGTGCTTCCGGCGGCTGCTCGTCCGGTCGCGGAGCTGGCCGGCCTGCGGCGCAGGCTCGCCAGCATGTTGTACGAAGTGCTGTTGTTGCTCGGTGTGCTGGCCCTGAGTTTCATCGTTCCGCATGTCGTTCTGGGTTTCGCGGCCGGAGTGGCGGTCGCGCCGTGGCTGCTGTGGCTGCACCTCTTCCTGGTGATGGGTGCCTACTTCGTGTGGTACTGGCATCGCCATGGCGCCACGCTGGCGATGCAGACCTGGCGGCTGAAGGTGGTCGACGCGCGGGACGGCCGTCCGCTCACGCTTGGCCGTGCTGCGCTGCGCTACGCCGTGTCGTGGCCGTCGCTGTGGTTCTTCGGGGTTGGCATCCTGTGGGCCATTGTCGACCGCGACCGCCAGTTCCTGCATGACCGCCTGGCCGGCACCTGCATGGTGCTGCTGCCCCCGCCGCAGAAGGGCTGAAGCGGGCGCTGCGGTATCATCGGCGCATGTACCGGCCCGCAGTATTCCCCGCCCTCACGGAGCACACATGAGCCCCGTCGCCGAGCGCGGCAGTGGTGAGAATGCCCATCACGCGCGCGATTCAGCCCACGTTCTCGAAACCCTTGCGGTGGACTGGACGGTCGGACTGAGCATGGCCGACGCTGGCCAGCGCCTCGCCGCGCACGGCCCCAATGCGCTGCCCGCGCCGGGCCGGCACAGCGCTTTCGAGCGCTTCCTGCTGCAATTCCACGACGTGCTGATCTACGTGCTGCTGGCCGCCGGCGCCATCACCGGACTGCTCGGGCATTACATCGACAGCGGCGTGATCTTCGGCGTGGTGATCATCAACGCCGTCATCGGTTTCATGCAGGAAGGCAAGGCCGAGCGTGCGCTGGATGCCATCCGCGACATGCTCTCGCTGCGTGCCCAGGTCATCCGCGAAGGACACCGGCGCGAGATTGCGGCCGAGGATCTGGTGCCGGGTGACATCGTGTTCATCGCTTCCGGCGACAAGGTGCCGGCCGACCTGCGCCTGATCGAGGTGCGCAGCCTGCGTATCGAGGAAGCGGCGCTCACCGGTGAATCCGTGCCGGTGGACAAGGCAGCCGAGGCGGTCGAAGCAAACGTGCCGCTGGGTGACCGCAGCTCCATGGCCTACTCCGGCACGCTGGTGGCCTACGGTCAGGCGGTCGGCGTTGTCGTCGCCACCGGAGCGCAGACCGAAATCGGCCGTATCAGCGAGATGCTGGGCGCCGTCGAACAATTGACCACCCCGCTGTTGCAGCAGCTTGCCGCCTTCGGTCGCTGGCTTACCTGGGTGATTCTCGGCGTTGCGGGGCTCTCCTTTGCCTTCGGCACGCTGGTGCGGGATTACTCCGCCGGCGAGATGTTCCTCGCCGCCGTCGGTCTGGCCGTGGCGGCGATTCCCGAAGGCCTGCCGGCCATCATGACCATCACGCTGGCCATCGGCGTGCAGCGCATGGCGCAGCGCAAGGCCATCATCCGCCGCCTGCCCTCGGTCGAGGCGCTGGGTTCCGTGACGGTGATCTGCTCGGACAAGACCGGCACGCTCACGCGCAATGAAATGACCGTGCAGCGCGTGGTGAGTGCCGACGATGCCTATGCCGTGTCCGGCGCCGGCTACGCGCCGCATGGCCAGGTCGAGCGGCTGTCGGGCGAGGGCGGCGTAGTCGCGCTCGCCGCGCTGTTCGAGCCGGGAGCGTGTACGCGGGATGCGGTGCTGCTGGAGGCCGCGCGCGCCGCGCTGCTGTGCAATGACGCCACGGTACGCGAGAAATCCGGTGACTGGCTGCTCAATGGCGACCCGACCGAGGGCGCACTGATCACGCTGGCGCTCAAGGCCGGGCTGGAGCGCGGTTTCGAGCGCGAGCAACTGCCGCGCACGGATGTCATTCCCTTTGAGTCCGAACATCGCTTCATGGCCACGCTGCACCATGACCACTGCGGCAGCGGGCGCATCTATCTGAAAGGGGCGCCCGAGCGCGTGCTCGAGCTGTGTACGCATCAGCGGACGGATGCGGGCGACGTGCCGATTGATCGTGATCACTGGCATGCCCGCATGCAAGAAGTCGCGGCTGACGGCATGCGCTTGCTGGCAGTGGCCGTGCGACACGGGCAGGACGTGCCGCGCGCGCTCAGCTTCGGCGACGTCGAACGCGGAGGCTTTACCCTGCTGGCGCTGCTGGGCCTGTCCGACCCGCCGCGCGAGGAGGCCATTGCTGCCATTGCGCGCTGTCACGCCGCGGGTATCCGCGTAAAGATGATCACCGGCGATCACGCCGCCACAGCGCAGGCCATCGGCGCGCAGCTGGGCCTGGGTGGTGGCCTGGACGCGCTGACCGGCGCCGAGATCGAGAAGCTCGACGACCTCGCCCTGCAGCGTTTGGTTGGCGACACCGAGATCTTTGCCCGCGCCAGCCCCGAGCACAAACTGCGGCTGGTCAAAGCGCTGCAGGCGCGCGGCGAGGTCGTGGCGATGACCGGCGACGGCGTCAATGACGCCCCCGCGCTCAAACGCGCCGAAGTCGGCGTAGCTATGGGCAATAAGGGCACGGAAGCGGCCAAGGAAGCCGCCGAGGTGGTGCTGGCCGACGACAACTTCGCGTCCATTGCAGCGGCGGTGGAGGAAGGGCGTACGGTGTACGACAACCTGCGCAAGGCCATTGCTTTCATCCTGCCGACCAATCTGGGGCAGGGCGGCATCGTGCTGTTCGCGGTGCTGTTCGGCATCACCATGCCGATCACGCCCGCGCAGATCCTGTGGGTGAACATGATCACCGCCGTGACGCTGGCGCTGGCGCTGGCCTTCGAGCCGGGCGAGCGCGATCTCATGCAGCGCCCGCCGCGCTCGCCGGCCGAGCCCTTGCTGTCGCGTTTTGTGGTGTGGCGCATCATCTTCGTCGGCCTGCTGCTGGTGGCCGGCGGCATGGGCTTCTTCCTGTGGGAGGTGGCGCGCGGCCAGAGCCTGGAACTGGCCCGCACTGCCGCCGTCAACGCGGTGTTGATCGGTGAGGCCTTCTACCTCTTCAACATGCGCAGCTTCCGCGCCAGCGTGCTCAACCGGCAGGGGCTCACCGGCAATCGCTACGTGTTGCTGGCGATTGGCTTGTTGCTGCTTGCCCAGATACTGTTTACCTATGTGCCGTTCATGCACACGCTGTTCGGCACCGCGGGGCTCGATGCCACCACCTGGCTGCGCATCTTCGGCTTCGGCCTGCTCATCCTGCTTGTTGTCGAAGCAGAAAAGGCATGGCTGCGGCGTCGTGAATTCAAGAACTGAACCGGAAAATCATGGATAACTCGCTCTCCACCCCCGTCACCATCCAACGCGCCGACTATTCTCCGATGCCGTGGCGCATCGACAGCGTCGAGCTGCATTTCGATCTGGATGCCGAGAACACCCTGGTCAAAAGCCGCCTGGCCTGCGTCAAGAAGCGCGGCGAGCAGGGCCCGCTGGTGCTGCTTGGTGACGAGCTGGAACTCGTTTCGCTGAGCATCGACGGCCAGGACGCCGCCGACTGGATGCAGCGCACTGACGCCGGCATCGAGCTGGACATCCCCGGTAGCGTCGCCATGGTTGAGGTCGTCACGCGCGTCAATCCCACCGCCAACACCACCTTGTCCGGCCTGTATGCGTCAAAGAACGGCTTATTCACGCAGTGCGAGGCCGAGGGCTTTCGCCGCATCACCTATTTCCCGGACCGCCCGGACGTGATGACGCGCTTCTCCGTGCGCATGGAGGCCGAGCGCGCGCGCTTCCCGGTGCTGCTGTCCAACGGCAACCTGGTGGCCTCCGGCGAACTGCCGGGCGATCGTCACTACGCCGTTTGGGAAGACCCCTTCCTCAAGCCTTCGTACCTGTTCGCACTGGTCGCCGCTGACCTCGAAGTGCTTGAACGCACCGAGAAGACGGCCAGCGGTCGTGAAGTATTGCTGCAGGTGTGGGTCGAGCACGGCAACGTGGACCGGGCTGGTCATGCCATGGATTCGCTCGTGCATTCCATGCACTGGGACGAAGAGACCTTTGGTCTTGAGCTGGATCTGGACCGCTTCATGATCGTCGCGGTGGGCGACTTCAACATGGGCGCGATGGAGAACAAGGGTCTCAACATCTTCAACGCCAAATACGTGCTGGCCCGCCCCGACACCGCCACCGATGCCGACTACGAAGGCATCGAGAGCGTCGTTGCGCACGAGTACTTCCATAACTGGACCGGCAACCGCGTTACCTGCCGCGACTGGTTCCAGCTCACGCTCAAGGAAGGCCTCACCGTCTTCCGTGACCAGCAGTTCTCCGCGGACATGTTGGCGCGTGCCGCCGGCCCCGAGAGCGAGGCCTCGGCCCGCGCCGTCAAGCGCATCGACGACGTGCGCGTGCTGCGCTCGGCCCAGTTCACCGAGGATTCCGGCCCGATGGCGCACCCCATCCGCCCGGACAGCTATCAGGAAGTCAACAACTTCTACACCGCCACGGTGTACGAGAAGGGTTCCGAGGTCATCCGCATGCAGCACACGCTGTTCGGCGCGGAGGGCTTCCGCAAGGGCATGGACCTGTACTTTGAGCGCCACGACGGTCAGGCCGTAACCTGCGACGATTTCGTCGCCGCCATGGCGGATGCCAACGGCCGTGACATGGGCCAGTTCATGCGCTGGTATGCGCAGGCCGGCACGCCCGTGGTGTCGGCCGACGGTCGCTGGGACGCCGCCAAGCGCCAATACACGCTCACGCTCGCGCAGCGCACGCCGCCCACGCCGGGGCAGGCCGACAAGCTGCCGCTGGTCATCCCCGTCGCCATCGGCCTGATCGGCCCGGACGGCGCCGACTTGCCGCTGCGTCTGGCCGGCGAATCCGCTGCCGGCGCCACCACCCGCGTGCTCGAACTCACCGAAGCCGAGCAGAGCTTCGTCTTCGAAGACGTGCTGGCCGACCCCGTGCCCTCGCTGTTCCGCGGCTTCTCCGCGCCGGTCATGCTGGAAATCGACGAGGACGACGCACGTCTCGCCTTCCGCATGGCGCACGATTCCGACCCCTGCAACCGCTGGGACGCCGCGCAGCGCTTCGGTGAGCGCGTGGTGCTCGATCTGGCCGCCAAGCCCTCCGCGCCGGTGCCGCAGGCCCTGCTCGATGCCTGGGGCGCGCTGCTCGACGACGAACGCCTCGACCCCGGTTTCCTCGCCGTTACCGCTACGCTGCCGGGCGAAGGCTGGCTGCTCGAACGCATGGGGCAGGCCGATCCGGCCGCGCTGCGCGCCGCGCTGATGCGCGTGCTGCGTGCCATCGGCGAGCGCTTTGCCGAGCAGTGGCTGGCGCTGTACAGCCGCCTCGAAGTGAAGGGCGCCTACCGCTATCACCCGGGCGACGCCGGCCGCCGTGCGCTGCGCAACCTCGCGCTGCGCTACCTCGCCGCTGCCGACAGCGCCGAGGGCATCGCCCGCGCCGAAACCCAGTTCGACCACGCCGAGAACATGACCGAGCAGTTCGGTGCGCTGATCGCGCTGGTGCACAGCGCCAGCCCCGCCGCGCAGCGCGCACTCGACACCTTCTACACGCGCTTCTCCGGCGACGCGCTGGTCATGGACAAATGGTTCGCCCTGCAGGCCGGCGCCTGGCGTTGGGACGCCACGTCCGCGCCGGTGCTGGAACGCGTGCGCGCGCTGATGGACGACCCGGCCTTCGCCATCACCAACCCCAACAAGGTGTATTCGCTGCTCGGCACCTTCTTCCGCGGCAACCCGGCCGAGTTCCACACGGCTGAAGGCCACGCCTTCTGGGCGGATCAGGTCATCGCGCTGGATCGTCGCAATCCGCAGGTGGCGTCGCGTATGGCGCGCTCGTTGGAGAACTGGCGGCGGTATACGCCGGCGCTGCAGGCTTCCATTCGTGCGCAGCTCGAGCGCGTGAAGGGCGCTTCGGGCTTGTCGCCGGATGTGGCGGAGATTGTCGGCAAGGCGCTGGCCGGCTGACGGCTGCATCTGCCGACTTCGGCGATAAAAAAAGGGGGAGCGGGGCTCCCCTTTTTCTTTCGTGTTTGGAGCGGGCCCATCCCCGGTCGATTTCAATTGGCCTTGACCGGCCGGGACTCGCCCCGGCGGGCGACTTCCTTTCTTGTTGCACGACAAGAAAGGAAGCAAAGAAACGTGCCCCGCCGCCTCGGCCCTTCGGGCTTCCCTCGCTCCAGCCGGTTTCGCCGGCCGGTCCTGAACTCGCTTCGCTCAAACAGCAGGACCGGACTGCCCCGGCGATACCGGCCTGCACTCGGCGAGACAGAGGGGACTTGGGCGGCTACGATAGGCGCTGTGCATACATTGAAACCAATCTCTGGATAAGCTGGACAACGCGATGAAGAAGGGTTTTGGAGAAATCCGCTGCAAGTTCTGCCAGACCTGGCAGCGCTCCGAGGTGCAGCACTACGACGAGGAAAGTTTCCTGGCGATTGCGCCGGGAACCGAAGGGCAGGAGTGCATCAATCTGTGGTGCCAGCAGTGGATTCCGGCGGATAACGACAATTTCCGCTGGCGCACGGTGGAAGAGGTGGTTCCGCCGAAAAAGGCGTGAGGCGGTCTTGTTCGCCGCGTGTTTGAAAAAGGGGAGCGTGCGCTCCCCTTTTTTGTTTGCCTTGCTTGTGTTGCGTGAGGTGCTTGTGTTGGCCTCGACCGGCCGGGAATTCGCCCCGGCGGGCGACTTCCTTTCTTGTTGCACGACAAGAAAGGAAGCAAAGAAACGTGCCCCGCTGCCTCGGCCCTTCGGGCTGCCCTCGCTTCAGCCGCTTTCGCCGGCCGGTCCTGAACTCGCTTCGCTCAAACAGCAGGACCGGACATCCCCGGCGAAAGCGGCTGGAGCTCGGCGAGGTAGAGGGGGCTTGGGTGGCTACGATTGGCGCAGTGCCATAGGCTGCGGTGAGCATCCGGCGCAATTCGCTTCGCTTATTGCGCCCTACGTGGGCTCTCCTCTGGAAGGTATGGTGGGCTTAATGTTCAGCGCCGACTTTCCGATGATGAAGGCTCGTTGCAGGAATACTTCCATTGAGGCGAACAAATGCAAGAGGTCTGCTTGCTGTGGATTCCACCCCCGATGGGCCGCTGCGCTGCCTGCGTCGGTGACTACTGCGAGTATCTCCCTCTCGGTCTCCCCAATCCAACCCCCTGCTTGAAGGGCGTCAAGCTTCTTGCGAAAGCTTAGGCAGCTGTCGATCCCAAGAACTTCTGTGCTGCGGTCGAGAGCAGTTCGTAAGCCAATAGCCGCTAGGATGTATGAGTTGTGCTCAATTGCTACGTACATTTCATTAAGAATACGATGCAACTGCTCGTCTGACCTTGAAATTAGATCAAACCATGGTGGCTTCGTCTTGTTTTCAGGCTTTGGGTAGGTCGACTTGTCCTCGACCGGGCGAGACTGGGCGTTGCCGTTCAGATCGTACCAATGTTCGATAGATTCGCTGTTCCAGCTGCATACCTCATAGAAAACAGTCTCACACCCCATGCATTCCATAAGGGTATGCTCTTCGCAGCCATCGACAGAATGGCCGCAATCGTCAGCCCACTCCCATGGCTTTTTTACGTGACCGTGGATGACACAATTGCGCTCGCCGTCGCAAGTCGGGCAATGGGCTTTGATGGCCTCGTTTGGGTCCGATGCAGTCATCTTGGCGCCTATCAAAAGTGCTTCAAGTGTTATTGCTGATGGCTATCAATAGCATTTAATTCGCGTAGGGCGCAATAAGCGAAGCGCATTGCGCCGCATGTATGGGGGCGGTTGTCACGCCCCGTCACCCCCCTCGCTTCTTCATCGGACAAACCCCCCTCAAGCATTCCACCGCCCGCTGCGCCCGTGCCGTCAGCGGCCATTCCGCTCGGTGGATCAACCATAAGGTATCAATCACCGGCGTGCTGCACGGAACGATGCGGATGGCGTCTTGCCGGGGAAAGGCTTCGCAGGCGTGGCGGGGGAGGACGGTGAAGCCGAGGCCGCGGGCGACGGGTTCGAGCATGAGGCTGATCTGGTTGCTGAAGCCGCGCGACGGGATGCGGCTGACGCCGGGGTTGCCGGGGTACCAGCGGGCGAGCAGGCGGGCGAGCATGGCGCGGCCGTCGGCGTGGTCGATGAAGCCGATGCGTTCCAGATCATCCCAGCCGCGCACCTGCTCGCCAGCGGGCACGACGAGTTCCAGCGGTTCTTCGGCGAAGTGGCTGGCGGTGAGGCGGGGGTCGTCGGGCTTGAGGCTGACGATGCCGAGTTCGAAACGGTTGTCGAGCACGGCGTCCAGCACCTCGCGGTCGGGGGCGAAACGGTAGCGCACGGACAGGCCGGGGTTGGCCTGTTGCAGGTCGAGCAGGGCGGGGTAGAGCGACAGGCCGATGCTGCCGGGGGTGATGATGCTGATCTCGCCGGTGTCGGCCTCCGCCTCGGTCAGGCGGGTGTCGAGGCGACGGGTGGCCTGTTCGAGTTCGGCGCAGTATTCGAGCAGCGCGCTGCCGGCGGGCGTGAGTTCGAGCTGGCGCGGACGGCGGATCAGCAGCGGGCCGAGCTGCTGTTCGAGGTGGCGCACATGCTGGCTGACGGCGGCCTGCGTGAGGTCCAGGCGCTCGGCGGCGCGGGTGAAGCTGCCGACCTCGACGAGGGTGGAAAAGCTCTTCAGCCATTGCGGGTTGAGCATAACGATCTCTTATTCAGGCGATAAGTCGGAGTCGGTTTTCATTATATGCACGACTCCCTAGACTCCGCGGTGTTCGCCGTCACGGCGTGAAACCCAAGGAGTTGCGAATGTCTGCGCTGTTTTCCCCCTTCCGTCTGAAGGACGTCACCCTCAAGAACCGCATTGCGGTGCCGCCGATGTGCCAGTACAGCGCCGTCGACGGCTTCACCAACGACTGGCATCTGGCCCACTACGCGGGGCTGGCACGCGGAGGTGCGGGGCTGGTCATCGTCGAGGCCACGGCGGTGTCGCCGGAAGGGCGCATTTCTCCGGGGTGCACCGGGCTGTGGAACGACGCGCAGGCCGAAGGCATGGCGCGCATCGCGGCGGCCATCAAGGTGCGCGGCGCGGTGCCGGGCATCCAGATTGCCCACGCCGGCCGCAAGGCCAGCGCCAACCGCCCGTGGGAAGGCGACGACCACATTCCTGATGGCGACCCGCGCGGCTGGCAGACCATTGCCCCTTCGGCGGTGGCCTTCGGCGCGCATCTGCCGAAAGTGCCGAACGCGATGACGCTGGACGACATTGCCCGCGTGAAAGCCGATTTCGTGGCTGCCGCCCGCCGGGCGCGGGACGCCGGCTTCGAATGGCTGGAACTGCACTTTGCGCATGGTTATCTGGCGCAGAGCTTCTTCAACGTCGATTCCAACCAGCGCACCGACCAGTACGGCGGCGATCTTGCCGGCCGCAGCCGTTTCCTGCTCGAAACGCTGGCCGCCGTGCGCGAGGTGTGGCCCGACAACCTGCCGCTGACGGCGCGCTTCGGCGTGATCGAGTTCGATGGCCGCGACGAGCAGACGCTGGCGGATTCCATCGAGCTGGTGCGCCAGATGAAGGCGGGCGGGTTGGACCTGCTCAACGTCAGCGTCGGCTTCTCCACCCCGACGGCGGCGATTCCGTGGGGTCCGGCCTTCCTTGCGCCGATTGCTGAACGCGTGCGCCGCGAAGCCGGCCTGCCGGTGGCTTCGTCGTGGGGTATCGACGTGGTTGCAGATGCCGAGCGCGTTGTCGCCAACGATCAGATGGACCTCGTCATGATCGGCCGCGCCCTGCTCGCCAACCCGCACTGGCCGATGCAGGCCGCGCGCGAACTGAAACTCGACAAGCCCACCTGGGTGCTGCCTGCGCCGTATGCGCACTGGCTGGAGCGCTACTACCGCGCGGCGTGATCGGCGTTAGCACGGGCTTGCGGAATCGTTCGGCGGGGCTACAATCTGACTATTCTGGTCAGAATTGGAGGTCGGCATGCATAGCTGGCAAATGCAGGAAGCCAAGTCCCGCCTGTCCGAAGTGGTGAAGGGCGCAGCAAGCGAGGGGCCGCAGGAGATTACCGTGCACGGCAAATCGGTTGCCGTGATCTTGTCGCGTGCCGATTACGACCGGCTTGCGGGTACGGGTGAATCATTGGTGGCCTTCATGCGCCGCTCGCCGCTCGCGGGAGCCGAAGACATTGAACTCGAACGTGACCGCAGCCCGGTGCGGGACGTCGAACTGTGACCTACCTGCTCGACACCAACGTACTGTCGGAACTGCGCCGACGCACGCCTGACCCCAAGGTAGTCGAGTGGGTCGAGCGCCGTCCGGCGACCACTCTCCATCTGTCCGTCCTGACCTTCGGCGAACTTCGCAAAGGTATCGAAGCGCTTCCGCCGGGCGAGCGCCGCCGTGGGCTGTCGGACTGGCTGGAAGTTGAATTGAGTGGCTTCTTCGCAGGGAGGGTGCTGCCGATTGACGTGGCTGTGGCAGATCGCTGGGGGCGCCTGGTCGCGGAGGCTGCCCGACCGGTGCCGGCCGTCGACAGCCTGCTGGCGGCGACTGCGCTGACGCATGGCTTGGTATTGGTGACGCGGAATGTGAGGGACTTTGGGTTTGCTGGGCTTGAGGTGGTCAATCCTTGGGGATGAGCGCCTTGTGGCCGGCGGCTAGATGACTTAGGCAATTTGACGACTAATCCAGATGTTGGTCTGAAACTGTCTGAGTTGACTGGATGGGGCGTGCAATGACCGAAGAAGAACGGTGGCGTGATTTGGTTGGTGGATTCATCCTCACATTCGGAGAGATAGAGCTCTTCACATACCACATTTGGTCGGAGTTCCTGAAAGGCCGGAAACCCCCGAGGAAATTCGGTCTGCGAACGACAGCACTGATCACGGCGTTGCAGGAAAATTCGGTCAATCACCAACAGACCATAGACGCATTGAATGACGCGCTTTCACTAGCTAAAAAACGAAACACCATCGCTCATAACCCCACAATGGTTGAGGCTTTCGAACATACGCAGACGGGTGAGATTCTGATGCGACGCGCGGTCTTTTCGCGAGAGAGTAATGAGTTTATCGATGACGCCGAGTTGAAAGAGCTCATCGGCGAGGCAGAGGACATTGTTGTCCGCTTATATCGGAAGTTCGAGATGCCTCGTCGCTAGAAGCCCAAGTCTTCAAACTTCAATCTGAGAAGGCTCAGATTTCGAGGTTGTCGATGAGTCGCGTGGTGCCGAGTTTTGCAGCGGCCACGATGACCAGAGGGTCGGATTCGCTGGCTGGCGGTTGCAGGTCGGCCTGGCGGCGCACGCTGATGTAGTCGGGCTGCCAGCCGTGTTCGGCGAGGCGCTGCATGGCGACGGTTTCGAGGTGCAGGAAGTCGTGGTTGCCGGCCATCACGGCGTCGCGGATGGTGGTCAGTTCGCGGTAGAGGCGTGGGGCCTCGGCGCGTTCGGCTTCCGACAGATAGCCGTTGCGCGAGGACAGGGCGAGGCCGTCTGCGGCGCGTACGGTATCGCCACGGATGATTGCTATGGGCAGGGCGAACTCGCGCACCATGTGCGACAGCACCATGAGCTGCTGGTAGTCCTTCTTGCCGAACAGCGCGACGTCGGGCTGCACGATGGAGAACAGCTTGAGCACCACGGTGGCGACGCCGCGGAAGTGGCCGGGGCGGAATTCGCCTTCGAGAATGCCGACGTGGGCCGGCGCGGGGTCGACGTGGTACTGCTGCGGTGCCGGGTACATCACGGATTCATCCGGCGCGAACAGCAGGTCGACGCCGGCGGCTTCGAGCTTTTCGCAGTCGGCGGCGAAGGTGCGCGGGTAGCGGCCGAAATCTTCGCCCTGACCGAACTGCAGGCGGTTCACGAAGATGCTGGCGACGACGGTGTCGGCGTGCTGGCGCGCTTCGCGCATCAGCGCGATGTGGCCTTCGTGCAGGTTGCCCATGGTCGGGACGAAGGCGATGCGCTCGGCCTTGCGGCGTGCCGCGCGGCAGGCCTCGATGCTCTCGAGAATCTGCATGTCAGTAGCCGTGCGCTGCGGTTGGGAAGGCGCCTTCGCGCACTTCGCGCACGTAGGCGGCAATGGCCTCTTCAATGCTGGTCGCACCGTCCATGTAGTTCTTGACGAAGCGCGCGGGTTTGCCGGGGAAGATGCCCAGCATGTCGTACAGCACCAGCACCTGACCGTCGCAGTCCGGGCCGGCGCCGATGCCGATGGTGGCCATGGTGCTGAGGCTGGCGGTGATCTCGGCGGCGAGCGTGGACGGCACCAGTTCCAGCACGATCATCGCTGCACCCGCCTGTTCCAGCGCAAGCGCATCGGCCTTCATCTTCTTCGCGCCGGTCTCGTCGCGGCCCTGCACACGATAGCCGCCGAGCTGGTTCACCGACTGCGGCGTGAGGCCGACGTGGGCGCACACCGGAATGCCGCGTTCGACGAGGAAGTGCACGGTCTCGGCCATGTACTCACCGCCTTCCAGCTTCACCATCTGCGCGCCGGCTTCCATCAGCTTGGCGGCGTTGCGCATGGCCTGCACCGGGCCTTCCTGATAGCTGCCGAAAGGCATGTCGGCAATGATGAAGGCGCGCTTGCTGCCGCGCGCGACGCATTCGGTGTGATAGGCCATCTGCTCCAGCGTGACCGGCAGCGTGGACTTGTGGCCCTGGATGACGTTGCCGAGCGAATCGCCGATGAGCACGGTGTCGACGCCGGTGCGATCCATCATGGCCGCAAAGCTCGCGTCGTAGGCCGTGAGCATGGTGATCTTGTGGCCTTCGGCGCGCATCTTGCCGAGTTCATGCAGGGTTACGGGCTTGTCGTTCTGCAGATAGGTCATGGCGTGCTATTCCTCCGAGGGCGCGAGTGTTCCGCAATTCGGCCCCGGCTTCAAGGGTGCGCGGGGGTCAGCCGGCGTAGGCGAAGAATTCGCGGAAGCTGCGCATGCCGCGCAGGCGTTCGATCAACAGGTCGAAGTCGTCATCGTGGTCGACCGGGTTGAGTACCTCGGCGTCGACGATGAACACGGGGGCGGCGTCGTACTCGTAGAAGAAGCGCGCGTAGCGCTCTGCCACCCGTTCGAGATAGCTCTCGGTGATGCGGCGCTCGGCATCGACGCCGCGCTGGAAGACGCGGCCGATGAGGGTTTCCGGCTTGGCCTGCAGGTAGATCACCAGATCGGGCTTGAGCTGTGACACCGGCGCCATCGAGTCATGGATGCGCTGGTACAGGGCGTACTGGTCGTCTGGCAGCGTGAGCTCGGCAAACAGCGGATCCTTGTCGAACAGGAAGTCGGAGACGATGCGCTCGCCGGTGGCGCAGGCGGATTCGAGGTCACGCAACTGTTCGACGCGTTGCAGCAGGAAGGAGAGCTGGGTCTGCAGCGCCCAGCGTTCCATGTTCTGGTAGAAGCGGCCGAGGAAGGGGTTCAACTCGGGCTGCTCAAGCAGCGTCTGTGCTGAAAGTCGCTCGGAAAGGCGGCGGGCCAGCGAGGTCTTGCCGGCGCCGATGGGACCTTCGACGACGATGTAGCGGGCCTTGTCGAGCATGTTTCAGTCCTCCAGCCGGGTAATGTCCTGGTCCGCCACGCCGGGCAGCAGTGCGGCAATCGGGCCGTGACCGGGAATCTGCGCGTCGGGCGCAATCTCGGCCAGCGGCAGCAGCACGAAGGCGCGCTGGTGCATGCGCGGGTGCGGCACTTCCAGCCCCGGTGCGTGGATCACGTGGTCATCATAAAGCAGCAGATCGAGGTCCAGCGTGCGCGGCGCGCAATGGCCGTCGCGGCGGCGGCCGGCCTCGTGTTCGATGTCCAGCAGGTGCGTCAGCAGTGCGGCGGCGGCAATGCCGGTACGCAGTTCGATGACGCCGTTGAGGTAGTCGGGCTGGCCTTCGACGCCGACCGGCGCGCTGCGGTACAGCGAGGAGCGGCGCTCCACGGTGGTGTCGGGCAGGGCGGCCAGCGCCGTGCAGGCATGGGCAAAACTTGCGACCGGGTCGCCGAGGTTGGCCCCGAACGCGATGAAGGCACGCGCGCGGGCGGGTGCTGCGCTCATGCTGCGTCGGCCGGCGCGGACGGCTTGGCGTTGGGTTTGCGACGGCGGCGGCGCTTGCGCGGACCGGCCTCGCTGGCGGGGGCCTCGCGGATCAGCGCCTCGCGCTTTTCCTGACCGGCGCCGGCGAAGTCGTCCCACCAGTCGACCAGCGCCATGTCGATCTCGCCGGCCTGCGCACGCAGACGCAGGAAATCCCAGCCGGCGCGGTAGCGCGGTTGTTCGATGAGGCGGTAGGGCGCATGGCCGGCGCGCTTCTCGAAGCGCGGCTGGATGGCCCAGATGTCCTTGATGTCGCCGGCGATCTTGCGCGTGATGGCAAGCTTGCGGGCCTGCACTTCGAGCACGTAGTCCATGGCGTCGAACAGCGCGGGCTGGGCCGGCGCACCGTCGGCCTTGCGCTTTTCCCACGCCACCAGCACTTCGTGCCAAAGCAGCGTGGCGAACAGGAAGCCGGGGGAGACGGATTTGCCGTCGCGCACGCGATCGTCGGTGTTTTCCAGCGCGAGCCACACGAAGCGCTCACCCATGGGCTGTTCGAGGATGACGTCGAGCAGCGGCAATACGCCGTGGTGCAGGCCTTCCTCGCGCAATTGCTTGAGACACTTCACCGCATAGCCGGAAAGCAGCAGCTTGAGGATTTCGTCAAACAGCCGGGCGGCAGGCACGTTCTCCAGCAGCGAGGCCATCTCTCGGATCGGCGTGCGCGCAGCCGGGTCGATGATCAGCCCGAGCTTGGCGCCAAGGCGCACGGCGCGCAGCATGCGCACCGGGTCTTCGCGGTAACGCGCACGCGGCTCGCCGATCATGCGCAGGGTCTTCTGCTGCAGGTCGGCCACGCCGTGGTGGTAGTCGACGATGACGCCGGAAACCGGGTCGTAGTAAAGCGCGTTGACGGTGAAGTCGCGTCGTGTGGCGTCCTCCGCCTGCGAGCCGAAGACGTTGTCGGCCAGCACGCGGCCGTGTTCGTCAGTAGGCGTGGCGCCTTCCTCGTGCAGCGCGCGGAAAGTGGAGACCTCAATGGTCTCGCGCCCGTTCATGACATGCACGATGCGAAAGCGCCGGCCGATGATGCGCGAACGGCGGAACAGCGAGCGCACCTGCTCGGGCGTCGCGCTGGTGGCAACGTCGAAATCCTTGGGTGGCAGACCGGCCAGAACATCGCGTACGGCGCCGCCGACGACGAAGGCCTTGTGGCCGTTTTCCTGCAGGACGGAGCACACCTTGACCGCCGCCGGCGAGATGTCGGCACGGCGCATGCCGTGCTTCTCGGGCGCGATCAGGGCGGGTTCATTGAGGGCGGGCTGGCCGGATCCGGCGCCGCGGAATACTTTGCGCAGCAGCTTGCGGATCATCGGAGTCGGGATCTGGTTCTAGTCATAAGCGGTGAATCATAACCGAAGCAGACTGCAGCGCATCGGTCGCTCATGCTGTGCGGTTCAGGGCCAACACCGGCCAGCCGGCCTGCACGGCGTGTGCACGCAGGGTGTCGT
Organism: Pseudazoarcus sp. NS36; assembly: GCF_059703705.1. Taxonomy (NCBI): domain Bacteria; kingdom Pseudomonadati; phylum Pseudomonadota; class Betaproteobacteria; order Rhodocyclales; family Zoogloeaceae; genus Pseudazoarcus; species Pseudazoarcus sp. NS36. Next base: position 192,279 of record NZ_BAAKJA010000001.1, on the reverse strand, counting down.
CGGGGTCAACCGCGACCGGATGGGTGACGATCTTGAGCAGCGGCAGATCGTTGAGGGAGTCGCTGTAGAACCAGGTCTTGTCGAAGCTGCCCCAGTGCAAGCCGGCGCTTTCGAGCCATTCCTCGACGCGGGTGATCTTGCCAGCCTTGAACGAGGGCATGCCGCGCGGCTTGCCGGTGAACTGGCCTTTCTCTTGTGCTGCGATGGTGCCGATCAGGTGCGCAATGCCGAACTCACGTGCGATCGGCCCGGTGACGAAGCTGTTGGTGGCGGTGACGATGGCCACTACAGCGTTTTCGGCCAGATGCTTGTTGACCAGTGCGCGGGCCTGCGCGCTGATCATCGGCAGGATGCGCTCACGCATGAACTCGGCGTGCCAGGCGTCGAGTTGGGCACGCTCGTGGCGCGCTAGTGGCTGCAGCTGGAAGTCGAGGAATTCGAAGATGTCGAGCGTGCCGGCCTTGTACTGCTCGTAGAAGACCTTGTTGCGTGCCTCATGTACCTCGGGGTCGAGCACGCCCTTGCTGATCAGGAACTGCGCCCACTCGAAGTCCGAGTCGCCGGCGAGCAGGGTGTTGTCGAGGTCGAAAAGCACCAGATCCACGGAAATGTCCTTTGTTCGTTTCAGTTGTTCAGGTCCGGCTGCATCACGTCGCGCAACAGGGCGAGCGTGACCGGGCGCTTGCGTTCGAGCGAGGCCGCATCCAGGGCTTCGACGGTGTCGACCAGGCTGGGCAGGTCGCGCCGCCCGTGACGCAGCAGGAAAGCCACGACTTCGTCGGGCAGCTTCATGCCGCGACGCTCGGCCAGCGTGGCCAGAATGGCAGTGCGGGTGGCGTCGTCGAGCGGACGCAGTTCGAACACCAGCGTCTGGCCGACGCGCGTGCGCAGGTCTTCACGCACGGCCAGGCTGCGCGGCGGTTGCGGGCCGGCCAGCAGCAGGGTCTGATTGTACGTGGCCGAGCGGTTGAAGGCATTGAACAGGGCGATCTGGCCGGCTTCATTCAGGCGGTCGACGTCGTCAATGGCGAGCAGCAGTCCGGGTGTATCGGGCAGGGTTTCGGCAACCGTTTCGGCGGCTACATGCAGGGCCGGCCGGCCGGCTTGTGTGGCGGCCTCGACGGTGGCGGCAAGCAGGTGGCTGCGCCCGCTGACGGCCGGCCCCCACAGGTAGAGATGGCCCGCGCCGAGCACCGTTTCATGCAGGGCACGCAGCAGTTCGTCGTTTTCGCCCGCAATGAAATTGTCCAGCGTCGGCGGGGCGTCGGCGCGCAGATCCAGCAACAGCTGCTTCATTCAGTGCGTTCCGCCTCGTCCTTGTCGCTCACATACAGCGGAGGCGCCGCAGCGCCTTCGGCGCCGAGATAGAGCGGGCTCGCGAGCCAGGCGCCGCGCACTTCGCGCAGGCCGACCAGAATGGCGGCGCTGACCGGCAGCGCGACCAGCATGCCGACGAAACCGAAGAGCTGGCCAAAGGCCATCAGCGCGAAGATGACGGCCAGCGGGTGCAGGCCGATACGCTCGCCCACCAGATAGGGCGTGAGCGCATAGCTTTCGAGCAGCTGGCCGATGCCATACACCACGCCGACGCCGATCAGCAGGGTGACGCCGTCACCCTGCAACAGGGCGGTCAGGATGGCCAGAACCAGCCCGCCGCCAAAGCCGACGAAGGGGATGAAGGACAGCAGCCCGGTGATGATGCCGACCGGCAAGGCGAAGCTCAGCCCGGCAATCCACAGACCGATGCTGTAGAAGGTGGCGAGAATCAGCATCACCGAGAGCTGACCGCGCAGGAATTCCGACAGCACGTTGTCGATGTCGCGTGCGATGCGCGTGGTGCGGTCGAGCGCCGGACGCGGAATGGCGTTGCGCAGCGACGGAATGATGCGCGGCCATTCCTGCAGCAGATAGAACATTACGACCGGAATCAGTACCAGGTTGGTGGCCAGCCCGACCAGGGCCATGCCGCCTTCCTTTACGTGGCCGAGCAAGGTTGGCATGAACTCGCCGGCCTGCTCCTTGTTCTCGGCAAACACCTTGCGCACGGATTCGATATCCAGCCTGAGATCGGTGCCGAGACGGTCGTTCACGACCGGCAGCAGCCGCGCATCGATGATGTCCAGAAACTCGGGCAGACGCGCGATGAGCGCCGCGACCTCGCGCCAGAACAGCGGCACGAGAATCAGGAACAGCAAGGTGATGATTGAGCCGGCCGCGCAGATCACGAGAAGTACGGCCATCACCCGCGGCCAGCGGCGGGCGACCAGCCAGTTCACGGCCGGGTCACACAGATAGGCGAACACCGCGCCGACGACAAACGGCGTCAGGATCGGCCCGAGCAGCCATAGCAGTACCAGCAACGCAATGCCGGCTGCGGTCCACAGGGCGGTGTGCAAGAGGTGGGCGCGGGGAAGGGGCATTTCGAGTAAAATCTCGCATTGAAGCGGCGGCCTCTCCTGGCCGCCGGGCCCCGTAATGTAGCCCCTGGCCGTTGCGCTCTCAAGCGCGACGCAGTCCGGGAGCATTTCTCGAAGCAAGAGGAACGACCTTGACCTCCCTGACCTACCGTGATGCCGGCGTAGACATTGATGCCGGCGACGCACTCGTCGATCGCATCAAGCCGTTTGCCAAAGCCACCATGCGGCCCGAGGTGATGGGCGGCATCGGCGGCTTCGGTGCCTTGTTCGAATTGTCGAAGAAGTACCGCGAGCCGGTGCTGGTGTCCGGCACGGACGGCGTCGGCACCAAGCTGCGCCTGGCCTTCGAGCTCAACCGCCACGACACCGTGGGTCAGGATCTGGTCGCGATGAGCGTCAACGACATCCTCGTGCAGGGTGCCGAGCCGCTGTTCTTCCTCGACTATTTCGCCTGTGGCAAGCTGCATGTGGATACTGCTGCCGATGTGGTCAAGGGCATCGCCAAGGGTTGCGAACTGGCCGGTTGTGCGCTGATCGGCGGTGAAACCGCCGAGATGCCGAGCATGTACCCGGACGGCGAATACGATCTGGCCGGCTTCGCGGTCGGGGCGGTGGAAAAGGCCGACATCATCGACGGCAGCAAGATCACCGCCGGTGACGTGGTGCTGGGTCTGGCCTCCAGCGGCGCGCACTCCAACGGTTATTCGCTGATCCGTAAGGTCATCGAGGTCAGTAAGGCCGATCTCTCCGCCGATTTCCACGGTCGCCCGCTGGCCGACGCCGTGCTTGCGCCGACGCGCATCTACGTCAAGTCGCTGCTGGCGCTGATGCAGGCGCAGGCCGGTGTCGTGCACGGCATGGCCCACATCACCGGTGGTGGCATTACCGAAAACGTGCCGCGCGTGATTCCGGACGGTCTGACCGCCCGCATCGATTCGAAGAGCTGGGCCCTGCCGCCGTTGTTCCAGTGGCTCAAGCAGGCCGGCAACATCGCCGACGCCGAGATGTACCGCGTGTTCAACTGCGGCATCGGCATGGCCGTCATCGTTTCGGCTGATAACGCCGAGCGCGCGGCCGCTTTCCTGCGTGAGCAGGGCGAGACGGTGCATGTCATTGGCCGGATCGCAGCGATGGAAGGCGATCAGCCGAAAACCATCGTCGAGTAAGCGCATGGCCGCCGGTGCGCAGCGCTCCATCCTGATCACCGGCTGTTCCAGCGGCATCGGCGCGTGCGCCGCACAAACCCTTCGCGAGCGTGGCTGGCGGGTGTTTGCCACCGCGCGCAAGGCAGAGGATGTGCAGCGACTGGCGTCCGAGGGTTTCGAAGCCCTGCAGCTCGATCTGGCGGACAGCGCATCCATCCGGCTTGCGGTCGATACCGTCATGGAGCGCACCGGCGGCACGCTCGACGCGCTGTTCAACAATGGCGCCTATGGCCAGCCCGGAGCGGTCGAAGACCTCACGCGAGAGGTGCTGCGCGAACAGTTCGAAACCAATCTGTTCGGCACCCATGAGCTGACCTGCCTCGTGCTGCCGGCGATGCGCCGGCAAGGCCATGGCCGCATCGTGCAGAACAGCTCCATTCTGGGGTTCGCCGCGCTGCCGTACCGCGGCGCCTACAACTGCTCCAAGTTTGCGCTCGAAGGGCTCACCGACACCTTGCGGCTGGAGCTTGCCGGCAGTGGCATTCATGTCAGCTTGATCGAGCCCGGCCCCATCGTCAGCCGCTTCCGCGACAATGCCTTTGCGGCCTATCAGCGCCACATCGACGCGGAGCGCAGTGCCCACGCCGAGACCTACCGCTATCTGGTGCGCCGCCTGCGCGGCGAGGCGGGCAAGACGCCGTTCACGCTGCCGGCGGATGCGGTGGTGAACAAGCTGATCCACGCTGTCGAGTCGCCGCGCCCACGGGCGCGCTACGGCGTGACTTTTCCGACGCATCTGTTCGGTATTCTCAAGCGCATCCTGCCGACACGCTGGTTCGACGCGGTGCTGCTGCGCTCCACAGCGTCCGAGCGTCGGCCCTGAGCCGGTCGGCTTAGCTGCTGCCGAGAAAGGCGTGCACGCGCTGCACGATGCGAACGGGCAGCTTGGCATCAAGACAATCCATTTCTTCCAGATCGGCCCAGTTCTCGCGGAACTGGCGCTGCCACGTGAGTTGCCGTTTGGCGAGCTGGCGCGTGGCGGCGACGCCCTTGAAACGCATCGTCGCCAAGTCGTCCTCGCCGTCGAGATGCGCCCAGGCCTGGCGGTAGCCGACACAGCGCATCGAGGGCAGGGCGGGGGCGAGCCGGTAGTGCGTGCGCAGGCTGCGCAGTTCATCCAGCAGGCCGGCAGCCAGCATGGCGTCAAAGCGCTGCTCGATGCGGGCGTGCAACACGGCGCGGTCGGACGGCGTGAGCGCCAGCGTAAGCAGGCGGTGGTGGATGCCGCCTTCTTCGCGCTGCGCGTAGCTCTCGGCCAGCGGACGACCGGTAATCCCGACGATTTCCAGCGCGCGCTGAATGCGCTGCGCGTCCGTCGGCTCCAGCGCGGCGGCGGCCTGCGGGTCGAGGGCGGCAAGGCGGGCGTGCAGCGCCGGCCAGCCCAGACGCTCGGCGTCGCGGTCGATGGCGGCGCGCCGCTCGGGGTCGGCCTGCGGCAGGTCGGAGATGCCGTCGCGCAGCGCCTTGAAGTACAGCGAGGTGCCGCCGGCCAGCAGCGGGATGTTGCCGCGTGCGCTGATCTCGTCCATCAGGCGCAGCGCGTCCGTGCGGAACTGCGCGGCCGAGTAGCGTTCTTCGGGTGTGATGAGGTCGATCAGGTGGTGCGGGCAGACGGCACGTTCGTCGGCGCTCGGCTTGGCCGTACCGATGTCCATGTCGCGGTACACCAGCGCCGAGTCGACGCTGATGATCTCGACCGGCAGCTCGCGTGCGAGCGCCAGCGCACAGGCGGTCTTGCCGCTGGCGGTGGGGCCGAGGAGGAGGATGGCGGGCGGGGCGTGGCTCATGTGGGGGCGATTATAGCGGCGTGCCCCGATACGCCCGATTGGTATCATGCCGCCTGAGCCAACGCACCGAGACCATCTTGAAACTGTTCGCCCCGCTCTACATCCGTTGCATGCAATGGTCGCGCCATCCGCGCGCAGCCTGGTATCTCGGGGGTTTGAGCTTTGCCGAGTCCTCGTTTTTTCCGATTCCGCCGGATGTGATGCTGGCGCCGATGAGTCTGGCCAATCCTTCTCGGGCGTGGATGTTCGCGCTGATCACGACCGTGGCTTCGGTGGTCGGCGGGGTGCTGGGCTACTTCATCGGCGTGTTCGCCTTTGACATGATCGAGCCATGGCTGGCCACCACGAAATACTGGGCGAAGTACCTGGAAGCCCAGGACTGGTTTGAGCGCTGGGGTTTCTGGGCGGTGTTCGTGGCAGGCTTCTCGCCGATTCCCTACAAGGTGTTCACCATTGCGGCGGGCGTGGCCTCGATGGCTATGCTGCCCTTCGTGGCGGCTTCGCTGGTCGGGCGCGGCGCGCGTTTTTTCCTCGTTGCCGGGCTGATGAAGCTTGGTGGCGCCCGCATGGAAGCGGCGCTGCACCGCTATGTGGAGTGGCTGGGCTGGCTGGTGGTGGGCATCGTGGTGGTGGCCGTCGTGGTGCTTAACGGACGCTGAACTGCCTCACTGACCGCGCATGAAGAAGCGGTCCATCTCTGCCAGCGAAAACTGCGTCCAGGTCGGGCGGCCGTGATTGCACTGGTCGGCGCGATCGGTGGCCTCCATGTCGCGTAGCAGTGCGTTCATCTCGGGAATCGACAATTGCCGGTTGGCGCGCACGGCACCATGGCAGGCCATGGTGCCGAGCAGTTCGTTGCGCCTTGCGGTGATCACTTCGGTGGCCGGGTATTCACGCAGTTCGGCCAGCAGGTTGCGCACCAGTTCGCCGACGTTGGCCTGCGCCAGCAGCGCCGGCACGCTGCGGATGGCGAGCTCTTCCGGGCCGGCTGGCGCCACCTCGAATCCCATTCCTGCCAGCACCTCGACATGTTCTTCGGCCGCGGCCATATCGCGTGCGCCGAGCGAGATCACGGCGGGCATCAGCAGGCGCTGGATGGCCGGGCGGCCGTCGAGCACCGTCTTGAGTTTCTCGTACAGGATGCGTTCGTGCGCGGCGTGCATGTCAACGATGACCATGCCTTTGGTGTTCTGCGCCAGCACGTAGATGCCGTGCAGTTGGGCGATGGCGTAGCCGAGCGGGGCGTCGTCGCCGGAGGGCTGCTGCGCCCCCGGAGTCGGGGCGGAGAAAGCTTCGCGGGCCGGCGCCTCGCTGGCGGGCCACGGCGCAGTCTCTGGTCGGGCCGCCGCAGCGAAGTCGAGGTAGCTGCGTGAGGCGGATTCCATCGCCAGTTGGGTCTGTACCGGAGGCGCCCAGCGCGCCTCGTGCGCGTAGCTCGCGGGCTCGCTTGACGGCGTTTCGCGTTCGGCGGCCAGCGCCGCGCCGGACTCGGCCAGGGCTCGGCTGATGGCGTGGAACACGAACTGATGCACGGCGCGCGATTCGCGAAAGCGCACTTCGATTTTGGCCGGGTGCACGTTGACGTCCACGCCGGCCGGGTCGAGCTCAAGAAACAGCACGTAGGCCGGATGACGCTGACCGTGCAGTACGTCGGCGTAGGCCTGGCGGGCGGCGTGCGACAGGATCTTGTCGCGTACGAAGCGGCCGTTGACGAAGAAATACTGCGCGTCGCGGTTGGCGCGCGAGTAGGCCGGCACGCAGGCGAAGCCGGTCAGTCGCAGCGCGCCGGCGTCGGCCTCGACCGCGCGGGCGTGCTCGAGAAAATCGTCGCCCATCAGTGCGGCGATGCGCCGTGCCGGGTCGGACGGCTGCAGGCGATGCGAGACGCGGCCATTGTGGGCGAACTGGAAGGCCACGTCCGGGCGCGCGAGCGCGGCGCGGCGGAACATCTCGTCGCAGTGGGCGAACTCGGTGGCTTCGGTCTTGAGGAATTTTCGCCGTGCCGGGGTGTTGTAGTAGAGGTCGGCCACTTCCACCACGGTGCCTGCATTGAGTGCCGCCGGCGCCACGCTGCGGTCGACACCATCCACGCGCCAGGCATGCGGTGCGCCGGTCGCGCGGCTGGTGATGGTGGTGCGCGAGACGGCCGAGATGGCGGCCAGTGCTTCGCCACGGAACCCCATGGTAGCCACGCGCTCCAGGTCGTCGAGGCTGGCGATCTTGCTGGTGGCGTGGCGGTCGAGCGCCAGCGCGAGCTCTTCCTGGGCAATGCCGCAGCCGTCATCCGTGATGCGGATGCGGCGCACGCCGCCTTGTTCGAGCTGGATCTCGATGGCGCGCGAGCCGGCATCAAGCGCGTTCTCCAGTACTTCCTTGACGACCGAGGCGGGGCGTTCGACGACCTCGCCGGCGGCGATCTGGTTGATCAGGATGTCCGGCAGGGGGCGAATCGTCGGCATTGCGGCTCCAGCCAAAACGCCGATTATACGTGTCCGGCTGCGGGCCCCGCGGGGAGCGCATTCCGGTATCATCGCGGCGTCCGAACGAGCCTGAGTGCGCATGAAACCGACCTCATCGCCAGCCCTGTCGCGGCGTGCCTTCCTTGCGATGCTTGCGGGCCTTGCGACTGCCGGCGCCGGCTGCAGTATTCCGGGAACCTCGCCTGGCGCGCCCTCGCGCAAGCCCTATTTTCACGAGCAGCTGTTCAAGACCGACGTCGATCACTATATCGAGGCCTGTCAGAGCCGCATCTTCGTCAGCCTGCGGCGTCTGGCCGAGAAGCTGTATCGCCGCAATCCGCGCGAGTGGCGCAAGAGTGCCGCAAGCCTGGAAGAGGCGCTGACGCAGATCTTCGACGTCAATCATTCCTGGCAACTCGATGCACTCAACGGGCGGCGCAACATTGATGCCTTGCAGTTGGCATTCGAGCCGACTTTTCAGGGAGATCGCGTCCAGGCCCTGATGGTCGGCATGGCCAGCATGATCCAGGCGTCTTTCGGCGATATGGTCGGCTTCTACGTGCTCAATGACCTGTCGCCGCAGGGTTTTTACAATGCGGCCCGCAACATCGAGATTGCGGCCTGGAAACTCGGTACGTCGCGCGACGAACAAGGAGTTTTACTGCTGCTGTCGAACGAGATAGGGGGTGTGACCAATCTCAGCTTCGAGCGCGAGATGGGGCGCATGATCGGCATTCTCGAAACCCTGACCGATCTGCTTGAGATCAAGACCGAACGCATGGTCATTCGCGTGGTCCAGGGCATTGCGACGGCAGCCTTTCTGCCGATTCCCTGAGGTGAATGGATGACGTCCATCGTGGTGCTGATCTCGGGTCGCGGGAGCAATCTTGAGGCCATCCTGCAGTCCGGCATTGCCGGGGCGGATTTTCGTGCGGTGGTGTCGAGCCGCGCAGACGCAGCCGGGTTGCAGATTGCCGAGGCGCATGGCATTCCCACGGTGGTGCTTGATGCCGCGGGTTTTTCGTCGCGCGCCGCTTTTGATGTGGCATTGGCTCAGGCCGTCGAGGACTTTGCGCCGGATCTGGTCGTGCTGGCCGGTTTCATGCGCTTGCTGGCGGCGGATTTTGTCGACCGCTATGCCGGGCGGATGCTCAATGTGCACCCGTCCCTGCTACCGGCCCTGCCGGGATTGCATACGCACCGTCGTGCCATCGAGGCCGGTGCGCGTGTGCATGGCGCGACGGTGCATTTCGTCACGCCTGAACTGGATGTCGGTCCCATCGTCATTCAGGCTGCGGTACCGGTGCTCGATGATGATGACGAAGACAGTCTGGCCGAGCGGGTGCTGCGCGAGGAGCACCGTATCTACCCGCAGGCCGTTCGCTGGTTTGTCGAGGGCAGACTGAAGATCAACGGGGGGCGTGTGGTCGTGTCCGACGCACACGTTTCCGGGGCGGCACTGGTGTCGCCCGCACTGGAGGAAAGCAAGTGGTGAAGAAGTTCTTGAGCGTTCTGGCGCTGGGTTGTGCGGTGCTATCCATGCCGTTGTCCGCCGCCGGAGTGAAGTGGCCGGCGGGCGGCGAGGTGGTGTTCGACATCACGCAGGGACAGGGCGGTATGGTCATCGGCAAGGGCGTGCATCGCTGGGAGCATGACGGCCGTGGCTACCGTATGAGCACCTTGCTGGAAACGGTCGGGCTGGCAGCCTTGTTCAAGGATTTCGAATACACCCAGCGCAGTGAGGGCGACGTCACGCCGCAGGGGCTGGTGCCACGCAGCTTTGTCGTCGAGCAGAAGGGGCGCGAGACGGAAACGGCGACCTTTGACTGGCGCAGCAGCAGTGTGCTGATCGAGCGGCGCAAGGGGCGTCGGGATACCGAGACGCTGGCCCGTGGTGATCTGGATGTGCTGAGTGTGTGGCATATGGTGGCCGTGCGTCCGGGTCGTGAGCTTCCGGCCGAGATCACGCTGGTGAGCAATCGGGGCGCGGATCCAGCTTCGGTGGAAGTGCTCGGCATGCAGGACATCGACCTGCCTGTCGGCAAGCTGCGAACCATGCATGTCCGGTTCAAGGCGCATTCGGGCAAGCTCGACATCGGGCTGTGGCTGTCCGAAAAGCATGCCTGGGCGCCGGTGCGCGTGCGACTGCAGGACAGCAAGGGCAAGGTGCTTGATCACCAGGCCGTCAGCGTCAAGCTGACTCCGGCAGCCGATTAACCTTGAATCTCCGGGGCGCGTTGCCGCGCCTAGAAGCCATGCAGAAATCATCCCGAGGCAACAAGGCCTCCCGCAAACCTTCCCGCAGCACGCCGGCAGCCTCCTCGGCGCGCGGGCCGCTTGGCCACGCGGCCGTGGTACTGGCCGAGGTGCTGACGTTTGCGCATCCTGCCGATGCCGTGTTGTCGCGCTATTTCCGCGAGCACCGGCAGCTCGGTCATCGCGACCGGGGGCTGGTTGCGGAGAGCGTCTACGGAATCCTGCGCCGCTTGCGCTGGCTGCGCCGCATCTGCGGTGAGGATGCCTCCCCACGTTCGCTGCTGCTGGCCTGGTTGGCGCGGGGCGAGGGCTGGTCCGCCCGGCAGTTCGAGGGGCTGGTCTCACCGTCAGAGGCCGAGTGGATCGCAGCGATCAAGGCGGTTGAAGTGGGTGAAGGGGATGTCGCCGAACGTGCCGATTTACCCGACTGGCTGGCCGAGCGGCTGCTTGCAGCCCATGGCGAGGAGGGGCTGCTGGCTTTGGCCGCCGGTCTCAACCGGCCGGCGCCGCTGGACCTGCGAGTTAACATTGCCTGCGTCGGGCGCGACGAGGTGATTGCCGACTTGCGCTCGGACGGCATCGCGGCCGCGGCCTGCCCGCTCTCACCGCATGGCATCCGGCTGGAGAGCAAGCCGGCATTGCAGTCGCATCCGCGTTTTCTGGACGGCAGCTTTGAGGTGCAGGACGAGGGCAGTCAGTTGCTCGGTTTTCTCGTGCAGCCGAGGCGCGGCGAACTGGTCGTGGATTTCTGTGCCGGTGCGGGTGGCAAGACCCTGCATCTGGGGGCGATGATGCGTTCGACCGGGCGGCTGTACGCCTTCGATGTGTCGGAGCGGCGGCTTGCCAATCTCAGACCGCGTGCGGCGCGTGCCGGTCTGTCCAATGTGCATCCGGCGCTGATTGCGCACGAGCGTGATGCGCGCGTGAAGCGCCTGGCCGGCAAGGCCGATCGAGTCCTGGTGGACGTGCCCTGCAGCGGATTGGGTACCTTGCGGCGCAATCCTGACTTGAAGTGGCGTCAGAGCCCCCGGTCGATCGAGGAAATGCGGACCTTGCAGGCCAACATTCTGGCAGCCGCCGCGTCGCTGGTCAGACCCGGGGGGCGGCTGGTGTATGCCACCTGCAGTCTGCTGGCCGAGGAGAACGATGCGGTGGTCGACGCCTTTGTCGCGGCCCATCCGCAATTCCGCGCGCTTGATGCCGGTGAGCTGCTGCGCAAGCAGGGCATTGATGTCGAGATGGGCGAGCGCTTGCAGTTGCTGCCGCACGTACATGACACGGATGGCTTCTTTGCTGCGGTGTTCGAGCGTGTCGAAGCTGTTGCGGCCTGATTTCTGGATACTTGCATTGGCGCTGTCCGCTGCTCCGGTTGCGGCCAGCGAGGTGTTTCCGGCGCGCGGCTCGGTCGAGGTGGCGTTCTCGCCGGCAGATGACACAGAGCGTGTGCTTGTGGGCGTGATCGACAGTGCGCGCTCGAGCCTTCAGGTGCAGGCCTATGTGTTTACCAGCAAGACGGTAGCCAGTGCCCTCGTTGAAGCGCATCGTCGTGGCGTACGGGTGGAGGTGCTTGCAGACGCGAGGATGAATGCACGCGAGACCGGTAACGCGATTCGGCTGCTGCTCGCGGCCGGTGTGCCGGTGGCTTTCGAGACCGCTTACGCCGCAGCGCATAACAAGGTGATCGTGGCGGATGCCGATGGTCCGGCATGCGCCGTACTTACCGGCTCTTACAACTTCACGTGGTCTGCGGCGAACCGCAATGCCGAGAACCTGATCGTATTGCGAGACAACTGTGCGCTTGCGCAGGCCTATCGTGCCAACTGGCAGCGGCATCGGGCCGAAGCCACGCCGGTTCGCCAGCTGCCCTTTGAATTACCGTGATCGCCCCCATGCTTGTCTTGGTTGGCGTACATTTCCCGGCAATTTCCGGGTGATGGCGTAGAATTCCCTTATCGCAACTCCCGGAAAATTTCATAGCATGTTCAATGGTTTGATCGATCTTCCCTGGTGGGGCTATGTGCTAGTTGCTCTTGCGCTGACCCATGTCACCATCGTCTCCGTAACGGTATTCCTGCACCGTCACCAGGCGCATCGTGCGCTTGAGTTGCATGCGATTCCGAGTCACTTCTTCCGTTTCTGGCTGTGGCTGACCACCGGCATGGTGACCAAGGAGTGGGCGGCCATTCACCGCAAGCACCACGCCAAGTGCGAGACGACGGAAGATCCGCACAGCCCGCAGGTCAAGGGCATCCGCAAGGTGCTGTGGGAGGGTGCCGAACTGTATCGCGAAGAGTCCAAGAACGCCGAGACGCTGGAGCGCTATGGTCACGGCACGCCGGATGACTGGCTGGAGCGCAATGTCTACAAGCACTCGGTGCTGGGCGTGAGCCTGATGCTGATCATCGACGTGCTGTTGTTCGGCGTCATCGGTCTGACGATCTGGGCTGTGCAGATGATCTGGATTCCGTTCTGGGCGGCCGGCGTCATCAATGGTCTGGGGCACTTCTGGGGCTATCGCAATTTCGACTGCACGGACGCTTCGACCAACCTGGTGCCGTGGGGCATCATCGTCGGTGGCGAAGAGCTGCACAACAACCATCACAGCTTTGCGACCTCGGCCAAGCTGTCGGCCAAATGGTACGAATTCGATATCGGCTGGATGTATATCCGCCTGCTTGAAATGGCCGGTCTGGCCAAGGCCCGTCGGGTGATCCCGACTCCGCGTTTCACCGAGGCCAAGAGCGAGGCGGATTTTGAAACCCTGCAGGCGGTAATCACCCATCGCTACGATGTGATGACGCGCTACGTGCGTTCGCTGCGCGCCACCTGCGCCGAAGAGCTTGAGCGTCTAGCCGCGGTCAGCGGTCAGGGTTTCAATCCCAAGGCGCTGCGTCGCATGATTCTGTCCGACAGCACCCGCACAGTCTGCGAGAAGGAACGCGCGCAACTCGAAAGCGTGCTGCAAAACAGTCAGGCGTTGGCGACGATCAAGTCGATGCGTGAGGAGCTGGCCGCGATCTGGGGCCGCTCCACGGCCTCCAGCGAGCAGCTGCTGCATCAGCTGCAGGACTGGATTGCGCGCGCAGAGCAGAGCGGCATCCAGCAGCTGCAGGACTTTTCGATGCGCCTGCGTCGCTATGCGATGTAAGCCTTGCGTCGAAAGAAAAAAAGCCCGCTCAGGCGGGCTTTTTCATTGCTGCTGCGCGTTCTGAAGACTCAGGGCGCCAGCTCGCTGCGCAACGCGTCAGCCCAGCAGTTGGGCGTCTCATAAAGACGCACGCGCTCCAGGCGCAGATCGTTGCCGTAGACGTCGCGGTACTGCGGGTCGAGGATGCGGAAGGCTTCCTCGGCGAGGTTCTCGGCGGTGGGCACCACATCAAGCAGCACGGTCTTGTGGCCGGGCATGGAGGCGAGGAAGTCGGTTACCACCGTGTCGCCACGCCACGCCAGAAAGGCATGGTCCCAGAGCTCTACGACATGGCGCATGGCCACCCGCTTGACGTCGGCAAAGTCCATCACCATGCCGTTCACGGCTTCACCGTCGGCGCGAATGATCTCGCCCGCTAGGGTCACTTCCAGTACGTAGCGGTGACCATGCAGATGGCGGCACTGACTGGCGTGATCCGGGATGCGGTGACCGGCGTCGAATTCGAGTTTGCGGGTGATGCGCATGTTGCGCTAGTCCGGACAAAGGGCGCTGAGTATAGCACCGCGATCAGGCGCCACGTTTTCGGCAGCGGTCAACGACAAGCGGCCAGTTCCGGTGTGTGCCGGAGCTGGCCGCCATGGGTGCTGCAGGTCAGCGGGCGCTCTTGTCCTTGCGGGCGGCGCGCGCTTCTTTCTTCAGCGACTTGTAGCCTTCCGGGTCGTTGGACTTGAGGTACTCGGCGACCTCGACATCTTCCTTGCGGATCTTGCTGATATCGATCTGCTCGATGTGCACAAGGCGCAGCAGGGCCTGAACCGGGCGGGGGATGTTGCGACCGCTCTCGTAACGCGAGCCGCCGCTCTGCGTCACGCCGATCTTTGACCAGAACTGCGATTGGTTCATGCCGAGCTTGCGACGGATTTCCCGCACGTCGATCTTGTCGGTGGCTTTCATGTGAATATCCTTTGAAGGTCTCTGTGTTTATGCCAATCCGCTTACGCGGACCTTACAATTTCATATTACTAAGGTCGTAGTGACATGGCAGTATAGGGCGCATTCGTTTCACATACAAGCACTAACTGATATGGGTGCCCGGGATCAATATTCAGGGTCCTGGCTTCCGGGGGGTAAGAGTGCCGGCGGCTCGAATTTGTTCCGAAAAGCCGCTAGAATTGCCCACTTTTGCAACCCCGCAGGTTGATTCCGAATGGCACTGATAGTTCAGAAATACGGCGGTACTTCCGTTGGGACGCCCGAGCGGATCCGCAATGTCGCAAAGCGCATCGCGAAGTTTCGTGCCCGTGGAGATCAGGTCGTAGTGGTCGTCTCCGCAATGAGTGGCGAGACCAATCGCCTCATAGCGCTGACCAAGGAAGTTTCTTCCAACCCGCTTCCGCGCGAGCTTGACGTGGTGGTGTCCACGGGGGAACAGGTCACGATCGGACTGCTGTGCATGGCGCTCAGCGAGGAAGGCGTGAAGGCCCGAAGCTACACCGGCGGACAGGTGCGCATCCTGACCGACTCGGCGCACACGAAGGCGCGCATTCTCGACATCAGTGACGCGCCGATCCGCAAGGATCTCGATGACGGTAACGTCGTGGTCGTGGCCGGCTTCCAGGGCGTGGACGAGCTTGGCAACATCACCACCTTGGGTCGTGGCGGCTCCGATACCACTGGCGTTGCGTTGGCGGCCGCGCTGAAGGCGGACGAATGTCAGATCTACACCGACGTGGATGGTGTGTACACCACCGATCCGCGAGTCGTGCCCAAAGCCCGCAAGCTCGACACCATCACTTTCGAGGAGATGCTCGAGCTGGCCAGCCAGGGTTCGAAGGTGTTGCAGATTCGTTCGGTCGAGTTCGCCGGCAAGTACAAGGTCAAGCTGCGTGTCCTTTCGAGCTTCGAAGAAGAAGGCGAGGGCACGCTCATCACCGTTGAGGAAGACAGCAAAATGGAACAACCCGTCATCACCGGTATCGCGTTCAGCCGCGACGAAGCCAAGATCACCGTGGTCGGCGCTCCCGATGTGCCGGGCATCGCCTACAAGATTCTGGGGCCGATCGCCGATGCCAATATCGACGTCGATATGATCGTTCAGAACGTGGGGCATTCCGGTGCAACCGACTTCTCCTTCACCGTCGCCCGCGGCGATCTTGCCAAAGCCCGGAAGACGCTCGACGCCAACCTGTCGCAGTTCAATGCGAAGGAAATCGAGATCGACGACACCATGGCCAAGATTTCGGTTGTTGGTGTCGGCATGCGCTCGCATCCGGGCGTTGCCTCGAAGGTGTTCGAGACGCTGGCCAACGAGCGCATCAACATCCAGATGATTTCGACTTCTGAAATCAAGATCGCCGTCGTGATCGAGGAGAAGTATCTCGAGCTGGCAGCCCGCGTGTTGCACAAGGCCTTTGGTCTGGATCAGGCCTAAAGCGCGATCCCGGTTTGACCGGGTGGCGCGGAGTCGCTATGATCGCGCCTCTTGTTTGAGGAGACGTGGCCGAGAGGTCGAAGGCACTCCCCTGCTAAGGGAGCAGACGGGCAAAACCTGTCTCAAGGGTTCGAATCCCTTCGTCTCCGCCAAGAATGAAGAAACCGCCTCTTTTGGCGGTTTTTTTATGTCACGCGTCAGTCGTGCCGGCTTTGTGTGGGCGTCGATCACACGTTCGACCGGAGTTGCGGCGGTATCTCGTATGCTTATGCCAATTTCTGCCGCAGAGGATGGCGGCAGGTATGCGGCGAACGCAGTAGGATCCGCATCACTGCGGATAGAGAGGTACGATCTTGTCATGTCGGGGCAGGAGCTGCCCGTGTTGACCCACGTATGGAGCTAGGATTCCGATGAAGCTGGACGAACGCTACGAGCTTGCTGCGCCGGAGGTGGTCGAAGAGGATTTTGGTGCCGAAATTGTGGTGCTTAACCTTTCCGACGGTCGCTATTTCAGCATGCGTGGTACTGCGGCAAGCCTTTGGCGTGATGTGCGCGCAGGGCATGCGCCAGGTGCATTGGTCGCGGCCGCGGCTGCGGCTGACGAGGAAATGGGCAGGACGCTTGCCCAGTACTTCACGTCGCTTGTTGAGGCTGGGCTGATTCGCCCGAGCGCGCAGATTTTTGCGGGAGGTGATGCGGCCTCGCTTGCCGAAATGCTGCGGGAGCGGGAGGTGCCGATGTTCGAGGCGTTTGACGACATGGCCGAACTGATTTTGTCGGACCCGATTCACGACGTGGAAGAGGATATTGGCTGGCCGGTTCGTCGTGAAGCCAACTGAACAACCTGTTCTTCCGCTTTCATTTACGGCTCCAGCCAAGTATGGGCGAGAGCTGTTGCGGGCTGCGCGTGAGCTCGATACCCGCCGTTTGTTTTTCCGCCGTTTCCAATGTGCGCGTATGCGCATCGATGCCTGGTTCAGTGATCCCGGCTATGCGGACCTGTGTGCACGCAATCTTGCGCTTAATTCGGCAGGAGGCGACGAGCCGGCCGATGCGAGGCTTTTCCTGCTTGATGCAGAAAGTCTCGGATGGCAGCAACCGCAGCCCTGGCCTACACCTGTGTTTGATCGCCAAACTCTGGTTCGAGAGCTTTTCGGCGCTGGTCTGCGCGGGTCCTACCTGCATGACCCGCGCGTTTGGCAGTTCTTCGATGGGAGCGACGGCCTCGGTGTACAGCTGATTCGGCGACCCGGTGCGATTGGCGCGTGGGAGAGCGGCAGCCCGTTGCGCGCCTTCTTGCATTGGACGCACTGCCGGCATGGCACTCAGTTGTGTCATGCCGGAACGGTGGGGCGCAATGGTGCCGGCGTGCTGCTGGTTGGCGCCGGCGGCTCTGGCAAGTCCGGTACAACACTGGCTGCAGTGGCTGCTGGGTTGGATACTGTTGGAGACGACTATTGCCTGGTAGCGCAAAGTGAATTTGCGGTAGTAGCCTATCCACTGTTCCACATTCTCAAACAGGATTCGGGCGGCGTGCGCCGCGCCTTGGGCGGCGCGGCGGCTGCAACCTTCGGCCCATTGAACTGGCAAGGCAAATACGAGATCCACGCCGACATGCTCGCGCGCGACCCCTTCGTGAATTCGCTGCGCATCCGAGCCATTGTCGTGCCGCGTATCTCCGGTGCAGCCCGCAGCACCTTTCAGCCAGTGTCAGCAGGGCAGGCGATGCGCGCCCTTGCTCCGTCATCGTCATTCCAGTTGCCGGATGGAGAGCGTGATGGCATTGCGTTTGCGGCGTCCTTGTGCCGACGCTTGCCATGCGTCGAGATGGCTTTGTCGAACGATGCTGCGGAGATCGCGGCGTCGCTAGATCGCTTTGTGATGGAGCTGGATCGCAATGAGTGACGCGCGGGTTGGCGTAATCGTGCCGGTATTCAACGGCGAGCGGTATGTGGCGAATGCCTTGCGGTCGGTGCTGCGTGAATCCTGTATCCAGTTGGAAATCCTTGTGGTCGATGACGGTTCGACTGATCGTTCACGGGAGATTGTGAGTGCCATTGCACAGCAACATCCCTGCGTCAGACTGATCGAGGCGGATCATGGCGGCGTGTCCAAGGCCCGCAACATTGGGTTGGCCGCGCTCGGGAAGGACGTGAGTCTGGTGCTCTACCTGGATTGTGATGATCTGAACCCGGCGCAACGAATTTTGCGGCAGGTCGAGATCATGCGGCTGCAGCCGGAGCTCCAGTATGTTATCGGCAAGGTGTATTTCTTCGAGACCGAGGATGAGCGAGCCCTCGCTCCCGCCGTGGGAACCCGCAGCGTGATTGCCAAGAGTGTTCAACTGGGGGCTGCGCTCTTCAGGCGCTCGTTGCTGGAGCGCCTGGGGGGCTTTGCCGAGGATATGCCGTATGGCGAGGACGTTGATCTTTTCCTGCGTGTGGTTGAGGCCAAGGAACCCAATTTCATCGAGGATGAGGTGGCCGTCTACTATCGTCGTCATGGTGGCAACGTAACAAACGATCCAGCCAGAACCAAGTCGGGTTTGATCGACGCCATTCGGCGGTCTTTGGTGCGACGTCGCTCAAGTGGCGGTGCTGTGGAGCTGGGTGAGCTCTTCAAAGCTCGTGCGGAGGCTGAAGGGATGTTTCGCGATGCATAAACATTACGCAGTGGTCATTCCCGCCTGGAATGCGCAGGAGACTATCGGCGAGGCGTTAGATTCATTGCTGGCGCAGGATGTGCTGCCTGCCGAGATCATCGTCGTCGACGATGGTTCGAGCGACGGCACGGCCGAAGTTGTGCGTGGCTACGGCGCGCAGGTTCGCCTGCTGCATCAAACGAATCAAGGGTGTGGGGCCGCGACGAACGCGGGTCTGGCGTGTGTTTCGGTACCGCTGACGGCATTTCTGGATTCAGACGATGTGTGGTTGCCCGGCAAGGCCTATGCACAGCTCGCGCACCTTGCCGGACGGGCAGATCTGGCGGGGGTATGCGCCCGGGCCAGGAACTTCCGTGGGCCGCTGGCGCAGCCCGCATACGGGCTGGAAGCAGACCTGTGGACAAGGACGACGATGATGGTACGCACCGAGGCTGCGCGCCGCATTGGTCCGATGATGGACCCGGTCGGTGGCCGGGGCGATACGGTGGACTGGTTGGCGCGTGCGCGCGAACTGGGGCTGCGCTTCGAGATGATGCCCGAGGTGGTGGCCTTGCGCCGCATTCGGCCAGGCAGTCTGTCGTATGGGCGAGACGCGGCCAAGGATCGCGGTTACATCGATGTTGTCCGGCGCGCTCTGGAGCGCCGGCGTGCACAAGCCGCCGACGGGCAGGGCGGGGGCGAGAATGCCTGACCTGCGGGACTGGCTGTGTGACAGCCTGCTTCCACCCGTCGATGCCGCGTTGCTTGCAGGGGCTGGACTGCGTGATGAGGCAGCCGCAGCAACGTGCTGGCGTGAGTGGTCACAACGGCGTGATCTTGACGCTGTGACCTGGGATGAGCACAAGCTTCTGGCCTATGTCGCTAGGCGTATGGCAACGATTGCGCCCGATTGCCCCTACAGACCACGTGTGGAGGGGCTCGCCAAGGCTGACTGGACGCGTTCGCAGATGTTGTTGCGCGCTTCGGCCCCGGCCTTGAGTGTGCTGGCTGATAGAGGCATTGAAGTGATGCTGCTCAAGGGGGGGGCGTTGCGGTGCGTCTCGCCGCCAGGCGGCGGTGCGCGGCTTAGCGGCGATCTCGATGCCATGGTGCGCCGACGGGACTTTGCCAGGGCTGTTCGCGCCTTGCACGAGGCCGGCTGGCGCTCCAAGGACTCCGTAGAGTACTCCTGCGCGCGCTGGCGTTTTGCCTCGGGCACCAATCTGCGCAAGCTACCACTGGGCGACGTCGACATACATCACCAGCCGATTCACGGCCCTGCGTTGTCAGATGCAGTGCTTGAAGGGCTGTGGGCACGTTCGGATGTGGGCACTTTTCACGGCTGCCTGGTGCGGGTGCCCGCGCTCTCGGATCTCCTGGTAATCGCGGCTTCGCACGGTGTGCGGGCTCAGTCCGAGAGTGCCTATGGCTTTGCCTGGCTGTTTGATCTCGATCTCTTGTTGCGACACCCCCGCTTCGATCTGTCGGAGCTGCTGACCTCGGCGCGCGAGCTGAACGTACTGCCTGCCGCGCTTGCGGCCCTGCGTGTACTGCACCGTATCGGTGGCAACCCGCTGGCCGCCGAGGGGGCTCGGGTGCTCGCAGCAGAGCATGCGGGACGGGCTGCATGGTTCCGCTTCTGGCTGGATGCATTGCCCACCAACTGGGGCAAGCCGTTGCAGAGTGTTGTTGGGGTGGTCTATCCAGCCATCCGGGCGGGGCGTGAGCGTCAGGTTGTACCGCGCATCCGTCCATTGTGGTTCGGAGGGCATAGGGGGCAGCAGATCGAGTTGCAGGAGGCGTGCACGGAACTCCGGACTCGGCATGAATTTGCACTGCCGCAACGACCGGCCAGGGCCTTGATCGTAGAGTTGGGTTGCCCGGCGGAAGGGGCCTCGCGTCGGCGCTTCGATGTCGCGGTCGACGGGCAGATCGTGGGTCGGATTTCCTTGCGGGTGCAGCCAGGTGCAGCCGGGATGGTTCAGGCGTTTCGCTGTCGCGTGCCGGTGGTGGGCGATGTAGCGGGCCGCGTTTCGATCGAATCACTGGGCCAGTTCAGTGTGATGACAGGCGCCAGAGCGGAAATGCTGGACCGTGCGCGGCCGGTGCCATTTTCGATTGCTGCGGTCTCTGCGGTGTAATCAGCTTGCGTCGGGGCAGTCTCTCAAGACTGGACCAGTGTGCGCGGAGAGCGCAGCAGCTGTGCAAAAGCATCTGCGGGTAATGCCGGGCTGAAGTAGTAGCCCTGGATTTCGTCGCACGACTCGCGGCGCAGAAATTCGAGCTGAGCCGCGTTCTCGACACCCTCGGCGACCACCCGCAGCCCCATGCGATGGGCCAGTGCGATCACGGAGCTGGCAATCGTGGCCGCACTCGGATCCGATTCAAGACGGCTGATGAAGCTGCGGTCGATCTTCAGCAGGTCCACCGGGAAACGGTTCAGGTAGGCCAGGCTCGAATAGCCGGTGCCAAAGTCGTCAATGGCGATGCGCAGCCCGATGGCCTTGAGCAGGTGCAGGGCAATGGCGGCTTCTTCCGGATTGTCCATGACCGCGCTTTCAGTCAGCTCGACCTCCAGATAGTCCGCTTCGAGACCACTGCGTTCCAGCGCCGCGACGATCTGCTCGGGGAGACTGCGCTGTTGCAGTTGCAGCGCCGAGATGTTGACGGCCACGGGGATCTTCGGGAGCCCGTCGTTCTGCCACTGGCGGTTCTGTCGGCAAGCTTCCCTGAGTGCCCATTCGCCGAGCGCGTGAATCAACCCGCTTTCTTCCGAGATCGGGATGAAGCGTTCCGGCGATACGAATTCCATGGTGTCCGGGTGGCGCCAGCGCGCCAGTGCTTCGGCGCCGATGATTTCGCCGCTGTGCAGGTCGATCTTGGGCTGGTAATGCAGTTCGAGTTTGTGGCTGGTGAGGGCCAGACGCAGTGCCGATTCGAGCGACAGACGCGCCTGCGCCTCGGCGTTGAGTGCCGCGGTGTAGAACATGAAGGGCTCGGTGCCCTCGCGTTCGGCCTGGTGCAGGGCCATGCTGGAACTGGTCAGCAGTTGCTCAAGGGTTTCGCCGTCATCCGGCAGCGTGGCGATGCCGGCGTGCAGATTCGGTTGCAGCACGTGATCGTCGATGTACAGCGGCTTGCGCAAGGCGTCGAGCAGTTGCCGGGTGAGCGCGATGACATCGTCGGAGTCGCTTACACCCGTAAACAGGATCGCAAACTCGCTGCCGGAGAGCCGCGAAACTGTGTCTTGTTCGCGTGTGGCGTGCGTCAGGCGAGTGGCGATCTCGCACAGGAAGTGATCGCCAATTTCGTGTCCCAGGCTGTCGTTGATGCGCTTGAAGTGCTGGATGCCGATGGTCAGCAGTGCCACGCGCGTGCCGTCACGACGGGCCCCGGTGCGCGCCTCGGAAAAGCGCAGATTGAGCAAGGCGCGGTTGGGCAGGCGGGTGAGCGGGTCGTAGGACGACATGAAATCCAGCCGCGCCTCGATGCGTTTGCGGTCGGAAATGTCGTGCTGGATGCTGATGAAGTGGATGATCTTTCCGCTGTCGTCGCAGATCGGGCTGATCGACACGGATTCCCAGTACAGCTCGCCGTCCTTCCGGCGGTTGAGCAGATCACCCTTCCAGGCTTTGCCGATCTGCAGGGTTTCCCACATGCCCTGATAGTGACCCGGCGGGGTGTAGCCCGACTTCAGGATGCTCACGTGCTGGCCGACGACTTCCTCGGGGGCATAGCGGCTGGTGAGCGTGAATTGCGGGTTTACGTATTCGATCACGCCGCGCTCGTCGGTGATGATGACGGAGCTGACGCTGTGCTCGATCGCGGTATTGAGCTTGCGCATCTCCTGCATCGTCGCTTCGCGCGCTTGTTCGGCAGCGAGCAGCGACAGGCGCATGTGCTCGAAGGCGCCGGCGAGGCGCCCCAGTTCGTCCGCGCCGCTCACCGGTGTGACGTGGCTCAGATCACCGGACGAGATGACATGGGCGGACTGTTCCAGCGCGAGCAGGGGCTTGAGTACGCGTCTCAGAACGACCATCACCGCAATCGCGAAGGCGCCCAGTGCAAGTATCAGGCTGATCACGGTCAGCAGGAATTCGGCATTTGCTTCGGAGCGCAGGCGCATGGCCCGCTGCTCAATCTCGGCGCCCAGCGCGTCCGACAGGGCCAGCACGGCGTCAATGCCACGCGTGGCATTGTCGAACCATTCACGCGCGCTGACGGGGTAGGGCGCGCCCGTCTCGTTGGCGCTCATGACGGCGCTGCGCATGTCCTCATAGTGGACGAAGAGATCGGTCCAGAAGCGATCGATGGCCTGTTCGATGGGTGGGCGCCCGGAGAAGTGTTCGAGCAGGCTGTCGGCGCGCTTCCAGGTGTGCAGGATGTTCGAGCGGAAATGCTCGAGCTCGCGCGTCCGGATCGGGCCGATCGGCTCGTTGCGGGCCAGCGCCGAAGCAATGATCGCGCGCTCCTGGCCGAGCAGTTCGCTGAGCGTAAACAGGGCGTCCTTGATCAGCGGCTGCGCCGTCGTGCGCGGGCTGTTGTCGCCGACCGGGGCAATGCTGGTGCTGACGAGGTGGTGCAGGAACTCGATGTGCCGCGTTACCAGGTCAACCCAGCGCTGGGGATCGATTTCCAGGTCCACTGACACGCCGTTCAGGGTGGCGTCGACGGCGTCGCGATAGCTCTGCAGCTCGGATTGCAGGGCGCGGACTTCGAGCAGGCCGCTCACCAGCGCGTGGTCGGGTGCCAGCTTGGCGGTCGGAACAGCCTGGGCAGACAGCGTGTCGAGCCGGGTGTTGGCTGCCTGACGAATCCGTGCCAGCTCCTGCAGGGTATCCGGCTCGGAGCGGGGGGCGGACAGCAGCAGCGCCGTCAGGCCGCGCTCACGGGCGAGTGCGCCGCTGGCCTGCTGGGCCAGGCCGGAAATCTGGTTGCTGTTCTGCAGCCAGTCGATGGCCGCGCTGCGCGCACGCATGTCCACCACCTCTCGCGCCGCAACGGCGACCGCAAGGGCGGTGAGCAGCGTAATCAGGGACAGGAACAGGTGGCGGATCGACATCCGGGCTAAGACCTTACAGATAGCTGACGCAATCTGAGTTTAGACGCAAAGGCCAAAGCTTGAGGGGAGCCGAAAACCCCTTTGTTGACCGGGGTCAAGTCAGTGTGGAATCGGGCCGTTGCCGCAGACGATTGTGCGGCAACGGCCCGATTCAGCGGCGCAGTGCTGCCGCGTGATGCAGCAGGTGTTCGCCGATGAAACTGGCGATGAAGTAGTAGCTGTGGTCGTAGCCGTCCTGCAGCCGCAGGGTCAGCGGATGGCCGGCGTGATCGCAGGCTTGCTGCAGCAGTTCCGGTTTGAGCTGATCGTGCAGGAAAGGGTCGGCCGCCCCTTGGTCCACCAGCAGGGGCAGGCGTTCGGGGGCGTTGGCGATGAGATCGCAGGTGTCCCACGCCTTCCATGTCTCGCGGTTCGGGCCGAGGTAGCCGGACAAAGCCTTTTCGCCCCAGGGGCAGCCCGCGGGGTGCACGATGGGCGCGAAAGCCGACACTGCGAGGTAGCGCCCCGGATTTTTCAGCGCGCAGATCAGCGCGCCATGCCCGCCCATCGAATGTCCCGCGATCGAGCGGCGATCGGACACGGGGAAGTTGGCCTCCACCAGCGCCGGCAACTCGGTGACCACGTAGTCGTACATGCGGTAGTGGCGATCGAACGGTGCCTGCGTGGCATTGACGTAGAAGCCCGCGCCAAGGCCGAAATCCCAGCTGCCGGCCGGGTCGCCCGGCACGCCTTCGCCGCGCGGGCTGGTATCGGGGCAGACAATGGCGATGCCCAGTTCGGATGCGATACGCTGCGCGCCCGCCTTCTGCATGAAGTTCTCGTCCGTGCAGGTCAGGCCCGACAGCCAGTACAGCACCGGCACCGGGCCGGCCTCGGCCTGCGGCGGCAGATAGATTGCGAACACCATGTCGCAGCCAAGCACCCCGGAGCGATGGCGGATGCGCTTGTGCCATCCGCCGAAGCTCTTGTTGGCGCCGACGGTTTCGAGTTTTGCGCTCATCGTCGTCATCAGAAGTGGATCACCGTGCGGATACTCTTGCCCTCATGCATCAGCTCAAATGCGTGGTTGATGTCGTCCAGCCCCATGGTGTGGGTGATGAAAGTGTCGAGCGGGATCTCGCCCTTCTGGGCCTGCTCGACGTAGCGCGGCAGCTCGGTGCGTCCGCGCACGCCGCCGAAGGCCGAGCCGCGCCACACGCGACCGGTAACGAGCTGGAAGGGGCGGGTGGAGATTTCCTGCCCGGCGCCGGCCACGCCGATGATCACCGATTCGCCCCAGCCCTTGTGGGCGCATTCCAGCGCAGCGCGCATCAGCTGCACGTTGCCGACGCACTCGAAGGAGTAGTCCACGCCACCGTCGGTCATGTCGACGATGACCTGCTGGATCGGCTTGTCGAAGTCCTTTGGATTGACGCAGTCGGTGGCACCGAGCTGGCGGGCAATTTCGAACTTGGCCGGGTTGATGTCGATGGCGATGATGCGCGACGCCTTGGCCATCGCTGCGCCGATGATCGCGGCCAGGCCGATGCCGCCGAGGCCGAAGATCGCAACGGTGGCGCCGGCTTCCACCTTGGCGGTGTTGAGCACCGCACCGATGCCGGTGGTCACGCCGCAGCCGAGCAGGCAGACCTTCTCGAGCGGTGCTTCCTTGTTGATCTTGGCCAGCGCGATCTCGGGCAGCACGGTGTATTCCGAGAAGGTCGAGGTGCCCATGTAGTGGTAGATCGGCTTGCCGTCCTTCGAGAAGCGGCTGGTGCCGTCCGGCATCAGCCCCTTGCCCTGGGTGGTGCGGATGGACTGGCACAGGTTGGTCTTGCCCGAGGTGCAGAACTTGCAGGTGCGGCATTCCGGCGTGTACAGCGGAATCACGTGATCGCCCACCTCCACCGAGGTCACGCCGGGGCCGATAGCCTCGACGATGCCGCCGCCTTCATGCCCCAGCACGGCCGGGAAGATGCCTTCGGGGTCATCGCCCGACAGCGTGAAGGCGTCGGTGTGGCACACACCGCTGGCGACGATGCGCACCAGTACTTCGCCGGCCTGCGGCGGGGCGACGTCAATTTCGGTGATTTCCAGCGGTTGGCCGGGGCCCCAGGCAACTGCGGCACGGGATTTGATCATTGGTTTTTTCTCCTGAAAGCGAAACGGGCGGCGCGCACGCCGCCCGGCATCTGAAACCTTACCGCGTCAGCCGTTGCTGGGGAAGGCGAACTGCGCCTTCTCGACGCCACGCACGGCCCAGCGCTGGGTCATGGTCTTGCGGCGGGTGTAGAAACGCACCGAATCGGGCCCGTAGGCGTAGAGGTCGCCGAACAGTGAGCGCTTCCAGCCGCCAAAGCTCTGGCAGGCCACCGGTACCGGCAGCGGCACGTTGACGCCGACCATGCCGACCTGCACGGCATCGGTGAAATGGCGCGCCACGGCACCGTCACGCGTGAACACGCAGGTGCCGTTGCCGAACTCGTGCGCGTCGATCAAGGCAATGGCCTCGGCCAGGTTCTGTACGCGCACGATGGCCAGCACCGGGCCGAAGATCTCTTCCTGATAGACGCGCATGTGTGGCTTGACCTGATCGAACAGTGTGCCGCCGAGGAAGAAGCCGTCTTCGTGGCCAGCGACCTCCAGCTTGCGTCCGTCCACGATCATCGTGACGCCTTCCTCCACACCGAGGTCGATGTAGGCGCGCACCTTGTCGCGGTGCACGCCGGTGACCAGCGGCCCCATGTCCAGCCCGCGTTCCACCCCGTTGCCGATGCGCAGACCTTCGATCTTGGGCTTGAGCCGCTTGACCAGTTCATCACCGACGGCGTCGCCCACTGCAACGACCACCGAGATGGCCATGCAGCGCTCGCCGCAGGAACCGTAGGCGGCACCCATGATCGCGTTAACCGCGTTGTCCAGATCGGCATCCGGCATCACCACGGCGTGATTCTTGGCTCCGCCGAGCGCCTGTACGCGCTTCCCGTGGGCGGTGCCGGTGGTGTAGATGTATTCGGCTACCGGCGTCGAGCCGACGAAGCTGACGGCTTTCACGCGCGGGTCGGTGAGCAGGGTGTCGACCGCTTCCTTGTCGCCGTTGACGACGTTGAACACGCCCGGCGGCAAACCGGCTTCGGTGAGCAGCTCAGCGAGGATGCGCGCGGTACTCGGCACCTTTTCGGACGGCTTGAGGATGAAGGTGTTGCCGCAGGCCAGCGCCATCGGGAACATCCACATCGGCACCATGGCCGGGAAGTTGAACGGTGTGATGCCGGCCACCACGCCCAACGGCGGGAATTCGGACCACGAGTCGATGTCCGGCCCGACATCGCGCGAATGTTCGCCCTTTAGGAATTCAGGCGCGCCGCAGGCGTACTCGACCACCTCGATGCCGCGCGACAGTTCGCCGTGGGCGTCTTCCCACACCTTGCCGTGCTCGTTGACGATGGCGGCAACGACCCGGTCGGCGTTCCGCTCGAGCAGCTCCTTGTACTTGAACAGGATGCGCGCGCGCTTGAGCGGTTGCGTGGCGCGCCATGCCGGGAAGGCGTCGTGCGCAGCGGAGATTGCGCGCTCGACGGTGCTGCGCGAGGCCAGTTCGACATGACGAGCAATCTGGCCGGTGGCCGGGCTGTAGACGGCCGCCGGTCGGTCGGGGTCGCTGAAAGGCTTGCCATTGATGTAGTGATCGAGCGTTTCCATCCTGAGTCCTTGCGTAGCGGGTTGCGGGAACATCTGGCGGACGGTCTCAGGTGCCGGGTGCTTCGTGCTCCGGCTCCGGAGGTGTTGGCCATGCCCGCAATACTGCCGCGATCAGGGTGGCCAGCGGTATTGCGAAAAATACGCCCCACAGCCCCCAGATGCCACCGAAGATCAGCACCGCCGCAATGATCGCGACCGGGTGCAGATTGACCACCTCGGAAAACAGCAGTGGTACCAGTACGTTGCCATCCAGGAACTGGATGACGCCGTAGGCGGCCAGCACGTACCAGAAATGCGGTGCCAGACCGAACTCGAAATACGCCACTACCGCCACTGGAACCGTGGCCACGGCGGCGCCGACGTAAGGCACGATCACCGACAGCCCGACAATGAACGACAGCAGCATTGCGTAGGGCAGACCGAGCAGCGCAAATACGACATAGCTCACGCTCCACACGATCAGGATCTCGATGAACTTGCCGCGCACGTAGCTGCCGATGCCGGATTCGACATCGGCCCAGACGCTGTTGACCAGGCTGCGCTCGCGCGGCAGGAAGCCCAGGAACCAGGCGACGATGCGCTCCTTGTCCTTGAGCATGAAGAACACCAGCAGCGGCACCAGCACGAGGTACACGAGGAAGGTGATGAAATGCACCGCAGAGGTCAGCGACAGCACCACGATGCGCTGGCCGAAGGCGGTGACGTTGTTGCGGATTGACGCCAGCAGCTCGAACACCTGCTGGTCGGAGAAGATCAGTGGGTAGCGGTCGGGCAGATGCAGCGCGAGGTCCTGCAGTCGCGCCGCAATGGCCGGCAGCTCACGCGCGAGCTGGCCAACCTGGCCGGCCAGCAGCGGAATCAGCAGCAGCATGGTGGCCACGAAAAGGCTCAGGAACAGGCTGAAAACCAGTACCACGGCGATCGCGCGTCGCGCACCATGACGCACCATGAGGCGCACGGCGCCTTCAAGCAGGTAGGCGAGGATGACGCTGGCGATCAGCGGGGCCAGCAGGCGGCCGGCGAACAGCGCAATGCCCAGCCCGATGAGAAGGACCAGCGCAAGAATGACGACTTGCGGGTCCGAGAAATGGCGGTTGAACCAAGTCTGGAGATACTGCAACACAAGCGGGCCTCCGTTCGGCGGGCGTTGTGGCTGCCCTGTCGATCAGCCGCGCTGGCTCACCAGAGCTGCCACCACGGGCGGTTCTCTTCAGGACCACCGTGGAAATAGACGCTGTCGGGGAAGCTCATCTTGATGACGCGCGCCGTGTCGTCGCGCAGGTCTTTCAGGCCCATCGCGTCATAGCTTTGCATCATGATGAACAAGGCCTCTTCGATGGCCGGCGCGTCGGGGTAGTTCTTGATGGCCGCCTGGGAGCGGTTGACCGCTGCCACGTAGGCACCGCGGCGCTGGTAATAGCGGGCGACGTGTACCTCATGCCGGGCCAGCGCGTTGACGAGATAGCGCATGCGCTGGATGGCGTCGGGCGTGTAACGGCTGTCAGGGAAACGCGTGACCAGCTCGTTGAACGTGTCGAACGCTTCCTGGGCACCCTTGGGGTCGCGCTCGGACAGATCCTGGTTGGAGATGAAGCCGAGCAGGCCGAGGTTTTCGTTGAAGTTCACCAGGCCCTTCAGGTAGAAGGCGTAATCAACGTTGGGATGGTTCGGGTGCAGGCGGATGAAGCGGTCCGCTGCGGCCAGCGCCATCTCGCGTTCATTGGTCTTGTAATAGGCGTAGGCCACTTCGATCTGGGCCTGTTGCGCAAAGCGGCCGAAGGGGTAGCGGGCTTCGAGTTTCTCAAGCAGCTCGATGGCGCGGTCGTAACCGCCTTCGGTCATCGCGGCGCGGGCTTCAGCATGAATGCGCTGGGCGCTCCAGCCGACGGTCTCGTCAATCTGTTCGGGCAGCAGGCCGCAGCCGGCTGCCAGCGCTGCCGAGATAACGGCTAAACTGCGCAACACCTTCATAAGTCCCGCCATTTGTTGATCGCACCCGCGTGAAAAGGTCCGTCGATTATAGCTCAGAGGTTGCGGTGGATTCGTGCCGCGAACTGGAGATTCCTGCCTCCTGTGCAGGATTGCGGCTGGACCGCGCGCTGGCCCAACTCTATCCCGAGCATTCCCGTACCCGTCTGCAGGGCTGGTTGAAGGACGGCCATGTGCTGCTCGACGGCGCCCCACGCGACGCCAAGCACAAGGTGTGGGGCGGCGAATTGCTGTCCATTGACGAGCCCGAGCCGGAAGTCGTGCTGGCCGAGCGGCCGGAGGACATCGCGCTGGATGTGGTGTTCGAGGACGATCAGCTCATCGTGCTGAACAAGCCGGCCGGTCTGGTCGTGCATCCCGGCAGCGGTAACTGGAGCGGCACCTTGCTCAATGCCCTGCTGCATCACGCGCCGTCTCTGGACAGCGTGCCCCGTGCCGGTATCGTGCATCGGCTCGACAAGGAAACCAGCGGCTTGATGGTGGTAGCCAAAACCCTTACGGCACAGACCGATCTGGTGCGTCAGCTGCAGGCGCGCAGCGTCAGCCGGCACTACCTGGCGCTCGTGCATGGCGTGGTGGCGCGGGCCGGCAGTGTCGATACGCCGATCGGCCGTCATCCGCAGCAGCGCACCAAGATGGCGGTGGTAGAGGGTGGGCGCGAGGCGCGTACGCATTACACCATTCGTCAGAAATTCGGCTCGGCCACGCTGGTCGAGTGCCGGCTGGAAACCGGTCGTACCCACCAGATCCGTGTGCATATGACGAGCATCGGCCATCCACTGGTGGGGGACCCGGTCTATGGGCGCCGCAAATCGGGTCAAGCGGTGCTTGATGCGTTCGCGCGACAGGCCCTGCATGCCTTCCGCCTGGGCTTGCTGCACCCGGCAAGCCATCGGCCGATGCAATGGGAGGCACCGTTGCCGCAGGATTTCGAGGAGCTACTGGCGCAACTGTCCATGCAGGAGGCGCGCGCATGAGCGTGCCGCCTGAGTGGATCGTGCCGGACTGGCCCGCGCCGTCGCGCGTGCGCGCACTGGTCACCACACGCAGTGGCGGGGTCAGCGGCGAGCCCTACGCCGGACTCAACCTCGGTAGTCATGTCGGCGACAAGATCGCTGAGGTCGAGTGCAACCGCCGCCTGCTCGCCGCACATCTGCCGTCCGCGCCGCGATGGCTCGAACAGGT
Organism: Pseudazoarcus sp. NS36; assembly: GCF_059703705.1. Classification (NCBI taxonomy): domain Bacteria; kingdom Pseudomonadati; phylum Pseudomonadota; class Betaproteobacteria; order Rhodocyclales; family Zoogloeaceae; genus Pseudazoarcus; species Pseudazoarcus sp. NS36. Next base: position 162,018 of record NZ_BAAKJA010000001.1, on the reverse strand, counting down.
GCATGGCACCGAGGTGTTATGCGCCGATAAAATCGAGCCCGGTGCGATGGCGGATGCCGCTTTCACACGCCAGCCCGGCGTGGTGTGTGCGGTGCTGACGGCCGATTGTCTGCCGGTCCTGCTGTGTGATCGCGAAGGCCGCGTTGTTGCGGCCGCCCATGCGGGTTGGCGGGGCTTGCTGGGCGGTGTGCTCGAGCACACCGTGGCCGCCATGGGAGTGCCACCGGAGCAGCTGATGGCCTGGCTTGGTCCGGCCATCGGCCCGTCCGCCTTCGAGGTCGGCAGTGAAGTGCGGGATGCCTTCGTCGCGCATGAGGCCGCCGTCATAGAAGCGTTTGCACCGGGTCGCGAGGCCGGTAAATGGATGGCCGACATCTACGCGCTGGCACGTCAGCGGCTTGCGGCTGCGGGGGTCGCACAGGTCTTCGGCGGGGGGCTGTGCACGGTTTCGGATCGTGCGCGCTTCTACTCCTACCGGCGCGACGGCGTGACCGGACGTTTTGCGTCTTTGGTGTGGATTGCGCCAGGCGCGGGCCGGAGCTATTGATCGGTGTCCGCTTCGGCCTTATCGTCGGTGCGGAGAGCTTCCTCGGCTTCATGGCGGGCTTTGGCGCGGCGGCGAGCCGGCGTGCCGAAAATCCACAGAAACAGGGCGAGAGGACCGATGCCGCCGAACACGAAGGTCAGCACGCCGCCGACCGGATTCGGGTGGGCGATCGAGACCATCAGCACGACGTATATCCAGCCGATTGCGATGAGGTACATGGGGCAGCATTGTAGCCTCGAACCCCCGGTTCTGACGGGCTGGCAGAGAGCGACATGACTGACCGCGACAATCCCCAGCTGGCGGCCCTTTTCGCTGAAATGAGCCGTGTGACCCTGGCAATGATGCAGGGTCTGCATGAATCCCCCGAACGCGTTGCTGCATCCGTGACTGCGCTGCAGCAGGAGTACGCGACCCGCCACGCGGCGCTGTGGCAGAGCATGCTCGCGCGCCAGCCGGGCGAGCGCGGCGAGCCGATGGTGAGCGCCGTGCCCGGCGATCGCCGGTTTTCCGCGCCGCAGTGGGCCGAAAGCCCGTTTCATGACTATCTCCGGCAGGCCTATCTGCTCAATTCCGAGTACGCCATGCGCGCTGCCGAGGCGTTGCCGGTGGCGGATGCACGCAGCAAGGGGCGCATGCTCTACATGACGCGCCAGGTTGTCGATGCGCTGGCACCGTCGAACTTCGCCGCGACCAACCCCGAGTTCATCCAGGCCGCGCTCGATACAGGCGGTGAAAGCATCACGCGCGGCATCGCCAACCTGCTGGCGGATCTGGAAAAGGGGCGTATCTCGATGACCGATGAGAGCGCTTTCGAAGTCGGGCGCAATCTGGCCATGACGCCCGGTACGGTGGTTCACGAGAACGACCTGATGCAACTGATCCAGTACGCGCCGACCACCGCCCGGGTGGCCTCGCAACCCTTGCTGATCGTGCCGCCGTGCATCAACAAGTACTACATCCTCGATCTGTCGCCGGAAAACTCCTTCGTGCGCTTTGTCGTCGAGCAGGGTTTCACGGTGTTCATGATCTCGTGGAAAAGCGCGGGTCCGGCCCAGGCCCATCTGGGCTGGGACGACTACGTCGAGTCCGGCGTGCTTGAGGCGCTTGATGTGGTGCGTGACATCAGTCGTGTGGCCGACCCCAGCGTGCTCGGCTTCTGTATCGGCGGCACCGTGCTGGCGAGCGCGTTGGCAGTCGCTGCGCAGCAGGGCCGGGGGGCGGTGGCTTCGGTCACGCTGATGACGACGCTGCTCGATTTTGCCGAGGCGGGGGAGCTGGGCTGTCTGGTCGATGAGGCCTCGCTCGCGCAGCGCGAGCAAGCCATCGGTGCGGGCGGTGTGATGCGGGGGGCGGAGCTGGCGGGGGTGTTTGCTTCGCTGCGCGCCAACGACCTGATCTGGTCGTATGTGGTCGGCAACTACCTCAAGGGCGGAACGCCACCGGCCTTTGACCTGCTGTACTGGAACGCCGACAGCACCAACCTGCCGGGGCCGTTCGCGACGTGGTATCTGCGCAACATGTATCTGGACAACGCGCTGCGCGAGCCGGGCCGTCTGCGTATCCTCAATACACCTGTGGATCTGGGGCGGATCGATGCGCCAGCCTACCTGCTGGCCACGGCCGAGGATCACATCGTGCCGTGGCGCGGGGCTTACGCCTCGCGCGGCGTGCTCGGCGGTGAGACGACCTTCGTGCTGGGGGCCAGCGGACATATTGCCGGTGCCATCAATCCCGCAGCCCGCAACCGGCGCAGTTATCGGGTTGGCAGCCATGACGGCGACGATGCACAGGCCTGGCTGGACTCCAGTGTGGAGCAGCCCGGCAGTTGGTGGCTACACTGGATTGAGTGGTTGCGTGGTTTCAGCGGGCCGAACGTTGCCGCCCGCAAGAAGCCCGGTAATGCCCGATTCCGGCCCGTCGAGGCGGCGCCGGGGCGTTTTGTGAAAGAGCGGGCCTGAACAGGCCTGCGCAAGTGCCGGTCGTGTCTCACGTCCGGTGCACAAGGAGGAAGGTATGACACGAGTGGCTCTTGTAACCGGCGGGATGGGCGGTCTGGGCGAGGCGATCTGCATCAAGCTCTCGGCGCTCGGCTATCGCGTCGTGACGACGTATTCGCCGGCCAACACCAAGGCCGAGGAATGGCTCAAAAGCATGCAGAACATGGGCTACGGCTTTCGTGGATTCGAATGCGACGTGTCTGACTACGATTCGTGTCTGGCCTGCGTGAATGAAGTTGCCAAGGCGGTCGGGCCGGTCGACGTGCTGATCAACAACGCCGGGATCACGCGGGACATGACCTTCCGCAAGATGGGCAAGTCGGACTGGGATGCGGTGATCCGCACCAACCTCGACAGTGTCTTCAACATGACCAAGCATGTCATCGAGGGCATGGTCGAGCGCCGCTGGGGACGCATCATCAACGTCTCGTCGGTGAACGGTCAGAAGGGCGCTTTCGGGCAGACCAACTACTCGGCGGCCAAGGCAGGCGTGCATGGCTTCACCAAGGCGCTGGCGCTGGAAGTGGCGCGCTCGAGCGTGACCGTGAATACCATTTCTCCGGGCTACATCGGTACCAAGATGGTGACCTCCATCCCGCAGGAAATTCTCGATTCGAAGATCCTCCCGCAGATTCCTCTCGGACGCCTCGGCAAGCCGGAGGAGATCGCCGGTCTGGTGGCGTATCTGGCTTCCGAAGAGGCTGCGTTCGTAACCGGAGCGAACATTTCCATCAACGGTGGCCAGCACATGTTCTGATCTGCCGTGACGGGCCGCAGCGCTTGGGCTTGCCGGCCTGTCAGGTTTTTTGCAACGCAGCGCAAAAATATTCTTTGGTTATAATCCTCTGCATATTGTTGATGGTGCGACGCCGCATTTTTGGGTATCGTGCATCAGCAAACCGAATTTTCACTACGCAGGGGGTTCGTCATGGCAACGAGAATTGCGCTGGTCACCGGCGCCATGGGTGGTCTCGGTACCGCAGTCTGTCAGGCGCTGGCGCGTGACGGCTTTACAGTCGTTGCCAACTGCTTGCCGGGTTACGAGCAAAAGGATGCCTGGGTGGCCGAGCAGGCTGCGCTGGGCTTCAAGTTTGTCCCCGCTGAGGGCGACGTTTCGGACTACGACTCTTGCGCTGCGATGGTCGCGAAGATCGAGGCCGAGGTGGGTCCCATCGACGTGCTGGTGAACAACGCCGGTATCACCCGCGACAAGTTTTTCCCGAAGATGGAAAAGCCGATGTGGGATGCGGTGATCAACACCAACCTGAACAGCCTGTTCAACGTCACTCATCACATCTCGGCCAAGATGGCCGAGCGCGGCTGGGGCCGCATCATCAACATCTCGTCGGTAAACGGCGTCAAGGGGCAGGCCGGGCAGACCAACTATTCGACCGCCAAGGCTGGCGTGCTGGGCTTCACCAAGGCGCTCGCCTCTGAGCTGGCAACCAAGGGCGTTACCGTGAATGCCATTGCGCCGGGCTATATCGCCACCGACATGGTCATGGCCATCCGCGACGACATCCGTCAGGCCATCACCGATTCCGTGCCGATGAAGCGTCTCGGCAAACCGGAAGAGATCGGCGCCTTGTGTTCCTATCTGGCTTCCGATCTGGCCGGTTACATGACCGGTGCCACGCTCAATATCAACGGTGGTTTGCACATGTCCTGAAGGCCTGCGCTGGCGGCAGTGATTCACACCAAACCCCGCGGTAACGCGGGGTTTTTTGTCGGGCGCGCTATAATCGCCGGCAACCGTCAGAAATTCCGCCAACGCCGAGGAGAGCACCGAGCATGGCCGACAAGATGCGACTCATCAAGAAGTACCCCAACCGCCGCCTGTATGACACTCGCACGAGTTCGTACATCACGCTGGCGGATGTAAAGCAGCTGGTGCTTGAGCGTGAGGAGTTCCAGGTCGTGGATGCCAAGTCCGCCGAAGACCTGACGCGTGCCATCCTGCTGCAGATCATCCTGGAGGAAGAGGCGGGTGGAAGCCCGATGTTCACCAGCGACCTGCTGTCGCAGATGATCCGCTTCTATGGCAATGCCACGCAGGGCGTGATGGGCAAGTACCTCGAGAACAACATCAAGGCCTTTACCGACATGCAGGCCAAGCTGCAGGATCAGGCGCGCTCGATGTACGGTGACAACAGCGCCATCAGCCAGGACATGTGGGCGCAGTTCATGAATTTCCAGGGGCCGGCGCTCAACAGCGTGATGGGCGCCTACCTCGATCAGAGCAAGAAGATGTTCGAGCAGATGCAACAGCAGATCGAAAGCCAGACCCGCAACATGTTCACCGGCTTTCCGTTCCCCAATTACACCCCGCCTGCGTCCGGTGACGACGACAAGTCCGGCGAGAAGAAGTGATTCCGGCTGCGCTCTGCGGCTGACTTGAGTAGTGATCAAATGACCCGAACCATTCAACGGGACGTGCCGCGTGTCGGTTTCGTCTCCCTCGGCTGTCCCAAGGCAACCGTCGATTCAGAGAACATCCTCACGCGCCTGCGCGCCGAGGGCTATGAGCTTTCGGCAAGCTACGAAGACGCCGATGTCGTCGTGGTGAATACCTGCGGCTTCATCGATGCCGCGGTGGAGGAATCGCTCGACGCCATTGGCGAGGCGCTTGCCGAGAACGGCAAGGTCATCGTCACCGGCTGTCTCGGTGCCAAGGAGGGCGTGGTGCAGACGGCGCACCCGCAGGTGCTTGCAGTCACCGGACCGCACGCCACGGAAGAGGTGATGCAGGCTATCCACACGCATCTGCCCAAGCCGCACGATCCCTTCATCGATCTGGTGCCGCCGCAGGGCGTGCGTCTGACGCCGAACCATTACGCCTATCTGAAGATTTCCGAAGGCTGTAACCATCGTTGCAGCTTCTGCATCATCCCCTCGATGCGCGGTGATCTGGTCAGCCGTCCGATCCACGATGTCATGAAGGAAGCTGAGGCGCTGGTCGATGCCGGCGTGAAGGAAATCCTCGTGGTGTCGCAGGACACCAGCGCCTATGGCGTGGACGTGCGCTACCGCACCGGTTTCTGGAACGGCCGCCCGCTCAAGACGCGGCTGCTGGAACTGGCCAACGCATTGGGCGATCTGGGCGTGTGGATCCGCATGCACTACGTGTATCCGTATCCCAGCGTGGACGACCTGATTCCGCTGATGGCCGAGGGCAAGATCCTGCCGTATCTGGATATCCCGTTTCAGCATGCCAGCCCGCGCATTCTCAAGGCCATGCGCCGCCCGGCCAGTTCCGAGAACGTGCTCAACCGCATCCGCAAGTGGCGCGAGATCTGCCCCGACCTGACCATCCGTTCGACCTTCATCACCGGCTTCCCCGGTGAGACCGAAGCGGATTTCCAGGAGCTGCTGCAGTTCCTTGCCGAAGCCGAGCTGGATCGCGTCGGCGCCTTCTCGTACTCGCCGGTCGAAGGCGCTACGGCCAATGAGCTGGCTGACCCCGTGCCGGAAGAGCTGCGCGATGAGCGCCGCATGCGTCTGATGGCCTTCCAGGAAGACATCTCCACGCAACGTCTGGAGCGCTGGATTGACCGTGAGATCGATGTGCTGGTGGATGACATCGACGAGGAGGGGGCCATCGCGCGCTCCTGTGCGGACGCACCGGAGATCGACGGCACCGTGATCATTCCCGACGGTGATCACCTCGAAATCGGCGAATTTGCCCGCGTGCGCATTACCGACTGTGACGTGCACGACCTCTACGCCAAACCTGTCTGACGGAGTCCCCTCCCGCCCATGTACGAGTCCTCGCTGACCGCCCGCCAGGATGGACGCCCGATCATCGGGCTGGCGCTCGGCAGCGGCGCGGCGCGGGGGTGGGCACACATCGGTGTGCTTGCCGAGCTGGAGAAAGAAGGCATCCGCCCGGACGTGGTGTGTGGCTGCTCGATCGGCGCGCTGGTGGGCGCCGCTTATGTGTCGGGCAAGGTCGGCGAGCTCGGTGAATGGGTTTCCTCGCTCAACTGGGCCGATGTTGTCGGAATGCTTGACCTGAGTTTTCGCGGTGGCCTGATTCGCGGAGAAAAGGTTTTGCAGCACTGCGCCCAGCACTTCTTCGTGGACGATTTCGCAGCGGTCGACCGCCCCTTCGCCTGCGTGGCCACAGAGCTAGCCTCGGGGCGTGAAGTGTGGCTGCGTGATGGCAAGCTGGCCGATGCGGTGCGGGCATCCATCGCATTGCCGGGGCTGTTTTCGCCTGTTGAGCGTAATCGCCGCGTGCTGGTTGATGGCGGCCTGGTAAACCCGGTGCCGGTGTCGCTGTGTCGGGCGCTGGGGGCTGATATCGTCATCGCGGTCGAACTGGGCTCAGGTCTGGTCGGGCGGGCTCACGGCAAGGCGCTGGCCAAGGCCATCGCGCCCGCGGAGGAAAGCCTCGCTGGTAAGTTGCTGGGCAGACTGCGTCGGGGCACCGCCGGCGTGGACGATGTTCTTGAGGGCATGCCTTCCCTCGCGGATGTCGTCGCTTCGAGCATCAACATCATGCAGATGCGTATCGCCCGCAGTCGCCTGGCCGGTGAGCCGGCGGATGTGCTGATTTCTCCCCGCGTGGCCCAGCTCGACATGATGGAGTTCCACCGCGCGGGGGAGGCCATCGCCGAAGGCAGTGAGGCCGTCGCGCGCATGCGCGAACCGCTGATGCACGCACTTGGACGGGATTGAACGGTGAGTCACGAGAACCTGATCCTGCGATTGGTCGACATTGTCGGCGTCGAGCATCTGCTCACGGAGGCCTCGGCCAAGCAGCCCTGGCTCAACGACTGGCGCGGACGTTACACCGGAGAAGCGCTGGCCGTCGCGTTTCCGCAAGCGACCAGTGAGGTCGCTGAAGTCGTGCGGGCCTGCGTCGAGGCGGGTGTCGCAATCGTGCCGCAGGGCGGCAACACGGGTCTGTGCGGTGGGGCCACGCCGCTGCGTGACGGTCAGTCCGTCGTTGTGAATCTGTCGCGCATGAGGCAGGTGAGGGCGGTGGACCCTGCCAACAATGCCTTGCTCGTCGAGGCGGGCTGCACGCTCGCGACGGTGCAACAGCTTGCCGAGCAGCACGACCGCCTGTTTCCGCTGTCTCTTGCCTCTGAAGGGACCTGCGAGATCGGAGGGAACCTGTCGACCAACGCCGGTGGAGTGCAGGTGCTGCGCTACGGCAACATGCGCGAACTGGTGTTGGGCGTCGAGGTGGTGCTGCCCGACGGGCGCGTCTGGGACGGCTTGCGTGCGCTACGCAAGGACAATACCGGTTATGACCTGAAGCAGCTGTTCATCGGCGCCGAGGGTACCTTGGGGATTGTCACGGCGGTTGCGCTGAAGCTGTTCCCGCGGCCGCGTGCGCGCGCTACGGCGTGGGTTGATGTGTCTGATCCCGCAGCCGCTGTGGCCTTGCTGCGGGCGGTGCAGTCGCGTTGCGGCGACCGGGTGACTGCTTTCGAGATCGTCGGTCGTGAGGCGCTGCAGCTTGTCCTCAAGCACATCCCTGACGTGCGTTCGCCGTTTGGCGAAGTCGGCGAATGGGCCGTGCTGATGGAGTTGTCGGACATGATCTCGTCCGAGGGCTTGAACGAGCTGCTCGAAAGCGCTTTGGGTGAGGCCTGCGAGGCCGGCCTGGTGAGTGATGCCGTGATCGCGCAAAGCAGTGCGCAGGCGCAGGCATTGTGGGCGCTGCGTGAAAACATTTCCGAGGCGCAGCGCATCGAGGGCATCAGCATCAAGCACGACATCGCCGTGCCGGTGAGTCGCGTTGCCGAGTTCCTTGAGCATGCAGGGCGGTCACTGATCGAGCGTTGGCCGGACACCCGCATCGTTGCCTTCGGACACATCGGAGATGGCAATCTGCACTACAACCTGTCCAAGGCGGACGCGCTGGAGAATCCTGATTTCATTGCTCGTACGCCCGAAATCAACCGTGTCGTGCACGATCTGGTCGATGCCCTGGGTGGGTCGATTTCGGCCGAACATGGGCTGGGGCAGCTCAAGCGCGACGAGATCACGCTGTATCGCAGTGAAGTCGAGCTGGAAATGATGCGCGCCATCAAGCGCACTTTCGACCCGCGAGGGCTGATGAATCCGGGCAAAGTGGTGTGAGCGCAATTCCTCAGAAACAGGCTTTACACCCTGCAGGTCGGCCCCTATAATGCGCGCTCTTTCGCCGTCGGGGGTATAGCTCAGCTGGGAGAGCGCTTGCATGGCATGCAAGAGGTCAGCGGTTCGATCCCGCTTACCTCCACCATCGAAAGACTAGGTCCCCATCGTCTAGAGGCCTAGGACACTACCCTTTCACGGTAGGTACCGGGGTTCGAATCCCCGTGGGGACGCCAGACAAGGCGACACGCAATGCGCGGGTCGCACAAGCCGGCAAAGCGCTTGCCGGCAAGCAGTTCAAAAGCGCGGAGTGGTAGTTCAGTTGGTTAGAATACCGGCCTGTCACGCCGGGGGTCGCGGGTTCGAGTCCCGTCCACTCCGCCAACGTTTTGCCTGCGTCGCGTGATTGCCTTTAGCGCGTGATGCTTGCGGGAGGTAGCCTCTCTCGCTATAATCGCCGGCTTCGGTTCGGGGGTATAGCTCAGCTGGGAGAGCGCTTGCATGGCATGCAAGAGGTCAGCGGTTCGATCCCGCTTACCTCCACCAACCGAAATGCAGTCCCCATCGTCTAGAGGCCTAGGACACTACCCTTTCACGGTAGGTACCGGGGTTCGAATCCCCGTGGGGACGCCAATACGGCGATACGCTTCGGCGGGTCGCACAAGCCGGCAGCGTGATCGCCGGTGAGCTGTTCAGAAGCGCGGAGTGGTAGTTCAGTTGGTTAGAATACCGGCCTGTCACGCCGGGGGTCGCGGGTTCGAGTCCCGTCCACTCCGCCAACCGTTTCAAGGAGCCGATCGGCTCCTTTTTGCGTTTACCGCCCGCTCGCCAGGTTTGGTATTACGTCGCCCGACCGCTAGAATGCCCGCCTCTCCCCGTGGTTCAATGGATAGAACGAGCGCCTCCTAAGCGCTAGATCTGGGTTCGATTCCCGGCGGGGAGACCATCTCGGTGCTTGCGCACCCCATTTCTGAAGAACTCCCCATTCATGCCGCTGCTGACTCTCGAAAACGCCTGCCTCGCCTTCGGTCACGTCGATCTGCTCGACCGCGCAACTTTCCAACTCGACATGGGCGAGCGCGTGGCGCTGATCGGCCGCAACGGCACAGGCAAGTCGAGTCTGCTGCGCGCGGTGGCCGGGCAGGCGACGCTCGACGACGGCTTGCTGTGGCGTGAGCCCGGCTTGCGGGTTGCGTATGTGCCGCAAGAACCGGAGTTCAGCCTTGATCAGGATGTCTTTGCCGCCGTAGCAGAGGGCCTGGGCGAGATCGCCCGCACGCTGGTGGCCTATCACGATCTGATGCAGAACCTGGGCAATGCGCCCGACGATGCGGCCATGGAGCGTCTCGAGGTTCTGCAGCATGAGATTGAAGCGGCGAACGGCTGGCGGCTCAATCAGCGTGTGGAAGAGGTGCTGTTGCGTGTCGGGCTCGACGGCTCGGCGCGCGCCGATGCCCTTTCCGGTGGTGGCATCAAGCGCGTGGCGTTTGCGCGTGCGCTGGTGTCCGAGCCTGAGCTGTTGTTGCTCGACGAGCCGACCAACCATCTGGACCTGGACGGCATTCTCTGGCTTGAGTCTCTGATCCGCGATTTCCGCGGGGCAGTGGTTGTGATCACGCACGATCGCGTCTTTCTGGACAGCGTCGCGACGCGCATTGTCGAGCTCGATCGCGGGCGACTGACGAGCTATCCCGGACGCTTCTCCGAGTATCTGTTGCGCAAGGAGGAGGAGCTGGAGTCTGAGGCCAAGGCCAATGCGCGTTTCGACAAGATGCTGGCGCAGGAAGAGGTCTGGATTCGCAAGGGCGTCGAGGCGCGGCGTACCCGCAACGAGGGGCGTGTGCGCCGGCTTGAAGCCTTGCGCGGTGAGCGTTCGGCGCGACGGGATCGGTTGGGCAACGTCAAGCTGGCAGTCGATCAGGGGGAGCGCAGCGGTCAAATGGTGGCCGAGTTGCATGACGTGACCAAGGCTTTTGGCGACAAGGTCGTGGTGCGCGACTTCTCGACGCGTATCCTGCGCGGCGACCGTATTGGCCTGATCGGTCCGAACGGCGCCGGCAAGACGACTTTGCTGAAGCTCATTCTGGGTGGCCTGGAGCCCGATGCCGGTCAGGTGCGTCGTGGTACGCGTCAGACCGTGGCGTACTTTGATCAGATGCGCGAGCAGCTCGACCCTGATCTGCCGCTGACCGAAGTCATCAGCCCGGGTTCTGATTTCATCGAGATCGGCAACGAGAAGAAGCACGTCATCGGCTATCTCGGTGACTTCCTGTTCGCGCCGCAGCGTGCGCGGTCGCCGGTCAAGTCGCTATCCGGTGGCGAGCGCAATCGCCTGCTGCTGGCACGGCTGTTTGCGCGGCCGGCCAACGTGCTCGTGCTGGACGAACCGACCAACGACCTCGACATCGAAACCCTTGATCTGCTCGAAGAGCTGTTGGCGAACTACGACGGAACCCTTTTTCTGGTCAGTCACGATCGCGCCTTTCTCGACAACGTGGTGACGCAGGTCATTGCCAGTGAAGGTGACGGTCGCTGGGGTGAATACGCCGGCGGCTACGCCGACTGGATGCGGGTGAAATCGATGGCGCGAGCCGATGCCACACCTGCAAAGTCAGGGCGCGGCGAACCCGCTGGCGAGGTCAGCAAACCGCAGGAGCCCAAGCGTGCAGCCAAGCTGTCGTTCAACGACAAGCGTGAGCTGGAGGCCTTGCCGCAGCGCATCGCCGCCATGGAATCCGAGCAGGCCGGACTGCATGCCCGGCTCGCAGATCCCGCGTTGTACCAGGGCGCACCGGAAGAAGTGACGGGGCTCAAGGAGCGGCTGGATACGCTTGAAGTCGAGCTCGAGCAGGCGATGACCCGCTGGGTGGATATCGAGTCCAAGGCGGGCGGCTGAGCGCTTTCAGTCTTCTGTGGCTGCGTCCCAGCGTTCGATGACGTCGGGCGGTACTTCCAGTCTTTCGAGCAAGCGGTTGCGCCCGACCGGCAGCAGGTGCAGCAGGTCGTTGAATACATCGTGAAGAGCCGGGCTGTCCCAGCCCTCCTGCGCGAAATGTCGGGCGAAGTCGATGGCCAGCGCGACATTGCGCACGCGCGGGTTGCTGCCGTTGGCCTCGTCCATCAGGGTGACCAGCAAGCCGGGCAGATGCCATGCATGCGCCAGGCCGATCTGGATGTCGCGTTCGGTGCATCCCAGCACCGCATGTTCGGCAACGATGGTGCGCGTGCCCGGATGATGTTTGCGGTGGTCACGAATCTGCTCGGCCAGCGTTGGCGCAAACACCCATAGCAATACTTCGCAGGCCGGCCGGAGCAGGGCGGCCAGAGCAACCTCGTCTACATCGATGTCATGACGCAGGATTGCCCAGTCACGAGCCAGATGCGCGGCGCGACGCACCCAGCCGAACACGTGCAGAGCCTCGATCAGCGCTTCGGGTCGGCCGGCGAGGCGCTCTTCGACGGTCGTCAGTTCGCCGAAGGCCTCGAAGAACGGTCCGATGCCCATCATCATGATGGCGCGGTCCAGCGTCGTGATGTCGTGGTTGCGCGAGCGACCGCGGTGATGCTCCAGCCACATGATGAGGCGGATCGCGAAGAGCGGGTCGCCAAGCACGATTCCGGCGAGGTGGCGTGCGTTCACGGCGTCCTGGTTCTCGCGCATGGCGTCGAGCTGGCGGGCGGTCTGTCGCAGGACGGGGAGTTCCTGTACTGCGAGGAAGTCCACGTAGGCGTGGGCGGAGCTCAAAGGTTTTTCGAGTATGCTCATTCGGGCATGCTGCGTCGCTGGTGTGCGGTCGATTATGGACAGTCCGGTGGCAAAACTGAAGGGGCAGGATGGCTCGGGGCTTGTGGCTATAATCGTTTCCAGTCGTCGCTTTGAGCCGGAACAAGGAGAACGTGCGGATGAGCGCAACATTCAGGGCCTATCTGATTTCCCAGGACGAGGAGAGAAAGGTCTCGGGGAAGCTGACTTCACTCGGGCAGGATGCGCTCGATCCGGGCGAGGTGACCATTCGCGTGCGCTATTCCGGTATCAACTACAAGGATGCGCTGGCGGCCACCGGAACGGGCAAGATCATCCGGCGCTTCCCCTGTGTGGGCGGCATCGACATGGCTGGCGTAGTGGAGCACAGCAGCGATGCGCGCTTCAAGGTCGGTGACGAAGTCATCGCCACGAGTTTCGACATCGGCGTGTCTCACCATGGCGGTTTTGCCGAACTGGCCCGCGTGCCGGCCGACTGGGTGGTGAAGCTGCCGGCCGGGCTTGATCTGTTCGAGTCGATGGCGCTGGGTACCGCAGGCTTTACTGCTGCATTGAGTGTGGTGCGCATGGAGTCCTGTGGTCTCTCGCCCGCCAATGGCCCGGTGCTGGTCACCGGGGCGACCGGCGGCGTCGGCGGACTGGCCATCGACATGCTGGCAGGTCGCGGTTATGAGGTGGTTGCGCTGACCGGCAAGGCGTCCGAAGCGGACTACCTGGCTGGGCTTGGTGCGAGCTCAATCCGTCTGCGTGAAGAAATCGACTTCGACAAGACGCGCCCGCTGGAGGCCGGTGAATGGGCCGGGGCCGTCGACAACGTTGGCGGTCAGATCCTGCATTGGGTGCTCGCTACGATGAAGCTGGGTGGTACGGTCGCCAGTATCGGCAACGCCGCGGACTTTCACCTCAACACCACCGTGTTCCCTTTCATTCTGAGGGGCGTGAGCCTGCTCGGGATTGATTCGGCCAACGCCGGCTTCCCGCTGCGTCAGCAGGTGTGGGATCGTCTGGCCGCAGATCTGAAGCCACGCCATCTGCAGCGCGTGACGCGTGAGATCAGCCTCGACGAGTTGCCCGAGGCATTCGACGATTTCATCGCCGGCAAGGTCAAGGGTCGCACCGTCGTGCGCGTCGGTGCCTGACGGGGGGCGAATGAGCGAAGCACAGGAAAACCTGCCCCGATTGTTGATCGTTGATGACTCGCGCATGGTGCGCGCGAGCATCATCAAGCAGATCCGCGGGCGTTTTGATTGCCGCGAGGAATCCGACGGCGAATCGGCCTGGGAAACCTTGCTGATCGACTCTGCAGTCGAGGTCGTGATCACCGATATCGGCATGCCGCGGCTGGACGGCTTCGGGTTGATCGAGCGTCTGCGCTCGTCTCGCATCCCACGGCTGCAGAAGCTTCCGGTCATCGTCATCTCCGGCGATGAGGATGATCAGCCGCGCGAGCGGGCGCGTCAGCTGGGCGCCAATGACTTCATCACCAAAGGCATCGGCACGGCCGAACTGGTGGCGCGCCTCGATTCGCTGAGCAAACTCGGACAGACCAGCCGCGAACTTGAGGCAAGCCGCGAGGCGCTGGCCAACCAGAGCCCGGTTGATCCGACTTCGGGGCTGGCGACGCGCTCTTACATGAACTGGCGTGGCAGCCAGGATCTCGCGCTGGCACGCCGCAACCATGGCGGTATTAGCGTGATGGTTGTCGAGATTGACGCCTTCTCCGAGCTGGAAACATCGCGCGGCGCCGACATGGCGAATCTGATTGCGCGTCGCCTGCGCGGCATTCTGGCCAACAAGGTGCGTCACGAGGATACCGTCAGCGAACTTGCGCCGGGGCGCTTTGCGGTGCTTGCACCCTTGTCCGACATGGTGGCCAGTTGCGCCTTCGCGTTGCGCCTGCAGACGGCCATCGACAAGCTCGTGATGACCTATCGCGACGAGAAGATCCGCATCGGCGTGTCGGTCGGGGTGGCCAGCTCCTATGTGGACGGCCTGATGACCCTCGAAGAGATCATCGACGTGGCCATCGATCGCGTCAGTCAGGCGCAGACGGCCGGCGGACGCCGTGTTGTCGGCAACGAAGGCGAGGTCACCCGCGAAGTCATTGAACGTCTGTTGCGGGACGTCGTGAGTATCGACCAGGTACTCGGTCGCTTGCGACTGGGCGACGACGACGGATTGGCCGAACGGGTACCTGAAATCATTGCAGCCCTGATGCCGCTGCTGGCGCGCATCGAGGCACTTCAGAAGCTTGGTATTCCGATCGAGCAGCTTGAGGCGCTGATGCTCGGACAGGACGGCAGGCGCAACAGCAGAGAGTGAATCGGGAGAGCGTCCAGTCCCCGTTCAGAGGGAAGGGCGCACGCGTCGAGCGGTATGCGGGAGGGGGAAGACATGTCGGCATACAGATCATTCCATCAACGATCCGTAGCGGATCGGGACGCATTCTGGCGGGAGCAGTCGGCGCTGATCGACTGGGAAACGCCGCCCGAATCCATCTGTGAGTATTCTCGCCCACCGTTCGTGAAGTGGTTTGTGGGCGGCCGGACCAATCTGTGTCACAACGCAGTTGATCGCCACGCCATCGGGCGGCCGCGGGATGCGGCGCTGATCTTTGTCTCGACCGAAACCGGTATTGAGCGCACCTGGAGTTACCAGGAACTGCTGCGCGAGGTCGAACGCATGGCGGCGATCTATCTCGACCTGGGTGTGAAGCAGGGCGATCGCGTACTGCTCTACATGCCGATGATTCCCGAAGCCTGTTTTGCGATGCTGGCTTGCGCGCGGATCGGCGCCATCCACTCGGTGGTGTTCGGCGGCTTCGCCGCGGCTTCCCTTGCAACCCGTATCGACGACGCAAAGCCCGTGCTGCTCGTCAGCGCCGATGCCGGCATGCGCAACGGCAAGGCGGTGCCGTACAAGCACCTGCTCGACGAGGCTTGCCGGCTTGCCGAGCATCCACCGCAGCATGTCCTTATCGTTGACCGCGGCATCGACAAGGGTTTTCCGCGCGTCGCCGGGCGTGATGTGGATTACGCAGAGATGCGACGCAAGCACGTCGACGCCATCGTGCCGGTCACTTGGCTGGAGTCGAATGAACCGAGTTACATCCTGTACACCTCGGGGACCACCGGAAAACCCAAGGGCGTACAGCGTGACACGGGCGGGTATTGCGTGGCACTGGCTGCGTCGATGAAGCACATATTCACCGGCGGCGTCGGTGAGACCATGTTCGTGACCTCCGACATCGGCTGGGTGGTGGGCCACAGCTACATCATCTACGCGCCGCTGATTGCCGGCATGGCCACCATCATGTACGAGGGGACACCGCTGCGACCTGATCCCGGTGTCTGGTGGCGACTAGTCGAGAAGTATTGCGTCAATGTCATGTTCTCGGCGCCAACGGCCGTGCGGGTGCTCAAGAAGCAGGACCCGTCCTGGCTCAAGAAGTCCGACCTGTCTTCACTCAAGCACCTGTTCCTGGCGGGTGAGCCGCTGGACGAGACGACTCACCGCTGGATCGCCGAGGAACTAGCCGTGCCGGTCATCGACAACTACTGGCAGACCGAAACCGGCTGGCCGATCCTGTCCGCGCAACCGGGCGTAGAGAAAACGCCGATCAAGTACGGCTCGCCGAGTTTCCCGGTGTATGGCTACGACCTGAGATTGTTCCGCGAGGATGGCACGGAGTGTGGCGCGGATGAAAAAGGCGTGGTCGGCATCGTGCCGCCGCTGCCGCCGGGTTGCCTGTCGACCGTGTGGGGCCAGGACGAGCGTTTCGTGTCCACCTACTTCAGCCTGTTCCGGGAGCCGTTGGTCTACTCGTCGTCGGACTGGGGTATTCGCGACCAGAACGGCTACTACACCATTCTTGGGCGCATGGATGATGTCATCAATGTGGCCGGCCATCGCCTGGGTACGCGCGAGATCGAGGAGGCGGTGCAGATGCATCCGGGGGTGGCCGAAGTCGCCGTCGTCGGTGTGGCCGACGAGATCAAGGGCCAGATGCCGATGGCCTTCGCCGTGCTGAAGGACTCCACCGCCATTGCGGACCCATCCGCCGCCGAGCGTCTCGAGAAGGAGGTCATGCGTAAAGTGGACGAACACCTGGGCGCCATCGCCCGACCCGCCAGGGTGTTCTTCGTTACGGGCCTGCCCAAGACACGCTCGGGCAAGATGTTGCGTCGCGCCATCCAGGCCTTGGCCGAAGGGCGTGATCCGGGTGATCTGACGACCATCGAGGATCCGTCGACGCTGCAGCAGATACGGGATCTCCTGTCCCGCCGCTGAGTCCGTTCGCCGGGGTTTTGTATCTCAGCGTATCGACAGGCCCCGGTGATACACGGCAATTCATTTCGACCCTCCGCCGACAAACCGGGCTTACATCGGCTTGTTCAAATGCTTCCTGTCGTAGGTCGGTATCCCGCCGTCCTCGGTTCTGGAGAAGCAGAAATGAACATGCATATGAAAAGCCCCTGGTTGATCGCCGCACTGGTCGCGGCAGGCGTGGCAGTTGCCGGAACCGCCATGGCGCGCGGCGACTGCGCGTCCCCTGCAGGCGGCGATCGTGCCGACAAGGTCAGCATGATGAAGGAGCGCCACGCGGCGCACATGTCCGAGCGGTTCGATGCGCTCGCCGAGCAACTCAATTTGCGAGAGGAACAGCAGCCCGCGTGGCAGGCTTTCAGCAAAGGCATGAGTGAAGGTCCGGGTTTCGGGCCGCGTGTGCAGCGCGAGAGTGCTGCGTCCGCGCCGGAGCGCATGCAGGGTATGGAGCAGGCTGCCGAGGCCCGTCTGGAGCATGTGCGGCGCATGCGTGCTCTGACCGAAGCCTTGTACGCGACCCTGGATGAGGAGCAACGCAAAGTGTTCGACGATCAGCGCAAACTGGCCCGCGAGGACATGCACGAGCGCGGCCACCGCAAGCACGCTGATCACAGCTGAGTCATGGCAATGAAAAAGCGGCCCGCGGGCCGCTTTTTTTGAGTACGGGCAGTGCTCAGCTCGTACTGTGTTCCGCTTCAACTTCGTCGAACACCAGCTTCACTTTACCCTCTGCGTCGAGGTCGATGGTGACGTCGCCGCCGTTGGCCAGCCGCCCGAACAGCAGCTCGTCGGCCAGGGCCGAACGGATGGTGTCCTGGATCAGCCGCGCCATCGGGCGGGCACCCATCAGCGGGTCGAAGCCTTCGGAAGCCAGCCAGGCTTTGAGTTCGTCCGAGAAGTGGGCTTCGACCTTCTTCTCGTGCAGCTGTGCTTCGAGCTGCATCAGGAACTTGTCGACCACCTTCAGGATGATCTCGTTGGTCAGCGCCCCGAAGGAGATGGTCGCATCCAGGCGGTTGCGGAATTCGGGCGAGAACATGCGCTTGATCTCGGCCATCTCATCGCCCGTTTCACGCCTGGCCGAGAAGCCCATGACGGTCTTCTGCATGGCTTCGGCGCCGGCATTGGTGGTCATGATGATGATCACGTTGCGGAAGTCCGCCTGACGGCCGTTGTTGTCCGTCAGTGCGCCGTGATCCATTACCTGCAGCAGGATGTTGTAGATGTCCGGGTGGGCTTTCTCGATCTCGTCGAGCAGCAGCACGCAATGCGGCTTCTTGGTGACGGCCTCGGTCAGCAGCCCGCCGTTGTCGAAACCGACGTAGCCCGGGGGCGCACCGATCAGGCGCGACACGGCGTGACGCTCCATGTACTCGGACATGTCGAAACGCACCAGCTCGATGCCCAGCGTATAGGCCAGCTGGCGTGCGACCTCGGTCTTGCCGACCCCGGTCGGGCCACTGAACAGGAAGCTGCCGATCGGTTTCTGAGGATTGCCCAGGCCTGAGCGCGACATCTTGATGGCTTGCGCCAGCGCATTGATCGCGGGGTCCTGGCCGAACACCACGTTCTTCAGGTCGCGTTCGAGGGTGCGCAGAGACTGGCGGTCATCGTTCGACACCGAGCGCGGCGGGATGCGTGCGATCTTGGCGACGATCTCCTCGATTTCGCCGCGACCGATCAGCTTGCGCTGGCGCGATTTTGGCAGGATGCGTTGCGCTGCGCCGGCTTCGTCGATGACGTCGATCGCCTTGTCGGGCAGGTGGCGGTCGTTGATGTAGCGTGCCGACAGCTCTGCCGCTGAAGACAGGGCAGCCGCCGAGTACTTGACGTTGTGGTGCTCTTCGAAACGGCTCTTGAGGCCCTTGAGAATCTCGACCGTCTCGGCAACGCTTGGCTCGACCACGTCGATCTTCTGGAAACGGCGCGACAGCGCATGGTCTTTTTCGAAGATCTGGCGGAACTCGGTGTAGGTTGTTGCGCCGATGCACTTGAGCTGACCCGACGACAGAGCCGGTTTGAGCAGGTTGGA
The DNA here is from genome assembly GCF_059703705.1 of Pseudazoarcus sp. NS36. Taxonomy (NCBI): domain Bacteria; kingdom Pseudomonadati; phylum Pseudomonadota; class Betaproteobacteria; order Rhodocyclales; family Zoogloeaceae; genus Pseudazoarcus; species Pseudazoarcus sp. NS36. The sequence continues at coordinate 143,260 of NZ_BAAKJA010000001.1, read as the reverse complement.
GGCGTCGAGCGTGCCGCCAGAGGCAGCGCCGGCACCGATCAGTGTGTGGATCTCGTCAATGAACAGGATGGCGTTGTCGGCCTCGCGCAGCTGCTTGAGCACGGCCTTCAGGCGTTGCTCGAAGTCACCACGGTACTTGGTGCCGGCCAACAACGACCCCATGTCCAGCGCGTAGACCTGGGCACCCTTGAGGATGTCCGGTACGCGGTCTTCGACAATGCGCCGCGCCAGCCCTTCGGCAATCGCGGTCTTGCCGACGCCGGCTTCGCCGACCAGCAGCGGGTTGTTCTTGCGGCGGCGGCACAGCGTCTGGATGACGCGTTCGACTTCCTTCTCGCGCCCGATCAGCGGGTCGATCTTGCCGATCAGAGCCTGCTGGTTGAGGTTCTGCGTGAAGTTCTCGAGCGCACCGCCGGATTGGGCCGGTTCCTGCTCCTGCTCCTGATCCGTCTCGCTGCGCGACTGAGGCGCGGCGCCTTGCTGCGGCGTCTTGGCGATGCCGTGCGAGATGAAATTGACGACATCCAGGCGCGAGATCTTCTGGCGCTGGAGGAAATAAACGGCGTGGGAGTCCTTCTCGCCAAAGATCGCGACGAGCACGTTGGCGCCGGTGACCTCCTTCTTGCCGGAGGACTGCACGTGCAGGATGGCGCGCTGGATCACGCGCTGGAAGCCCAGCGTGGGCTGGGTGTCGACTTCCTCGACGTTGTCGACCTTAGGCGTGTGCTCGTTGATGAAGTTCGTCAGCTCGCGACGCAACTCTTCAATGTTCGCGGCGCAGGCCTTGAGCACTTCAGCAGCCGAGGGATTGTCGAGCAGCGCCAGCAGCAGGTGCTCGACGGTAATGAATTCATGCCGCTTCTGCCGGGCTTCGACAAACGCCATGTGAAGACTGACTTCTAGCTCTTGCGCGATCATTTCAATTCTCCTCCATGACGCACGCCAACGGGTGCTGATGCTGCCGGGCAAAAGACACGACCTGCTCGACTTTGGTTGCCGCGACGTCTTTCGGGAAGACGCCACACACGCCCGAACCTTCGGTGTGTACTTGGAGCATGACCCGCATTGCCCGTTCGCGGTCCATGCCAAAAAATTGTTGCAGGACGATCACGACGAATTCCATCGGGGTGAAGTCGTCGTTCAGCAGCAGTACCTTGTACAGCGGGGGAGGCTTGGTGCTTGTCCGTTCCGCTTCTACTACGAACTCGCTCTGTTTATCGGTGGCCATGCGGCTCATTCTAATCCAGTCCGCGGAGAGTGCAACATGTGTTGCAGGGGTTAAAAATCACGGATTCTGGTGCAATTGCAACAGCTTTATTGCTGCTTTGCAGCATGCGGTTGGAGCGGTTTAAGTTCATGAAATGAAAGGCCGCTGGCCGTCCAGAGGCAATAACAGGTGTGGCATCGTGGCGACGCGCAAATGCCATATGGGCCAAACCGGCAATAAATTGTTGACGCTCAGATTGCAAGTGCGTAAAAGCAGAATTCGTGTTAGGGGCAAAGTGCAACCAAAGCCGCGTCAGTCTTGATTCTCCGGGCTGTATGTCGGTAGCGGTAAATTCACTCGGCATTCTGGCACCCGTGGGCACGGCTCGCGCACCTTTGTTCATTTGAAGGATCTAGGCAATATGGCAACTGGTACCGTTAAGTGGTTCAACGACTCCAAGGGTTTCGGTTTCATCACCCCGGACGACGGCAGCGAAGATCTCTTCGCTCACTTTTCCGCCATCAACATGGCGGGCTTCAAGTCATTGAAGGAAGGCGAGAAAGTGTCTTTCGAAGTGACGCAGGGCCCGAAGGGCAAGCAGGCCTCCAACATTCAGCGAGCCTGACCCGCGCTTCAAGCCAGGTGCCCGAAGGGGTGCCGAGAAATGAAAAAGCCGCTGAATCAGCGGCTTTTTTTTGTCCGGAGCTCGGGGAATTACTTGAGCTTCGTTTCCTTGTACATCACGTGCTTGCGTACGACCGGGTCGTACTTCATGAACTCGAGCTTCTCCGGCTTCGTGCGCTTGTTCTTGGAGCAGGTGTAGAAGTGACCCGTACCGGCGGTCGACTCAAGTTTGATTTTTTCGCGGGCGCCTTTGGCCATTCTGTTCTCCGTTCAGTCTCGTGTTTGCGCGTTAGATCTTGTCGCCGCGGGCACGAAGATCGGCGACAACGGCGTCAATGCCGTTCTTGTCGATCGTGCGCAGGGCGGCGTTGGTTACGCGCAGGCGGATCCAGCGGTTCTCGGCTTCGCTCCAGAACTTGCGGTTCTGCAGGTTGGGCAGGAAGCGGCGCTTGGTCTTGTTGTTGGCGTGGGAAACGTTGTTACCCACCATCGGTGCTTTACCGGTCACTTGGCAGACGCGAGCCATTTGATGCTCCAGGGTCGGAATTCTCGAAACGCGCAATCATACAGGAGCAGCCCAGAGTGACGCAAGGTTTTCGACGGCATCATTTGTTGCCGAAGAGGATGTCACGCAGCACGTAGGGCAGGATGCCGCCATGCTTGTAGTACTCGACCTCGATGGGTGTGTCGATGCGGCACAGTACCTCAATCTCGTCCTTGCGTCCGTCCGCACGAAACACGACCAGTTTCAGGTGTTGCTGTGGGGAGAGTCCCGCGTTGATGCCGAGAACGTCGAAGCGCTCGTTACCGGTGAGGCCCAGCTTTTGCCACGATTGATCGCCCAGGAACTGCAGTGGCAGCACCCCCATGCCTACGAGGTTGGAGCGATGGATGCGTTCGAAGCTGCGCGCCACGACGGCACGTATGCCGAGCAGGCGAGTGCCTTTGGCGGCCCAGTCACGGCTTGAGCCTGTGCCGTACTCTTCGCCGGCGAAGACGATGCCGGGGGTGTCAGAGGCGAGCATGGCGTTGGCTGCGTCGAACACCGGCACTTCGCGCCCGTCCAGCAGGGTGAAGCCGCCTTCAACGCGTGAGCCGTCTTCGCGCGGGGGCAGCATGAGGTTCTTCAGGCGGACGTTGGCGAAGGTGCCGCGCATCATGACTTCATGGTTGCCACGACGTGAGCCGTAGGAGTTGAAGTCGCGTCGTTCCACGCCCTGTTCGATCAGCCAGGCGCCGGCGGGTGAGGTCTCCTTGAAGGATGCGGCAGGCGAGATGTGGTCTGTGGTTACTGAGTCGCCAAGCATCAGCAGTGGGCGCGCGCCATGGATTTCGCTGATCGGAGCTGGCTTGCGGTTGAAGTCCTCGAAGAAGGGGGGGCGTGCGATGTAGGTCGATGGTGGCCAGTCATACACCTGTCCCGTCGGGGCCGAGACCTCGTTCCAGAGGTCGTGCCCCTTGGTGAAATCGGTATATAGGCGGCGGAAGGTAACCGGGTCAAGGGCGTAGGGCATGACCGCGTTGATTTCGTCGGAGCTCGGCCAGATGTCTTTCAGATAGACGTGGTGACCATCCTCCCCGGTACCCAGCGGGTCGGACGTGAGGTCGATGTTGACCGTCCCGGCAATCGCGAAGGCGACGACCAGCGGTGGCGAGGCGAGGAAGTTCGCGCGGATGTTCGGGTGGATGCGGGCCTCGAAGTTGCGGTTGCCCGACAGCACCGCAGCGGCAACCACCCCATGCTCCTGGATGGCGTTGTTGAGTTCCGGTGCGAGGTCGCCGGAGTTGCCTATGCAGGTCGTGCATCCGTAGCCGGCAAGGGCGAAGCCGAGTTTCGAGAGGGGCTCCAACAGCCCGGCTCGCTCCAGATAGTCAGTGACCACCCGCGAACCGGGGGCGAGCGAGGTCTTGACGTGCTTTGAAACGGTGAGTCCCTTGTCCGTCGCCTTCTTGGCAAGCAGGCCGGCGGCAATGAGTACGGCCGGGTTGCTGGTGTTGGTGCATGAGGTGATGGCTGCGATCAGGATGTCGCCATGGCCCAGTGTTACCTTGGGCAAGTCCGTCGGGAAACGGGTGCCGAGAGAGGCTTCGGGTGCGCCGAAGCCGTCGTCGTCGACGGGCATGCTGAGCAGATGCGTGAAGCGATCGCCGATGTCCTGCAGGCAGATGCGGTCCTGCGGGCGTTTTGGGCCGGCCAGGGACGGGACGATGGAGGACAGGTCGAGTTTGAGCGTCCGCGAGTAGGCAACGTCTCCTGCGCGCGGGATGCCGAACATCTCTTGGGCGCGGAAATAGGTCTCGAACGTCTCGCACTCTTCGTCGGTGCGACCTGTCGCGCGCATGTACTCGACCGTCTTTTCATCCACCGGGAAGAAGCCCATCGTCGCACCGTACTCTGGCGCCATGTTGGCAATGGTTGCGCGGTCGGTGACGCTCAAGGTGCTGGTGCCTTCGCCGAAGAATTCGATAAAGGCGCCGACGACCTTCTCGCTGCGCAGCAGTTCGGTGACCGTCAGCACCAGATCGGTGGCGGTGATGCCTTCGGGCAGGGCGCCGGACATCTCTACACCGACGACGTCGGGCGTGAGCATGTAAACCGGTTGGCCGAGCATGGCGGCTTCGGCTTCGATGCCACCTACACCCCAGCCGACCACCCCTACGCCGTTGATCATCGTGGTGTGCGAGTCGGTGCCGACCAGTGTGTCGGGGAAAATCAGATCCGCTTCATCGCTTTGCTGGCTGCGGACGCCGCGGAACAGGTACTCCAGATTGACCTGATGCACGATGCCGATACCCGGCGGAACGACGCGGAAGGTGTCGAACGCCTGCATGCCCCATTTCAGGAACTGATAGCGCTCGCGGTTGCGTTCAAACTCCAGTTCCATGTTCCGGCGTAGCGCGATGGGCGAACCGTATTCGTCTACCTGTACCGAGTGGTCGACCACCAGATCCACCGGAACCAGGGGTTCGATGCGCTTCGGGTCGCCGCCGGCTGCGGCGGTGACGTCGCGCATGGCGGCCAGGTCGCACAGCAACGGCACGCCGGTGAAATCCTGCAGCACGACACGCGCGACGACGAAGGGGATTTCGCTGGTGCGCTCGGCCTGTGGTTTCCAGCTGGCGAGCTCGCGCACATGTTCTTCGGTGATACGTTTGCCGTCACAGTTGCGCAGCACCGCTTCAAGTACGATACGCAGCGATACCGGCAGGCGCGAAATCCGGCCGATCCCTGCAGCTTCCAGCGCGGGCAGCGAGTAGTACGACGCTGCGCGATCTCCCAGGGGCAGGGGTTTGAGCGTGTCGAAGAGGTTATGAGGCTTCATCGTTCGGCTCCTTGAGGCTGCAATGGCTCGTTCAGGTCTGACTGTAGTCGTCGGAGTCCGTTCTCGACAGTCGGGAGAGGCTCCCGGTCGGTCCGGTCAATGCGCAAGTCTTATAAAAGACATATAATTCGCCTCGCTGCTCGCGAGGGCTGTTTCATCATTACCAAGGATCCTACATGCTGCAAGCTTACCGTGATCACGAAGCCGAACGTGCTGCGCTCGGCATCCCGCCGCTCCCTTTGTCCCGTCAACAAACCGTTGAACTGCTCGAATTGCTGGCCAGCCCGCCGGCCGGTGAAGAGGCATTTCTGCTCGACCTGCTGACCCAGCGTGTGCCGGCCGGTGTGGATGATGCGGCCAAGGTGAAGGCAGAGTTCCTGGCGCGTATCGCGCGCGGCGAGACCGCATGTGCGCTGATCCCGCGTGCCAAGGCGACCGAGCTGCTCGGCACCATGCTGGGCGGCTTCAACATCAAGCCCTTGATTGATCTGCTCGCGGATGCCGAGGTTGGCGCGATTGCTGCAGAGGGGCTGAAGAAGACCCTGCTGATGTTCGATTACTTTCACGACGTCAAGGAGCTGGCGGAAAAGGGCAACGCCAATGCCCGCGCCGTGATGCAGTCCTGGGCCGATGCGGAGTGGTTTACCAGCCGCCCGGAAGTGCCGGCCTCGATGAAGGTCACCGTCTTCAAGGTCACCGGCGAAACCAATACCGACGACCTGTCACCGGCCCCCGACGCCTGGTCTCGTCCTGATATCCCGCTGCACGCGCTGGCCATGCTGAAGAACCCGCGTGCGGGTATCGAGCCGGAAGAGGCGGGTGTGCGCGGGCCGATCAAGTTCCTGCAAGATCTGCGCGCCCGCGGCAACGTCGTGGCCTATGTCGGCGATGTGGTGGGCACTGGCTCCTCGCGCAAGTCGGCCACCAACTCCGTGCTGTGGTTCACCGGAGAGGACATCCCCTACGTTCCGAACAAGCGCTTTGGCGGCGTCTGCCTGGGCAGCAAGATCGCGCCGATCTTCTTCAACACCATGGAAGATGCCGGTGCGTTGCCGATCGAGATCGACGTCCATCAGATGGACATGGGCGACGAGATCGAGCTGCGCATCGATCACTCGAAGGCGCAGGTGACGGCCTTCAAGAACGGTGAGCAGATCGCGCAGAGCGAACTCAAGACGCCGGTGATTCTCGACGAGGTGCGTGCCGGTGGCCGCATTCCGCTGATCATCGGGCGTGGCCTCACGACCCGTGCGCGCGAGGCCTTGGGGTTGCCGCCGTCCACGTTGTTCCGCCTGCCGCAGGCGCCGGTTGATTCGGGCAAGGGCTTTACGCTGGCGCAGAAGATGGTTGGCCGTGCCTGTGGTTTGCCGGAAGGTCAGGGCGTGCGCCCGGGCACCTACTGCGAACCGCGCATGACCACGGTTGGCTCGCAGGACACCACCGGTCCGATGACGCGCGACGAACTCAAGGATCTGGCGTGTCTGGGGTTCTCGGCTGATCTGGTGATGCAGTCCTTCTGCCACACCGCAGCCTATCCCAAGCTCGTCGATGTGCGCATGCACCGCGAACTGCCGGGCTTCATCACCAATCGCGGCGGCGTGTCGCTCAAGCCGGGCGACGGCGTGATCCACTCCTGGCTCAACCGTCTGCTGATGCCGGATACCGTCGGTACCGGTGGCGACTCGCATACGCGCTTCCCGATCGGCATTTCCTTCCCGGCCGGTTCCGGGCTGGTGGCCTTCGCTGCCGCTACCGGCGTGATGCCGCTCGACATGCCCGAGTCGGTGCTGGTGCGCTTCAAGGGCAAGATGCAGCCTGGCGTGACCTTGCGTGATCTGGTCAACGCGATTCCGTATTACGCCATCGGTCAGGGCTTGCTGACGGTCGAAAAGAAGGGCAAGAAGAACATCTTCTCGGGCCGCATTCTTGAGATCGAAGGCTTGCCGGATCTTAAGGTAGAGCAGGCCTTCGAACTGTCCGATGCCTCGGCCGAGCGTTCTGCCGCGGGCTGCACGGTGCACCTGGACAAGGCACCGATCATCGAATACATGCGTTCGAACATCACGCTGATGAAGTGGATGATCGCCAGCGGCTACGAAGATCGCCGTACGCTCACGCGTCGCATCAAGGCCATGGAAGCGTGGATCGCCGACCCTCAGTTGCTGGCGGGTGACGCGGATGCCGAGTACGCGGCAATCATCGAGATCGATCTGGCCGACATCAAGGAGCCGCTGGTGGCCTGCCCGAACGATCCGGACGACGTCAAGACGCTGTCGGATGTGGCCGGTGACAAGATCGACGAGGTCTTCATTGGCTCGTGCATGACCAACATCGGTCACTTCCGCGCGGCCGGCAAGGTGCTCGATGGCAAGAGCGACATCCCGACCCGTCTGTGGATTGCACCGCCGACCAAAATGGACGCGATGATCCTCAACGAGGAAGGTTATTACTCCATTCTCGGCAAGTCCGGTGCGCGCATGGAGATGCCGGGTTGCTCGCTGTGCATGGGCAACCAGGCGCAGATCCGCAAGGGCAGTACGGCGATGTCGACTTCGACACGCAACTTCCCGAACCGGTTGGGCATCGATACCCGCGTGTATCTGGGGTCGGCCGAACTGGCGGCGGTGTGCGCGCTGATGGGGCGGATTCCGACTCTGGGCGAGTACCTCGAGCAAGTCAGCAGCCTGGATGCGCGGGCTGCTGACATCTATCGCTACATGAACTTCGACCAGATCGCGGAATTCCGCGAAGTGGCCGATACGGTCGAGGTCTGATCGGGCTTGTCTGTTGCGAATCGGGGCGCTGCGGCGCCCCGATTGCTTTCAGGTGCTGAAAAACTCGATGGCCAGCGGATTCTCGTGCCGACTGCGGCCCAGTGAGATCCAGCCGGTGCCGTGGAGTACGGCATCCTCGCGGGTCAGGACAAACTCGGGGGCGTTGCCGATGGTGACGTAGGTGCCGTTGCTGCTCTGGTCGGCGAGGATGAACTTGTCTCCGCGCAGTTCGACTTCTGCGTGGTGTCGGGAGGCGCGTTGATCCTCCACGCGCAAATCCTCGGTCGGGCCGCGTCCCAGGCTCAGCGCCGGCTTCCAGTGATTGATCACCACCCAGCGCTGGTTGTAGCGCAGCCGCAGCTCAACGTTCTCCTGCAGTGCGGTGTCGATGTTGAGCAGGCTGGTGGTTTCTCCGCCCGGTTCGCAGCGCAGTTCATAGAGTTCGACGGGCTGGTTGGTGCCGCGAATGACGCGCGTAGGTATCGCGGCCAGTCGTTCACGCGCGGCCGAAGCCATGGCGCTTACGCTCGCGGCCGTGGTCAGTACGCGCCCCGCTGAGGCGAGGGACGCGATGCGTGAGGCGAGATTCACGGTTTCGCCGAAGACGTCGGTGCCGCTCTTGAGCAGGGGGCCGGTGTGGAAGCCGATTCTTACGCCGATCGGCTGGTCTGCAACCGAGGGACAGTCTCGCAGGGCGGCGTGAATGCCCATGGCTGAATCGGCCGCCGCATCCGGGCTGCTGAAAACCGCCATCAGGCCGTCACCGGTGTATTTGACGACACGGCCACCACGATCAAGTACCACTTCACTGGCGTGGCCGAGGCAGGTTGTGACCAGCGAGAAGGCCTTGCGGTCTCCGCTTTGCTCATACAGGCGTGTGCTGTTCACCACGTCGAGGAACATCACGGTGTTCTCGGCAGAGTGACTCGTATGGCGGTTCATGGGCGCATTGTAATGCAAGGCGAATGGCAGCAGTGGTGCGCGCTAGTTCCCCCTTCAAGCGAAAAAGCGCTGCTTTGCCTCCTGGTTGACATGCATCCCGGTGGCATGCGAGCGGGCCAGCAACTCCCAGTAGTAGCGGTAGGACGCACGATCATGCAGCTTGCCGGCGTGCTGGATCGGGCCCCAGGCTGCATCCTGAGCGGCGATCAGGATTTCGGCGGCGATCTGCGACTCGGAAAAGTCCGGGCGCATGGCGTCGACGATCGGCAGGATCTGGTTGGGGTGGATGCTCCACATGCGCAGGAAGCCGAATTCGTTGCGTGCGCGCAGTGCATCGTTGCGGATGAGCTCGGCGTCGCGCAGTTCAGTCGTGACGTTGTGGGCCGGCACCACGCCGTGCGCCAGCGAGGCGGCAACGATTTCGCACTTGGCGCGTACCACCACCGGGTGGGTGAATTGCCCGGGGCTCACCATGGCTGAGCCGGGCAGGGCGCCGTGGTGAGCCGACACGAAATCCATGATGCCGAAGTCCACGGACTCCACGCCGTCGATGGCCACGATCTGCCAGATCTCGCGCAGCGCGCCGTGGGTTTCGATCAGCACGTGCACCGGGATCGGACGCTCGATGCCGTATTCACCTTCGGTGCGGCGCAGGGTCTCGATCTGGATGCGCACATCCGAAGCCGAACGCGCCTTGGGTAGCGTCAGAAACGCCAGCTTGCGTCCCGCGTCGCGCACCAGAATGTCCAGATCCTGCTGCCACAGCGGATGCGTGATGTCATGGATGCGCGCGCCAACGCGGCCGAAGCGGTTGTCGCTGCCGGCGGCCAGACCGGCGGCCATGGCGGCGTGTTCGGCTTCGGCGCCAGCGTGCGCGCCATCCTCGCAGTCGAAGGTCACGTCAAAGACCGGGCCCAGATCGGCTTGCAGCGCCAGCGCTTTGCGCATGAGCTTTTCCGAGCCGGCGTAGTGGTCAACGGCGGGCAGGATGGGGAAGGGCTTTTCGGCGTCAAACAGTACGTCGGCCGGGTGTTGGCGGGCGGTCATACGAGCGTTCTCCTGATGAGCTGGGCATTGTCGCCGATCATGCAGACAAAAAAAACGCACGGCGCGCCGTGCGTTTTCTCTTTGCGGGGCTGCGATCAGCCGAGCAGGTCCTTCACGCCTTCGCGCTCTTCGAGCAGTTCGTCCAGCGTGCGCTTGACGCGCTCTTTCGAGAACTCGTCGAATTCTAGGCCCTTGACCACTTCGTACTCGCCGCCCTTGGTGATGCACGGCACGCCGAAGATGATGCCTTCCGGGATGCCGTAGCTGCCGTCGGACGGTACGCCCATCGTGACCCACTCACCATTCGAGCCCAGCCACCAGTCGCGGATGTGATCGATCGCGGCATTGGCTGCCGATGCGGCAGACGACAGGCCGCGCGCCTCGATGATGGCTGCGCCGCGCTTGCCTACGGTCGGCAGGAAGGTGTCGCGGTTCCAGGCTTCGTCGTTGATCAGGTCCTTGACCTTGTCGCTGCCCGAAGTGACCAGACGGTAGTCAGCGTACATGGTGGGCGAGTGGTTGCCCCACACCACGAGCTTCTTCAGGCTGGAAACGTCGCGACCACTCTTGGCGGCCAGTTGCGACAGCGCGCGGTTGTGATCCAGGCGCAGCATGGCAGTGAAGTTCTTCGCCGGCACGCGGCCGAATTTCTCGGCGGTCTTCATGGCGATGTAGGCGTTGGTGTTGCACGGGTTACCGACCACCAGCACCTTGCAGTCCGGGTTGGCGTGCTGGCCAATGGCCGCGCCCTGTACGGTGAAGATCTTGGCGTTCTCGGCTAGCAGATCCTTGCGTTCCATGCCGGGGCCACGCGGGCGGGCACCGACCAGCAGGGCGACCTGCGCGTCCTTGAAGGCGACGTTGGGGTCGTCGGAGGCGGTCATGCCGGCGAGCAGCGGGAAGGCGCAGTCCTCAAGCTCCATCATCACGCCAGCCAGAGCTTTCTGGGCTTGCGGCAGGTCGAGCAGTTGCAGGATGACAGGTTGATCCTTGCCGAGCATTTCGCCGCTGGCGATGCGGAAAAGCAGGCTGTAGCCGATCTGGCCGGCTGCGCCGGTAACGGCGACGCGAACGGGGGATTTGCTCATTGGAATGCTCCCTCAATACTCAGGTTTATATAATCCGGTAAGGCTCCGCGACCGCGCAGGGTGCGACGCGTCTGGCGATACTCTGACGGGCGCGGGAATGGTAGAGGCGGATGCAGCGGAAGTCAAAAGCCTATTAATCATATCTTATGTCTTATATAAGACAAGAGATGATGAATAGACGTCAGAAAAATTTTGTGATTGAATGCGCCGATGGTTCAGGAATCGCCCACCTTCAGCCCGCTGTACCGCCAGATCAAGGACCTGATGATTCAGGCACTTGTCGCCGGCGAATGGCAGCCCGGACAGCTCATCCCGAGCGAGCAGGAGCTTGCCGCGCGCTTTGGTGTGTCGCAAGGCACCGTGCGCAAGGCCGTTGATGAGCTGGCCGCGGAGAATTTGCTGACCCGTCGTCAGGGCAAGGGCACGTTCGTCGCGACTCACCAGGATCCGCGCGCGCATTTCCGCTTTCTGAGGCTGGTGCCGGAAGAAGGACCGCTCACGACACCCGAGAGTCTTCCGCTGGAGTGCTGGCGCGCCAAGGCCGGCAACGAAGCCTCGCGCATGCTCGGACTCAAGCAAGGCGATCCGATCATCATCGTGCGACGTCTGTTGCGCTTCGGCGGCAAACCGGTGGTGATCGACGAAATCTATTTGCCGGGTGAGCAGTTCCACGGGCTGAGCCTAGAACTGCTGCAATCCTGGAAGAGCTCACTGTATAGCCTGTTCGAGAACCGCTTCGGCGTGCGCATGATCCGTGCCCAGGAAAACATCCGCGCCGTGGCAGCTGACCGCTCCGCAGCCGAGGCGCTGAAAGTGCCCGAAGGCAAGCCGCTGCTGTCGGTCGAGCGAGTGACCTATACCTATGGTGACAAGCCGGTGGAGTGGCGGCGTGGCTTGTATCTCACCGACGACCACTATTACCTGAACGAACTGAGTTGAAACACCGGGCCGCTGCAGGTGGCCCATGCACAGCGCGGCAGACGAGCCGCACATCTGGAGGTTGGATTACATGTCGGATGCACCCGCGCGCAAGCGCCCCAAGCACCTGGCCCTGCACCAGATACGCCTGCCCCTGCCGGGCATCGTGTCGATCCTGCACCGCGTCAGTGGTGCCGGGCTGTTCCTGATGCTGCCCTTGTTGTTGTGGTTGTTCGATCGCAGCCTGGGTTCTCCGGTGGCGTACGACGCCTACCGGGACGTCGTGTCCAATCCGCTGGTCAAGCTGGTGCTGTTCGGCCTGTTGTGGGCCTACCTGCATCACTTCTGTGCCGGCATCCGCTTTTTGCTGCTCGACTTCCATATCTGGGGCGACCTTGAGCCGGCGCGCCGCAGCTCTGTCGGCGTATTGGTTGTCAGCATCGCGCTGACTCTCGTGATCGGGGTGGCGCTATGGTGAAACGCGTCGTTGTCGGGGCCCATTACGGCCTGAAAGACTGGATTGCCCAACGCGCCACAGCCGTCTTCATGGCGCTGTACACGGTGCTGTTCGGCGTGCGTGTGCTGATGCTCCCGGACTACAGCCACGCCTCCTGGCAGGCGCTGTTTTCCGGCGGTTTCATGGCCTTCGCCACCTTTCTGTTCTTTCTGGCGCTGTTCTATCACGCATGGATCGGCGTGCGGGACATCTTCATGGACTACATCAAGCCCACCGGCCTGCGGCTCGCGCTGCACGTGATCGTGGCATTCCTGCTCGTCGGCTACGCCGGCTGGGCGGCACAGATTCTCTGGAGGCTGTCGGCGTGAATATCGCGAAGCATACTTTTGACGCGGTGATTGTTGGCGCTGGCGGTGCCGGCTTGCGTGCGGCCCTGCAACTGGCCGAATCCGGTCTCAAAACGGCGGTGCTGACCAAGGTTTTTCCGACCCGTTCGCACACCGTCGCGGCGCAGGGCGGGGTGGCTGCCTCGCTCGGTAACTCCACCGAGGACAACTGGCACTGGCACATGTACGACACCGTCAAAGGGTCGGACTGGCTGGGCGACCAGGACGCCATCGAGTTCATGTGCAAGCGCGCCAACGAAGTGGTGGTCGAGCTCGAACACTACGGCATGCCGTTTGACCGGCTCGACAACGGCAAGATCTATCAGCGCCCGTTCGGTGGCCACTCGCAGAACTACGGCCAGACGCCGGTCTCGCGTTCCTGTGCGGCGGCTGACCGTACCGGCCACGCCATGCTGCACGCGCTGTATCAGCGTAACGTGCGCGCCAACACGCATTTCTTCGTTGAATGGATGGCGCTGGACCTGATCCGCGACCCGTTCGGTAACGTGCTGGGCGTCACCGCGCTGGAAATGGAAACGGGTGAGGTCGCCATTTTCCACAGCCGCGCCACCATCTTCGCCACCGGCGGCGCAGGGCGCATCTATCACAGCTCCACCAACGCCTTCATCAATACCGGTGACGGCTGCGGCATGGCGGCGCGCGCCGGCATCCCGCTCGAAGACATGGAGTTCTGGCAGTTCCATCCCACCGGCGTGGCCGGCGCGGGCGTGCTGATCACCGAAGGCGTGCGCGGCGAGGGCGGCATTCTGCGCAACAGCAGCGGCGAGCGCTTCATGGAGCGCTATGCGCCCAACCTCAAGGATCTGGCCTCGCGTGACATCGTCTCGCGCGCCATGACCACCGAGATCAACGAAGGCCGTGGTTGCGGGCCGGACAAGGATTTCGTGCTGCTCGACATCACGCACCTGGCGCCCGAAACCATCATGAAGCGCCTGCCGGGCATCCGCGAGATTGCGATCCGCTTTGCCGGTGTCGACCCCATCCGCGAACCGATCCCGGTCGTGCCGACCTGTCACTACCAGATGGGCGGTATCCCGACCAACTACAAGGGTCAGGTTGTCGTGCCCAAGAATGACAACCCGTCCGCACCGGTCGTCGGCTTCTACGCTGCCGGTGAATGTGCCTGTGCTTCGGTGCACGGCGCCAACCGGCTCGGCACCAACTCGCTGCTCGACCTGCTGGTGTTCGGCAAGTCCGCCGGCGAAACGGTGGTCGAAGACATCGAGGCCGGCAACCTGCCGCTGCGCCCGCTGCCGATTGATGCCTCCGAGCGTTCGATGGAGCGTCTGAACCGGCTCGACAACCAGAAGGGTGGCGAGAGCGTGTTCGAGGTTGGCCAGGACATGCGTCGCACCATGCAGAAGCACGCCGGCGTGTTCCGTTTTGCGGAATTGCTGTCCGAGGGCGTGACCCGCATCGACGAGATCGCCGAACGCGCCCGTCGCACCGAGATCACGGACAAGTCCAAGGTCTGGAACACCGCCCGCATGGAAGCGCTGGAGCTGGACAACCTGATCGAGGTGGCACGTTCCACCATCGTTTCGGCGGATGCGCGCAAGGAATCGCGCGGTGCCCACGTGCGTGACGATGCGCCGGATACGCCGGAATTCCCGAACGGCCGCAACGACCACGAATGGCTCAAGCACACGCTGTGGTTCAGCGAGGGCGACCGTCTGGAGTACAAGGCGGTCAATCTCAAGCCGCTGAACGACGAAACCAAGGCGATTGCACTCGCCAAGCGCATCTACTGAGCGCCGGAGATGGACATGAGTACCCGCGAACTCCACTTCAAGATCTACCGCTACGACCCGGACCGCGACGAGAAGCCGTGGATGCAGGACATCTCGGTCGAACTCGAGCCCTCCGACAAGAAGCTGCTCGACGCGCTGGTGCGGCTCAAATCCAAGGACGATTCCCTGTCTTACCGCCGCTCATGTCGCGAAGGGGTGTGCGGCTCGGATGCGATGAACATCAACGGCAAGAACGGTCTGGCCTGCATGACCGACATCGCCGACCTGAAGCAGCCGGTGGTGCTGCGTCCGCTGCCCGGTCTGCCGGTGATCCGCGACCTGATCGTGGATATGACCCAGTTCTTCAAGCAATACCACTCGATCAAGCCCTACCTGATCAACGACGAGCCGACGCCCGAGCGCGAGCGCTTGCAGACCCCGGACGACCGTGAAGAACTTAACGGCCTGTACGAGTGCATCCTGTGCGCCTGCTGTTCGACCGCGTGCCCGTCGTTCTGGTGGAACCCCGACAAATTCGTTGGCCCGGCCGGCCTGCTGGCGGCCTACCGCTTCATCGCCGACACGCGTGACCAGGCCACCAGCGAGCGTCTGGACAACCTGGAAGACCCGTACCGGCTGTTCCGCTGCCACTCGATCATGAACTGCGTGGACGTCTGTCCCAAGGGTCTGAACCCGACGCGCGCGATTGGCAAAATCAAGGACCTGATGGTGCAGCGCGCGGTATGAGACCCGTCGCTGCAGCGCCGCGTGATGGGGCGTTCCAGAACCGCAGAGGCCGTGTTCGCTGGCATTGCCGCCGCGCCCTGCTGGAACTTGATCTTGTTCTGGAACGCTTTCTTGAGCGACACTTCGACGCTCTCGAAGAGGCACAACTGGCGGATCTGGAAGATTTGTTGCGCTGCGAAGACCATGACCTGTGGGCCATGGTCAACGGCAGCGCCGAATGTCCGACGGAGCGCTGGAAAGAAATCATCGCGTTGCTGCAGCGGTCCTGAAGCCGCATGGAGCTGTCGCTGACTACAAGAAATATTTGGCAAGCATAAGGGAAAGACAATGAGCAATAACCGCACTGCAACGCTGACCCTGGACGGGAAAACCTACGATTTCCCGATCCTGAGCGGCACCCACGGCAACGATGTCATCGACATCCGCAGCCTGGGTGGTCAAACCGGGTTGTTCACCTACGACTCGGGTTTCCTCTCGACGGGTAGCTGCAAGTCGTCGATCACCTTCATTGATGGTGACAAGGGTGAGTTGCTCTATCGCGGCTATCCCATCGAGCAGCTGGCCGGCAAGTGCAGCTTCCTCGAAGTGGCCTACCTGCTGCGCAAGGGCGAACTGCCCAACGAAGCGCAGAAGACGGAGTTCGAGCGTTCGATCAAGAACCACTCGATGCTGCACGACCAGCTCATGCGCTTCTACAACGGCTTCCGCCGTGACGCGCACCCGATGGCCATCATGGTCGGTATCGTCGGCGCGCTGTCGGCCTTCTATCACGAGGCCATGGACTTCTCGGACGAAGAACATCGCACGATGTCCTTCTACCGCCTGATCGCCAAGCTGCCGACCATCGTCGCCATGGCCTACAAGTACAACACCGGCCAGCAGTTCATGTTCCCGCGCAACGACCTGAGCTACTCCGAGAACTTCATGCACATGATGTTCGCCACGCCGTGTGAGGAGTACAAGCCCAACCCGGTGGTCGCGCACGCGCTCGACGTGATCTTCACGCTGCACGCCGACCACGAGCAGAACGCCTCGACCTCGACCGTGCGTCTGGCCGGTTCGTCGGGCGCCAACCCGTTTGCCTGCATCTCGGCCGGTATCGCCTGCCTGTGGGGCCCGGCACACGGTGGCGCCAACGAGGCCTGCCTCAACATGCTCGAAGAAATCGGCGACGTCTCGCGCGTCGGCGAATACATCAAGCGCGCCAAGGACAAGGACGACCCGTTCCGCCTGATGGGCTTCGGTCACCGCGTCTACAAGAACTACGATCCGCGCGCCAAGCTGATGCGCAAGGTCTGCTACGACGTGCTGGGCGAACTCGGCCTGGAAAACGACCGTCTGTTCAAACTGGCGATGGAACTCGAGCGCATCGCGCTGGAAGACGAGTTCTTCGTCGAGCGCAAGCTTTACCCGAACGTGGATTTCTATTCCGGCATCGTCCAGAAGGCGATCGGCATTCCCACCTCGATGTTCACCTGCGTGTTCGCGCTGGCGCGTACCGTCGGCTGGATCACGCAGTGGGAAGAAATGATCACCGACCCGGAATACAAGATCGGCCGTCCGCGTCAGCTGTACACCGGTGCAGCGCGTCGCGACGTCCCCGACATGGCAAAGCGATGAACGCCATGTCGCAGGAGCAGGATGCCGCCTGCCGTTCCTGAATCACGGACGGGATGGCCGGGTTGTCCGGCTGTCCCGTTTTCAATTCGGGGCCAGGCGCAGGTTCTGCAATTCGTGAAGTACCCAGCGAGCAGGTGATCAACATGATGCAAGAGCGCAAATCGACGTCCTACCTATTCGGGAGCAACGCCCCGTTCGTCGAGGAGCTGTACGAGTCCTATCTGGCCGATCCGGCCTCGGTCTCGGACAGTTGGCGCGAGTACTTCGACAAGCTGCAGGCCCAGGCCGGCGCGGCCGTGCGCGACGTAGCCCACGGCCCCGTGGTCGAGGCCTTTGCGCAACTGGCCAAGCAGCCGCGCATGCGCACGGTGTCGGCCGGCGACGACGACAAGCTGCAGGTCAAGGCGCTGCAGTTGATCAATGCCTATCGCTTTCTCGGCAACCGCTGGGCCAACCTCGATCCGCTCAAGCGTACCGAGCGCCCGGACGTGCCCGAACTCGAGCCGTCCTACTACGGCTTCACCGAAGCTGACCTGAATCGCAGCTTCAACGTCGGCTCCTTCCACGGTTTCGACAGCGAGCACGCCACGCTGCGCGAAATCCTCGAAGCCATCCGCCAGACCTATTGCGGCTCCATCGGCTGCGAATACATGTACATCTCCGAGATCCAGCAGAAACGCTGGATCCAGGCCCGGCTCGAAAGCCTGCGTGCCACGCCGCGCTTCGACATTGAGACCAAGCGGCGCATCCTCAACCGCGTCACGGCCGCTGAAACGCTCGAACGTTATCTGCACACCAAGTACGTAGGCCAGAAGCGCTTCTCGCTCGAAGGCGGCGAATCCATGATCGTGGCCATGGACGAGATCGTGCGTGTGGCCGGCACCCACGGCGCGCAGGAGATCGTCATCGGCATGGCCCACCGTGGCCGTCTGAACTTGCTTGTCAACGTGCTCGGCAAGTCGCCGTCGATGCTGTTCTCTGAATTCGAGGGCAAGGCCGCGGCCGACCTCGCTTCCGGCGACGTGAAGTACCACATGGGTTTCTCCAGCGACGTGATGAGCCCGGGCGGCCCGGTGCACCTGTCGCTGGCCTTCAACCCCTCGCACCTCGAAATCATCAACCCGGTGGTGGCCGGCTCCGTGTTCGCGCGCCAGTTCCGTCGGGAAGACGTCGACAAGAAGCAGGTCGTCGGCGTGCTCATCCACGGCGATGCGGCGGTGGCCGGGCAGGGCGTCAACCAGGAGATGCTCAACTTCTCCCAGACGCGTGGCTATGGCACCGGCGGCACCGTGCACATCGTCATCAACAACCAGATCGGCTTCACCACGTCCGACCCGCGTGACACCCGCTCGTCGCTGTACTGCACCGACATCTTCAAAATGGTCGAAGCGCCGATCTTCCACGTCAATGGCGATGACCCCGAAGCGGTGGCGCTGGTCACCAAGCTGGCGACCGAATTCCGCAACGAGTTCAAGAAGGATGTCGTCATCGACATCGTGTGTTTCCGCAAGCTCGGCCACAACGAGCAGGACGAGCCGATGGTCACGCAGCCGCTGATGTATCGTAAGATCGCATCGCACCCCGGTACGCGTCAGATCTACGCCGACCGTCTGGTGGCCGAGGGCTCGATTCCGCCGGAAGAGCCCGATGCCGTGATCCGCGACTACCGCGAGCATCTGGACCGCGGCGAGCTGCTGTCCAATCCGGTGCTGTCCGGCCACAGCAGCAAGTACGCGGTCGACTGGACGCCGTTCCTGGGTCACGACTACACCGACGACGCCGACACCGCCATTCCGCTGTCCGAGGCGCAGCGTCTGGCCGAACGCCTCACGGCGGTGCCGGAAGGCTTCATCCTGCATTCGCGCGTCGAGAAAATCGTCAATGACCGTGCTGCCATGGGCCGTGGCGATCTGCCGCTGGACTGGGGCATGGGCGAGAACCTGGCCTACGCCAGCCTGGTCGCGCAGGGCTACGGCATCCGCATCTCGGGTGAGGACGTCGGCCGCGGCACCTTCTTCCACCGCCACGCCGTGCTGCACGACCAGCGCCGCGAGCGCTGGAACGACGGTGCCTGGATTCCGCTGCAGGACATCCGCGAAGGCCAGGGCCCGGTGCAGATTTTCGATTCCGTGCTGTCCGAAGAGGCCGTGCTGGCCTTCGAATACGGCTATGCCACGGCCGAGCCCAACCAGCTCGTGGTGTGGGAGGCGCAGTTCGGTGACTTCGTCAACGGCGCCCAGGTCGTGCTCGACCAGTTCATCAGTTCCGGCGAAGCCAAGTGGGGCCGTGTCTGCGGGCTCACGCTGATGCTGCCGCACGGCTACGAAGGGCAAGGGCCGGAGCACTCCTCGGCACGTATCGAGCGCTTCATGAACATGGCCGCCGAGACCAACTGGCAGGTCTGCGTGCCGACCACTCCGGCACAGATCTTCCACCTGCTGCGCCGCCAGATGCTGCGCAAGATGCGCAAGCCGCTGATCATCATCACGCCCAAGTCCCTGCTGCGTCACAAGGAAGCGATCTCGACGCTCGACGAGCTGGCGACCGGCCGTTTCCAGACCGTCATCGGCGAGATCGACCAGCTCGACCCCAAGAAGGTCAAGCGCATCGTGCTGTGCCAGGGAAAGATCTACTACGAGCTGCTGGCACACCGCCGCGAGCAGGGCATCACCGACACCGCTCTGGTGCGCATCGAGCAGCTCTATCCCTTCCCTGCGGAGGCGCTGGGCGAGGTGTTGGCCCAGTTCCCCAAGGCCAAGGAGTTTGTGTGGTGCCAGGAAGAGCCGCGCAACCAGGGCGCCTGGTACTGGCTGGCCTCGCGCCAGCATCTGGCCAACGTGCTGGGCGCCGGCCGCGAACTGCTGCTGGTCAGCCGTCCGGGTTCGGCGTCGCCCGCGGTGGGCTATTACGCCAAACACAACCTGCAGCAGAAGACGATCATCGAAAACGCATTTGGTCCCATCCAGGACTGATCCAGCCCCATCGCACAACAGAACAGGCAACAGGGAGAGAACTCCATGCTGATCGAAGTGAAAGTGCCGCAACTGTCTGAATCGGTGTCCGAAGCGACGCTGGTGAAGTGGCACAAAAAAGAAGGCGACACCGTGTCGCGCGACGAGAACCTGATCGACATCGAGACCGATAAGGTCGTGCTCGAAACGCCGGCTCCGGCCGACGGCGTCATCGTCAAGATCGTCCGGACCGATGGCGACACCGTCACTGCCGGTGAAGTGCTCGCGCAGATCGACACTGAAGCCAAGGGCGCCGCCAAGGCCGCGCCGGCTGCGGCTCCGGCCAAGGCCGAAACCAAAGCCGCTCCGGCAGCGTCGTCGGCCTCATCGGCCGCCGCCAGCCCCGCCGCGCGCAAGATCCTGAACGAGAAGGGCGTTGCCGCCGACGACGTGGCCGGCTCCGGCCGTGGTGGCCGCGTCACCAAGGAAGACGCCGTGGCTGCCGGCAGCAGCAGCTCCGCACCCGCGCCGTCCGCCCGCATGATCGAGCGTGACGCCGCCGACCGCCCGGAAGAGCGCGTGCCGATGACGCGCCTGCGCGCCCGCATCGCCGAGCGCCTGATCCAGTCCAAGAACGAGAACGCCATCCTCACGACCTTCAACGAGGTCAACATGGCGCCGGTCATGGAGCTGCGCAAGAAATACGGCGAGCGCTTCGAGAAGGCTCACGGCGTGCGTCTGGGCTTCATGGGCTTCTTCGTCAAGGCCGTGGTCGCCGCGCTGAAGAAATTCCCCATCATCAACGCATCGGTGGACGGCAACGACATCGTCTATCACGGCTACATCGACGTCGGTATTGCCGTCGGCAGCCCGCGTGGTCTGGTCGTGCCGATCATCCGGGACGTCGACCAGATGTCCATCGCCGACATCGAGAAGAAGATCGCCGAATACGGCAAGAAGGCGCAGGAAGGCAAGCTCAGCATGGAAGAGCTCACCGGCGGCACCTTCTCGATCTCCAACGGTGGCGTGTTCGGCTCGATGCTGTCGACCCCGATCATCAACCCGCCGCAGTCGGCCATCCTCGGCATTCACGCCACCAAGGATCGCCCGGTGGTGGAGAACGGCCAGATCGTGATCCGCCCGATCAACTACCTCGCGCTGTCCTACGACCACCGCATCATCGACGGCCGCGAAGCCGTGCTGGGCCTGGTCACCATCAAGGAAGCGCTGGAAGATCCGGCACGCCTGATCATCGACATCTGATTCACTTCTCGCCGCACCGGCCGCCATCCGGCTGGTGCGCGCATTGCCTCACCCGATCCGGAGACAACACCCATGTCCACCCGTGAATTCGACGTACTCGTGATCGGCGGTGGGCCGGGCGGATACGTCGCGGCCATCCGCGCCGCCCAGCTCGGCTACAAGACCGCCTGCTGCGAATCCAACCCCTATGCAGACCCCAAGGGCGAACCGCGCCTCGGCGGCACCTGCCTCAACGTCGGCTGCATTCCGTCCAAGGCGCTGCTGCACACCTCGCATTTGTTCGAGGAAGCCGGCCACAGCTTTGCCGACCAGGGCATCGTCGTCGGCAAGCCCAAGATCGACGTCGCGCAGATGCTCAAGCGCAAGAACGGCATCGTCGACCAGCTCACCGGCGGCATCAAGGGCTTGTTCAAGAAGAACAAGGTCACCTTCGTTGCCGGCCACGGCCGCTTCGTCGCGCGCGAAGGCGAGCGCTGGCGCGTCGCCGTGGGTGAAGAGGAAGTGCTGGCCACCCATGTCATCGTCGCCACCGGCTCGCGCCCGCGCCACCTGAAAGACGTCGAAGTCGACAACAAGGTCGTCTGCGACAACGTCGGCGCGCTCGACCTCACCGCCGTGCCCAAGAAGCTCGCCGTCATCGGCGCCGGCGTCATCGGCCTGGAGATGGGTTCGGTGTGGCGCCGCTTGGGTGCCGAAGTCACCGTGCTCGAAGCCCTGCCGGATTTCCTCGGCGCGGCCGACGTGGATGTAGGTAAGGAAGCGCTCAAGATCTTCACCAAGCAGGGTCTCGACATCCAGCTCGGCTGCAAGATCGGCGAGGTCAAGAAAACCCGCAGCGGCGTGTCCATCGACTACACCGACAAGGACGGCAAGGAGCACAAGCTCGCCGCCGACCGCCTCATCGTGTCGGTGGGCCGCGTGCCCAACACCGACGGGCTGGACGCTGACCGCGTCGGTCTGGAGCTGGATGATCGCGGCTTCATCAAGGTCGATGACCATTGCGCCACCACCCTGCCCGGCGTGTGGGCGGTGGGCGACGTCGTGCGCGGCCCCATGCTCGCGCACAAGGCCATGGAAGAGGGCGTGATGGTGGCCGAAGTCATCAACGGTCAGTCCGGCCACTGCGACTTCAACACCGTGCCGTGGGTGATCTACACCGCGCCCGAGATTGCCTGGGTCGGCAAGACCGAACAGCAGCTCAAGGCCGACGGCGTGAAGTACCGCGCCGGCAAGATCCCGTTCGCCTTCAACGGCCGCGCCATGGGCATGGCCGCCCCCGAAGGCTTCGCCAAGATCCTGGCCGACGCCGAGACCGATCGCATCCTCGGCGTGCACATCGTCGGTGCCGGCGCCTCGGAGCTGATTGCCGAAGCCGTCGTGGCCATGGAGTTCGCCGGTGCAGCCGAAGACCTCGCCCGCATCTGCCACGCCCACCCGACCATGTCGGAAGCGGTGCACGAAGCCGCCCTCGCGGTGGATAAGCGGCCGCTACATTTTTAAAGCCGACCACGGCCCGCTTCGGCGGGCCTTATCATTTCCCCATGACCGAATCCGCCTCCGGCGTCATCACCGCCGCGTATCAGGCCGCGCTCGCCGAGCGCGGCTTCACTGCCGACCCCTCGCAGCAGACCGCCATCACGCGCCTGCAAGTCCTCGCGGACGAGCTCGCTGCGCCCGCAGCCGGCTTTCTGAGCCGCTTGTTCAGCAAGCCGCAGCCACCGCGCAGCGTCTATCTGTGGGGCGGAGTAGGGCGCGGCAAAAGCTTTGTCATGGACCGCTTCTATGAGGCCGTCCCGGAGCCGAAAAAGCGCCGCGTGCACTTCCACGCCTTCATGCAGGAAGTGCAGAACGACCTGCGCCGGCTGAACAACGCGCCCGACCCGCTCGCCAAGGTGGTCGAGCGCATCGCCGCCGAAACCCGCCTGTTCTGCTTCGACGAATTCCACGTGTCCGACATCGCCGACGCCATGATCCTCGGCCGTCTTCTCGAATCGCTGCTCGGCGCTGGTGTGGTCTTCGTCATGACCTCCAACTACCCGCCCGACGGCCTCTACCCCCATGGTCTGCAGCGCCAGCGCTTCATCCCCACCATCGAGCTGATGAAGCAGCGCTTTGACGTGCTGGAAGTCGACGCCGGCACCGACTACCGCCTGCGCGCACTGATCGACATGCAGACTTGGGTCGTCCCGGCTGATGCCGCCGCCGAAGCGCGCCTCGCCGCGGATTTCGAGCGACTTTCGCAGCAGCCCCCGCAGTCCGGAGAAATCGAAGTGCTGGAGCGCCACTTCCCCGTCCGCGCCCGCGCCGCTGGCGTGATCTGGTTCGACTTCGCCACGCTGTGCGACGGCCCGCGCTCACAGAACGACTATCTGGAAATTGCCCGCGAGTATCACACGCTGCTGCTCTCATCCGTGCCGCGCATGACGCCAGCCGAGGCTTCCGCCGCGCGCCGCTTCACGTGGCTGATCGACGTGCTGTACGACTGCCGTGTGAATCTGGTCGTCAGCGCCGAGGTCGAGGCGCATGAGGTGTATGTCGAGGGGCAGAACGCACATGAGTTTGTGCGGACGGTGAGCCGGCTGATTGAGATGCGGGGGAGGGAGTATTTGGCGGAGGCGCACCGCGCCTAGCCAGTGCTTCTAGTGGCTGGAGTCGGTTCTGCTGCCTCGACCGGCCGGGACTCGCCCCGGCGGGCGACCTACTTTCTTGGTGCACGCCAAGAAAGTAGGCAAAGAAACGTGCCCCGCCGTCTCGGCCCTTCGGGCTTCCCTCGCTCCAGCCGCTTTCGCCGGCCGGTCCTGAACTTGCTTCGCTCAAGCAGCAGGACCGGATTGCTCCGGCGAAACCGGCCTACGCTCGGCGAGCCAGAGGGGGAAGGGGGCAATGTCACCGCAAGGCGATTGTCATGAGGGTATGGGTTGGTTACGCTGCGTCTTTGACCGGCTCGATGTTCTTTCCCATGAGACACCTCCAAAGATATTGTCCATCTTCAAATGTGTCCGGGAAACCCGTGTTACCTCAGTCTGTCCTCTATTTACCTTAATCAAAAACATGGTTCGCGGCGAATTGTCGAGGATGATCAGGAAGTCCTGCATTCAATTTAGCATCGCTCACCCGTGCCAATCATTTTGCCATTGTATAGTTGATGCTGTTTAAATCACCGGAGTGTGTGGTGGCTGACGCTGATGAACGGATTGAAGCAGTAAGCAAAGTGATGAGTGAGCCCGTATTTACGGAATTCTCGGACATGGCATTGAAGGTTCGAGCGCGGCTGCTGGTCCTAGCATTCATCGCCATCGTGATTGTCCTGAAAGACATTAGGATTGATCCCCACTCAAGCCTATTGGGCCTGAAGTTTGTGGGCCTGAATGATGAGTTGGTCAGTGATGTGCTGTTTCTCATTCTTCTATATCTGACACTTCATTTTTCTTGGCTTTGCTGGGAGACGTGGGGCGTCTGGCGTCTGAGAGTGACAGGTACCCGGTATCGCCTTGTATCGAACGAAGCGATGGTTGTTGGTATGGGGGAGGATGGAGCCGACTCCACCAAGGACTTCAGGCAATCGACTCTCTCAAATTGGTGGTACCAAAAAGCAGGACGATTTGAGGATTTCCACCGAAAGCTCGAGGAGTTCGAAACACGGATAGAAGACCTTGCGAGCAAGAGTGATGACGTGCGTTTTGGTCAGGCAGCTAAGACCATAAAGGAGCAATTTGAGCAATTTCTTGACCGCGCTGCTCCGACAGGAGCAATGGGCAAAGGCTACGACCGTGTTTTCGCATCGCTCCAGCGATTCGACAACGTGTACACGCTGATGCTCCGTAGCCAAAATCTGCGGTGGTTAATCGTGGATGCTGGCTTACCGTGGCTGTTTGGCGTTGCCGCCTGCCTGCTGTTGCTTCAAAGATAATTGCTCGTGCTGTAGCTCCGCCCTGACCCAGATTGTCTTCCCACACCGGCGTGGTGTCGGTTGTGCCGATCGTTAGTGAGATCAAAAAGAGGAAGTCGAGGTCAGGTCTATATTCTAGACCGGTCTAGAATATAGACCTGACCCTCCAGCGCGCTGCGATGGCGCCGCCCTGAGTACAATGCAGGAAACGCATAAATTCATGTGGACAGCCTGCTGATCAACCCAAGGATAGCTCGATGAGCCTCACACGCAACCGCATTCAATCCATGGTCATGGCAATCGTCTTGGTGCTGCCTTTTGGCCACACCCTGGCAGCGCGAATCTCGTTGGCCTGCACGGTAGAACAATCCATCGGGCTTGCCTGGAACGGATATGAGTGGAAACCCACCAAAATCAAAGGCGAAGAGTTCTACCTAGTCAAAGATGGTCTTGCTCTCGATCCGAGCGTGCTCTCCTCGAGCCTTGATCTAATGCACCCTGTTTGCGAGCAAATGATCCCTCCTATGAGCGTCTGTCTGGACGCCATCGGAAGCACTGTTTCGTTCAACGCTAGCGAAAATCGAGGAACGCTTGCACGAACCGCCGGAGCTTTGATCAGGCCCTCTGAGAAGGATCGAAAGCTGATTGGCGTTCAGATTTTTACCTGCAAATACTTTCACGAGCGCTAAAGCTTCAATGCAATGGTTCGATGCGAACGGTGCAGTTCGCGTAGGGCGCAATAACGGAAGGGCATTGCGCCGTATGCTTTCCAATGAGTCATGCGTCACCGGCCGTGCTTGTACGTCTGCCTGGCCTCTGCAGCAGAGTTGTGTATCGCAATTTTGCTTCGTCGCAACGCCGGCGAATGTGCTCCTAAGATAAAAACCCCGACGGGAAGTGGGACTGAGCAAGGCGCTGCTTTCAGTGTTGTCTTCTCGGCGCCGCAAGCTGGCGGGCCGGCGCCACACCGTGCAACATTGAACGCGTAGCGTTGCAGTCATCGCAACCCGCCAGTCGGCACAGACAGGCACGGCTAGGAGGATTTGCCACATGAACGCGCCCATCAAGTTCTGCACCGGGTCCGACTTGCTTGACCAGTTCGACCGCAATCGCCGTCGAATGCATGCGCTTTATGCCACCTTGTCCGACGGCGCCTATTTCGGGCGACCGATTCCCTTGCGCAATCCGCTGGTCTTCTACGAGGGCCATGTGCCGGCATTCAGCCATGCACATCTGGTGCGCAAGGCGCTGGGCGGGCCGGCCATTGATGAAGAGTTGGAACGCCTGTTCGCGCGCGGCATTGATCCGCATGAGGCGACGAGCGATGTGAAAGCGCGCGGCAACGAGGCCGACGAATGGCCGGAGCGGGCTGCGGTCATTGCCTTCCGTGACGAGGCGGACCGCCGCGTGCGTGCGGCGATCGAAAGCGTGCTGAGCGACCCCGATGGGCCGATTGATGTCGTGCATCGCATCCTCGAACACGAAACCATGCACCACGAGACGCTGATGTATCTGTGGCATGCGCTTCCGCACAGCGACAAGCGCGCGCCGGAGGGCTATACGCCGAATATCGGCGGCGCGGCGCCCGAGCAGGAGATGGTCGCCGTGTCGGCCGGGCACGCGGTGCTGGGGGTGGCGCCGGGCGATCTGCCTTTTGCGTGGGACAACGAGGTGCCGGCGCATGGCGCGGACGTGTCGGCGTTTCGCATTCAGCGTCACAAGGTGACCAATGCGGAGTACCTGGCCTTCGTCGAGGCCGGTGGCTACCAGGACGAGCGTTGGTGGCGCCCCGAGGATTGGGCGTGGCTGCGCGAACACAGGATGACTCATCCGCATTTCTGGCAGCGTGATGGTGAGTCGTGGCAGTGGCGCGGCATGTTCTGTGACCTGCCTTTGCCGCTGGCGTGGCCGGTGTGGGTGACGCACGCGGAGGCCAGCGCCTATGCGCGCTGGCGCGGCATGGCCTTGCCCACCGAAGCGCAGTACCAGCGCGCGGCGCTGGGCGACCCCGCTGGGCCGCAACGGCGTTTCCCCTGGGGGGACGAGGCGCCGCAGGCGCGTCATGGCGCCTTCGGATTCGACGGCTACGATCCGGAACCGGCCGGCAGCCACCCGGACGGGGCCAGCGCCTGGGGTGTCGAGGATCTGGTCGGCAATGGCTGGGAATGGACCTCGACGCCGTTCGAGCCTTTCCCCGGTTTCGCACCGATGGCCGAATACCCGGAATATTCGGCGGATTTCTTCGACGGCCAGCATTACGTGATGAAGGGCGCTTCACCGGCGACCGTGCGCGAGCTGGTCCGGCCGTCGTTCCGCAACTGGTTCCGTCCGCGCTATCCCTACGTGTTCGCGAGCTTTCGCTGTGTGGCGGAGGGCGGCCGATGAACGCGCGCACGCCCCCGGATACCGAGCTCGCCGCCTTTGCGCGTGACATCCGCCAGAGCCTGACGGCATCGCCACGGCGTCTGCCGTCGCGCTACCTGTACGACACGCTGGGTTCGGCGCTGTTCGAGGCCATCTGCGCGCTGCCGTGGTACCGCCTGACGCGCGCCGAGAGCGCTCTGCTCGAACGACATGGCGTAGACATTCTGGCGGCCTGTATGCCCTTGCGCTCGGTCGTGGAGCTGGGGCCGGGTAATGGCGCCAAGCTGGCCTGCCTGCTCGGGGCGCGGGACGCGCAGGCCGCGCCGCTCGACGTGCATCTGATCGACGTCTCGGCCTCGGCGCTGGATGCGGCCGAAGTCCGGCTGGCGACGCTGCCCGGCCTGGCCGTGGTTCGCCACGAAGCGAGCTACGAGGCGGGCCTGGCAGAGGTGGAAGCGGGGGCCGGTCCCAAGCTGGTGCTGATGCTGGGATCGAATATCGGTAACTTTGATCGCCCCGGCGCGCTGGCCATGCTGCGAGCCATACGCGCTGCGATGCGGCCGGGCGACCGGGTGTTGCTCGGCGCCGATCTGGTCAAGGCCGAGCGCGACATGCTGCTCGCCTACGACGACCCGCTCGGCGTCACCGCCGCCTTCGACCGCAACCTGCTGGTACGCATCAACCGCGAACTCGGTGGCGATTTCGACCTGTCGGCCTTCGATTACCGCGTGCTCTGGAATGCCGAGGCCTCCCGCGTTGAAGCCTGGCTGGTCAGCCGCAAGGCTCAGACCGTGCACATCGCCGCCGCCGAGCTTGAGCTGACGCTGGCCGAGGGCGAGCCGATCTGGATGGAGAGCGCCCACAAATACACCCGCGAAGGCATCTTCACGCTGCTCGGTGAGGCGGGCTTTGTCGAGCAGGATTGCTGGGAGAACAGCGAAGACGGCTTCGCGCTGGCGCTGGCCGGCTGCAAGCCGGTGCAGGGTGGGTGAGCCCCGCCCGAGCCCGGCGTGACGGAGGGCTGTGTCGGATGCGATTTCTTTGTGCGGGCTCGACGGTCGGGCTACGCTTGGTCGCCTTGACCTCATAGCGAGCGCCGATGCTCACGCCTTCCCTTCAGTCACTTCCCCAGGGCTATCGCGCCCTCGTTATCGGTGCCTCCGGCGCCATCGGCAGTGCCTTGCTGGCGCACCTGCAGGCTGACCCACGCTGCGCGCTGGCCGTGGGCCTGGGCCGCAGCACCGATCCGGCGGTTGATCTGGAGGACGAAGCCTCCATCGTCGATGCCGCGAAACAATTGAAGGCGCAGGGGCCGTGGCATTGCATCCTGCTTGCTGCCGGCGTGTTGCATGGCGACCACGGCATGCCAGAAAAGCGCCTGGGCCAGATGCACCGTGCGCAGATGGAAGCCGTCTTCCGTATCAACACCTTCGGCCCTGCGCTGGTGCTCGCCCACTTTGCACCGCTGTTGCCCCCGAAGGAGCGTGGCCTGCTGGCTGTGCTGTCCGCCAAGGTCGGCAGCATCGGCGATAACCGTCTGGGCGGTTGGTACAGCTACCGCGCTTCAAAGGCTGCCTTGAACATGCTGCTCAAGACCGCATCGATTGAAGTGGCGCGCACCCACCGGCAGGCCGTGCTGGTGGCGCTGCACCCCGGTACGGTCAACTCAGGCCTGTCCGCCCCGTTCAACGGCGCCGAGATTGGCCGCCCAGCCACCGACGCTGCGGGTGACCTGCTGCGGGTGCTGGACGGCTTGGGGGCAGAGGAAACCGGCAGCTTCTACGCCTACAGCGGTGAAAAACTCCCCTGGTGACCGTGGGGTGGCTTGTCCGGTTTCTCGCGTCATGCGGCGCAATGCCTTGCGCTTATTGCGCCCTACGATACTGACGCTTGCTACCATTGCGTCTTTCACGCACCTCAGCATCCCATGACCGACCTTACCCACGCCTTTTCGCCCGACGGGCCGCTCGCCAGCGCGATTCCGGGCTTCCGGGCGCGGCCGCAGCAGGTGGAGATGGCGGGGCGGATCGAGGAAGCGCTCAAAAGTTACGGCGTGCTGGTGGCCGAGGCCGGCACCGGCACCGGCAAGACCTTTGCCTATCTGGTGCCGGCGCTGCTGGCTGGCGGCAAGGTGATTGTCTCGACCGGCACCAAAACGCTGCAGGATCAGCTGTTCAAACGCGATCTGCCAACCGTGCGCGATGCGCTGAAGGTGCCGGTGCGCATGGCTTTGCTGAAGGGGCGCGCCAACTACGTGTGCCCGTACCACCTGGAGCGCAACGCCAAGGAAGGGCGTTTCCAGAGCCCGCAGGACGCGGCGGACCTGCGCAAGATCGTGCGCTTTGCGCAGATCACCCACACCGGCGACAAGGCCGAATGCACCGACGTGCGCGAGGATTCGCCGGCCTGGATTGCGGCCACGTCCACGCGCGACAACTGCCTGGGGCAGGAATGCCCGAACGTGAAGGACTGCTTCGTGATGGCGGCTCGGCGCGAGGCCATGGATGCGGATGTGGTGGTGGTGAACCATCACCTGTTCTTTGCCGACGTGATGCTGCGCGACGTGGGCATGGGCGAGCTGCTGCCGGCCTGCAATGCGGTGATCTTCGACGAGGCGCACCAGTTGCCGGAGACGGCCAGCCTGTTCTTTGGCGAGAGCGTGTCGAGCGCGCAGATTCTGGAACTCGCGCGCGATACCCGCACGGAAACCATAGCCTCCGCCCCCGACTGCCGTGATCTGGTGGACGCCACCCGCTTGCTGGAGAAGGCCGCGCGTGATCTGCGGCTGGCTTTTGGCGCCGAATCGGCGCGCATGAGCTGGAGTCAGGCAGTGGGGCGCGAGGGCTTTGATGAAGCGGTGAATGGCGTGGATGAGGCCGTCGTGGCCTTCGAGACCGTGCTGGAAACCCAGGCCGAGCGCTCCGAAGGGCTGGCCAACTGCCTGCGCCGCACGCAGGAGATGCGTGAGCGGCTGGCGCGCTGGCGCGGGCCGGAAGACGCCGAGATGATCCGTTGGGTTGAGGTGTTCTCGCAGTCGGTATCGCTCAACGCCACGCCGCTGCATGTGGCCAGCGTGTTCAAGCGCCAGCTTGAAGGCCAGTTGCGGGCTTGGATCTTCACCTCGGCCACGCTGGCCGTGGGCAATGATTTTTCGCACTACTGCAACGAGATGGGCCTCTCCTGGCTCGAAAAGCCGCCGGTCACGGCGGTGTGGGGTAGCCCGTTCGAGTATGCCGAGCAGGCCGTGCTCTACGCGCCGAGCGACATGCCGGACCCCAATCACCCGGACTACGTTGACGCCGTGGCGCGCACCGCGCTGCCGCTGATCCGCGCCGCGCGTGGGCGGGCCTTCGTGCTGTGTACCTCGCTGCGCGCGATGCGCCGCGTGCATGCTCTGATTGCCGATGGACTGGCGGCCGCCGGGGACAATCTGCCCATGCTGCTGCAGGGCGAGGGCTCGCGCACCGAGCTGCTGGCGCGTTTCCGCATGCTGGGCAACGCGGTGCTGGTGGCCAGCCAGAGCTTCTGGGAAGGCGTGGATGTGCCGGGCGATGCGCTAAGCCTGGTGATCATCGACCGTCTGCCGTTTGCGCCGCCGGATGATCCGGTGCTGTCCGCGCGCATCGAACACCTGCAGAAGGCCGGCCACAACCCGTTCATGAGCTACCAGTTGCCGCGCGCGGTGATCAGCATGAAGCAGGGCGCCGGGCGGCTGATCCGCAGCGAGACCGACCGCGGCCTGCTGTGCGTGTGCGACCCGCGCATGATCGGCAAGCCCTACGGCAAGATGGTGTGGCGCAGCCTGCCGCCGATGCGCCGCACCCGCGTCGAGGCTGAAGCGGTGGAGTGGCTGGAAGCCTTGCCGCCGCCGGTGGTGCCGGATGCCGAGGCTGCGCCCGCAGCCTGAGTTGCCCCCTGTGTTGCCTTCCTGACCCACTGCAGGGACTTTTGCGCACGCGCAGGCCTGCCGCCGCTGGACTTCATTCTCCGAGCCGGTTCATGCTGGTCTCACGGATGCGGACGATGCTCACAGAAGCCGTCGCCGCCCCGAACGAGGAGGAGAGAGCGTGAATCAGTCTATTCTGCGGCGGGGGCGTGTGTGGTTGTGCTGCGCGCTTCTGGTCGCCTGTATGCCGGCCGCAGCCGGCGAGCGCGACAAGGCGCGGCAGTTTCCCGAACTGTCGATGCAGATCGCCCATGAGGTGCGCGAGATCCTGATGCGGCACGGCATGCCGCTCAGCCACGACGGCGAGAACCCCTGGTTCAGCGTTGCGCCCATGCTCAACTTCATCGGCGTGGGCGAGGTGTCGTACCTGCTGTATCTCGACCGCATGAACGAAGTGCCGCTGGCCGCACGCATGGAGATCGTCGAATACTGCATGCGCCTGCACGCGTCGGTGGGCGGTGGGGAGTACATCCGCCTGCAGATGCGGGCAACGCCACGCCAGCGCGCCTTGCTGCGGCCCAGGCCGGAGTTCGAGCTGGTGCTCAATGATGCGCGCTAGGGAGGCTGGACGGTGAAGCGGCGAGGCGGAGCCGAGACTACCGGTTAGGAGGGGCGCGCTGACGGTAGGCGGGCCTGTCCCTCCCCCTTCAAGGGGGGCGGAGCAGGGGTTTCAGCGAGTATGCTCGCTGCCTGCGGAGCGGCGAGGCGCAGCCGAGACTACCGGTTAGGAGGGGGATGGGTTGCAGCCCAGTGACCCATCCCCACCCCAACCCTCCCCTTGAAGGGGAGGGAGGATTGCTCGCCACCTTAAGTCGGACGGCGCTGCGACATCCCTGGCCTTTTGGAAGTGGCTTGGTGCTGGTGCTCTGCTCCGCGTGCGCGGAGGCGAAAGGACTTGTTCCTCCCCCTTCAAGGGGGGCGGAGCAGAGGTTTCAGCGAGCATGCTCGCTGCCTGCGGAGCGGCGAGGCGCAGCCGAGACTACCGGTTAGGAGGGGGATGGGTTGCAGCCCAGTGACCCATCCCCACCCCGGCCCTCCCCTTGAAGGGGAGGGAGGATCGCTCGCCCCCTTCAAGGAGAGGGAGCTCTACCATCCTCACCCCGACCCGCTCACACAGCGCGAAACGACGCCTCGCGAAACCCCGTCCAGACGGTGTTTCCGGAAAGAAAGTCGGGGAGGGGTGGGTGAAGTACGTTATCATTCGCCCCGTTCGTGTCTCCAATCGGCGCGGGCGCAACTTTCCTATCCGGACGATCCGCAACGGATCCCCGACTTCCCGCCAGCCTCAGATTGGTGTCGTCGCAGACGCGCGACAGGCCCGGCACGAGTATTCCGCTACATGACGATTCAAAACGATTTCACCAGTCTCGGACTGGCCGCTCCCCTTTTGCGTGCGATTTCCGAAGCTGGTTACACCACGCCTACGCCGATCCAGGCGCAGGCCATTCCGCTGGTACTGGCCGGGGGCGACTTGCTTGCCGCCGCTCAGACCGGCACGGGCAAGACCGCCGGCTTCACGCTGCCGGTGCTGCATCGCCTGCTCGAGAATCCGGCTGCCAACAGCAAGCCGGGCCGCCCGCGCTGCCTGATCCTGACCCCGACGCGCGAACTCGCCGCGCAGGTTGAGGAGTCCGTGCAGACCTATGGCAAGCACGTTGATCTGACTTCGATGGTGATGTTCGGCGGCGTTGGCATCAACCCGCAGATCAATGCCCTGCGCAAGCGCGTCGACATTCTCGTCGCCACGCCGGGCCGTCTGCTCGACCACATCGGTCAGAAAACCCTGGACCTGTCCGGCGTTGAAATTCTGGTGCTGGACGAAGCCGACCGCATGCTCGACATGGGCTTCATCCGCGACATCCGCAAAGTGCTCGCCCTGCTGCCCAAGCAGCGTCAGAACCTGCTGTTCTCGGCCACCTTCTCCGACGAAATCCGTCAGCTCGCCAACGGCCTGCTGACCAACCCGGGTTGCGTCGAGGTTGCACGCCGCAACACGGCGTCCGAGCTGGTCGACCAGTCGGTCTACATGGTTGGTCAGAAGCAGAAGCGCGAGCTGCTGGCCTGGCTGATCCGCCAGAACAGCTGGGCACAGGTGCTGGTGTTTACGCGCACCAAGCACGGCGCCAACAAGCTGTCCGAGTACCTCGAAAAGAACGGCATTCCGTCCGCCGCGATTCACGGCAACAAGAGCCAGACGGCGCGCACGCGTGCGCTGGGTGACTTCAAGGAAGGCAAGCTGCCGGTGCTGGTTGCGACCGACATTGCCGCGCGTGGTCTGGACATCGACCAGCTGCCGCAGGTTGTTAACTTCGAGCTGCCGAACGTGGCCGAAGACTATGTGCACCGCATCGGCCGTACCGGCCGCGCGGGCGCTTCGGGTGCTGCGATCTCGCTGGTTGACGGTGAAGAGACCAAGCTGCTGGCCGGTATCGAACGTCTGATCAAGCGCCGCATCGAGCGCGCCGAGGCAACCGGCTTTGTGCCGGCTGCGCCGGGTACGCACGTGGAAGTGTCGGACGCCCGTCCGCCGCGTCCCGGCCCGCGTACCCACGGCCGTCCGGGCCAGGGGCAGTCGCGCAATGGTCAGGGTGCAGGTCGTGCTGCAGGTAACGGAAACGGCCAGTCCCGTGGTAATGGGAATGGCGGCGGCAATGGCGGCAACGCCGGTCGCAGCGACGGCGCTCGTCGCCCGCGCAGCAGCTTCGGCCCGCGCGGCTGAGTTGTTCGCATCGCTTGAATGAAGCAGGGCGCCCTTCGGGGCGCCCTGTTTTTTTGTGCCCTGCGCGTCAGGCCGACCGCCGCTGCCTCCGATGTCACGGGCCGGTAACCCGCGTGTCACGGCAGCGTCACGCGGCCTGCGCAAACTCGCCTCCGGCTTTCAACGGGAGGACTGCCATGAACAAGATGAAGCTTGCGATTGCCGTGCTGGCTGCCAGCCTGGCTCTGGGTGCCTGTGCGACCTCGGGCGGCAAGGATGCCTACGCCAAGAAGGGCTTCTACACGCACGTGCACGACAACCGTCTGTGGGTGCTGAAGGAAGGCGACAAGGATGTTGCGCTGGTGTCGCAGAACAAGGAACCGAAGGTCGTCGTGACGCGTATCGCGGCCGGCCCGAACAAGATGACCGTGAAGTCCAACGACCCGGCGGTGATCGACGCCTACCTCGCCAAGTAAGCGCGGACAGGCAGGACGCAAAAAGGGCGCCTCACGAGGGCGCCCTTTTTGCTGCAGCCGGTGAAGGCTTATACGGCCTGCTTGAGGCTGGCGGCGATGAAGTCGTCCAGGTCGCCGTCGAGCACGGCCTGGGTGTTGCCGACCTCGAAGTTGGTGCGCAGATCCTTGATGCGCGACTGGTCGAGCACGTAGCTGCGGATCTGGTGACCCCAGCCGATGTCGCTCTTGGAGTCTTCCAGCGCCTGCTGCTCGCTCTGGCGCTTGCGCAGTTCCAGCTCGTACAGACGCGCCTTGAGCATGGAGTTGGCTTCGGCGCGGTTCTTGTGCTGCGAGCGGTCGCTCTGGCACTGCACGACGATGCCGGTGGGCTCGTGCGTCAGGCGCACCGCGGAGTCGGTCTTGTTGATGTGCTGACCGCCCGCGCCTGAGGCACGGTAGGTGTCCACACGGACGTCGGCCGGGTTGATCTCGATCTCGATCGAGTCGTCGACTTCCGGGTAGACGAACACCGAGCAGAAGCTGGTGTGGCGGCGCGCGTTCGAATCGAAGGGGCTCTTGCGCACGAGGCGGTGGATGCCGGTTTCGGTACGCAGGTAGCCGTAGGCGTAGTCGCCGCTGACCTTGATGGTGGCGCCCTTGATGCCGGCGACTTCACCTTCGGATTCTTCCATGATCTCGACGTCGAAGCCCTTGCGCTCGCAGTAGCGCAGGTACATGCGTTCGAGCATGCCGGCCCAGTCCTGCGCTTCGGTGCCGCCGGCACCGGACTGGATTTCGATGAAGCACGAGCTCGGGTCCATCGGGTTCGAGAACATGCGGCGGAACTCCAGGCCATGGACCTTGGATTCCAGCACCACGATGTCGGCTTCGACGGCTTCGACGGTTTCCTCGTCGCTCTCGGCTTCGGCCAGCTCGAACAGGTCTTTCAGGTCGCGCGACATGCGCGCGATGTCGTCGAGCATCACGACGACATCTTCGAGCTGACGCTTCTGCTTGCCGAGCTCCTGCGCGCGTTCGGCGTTGTTCCAGACGTCCGGATCTTCCAGTGCGAGGTTCAGTTCGCGCAGATCGGTAGCTTTCTCATCGTAGTCAAAGATACCTCCGCAGTTCCGCCCCGCGAGCCGCGAGGTCGGTGAGTTTCTCGGCGAGGGCGTTGATGCGTTCGGCTTCCATCGGGGGTCTTTTCGCTGTGTTTGGGCAGGAGGGCGAGTATACCGGCAGCCGATGCGCGAAGCGAACACAGCGCTTGATCCGGGGCTCAAGTCTGTAAGATTCCGGCCGATACGAAAATACGGACAGTCACCCGAAGATGCAGTCCGGCATCCCTCCAACCCCCGGAGACGTTTCATGAACAATCTGTCCGTGCGCGGCAAGCTGGCACTCTCGTTTGGCGTCGTTGTGCTGATCATCATCCTGGTCATCGGTATCGCGCTCTTCAGCTTCAAGCGCTCCGATGCGGCGACCGAATTGACCGAACAGACTTACGAGGTGATCGGGCAGGTTGATCGACTGCGCATCAGCCTGGGCAACATGCAGGCCGGTATCCGCGGGTTTGCCCTGTCGGGCGAGGATGCGTTTCTTGCGCCCTATGACTTGGGGCAAAGCGAATACACAGATGCAGTGGCCAAGCTCAAGGAGCTGCTCTCCACCAACGCCGCGCAACTGGCGCGTGTTGCCGATCTCGAAATGCTGATGCTGGAATGGCAGGAAGACACGGTCGTTCCGATGATGACCATCCGCGAGCAGGTCACCTCCGGCCTCGACATCATGCAGAGCATGGAGGCTTTCGTGCGCAAGGGGACGGGGCGCGAGGGCATGAACCTGCTGCGTGACATTTCCGGGCAGATCGTGGCGGAAGAGCATCATCTTCTGGAGGTCCGTCAGGCGGCTCAGGAGGCGCAGCAGCGTCAGGCCATCTACGTGCTGATCGGCAGCGGCGTGCTGGCAGTGCTGATCGCGGTGGCGATGGCCATGCTGATCTCGGGCAATCTGTCGCGTCGTCTGCGCGAGGCCGTCGAGGTGGCCGAGGCGACTGCCCAGGGCGACCTGACGGTATCGGTGCGCGCTGACGGTTCGGATGAAGTGGCCGCGCTGATGCAGGCGATCACGTCCATGCAGGGGCGTTTGCGCGAGATGCTGGGGCAGATCGCCAGCGGTGCGGAGCAACTCGCCAGCGCTGCGGTGCAATTGTCCTCCACGGCCAATTCGCTGGAGGAATCCTCCGGCCAGCAGAGCGAGGCCTCATCGAGCATGGCCGCGGCGGTCGAGGAGCTGACGGTCAGCATCAACCACGTTGCCGAAGGCGCCAACGAGACGGCCACCATCGCGCGTGAGTCCGATCGCATCGCCGGTGAAGGCAGCGATGTGCTGCAGCGCACGGTGGCGAGCATCCAGCAGATTTCGCAGCGCGTCTCGGTCACCTCGCAGGATATCGAGGCGTTGGTGAAGCAGTCCGACGAGATTTCGTCGATCGTCAATGTCATCAAGGAAATCGCCGAGCAGACCAATCTGCTGGCGCTCAACGCGGCCATCGAGGCGGCGCGCGCGGGGGAATCCGGCCGTGGTTTTGCGGTGGTGGCCGACGAGGTGCGCAAGCTGGCCGAGCGTACCGCGGTGTCGACGCAGGAGATCGGCGGCATGATTGCGCAGATTCAGGGCGGCACCGGCCGCGCGGTGGAAGCCATGCGCGCCAGCATTACGCAGGTCAGCGAGGGCGTTGAGCTGGCCAACGAGGCGGGCGAGGTGATCGTGCGGATCGCCGGGGGCGCACGGGATGTGGTGAGTCACGCCACGAGTATTTCGGACGCGCTCAAGGAGCAGACCGTGGCCAGCAACGATGTGGCCGGCAACGTCGAGCGCATTGCGCAGATGGCCGACGAGAACAACCGTTCGGTGCGCGAGACTGTGGAGACGGTGCGCAATCTTGAGGAGCTTGGTCGCAGCCTGAAGTCAGCGGTGAGCCGTTTCCGTCTGCGTTGAAAAGGCTGCAGCGTACAAACAAAAAGCCGGGACGCGTCCCGGCTTTTTTGCATGCGTGGCAGGCTCAGAACTTGTAGCCGAGGCCGACCATGAACACCCACGGGTCGATATCGACGTTAACCTTGACGCGGTCGCCGTTCAGGCGCGCTCTGGCCGTGGTGTCGATGTCGATGTACCAGGCCGCAACGTTGAACATCAGGCGGTCGGTAATCATGTAGTCCATGCCGACTTGTCCGGCCAGACCCCAGGAATCGCTCAGGCTGAGACCGGAGAAGCCATTGGCCTTCTGCGCGCTGGAGAGCTTCTCGTCAAAGAAGGTCGTGTAGTTGATACCGGCGCCGATGTACGGCTGCCAGCGCGATTCCTTGGCCATCGGGTAGTACTGCAGCGTCAGCGTCGGGGGCAGGTGCTTGACCTCGGCCAGCTTGCCATCCACCGGCGCGCCGAAGCCGCCGAGTCCGACACGGTGGCTGAACGGTGTGGCGGCGAGCAGTTCGACGCCGATGTGATCGGTGAGCTTGTAGGCGAAGGTCAGGCCGAGCTGGGTATCGTTGCCGACCGTGGCCTTGGTGCCGGCAACCGCCGAGCCGGCGATGCTGACGTTCGAGCTGCTGTCATTCGGGGCAACTTGCGCCGCACCGGCGCGAACGATGAAACTGCCGGCTTCGTGGGCCAGGGCGGGAGTGGCGGCGGCGAGTGCCGCAGCGAGAACCAGTGCCTTCTTCATGGTGGCTTTCCAACTGGGTTACGGGAAAGCCCATGATATGGAGACGGTTATTTCGGGTGCTGATCCAGATCAAACAACACGCGAATCACGCCGGCTCGAAGTGCTCGAACATCAGCTGCAGGCTGGTGACGCCGTTGTACTCGTTGGTGGACAGGCGATAGGCTGCGTGGATTTCGCCCGGCGCGCTGTCGGCGAAGTTGAACTGGATGGCGTCAAAGCGCTGGCCGTTCTTGGAGACCTGCAGCTTCAGGTGCTTTTCTTTCAGCAGGCGCTGGTTCTCGACGCGGAACACGTCGCTGAAGACCGGCGCCGGAAAGCCGTGACCCCATACGTCCTGTTCCAGCATGCGAGCGGCGTCGAGGCTCATCCAGGCCGATTCCAGCCCGCCGTCGGTGTCGATGCAGCGGGTGATATCGGTGTCCCCGAGCAGCTCCTGCACGACGTCTTCGAATACCGAGGTGAACTCGGCGTGGTCGGTTTCGCGGATGGTCACGCCGGCCGCGGCGGCGTGACCGCCGAAGCGCAGCAGCAGTTCGGGCCGGCGCTTGCTGACCAGATCGAGCGCGTCGCGCAGGTGCAGGTTGGCAATCGAGCGGCCGGAGCCTTTGAGCTCGCCGTCGTTGCCACGCGCGAAGGCAAAGGTGGGGCGGTTGAGCTTTTCCTTGATGCGGCCGGCGACGATGCCGATCACGCCCTGGTGCCAGTCCGGCTCATACAGGCTGACCGACATGGAGTTGCCGGGGTCGAATTCCATCAGCCGGGCCAGTGCGTCTTCCTGCATGCCTTGTTCGATGCTGCGCCGCTCACGGTTGAGCTTGTCGAGCTCCTGCGCGATGTTGAGTGCGCGGGCCGTGTCGTCGGTGATCAGGCATTCGATGCCCAGGCTCATGTCGGACAGGCGTCCGGCGGCGTTCAGGCGCGGGCCCAGGCCGAAGCCCATGTCAAAGCTCGACGCGCGCGCCGGATCACGTCCGGCCGCCGCGAACAGCGCGCGCACACCCGGCTGCATGCGCCCGGCACGCATGCGCGCCAGACCCTGCGAGACGAGGATGCGGTTGTTGCGGTCGAGCTTGACCACGTCGGCCACCGTGCCGAGTGCGACCAGATCCAGCAGGTCGCCCAGATTCGGCTCCGGCCGTTCGCCGAAGGCGCCGCGCTCGCGCATTTCGGCGCGCAAGGCGAGCAGCACGTAGAACATCACGCCGACGCCGGCCAGCGACTTGCTCGGGAAATCGCAGCCCGGTTGGTTGGGGTTCACGATCACGTCGGCCTCGGGCAGCGTGTCGCCCGGCAGGTGGTGGTCAGTAATCAGCGTGGCGATGCCGAGCGCGCGCGCCGCAGCCACGCCGTCGACGCTGGCGATGCCGTTGTCCACGGTGATCAGCAGTTCCGGCTCCATGCGTGCGGCCAGTTCGACGATGGCCGGCGTCAGGCCGTAGCCGTACTCAAAGCGGTTGGGCACCAGGTAATGCACGTCGGCGCCCATGGCGCGCAGACCGCGCAGGCCGACCGCGCAGGCGGTGGCGCCGTCACAGTCGTAGTCGGCGACGATGACCATGCGCGCACCGGCCTCGATGGCGTCGGCCAGCAGCTGGGCGGCTTCGCGCGTGCCGGTGAGGGCGTCGGGCGGCAGCAGGTCGGAGAGCTTGTAATCCAGTTCGTCGCGCCGCTTCACGCCACGCGCGGCGTAGATGCGCGCGAGCAGCGGATGCACGCCGGAATCCACAAGGGCCTGCACGATGGGGAAATGCGCCTGACGGGGCTGGATGACGGGCATGAGTGCTCGGTTGGGGCTGAAGAGAATGGGTGGTGCGGGAATCGCCGGAGTCTAGCATGTGGCCCGACCCGCTCCGGGCCTGCAGAGGTTCTTGCAAATCCTTGCCGGGCGCAGCCCGCGGGCTTGCGGCACAATGGCGGCTTTCCACGAATGCGAGTACGGATGCGCTACGAAACTCTGGTCGGTCTGCGCTACACGCGCTCCCGCAAGCGCGCGCAGGGCGGCAACCGCTTCATCTCCTTCATCTCGCTGGTGTCGATGCTGTGCACGGGGCTGGGTGTGATGGCGCTGATCGTCGTGCTGTCGGTCATGAACGGCTTCCAGGAGGAGTTGCGCACACGCATCCTCGGCGTGGCTTCGCACGTGCAGATCACCAGCCACGGCGGCGGCCTGGATGCGTGGCAGCAAGTGGCGGACGAATCCATGCGGAATTCGTCGGTGCTGGCCTCGGCGCCGTACGTGCAGGAGCAGGGCATGCTCTCGTACAACCAGACGGTGCGTGGTGCGCAGGTGCGCGGTGTGCTGCCGGCGGACGAAGAGGGCGTGGCCGATTTTTCGGAGTACATGCGGCTGGGCGCACTCGAAGATCTTCAGCCGGGCCGCTACGGCATCGTGCTGGGGCGCGATCTGTCCTTTGCGCTGGGCGTGCGCATGGGCGACAAGGTCACGCTGATCGCGCCGCAGGGCATGGTCACGCCGGCGGCGGTGATGCCGCGCGTGCGTCAGTTCGAAGTGGTCGGCATCTTCGAGGCCGGCATGCATGAATACGATTCCACGCTGGCCCTGATCCACATGCGCGACGCACAGGTGCTGTACCGCATGGGCGACGCGGTAACCGGCGTGCGACTGAAGCTCGACGACCTGTTCGCCTCGCCGCGTGTGGTACGCGAACTGGCTGCATCCATCACGGTGCCGGCGCTGGTGTCGGACTGGACGCGCAGCCACGCCAACTTTTTCCGCGCGGTGCAGCTTGAGAAGACGATGATGACCATCATCCTGTTCCTGATCGTCGCGGTGGCGGCCTTCAACATCGTGTCGATGCTGGTCATGGCGGTGCAGGAGAAGAACGCCGACATCGCCATCTTGCGCACGCTGGGCGCGAGCCCCGGTTCGATCATGGCGATCTTCGTGCTGCAGGGCGCGGTGATCGGCTTCGTCGGCCTGATCGGCGGCGTGATCGGCGGTCTGCTGTTGGCCAACAACCTTGACGTGGTGATCCCGTGGCTCGAAACCGTCACTGGCGCGACGCTGTGGAACAAGGAAATCTATTACATCCAGGATCTGCCCTCGAAGGTGCTGGCGAGCGACGTGATTACCATCGTGTCGGTGTCCTTCGTGCTGATTCTGGTCGCCACGCTGTATCCGAGCTGGCGCGCGTCGCGCGTCAATCCGGCGGAGGCGCTGCGCTATGAGTGATGCAATGAACAACGCTGTGCTGGCCTGCGAAGGGCTGAACAAGGTGTTCCGCGAAGGTCCGGGCGCGCTGGCCGTGCTGCGGGATGTGAACCTGTCGGTGGCGCGTGGTGAGCGCGTGGCCATCGTCGGCGCTTCCGGCTCAGGCAAGAGCACGCTGCTGCATCTGCTCGGCGGGCTGGACGTGCCCACCTCAGGACGCGTGACGATCAACGGCCGCGATTTCTCCAGCATGAGTGATGCCGAGCGTGGCCACCAGCGCAACCAGGTGCTGGGCTTCGTGTATCAGTTCCACCATCTGCTGCCGGAGTTCTCGGCGCTGGAAAACGTTGCGATGCCGCTCTACATCCGCCGCATGGCGCGTGAAGAAGCCAACGCGCAGGCTGCTGCGATGCTCAAGGAAGTGGGGCTGGGGGCGCGGCTCGACCACGCGCCGGGCGAGCTGTCCGGCGGTGAGCGTCAGCGTGCCGCGATTGCACGTGCGCTGGTGACCTCGCCGGCCTGCGTGCTGGCGGACGAACCGACCGGCAACCTCGACCGCAAGACGGCCGAATCGGTGTTTGACCTGATGCTGGGGTTGAACGAGCGTCTCGGTACGAGCTTTGTCATCGTCACCCACGACGAAGCCCTGGCAGCCCGTGCCGAGCGCACCATGCGTCTGGTGGACGGCCAGTTTCAGGACTGATTGCGGCGCTTCTCGCTGCGCCGGTGCCAGGCCCGGATCAGCCGCCAGCGGTAGATGCCGCGTACGACGAAATAGCCCGCAACGGACAGGCTGCTGGCGAGCACCAGCAGCCCGATGGCCAGCGGTTTGCCGAGCCCGGCAGTCCATTCCAGAAAGGCCATCGCCCACGGCATGAAGCCCAGGCCGTCCATGGTGGGCGGGTCGACGAAGCCC
This sequence comes from Pseudazoarcus sp. NS36, assembly GCF_059703705.1. Taxonomy (NCBI): domain Bacteria; kingdom Pseudomonadati; phylum Pseudomonadota; class Betaproteobacteria; order Rhodocyclales; family Zoogloeaceae; genus Pseudazoarcus; species Pseudazoarcus sp. NS36. The sequence goes on along the minus strand of NZ_BAAKJA010000001.1, from coordinate 100,995 downwards.
TCCATGCTGCCACCGGTCACGAAAACCCCGATGAAGTAGGCCGCGAAGTACAGCGGCACGATGGTCAGCGGGTTGGTGTACAGCGTGGTGACCAGTGCCAGCGGCAGGTTGGCGCGCAGCACCATGCAGGCCAGTGCGGCGCAGAACATCTGCAAGGGGCCGGGAATCAGCCCGCAGAACAGGCCGACGGACACGGCACCCGCCACCGAATGACGGTTCAGGTGCCATAGCCGCGGGTGCAGCAGCGAATTCGAGAACGGGCGTAACCAGCGGTTGCCGTTTACCGTCTCGTGGCTGGGCAGCAGGCGGCGGAATGTTTTTCGCATGGTGTCTCGTCGGGCCGGTCGCTGCCGGTACTTGTTCGGGATGAATGTCTGAATGATGATGTCGTCATGCGTGCGGCCATCATCCTGTTCCTTTTTGGCGTGCTTGCCTTGCAGTGGTCGCCGACCCTGCCGGGTCATGACCTGCTGCTCACGATCACGATTCTATGTGCTGGCGCGGTTGCGGGGGGCGTGTTCCTGTCACGCGGCTGGAGACTGTCGCTGCTGCTGGGGGCTGCATTCTCCGCGGGATTTGCATGGGCGGCATGGCGGGCCGAGTGGCGGTTGGCCGACAGTCTGCCGATGGTGGCCGAGGCGCGTGACGTTTCGGTGACCGGCGTTATCGATGGGCTGCCACAGCGTCTGGAAGGTGGCGCGTGGCGTTTTGTGCTGGCCGTCGAAGCGGCCGACGCACCGGTGCCCGCCCGCATCCAGCTGGGCTGGTACGCTTTTCGCGGCCGGGGGGATGTGCCGGAAACCCTGCGGCCGGGCGAGCGTCACGCGCTGGTCGTGCGCCTCAAGCGCCCGCACGGTTTCAGCAACCCCGGCGGCTTCGATTACGAGGCTTGGCTGCTCGAGCGTGGCATCCGCGCGACCGGCTATGTGCGGGACGATCCCGGCAACCGCCGTGTCGATGCCTTCGTGCCCGGCTTCCTGAACGCCGTGCATCGGGTGCGCGACGATCTGCGCCACCGTTTTGACGCAACGCTGGGAGATCGCCCCTACGCGGGCATCCTGACGGCGCTGGCAATCGGCGATCAGCGGGCCATTACGCAGGCGCAGTGGGAGGTGTTCCGGCGCACAGCGGTCGGGCATCTCGTCGCGATCTCGGGCCTGCATGTTTCGCTCGTGGCGCTGGCGGTCGGTGGTCTGGTCGGGTGGATCTGGCGCAGGGTACCGCGCCTCGTCCTGCGCGTGCCGGCACGTCGCATTGCGGTGCTTTCGGGGCTGTTCGCGGCAAGCGCCTATGCTTTGCTCGCCGGACTCGGTCTGCCGACGCAGCGCGCGCTGATCATGCTCGCGGTGGCAGCCTTTGCCATTGCGCAAGGGCGCCAGTCCGAACCGACCAGAGTGCTGGCGCTGGCCATGCTCTGCGTCTTGCTGATCGACCCCTGGGCCGTGCTGTCGGCCGGTTTCTGGCTGTCTTTCGGTGCGGTGGCCGTCATCGTGCTGGTGGCTTGCGGGCGCCTGGCAAGCGAGGGCGTGTGGCGTGGCGCCGTGCGCATCCAGCTTGCGATCACGCTGGTGCTGGCCCCGGTGCTGTTCATGCTGTTCGGCGCCTTCTCGCTGGCCGGACCGCTGGCCAACGCTTTGGCGATTCCCTTGGTGAGCTTCGTCATCGCGCCGCTGGTGCTGCTGGCCATCGTGCTGCCATGGCCCTGGCTGCTCGAAGCCGCGCATGCCGTGACCAGCATGATGATGAGCGCACTGAGCTGGCTGGCCGGGCAGCCGTGGGCGTTGTGGCATGGCCCGCAGGTGCCGCTGTTGCTGATCCTGTGCGCCCTGATCGGCGCCGTGTGGGTGTTGATGCCGCGCGGTACGCCTGCGCGTGCGGCGGGTGCCTTGGCCATTGTGCCGCTGTTGGTGTGGGCGCCGCAGCGTCCGGAGCCGGGCGCGTTTCGCGCAAACGTGCTGGATGTGGGGCAGGGGCTGGCAGTCCATGTGCAGACGGCCACGCATGACGTGCTGTACGACGCCGGGCCGGGCTATGGGCCGGAAGCGGATGCCGGCGGGCGAGTGCTTGTGCCGTATCTGCGCGCGCTGGGCGTGCAGCGGCTGGATGCGATGGTGCTCTCGCACGGCGACAACGACCACATCGGCGGCGCGCTGACGGTGCTGGCGGCGATGCCGGTGACGCGGATCTGGTCCGGGCTGGGAAGCGACAACGTGAAGCTCGGCCCCTTGCCGGTCGGGCCTGCCGCGTGTCTGGCCGGAGCCTCGTGGAATGTTGACGGGGTGCGTTTCGACTTCATCCATCCGGCGAATAGCGATGCCGTGGGCCGCAAGCGAAACGAGCAGTCCTGTGTGCTGCGGGTGAGCTCGCGCTACGGCAGCCTGCTCCTGCCCGGCGACATCGGCGCGCCGAGCGAACACACGCTGGTCGCCCGTGAGCCTGAAGCCTTGCGGGCAGACGTGATCGTTGCGCCGCACCACGGCAGTCGCGGTTCCTCCACGCCAAGGTTGGTGGAGGCGGTGGGCGCTGCGCATGTCATTCACCCGGTCGGCAACCTGAATACCCACCGGCATCCGCACCCGGATGTGTGGTCGCGCTGGGCGCGCGCAGGAGCGCGCAACTGGCGCACCGACGGCCAGGGCGCCGTGCTGGTGTCCTTCGCTGCCCAGGGGTTGCGGGTGGAGGCGTGGCGCGAGCAGGCGCCACGCTATTGGCACGGCAGGTAGCGGGGCAGACCCCGGCTACTTGCTGCCGATGGGCTTGAAGTTGATCGACGCCGAGTTGATGCAGTAGCGCAGGCCGGTCGGGCGCGGGCCGTCCTCGAAGACGTGGCCCAGATGCGCACCGCACTGTTCGCACAGCACTTCGGTGCGGATCATGCCGTGGCTGATGTCGCGGTCTTCCTCGACGTTCTGCGGCGCTGACGGGATCCAGAAACTCGGCCAGCCGCAGCCAGCGTCGAACTTGTGCTCGGAGTGGAACAGCGGGGCATCGCAGCATACGCAGCGGTACTCACCCTTTTCCCAGTGGTTCCAGTATTTGCCCGAGAACGAGAACTCCGTGCCCTTGTGGCGTGTGACGCGGAATTGCTCAGGGTCCAGTTGCTCGGCCCATTCGGCTTCGCTCTTTTCGATCTTGCGGCTCATGAAGTGCTCCGTTCAATGCAGGTGGCGAGGAGTCTGTTCACCGTGCCCGTCCGGCATTTCGGCGTGCACGACTTCACCGTCGGCGGACGGGTACATCGGCGCGCCGCAGTCGTCGCAGAATTCCAGCGGGAAGCGGTGGTCGAGGAAAATGACGTCGCCGACGCCGCAATCACGCAATACCGCCTCGATCTGTGACGGGATGTCGGACTGGTCATCTTCCGCGCCTAGCAGCGGCCACACCACGCCGTGCACGACCGTGTCGTCATCGCGCCGCGCAAAACCGATGCGGTATTCCTCAAGATCGCGGTCGTGGAAGGGCGCAATGACGGCGCGCAGATTGGTGGCCGGCGTTTCCAGTTCGGCACCGAGGAAGGCCACCGAGGCGCGAATCGCATAGGGTCGGCTCTCGCGGTCGGCCTCGCGGCTGGCGGCGAAGTAGGCCTCCGGCAGCACGACTTCGGTGGCGCAACCGGGCAGCAGCGGGGCCAGGCTGGCGCCGCCCTGGCTGCGCCAGCGGTCGAGTGCGTCGTCGCGGCTGGCGCCGGGTTCCTGCCAGCTGAAGAAGGGCTTGCCCTTCGGTACTGCGATGGCGGCCAGCAGATAGCGCGTGTCGGACAGGAAGTGTGCCGTTTCCGGCATGCCTTCCGTTTCGATGTGCAGCGTGCCGGCGCTCAGCGCGGCCTTGCCGATGGCGTCGGCGAACTCGCTGGTGGCGCAATAGCCTCGCGGCAGCTGGTCGGGACTGAAGAGGTAGTCGGCCAGCGCGAGTTTTGCGTCCGAGGCGAGGATGTGGGCCTGCAGGTGCACACGCAGATTGGCGAGTACGGCCGGCGGGATGGTGCTCGACGGGATGCGGAAGCGCGACCACGCGAGGATCGGTGCGCCGATCAGCAGGACTTCATGACCCTCGTCGAGCGCCATGGCGGTTTCGGTGCGCGACTCGATGAAGTCGGCGAGCTCTTCGTAGCCGCGAGCGTCCTTGGCGTAGAGCTGGTCGAGTGCGACGTTGAGGGCTTCTTCGTCGTGATCGGCAATGAGCCGGTCGACGTTCTCGACGAGCTGGTGTTCCCAGTAGCGATCTTCGGCGAGGCTGCCGGACTCGGCCAGACCGGTGGCCAACCAGATCAGGTGTTCGGTGTCGCGGCTGAGGCCGCCGCGGCGTTTGGGTCGTGTTCTTGTCATGATGTCCTTCGTGTTGCCCGCCAGGCGGGCGCAATGCGCTACGGTCGGTTGTCGGAATTACCAGGCGTGGCCTTCCAGTCCGATGGCTTGCAGGATGGTAGCGGAGATTTCCTCGATGGATTTCGTGGTCGAGTCGATCCACGGAATGTTCTCGCGCCGCATCAGTTTCTGCGCTGCAGCAATTTCATGCATGCAGTTGTTGAGGGAGGCGTAGTGGCTGCCGGGACGGCGTTCTTCGCGGATCAGCGAGAGGCGTTCGGGCGCGATGTTGAGGCCGAACAGCTTGCCACGCTGGGCCTCGATTGCGCGGGGAAGGCGGTTGCGCTCGAAGTCTTCGGGAATCAGCGGGTAGTTGGCGGCTTTGACGCCAAACTGCATCGCGAGGTAAAGACTGGTCGGCGTCTTGCCGGAGCGCGATACGCCAACCAGAATGACATCGGCTGCGTCGAGTTCTCCGTCGGACGACACGCCGTCGTCGTGGGCCATTGCGTAGTTGATGGCCTCGATGCGCGCCTGGTAGTTGCCGCTGCCGGTGATGGCGTGGGAAAGCCCCGCAGTATGCGAGGCACGCATGTCGAGTTCGGTTTCGAGCGGGCCGATGAAGCGGTCGAAAAGGTCGATGTACAGCGCGTCGGCAACGCGCAGCGCGTCGACGATATTGGGATCGACCAGCGTGCTGAACACGATGGGCCGCACGCCGTCACGCTCGGCTGCCGCGCGGATCTGGGTTACGCAGGCGGCGGCGCGGTCGCGATCCGTCACGAACGGAATGCGTACGCCGTGCACCTTGGCGTCCGGAAACTGCGTGAGAAGGCTGTGGCCCAAGGTCTCGGCCGTGATGCCGGTGCTGCCCGAGATGAAGAAGGCGGTGCGCTTGGTGGGGTTTGCCATCGATCGGCTCAAAAAAATTGACCTAGGTCAATAAGGAAGACTACCGTACTGCGCTGCAACAAATCTGAATAGAATCCGCGCCAACTGGCACTTTGTCCAACCGCAAGCGAGGAAGTCTACATGACCCGCTACGTCATCCCCTTCAACGAGCTGCGCATGACTGACGTCGAACAGGTCGGCGGCAAGAACGCGTCCCTGGGGGAAATGATCAGTCAGCTGCCCGACAGTGTACGCGTGCCGGGCGGTTTTGCGACCACGGCGCAGGCCTATCGCGACTTTCTCGCCCATCAGGGGCTGGCCGAGCGCATCCGCGCGCGGCTGGCCACGCTGGACGTGGATGATGTGGTGGAGCTGGCCAAGGTCGGCGCCGAGATCCGCGGCTGGATCGTCGATACGCCGTTTCCGGAACGTCTGGAGCAGGAAATCCACGCCGCCTACGAGGCGCTTACCTCCGACGGCGAGGGCAGCTTCGCGGTGCGCTCCTCGGCCACGGCTGAAGACCTGCCGGACGCGTCCTTTGCCGGTCAGCAGGAAACCTTCCTGAACATCCACGGCTACGAGCAGATCCTGCACGCCATGAAAGAGGTGTTTGCGTCGCTCTACAACGATCGTGCCATTGCCTATCGCGTGCACAAGGATTTTGCGCATGACGTGGTGGCGCTGTCGGCCGGCGTGCAACGCATGGTGCGTTCAGACACTGGCGCTTCCGGTGTGATGTTCACCATCGACACCGAATCGGGCTTCAAGGAAGTGGTGTTCATCACCGCCTCGTATGGCTTGGGCGAGACGGTGGTGCAGGGCGCGGTAAACCCGGACGAGTTCTATGTGCACAAGCCCAAGCTGGCCGAAGGCAAGCCGGCCATCGTGCGTCGCAGCCTGGGTTCCAAGCTGATCAAGATGGAGTTCACCGATGCCCGTGAGGCGGGCAAATCGGTGCGCACCATCGACGTTCCGGATGCAGACCGCAACCGCTTCTCGCTGTCCGACGCCGATGTGCTGGAGCTGGCCCGCTACGCCGTGATCATCGAGCAGCACTACGGCCGCCCGATGGACATCGAGTGGGGCAAGGACGGCGAGGATGGCAAGCTCTACATCCTGCAGGCCCGCCCTGAGACGGTGAAGTCGCAGGCTTCTGCGCATGTCCTGGAGAAGTACCGGCTCAAGCAGTACGGCAAGGCGCTGACGCACGGCCGCGCAATCGGCCAGAAGATCGGCGCCGGCACCGTGCGTGTGGTGGCTAGTGCCGCCGAGATGAGCCGCGTGCAGGCTGGCGACGTGCTGGTTACCGACATGACCGACCCGAACTGGGAGCCGGTCATGAAGCGCGCCGCGGCCATCGTCACCAACCGTGGCGGGCGCACCTGCCACGCCGCGATCATTGCCCGCGAGCTGGGCATCCCGGCCATTGTCGGCTGCGGCAACGCGACCGAAGTGCTGGAGGAGGGCGCGGAGGTCACGATTTCCTGCGCCGAGGGCGATACCGGCTATGTGTACCGCGGCAAGCTCGACTTCGAGGTCATCACCACCGACACCGGCAGCCTGCCCGACATCCCGCTCAAGATCACGATGAACGTGGGTAACCCGGAGCTGGCTTTCGAGTTTGCGCAGATTCCGAACCACGGTGTGGGCTTGGCGCGGCTGGAGTTCGTCATCAACAACATGATCGGCATCCACCCCAAAGCCATCCTCGACATCGACCGTGTGCCGGCCAGCCTGCGCGAAGAGATCCAGCGCCGCTCGCGTGGCTATGCCAGTCCGCGTCAGTTCTACATCGACAAGCTGGCCGAAGGCATCGCCACCATCGCTGCGGCGTTCTGGCCCAAGGCGGTGATCGTGCGCACCTCGGACTTCAAGTCCAACGAGTATCGCAAGCTGCTCGGCGGTGACATTTATGAGCCCGAGGAAGAGAACGCCATGCTCGGCTTCCGTGGGGCCTCGCGCTATATCGCTCAGACCTTCCGCGACTGCTTCGAGATGGAGTGCGCCGCCTTGAAGAAGGTGCGCAACGAGATGGGCCTGACCAACGTCGAGATCATGATTCCCTTCGTGCGTACGCTGGGCGAAGCCGATGCGGTCATCGAACTACTTGCCGAGCATGGCATCGAGCGCGGCAAGGACGGTCTCAGGCTGGTGATGATGTGCGAGATCCCCTCCAACGCGCTGCAGGCCGACGCCTTCCTCGAGCGTTTCGACGGCTTCTCGATCGGCTCCAACGACCTGACCCAGCTCACGCTCGGGCTGGATCGCGACTCCGGACTGGTCGCGCATGCCTTCGACGAGCGCGACCCGGCCGTGAAGATGCTGCTGTCGATGGCCATCCGTGCCTGCAACAAGGCCGACAAATATGTGGGCATCTGCGGGCAGGGGCCATCCGACCATCCGGACTTCGCAGAATGGTTGATGGATGAAGGCATTCGCAGTCTTTCGCTGAACCCCGATACGGTTGTCGATACCTGGCTTGCATTGGCGGCCCATCGCAAGCATTGAGCGTTGCAGATGTCCCGCAACCGGGCGCCCAGGCGCCTGGTTGCGGCCTGCCCGGGGTGTTTGCTGCTGTCATTCGAAACCTCCCGCAATAATTGCGCTTGTAACCCCTCCAATTGCAAGTGTTAGACTGCGGCACTATTGTTGCGGCAGAGGCCGGTTCGCACGAATCGACATGCCGTTTCACTGTCCGAATACATTGGGTCGAATGACTCCGCAGTTATCCATGGAGGGCGTGGGTGGCTTTTGTAATCCACTCTGAAGGCTCGCTGGCCACCTCGCGTGCGCGCTCGATGAGCATGCGCTCCGCTGTCGCGATCCTGCTGCTGGGCACGTTGATGCTGCTGGCTGCCGGAATTGCCATCGGCTATGGCGTCAGCCGCATGTCTTCCATGTCCGCGCCGCACTTTGTGGATGCATCGAATCCGGCGTCCAGCCTGACAGGCGAGTCTTCCTCCGAGAACCGGATACTGATCGATCGGATCGGGGAGCTGACCGGCCGTATGGCCCAGCTCGAAACGGAGGCGCGTGATCTGGCCTTCCGTGTGGGCATCCTCAAGGAAATGGAAGAGCGCACCAGTGCTGCAGACGCCGCACGTGAAGGGCGCCTGGCCAAGACGCAGCCCGGTAAGCCGTCCGGTGGCCCCTTGCTGAATCCCGAAGCGCCTGATTTCGACGAAGCCACCTCCATGATCGGTCCCGGTGCCTCGGGCCGTGATGACCTGAGCAATGTCGAAGGCGGTCTGGAACGGCTCTCTGCCCTGATGGATGAGCTCGACCAGAGCGTGGTGGCGCTCAATCTTGCCCACATGGCCCGTCCCGGGCGCGAGCCGGTGCGGGATCGTCCGGTGGTGTCCTCTTTCGGCAACCGAATCGACCCGTTTACCCGCAAGCGTGCCTTTCACAGCGGCATCGACTATCCCGCGCCGACCGGCACCCCGATCTATGCCAGCGCCGGCGGTCGGGTGATCTTCGCAGGCTATCGCGCTCAGTACGGTCGCACGGTCGAGATTGATCACGGTGGCGGTCTCGTTACCCGCTACGCGCATGCTTCGGCTGTTCTGGTCAAGGTCGGGCAGGTCGTGATGCCGGAAGAGCAGATTGCACGTATCGGCAGTACCGGCCGCTCCACGGGGCCGCATCTGCACTTCGAAATTCTTCGCGGTGGTCGCTTTGTCGATCCCAAGGTCTACCTCGCACAGTTCCGCACGATCTGATTGGCGATGCATTCCCGATCCAATACCGCAAACCGTCACCTCACTACCGGCAAGTTCGTTCTTGCGACGCCCGGTCAAGGCAAGGTCGGCGTATTCCGTTTCCTGAAGATATTCGTGGTTTCGGCGTTGATCGGAGCCGGTGGCCTGTACTACCTGTCGCAGGGCACTGCGATGCTGCCGTTTGATGCGCGCATTTCCGAAATTGAGGAAGAGCTCGCACGCACGCGCGCGGAGTTGCAGTCTGCACGGATGGACCTTGAGATTTCTCTGGTCACGCGTACCGAGCTGGAGCGTCAGCTTGCCGTGCTCAACGAGCAGCACAAGCAGATGCGTGAGGAACTCGAATTCGTACGATCAGCGACCGGCCAGGGGCAAGGTCGCTGATTTCGCCGCAACGGGGGTAACAGATGTTCGGCAAGAAAAAGAAGGGCGGTATCGAGGTCAGCAAGCTGTCCAGCCTGATCGCCGACAATCTTCACATCGTCGGCGATGTGCATTTTTCGGGTGGCCTGCGCATTGATGGTCATGTCGAAGGCAACGTCTTCGGCAAGCCCGGTACCAAGGGGCTGTTGGTGCTCAGCGAGAAGGGCATCATCACCGGGAAGGTGCATACCTACGACGCCGTGATCAACGGCAACATCACCGGTGATCTGGAGGTCGAGCATTTCGCCGAGCTGCAGATCAGCGCCAACGTGGTGGGCAACGTCCGTTATCGCCAGTTGCAGATGGACTGCGGTTCCACTGTCGAGGGCAAGCTGGTGCGCATTTACGAAGATGCGGCAGAGCGTGCCGCGGCGCGGGTCGAGGTGCCTCCGCCGCCGGTACGTCCGGCCCCGGCGCCGATGCCAATGCGCGGCGAACCGCCTTTGCCTTCCGCCACGAGTGCCGAGGCGCGTGCTCCGGTCGCGCCGCGTCCGGCCTCTCCGGCTCCGGCTGTGCCGCGTCCGGACGCGCCGACTGCTGCAACATCGCTCGACAAGGACAAGGCCACCGTATCGCGCTGACGCGTTCTGCCGTTGTCACCAGCCAGGCGGCGGATGGAAGGGGGTGGGGTCGGTTATAATGCGACCCTTTCCAGGGCAGGTCGGTATTCCTGCTCCAACCCCTCTCCGATAGCATGTCCATGGCCGAAATCCTCAAGCTGCGCGGTAGCGCGGCGTTGTCTCCCGCCCGTCTTGCACGACTTCAGCCTGAACTCGCCGGGCGGCTTCCTTCGGCCCGCTCGGTCGTTGCTCTCCACTGGTATTTCGTTGAACTGACCGCGCCGCTGTCGGATGCCGAGCGCGTGCGTCTGATCGATCTGCTCGGGGCCGATGCGGTTGCCGACAGTACTTCCGACCCCATGCTGCTGGTCGTGCCGCGTCTGGGCACGATCTCGCCGTGGTCGTCCAAGGCCACCGACATCGCGCACCAGTGCGGTTTCGACAAGATCGTGCGCATCGAGCGCGGTACGGCCTGGTTTTTCGCAGGGTTCAAGTCGCTCGCCGAACGTGATCGCGCCGCGCTCGCGCCGCTACTGCACGACCGCATGACCGAATCGGTGCTGGCCGGCTTCGATGAGGTCGCAGCGCTGTTCCATCACTACGAGCCACAACCGCTGACCACGGTCGGTGTGATCAAGGGTGGCCGTGCTGCGCTGGTGGCCGCCAATACCGAGCTGGGTCTTGCGCTGTCGGACGACGAGATCGACTACCTGGTCGACAACTTCACGCGCATCCAGCGCGACCCGACCGACGTCGAACTGATGATGTTCGCGCAGGCCAACTCGGAACACTGCCGCCACAAGATCTTCAATGCCGACTGGGTGATTGATGGTCAGGCCATGGGCAAGACGCTGTTCGGCATGATCCGCGAGACGCACAAGGCGCACCCGGAAGGTACGGTGGTGGCCTATTCCGACAACGCTTCGATCATCGAGGGCGCCGAGGGTGACCGCCTGTACCCGGACGCGGACGGGCGCTGGGCCTACCACCGTGAGCTGACGCACATCCTGACCAAGGTCGAGACGCACAACCACCCGACGGCCATTTCGCCGTTTCCGGGCGCGTCCACCGGCGCGGGTGGCGAGATTCGCGACGAGGGTGCTACCGGTCGTGGCTCGCGCCCCAAGGCCGGCCTGACCGGCTTCTCGGTGTCGAATCTGAACATTCCCGATTTCGTCCAGCCGTGGGAAGCAGCCTACGGCAAGCCCGAGCGCATCGCTTCGGCGCTGGACATCATGATCGAAGGCCCGCTCGGCGGCGCTGCCTTCAACAACGAATTCGGCCGCCCGAACCTGGCGGGCTATTTCCGTACCTTCGAACAGACGGTCGAGGGCGAGGTGCGTGGCTATCACAAGCCGATCATGATCGCCGGTGGTCTGGGCAACATTCAGGCCGAGCAGTCCTTCAAGATCGAATTCGCGCCCGGCACGCTGCTGATCCAGCTCGGTGGCCCCGGCATGCTGATCGGTCTGGGCGGCGGTGCGGCTTCCAGTATGGCAACCGGCACCAACACCGCGGATCTCGACTTCGCCTCGGTGCAGCGCGGCAACCCGGAGATCGAGCGCCGCTGTCAGGAAGTCATCGACGCCTGCTGGCAGCAGGGTGAGAGCAACCCGATCCTGGCCATTCACGACGTCGGCGCGGGCGGCTTGTCGAATGCCATGCCGGAGCTCGCGGACTCGGCGCATCTCGGCGCGCGTTTCGAACTGCGTGAGGTGCACATCGAAGAGCCGGGCATGAGCCCGCGCGAAATCTGGAGCAACGAGTCGCAAGAGCGCTATGTGCTGGCCATCGCGCCGGAGCGTCTGGCCGATTTCCGCGCCATCTGCGAACGCGAGCGCTGCCCCTTCGCGGTGCTGGGCGAGGCTACCGACGACGGTCATCTGACCGTCACCGACCGCCATTTCGGCAACAAGCCGGTCGACATGGAAATGCAGGTGCTGCTCGGCAAGCCGCCGAAGATGACGCGTGAGGTATCCCGCCGCGCGGCGCATCTGCCCCCGTTTGACCTGACCGACATCGATCTGCGTGAGGCTGCCTTGCGCGTGCTGCGCCTGCCGGCGGTGGCGAGCAAGAACTTCCTGATCACCATTGGCGACCGCTCGGTCGGCGGGCTGACGGCACGCGACCAGATGGTCGGCCCGTGGCAGATTCCGGTCGCGGATGTGGCCGTCACGTCGCTGGATTTTCACGGCTACAAGGGTGAAGCCTTCGCCATGGGCGAGCGCACGCCGCTGGCCTGCCTCGACGCACCGGCCTCCGGCCGCATGGCGGTGGGCGAGGCCGTGACCAATATTGCCGCGGCCGATATTGCCGATCTGGGCAAGGTCAAGCTGTCCGCCAACTGGATGGCCGCAGCCGGCCACAAGGGCGAAGACGCGCGTCTGTTCGATACCGTCGCCACCGTGTCGCGCTTCTGCCAGGACGCCGGCTTGTCGATTCCGGTCGGCAAGGATTCGCTGTCAATGCGCACCGCCTGGAACGAGAACGGTGCCGACAAACAGGTTGTTTCGCCGCTGTCGCTGATCGTCACGTCGTTTGCCGCGGTCGAGGATGTGCGCCGCACGCTGACGCCGCAACTCAAGCTCGAAGACGGCGTAGAGACCGAACTGCTGTTGATTGACCTCGGTGACGGAGCCAACCGCCTCGGCGGCTCGGCGCTGGCGCAGGTGTATCGCTCGGTTGCCGAGAATGCACCGGATATCAGCGCGCAGAGCCTCAAGGCCTTCTTTGGCGCCATCCAGTTGCTGCGCCGGGACGATCTGCTGCTGGCCTATCACGACCGCAGTGACGGCGGCCTGTTCGCCACGCTGTGCGAGATGGCTTTCGCGTCGAAGTGCGGCCTGTCGGTCGTGCTCGATACCGTGTGCTACGACGCCGGCGCCAACGATGTCGATGGCCTCGACAAGCATCCTGACACCCTCAAGGGGCGCTTCAACGACCGGATCTTTGCGGGTTTGTTCGCCGAAGAACTCGGTGCCGTCGTGCAGATTCGCCGTGCCGACCGCTCGCGCGTCGCCAGCGTGTTGCGCGACGCCGGACTGGCCTGCCACTTCATCGGCGAGCCCAATGACCTGGATGCCATTCGCGTGCGCCGCAACGCCAAACTGGTATTCGAGGCGCCGCGTGTCGAGCTGCTGCAGGCCTGGTCCGAGACCAGTCACCGCATTGCCGGCTTGCGCGACGATGCCGATTGCGTGCGCGAAGAGTTCGAGGCGCTGGCCGATGTCGCCGACCCCGGCCTGTCGGTGGTGCTCAGCTACGACCCGGCGCAGGACGTCGCCGCTCCGATGATTGCTGCCGGCAGCCGGCCGAGGATTGCCGTGCTGCGCGAGCAGGGCGTCAATTCGCAGGTCGAGATGGCCGCCGCTTTCGAGCGCGCCGGCTTCGCGCCCTACGACGTGCATATGTCCGACCTGCAGGCCGGCCGCTACAAGCTGGAGGACTTCCACGGACTCGCAGCCTGCGGCGGTTTCTCGTATGGCGACGTGCTCGGAGCGGGGCAGGGCTGGGCCAAGTCCGTCCTGTTCAACCCGGCGCTGCGCGCCTCGTTCGAGGCCTTTTTCGGGCGTGACGACACCTTTGCGCTGGGCGTTTGCAATGGCTGCCAGATGATGGCGCACCTGGCCGAAATCATTCCCGGCGCTCAACACTGGCCGACCTTCCAGCGCAACCGCAGTGAGCAGTTCGAGGCGCGCTTCGTGATGACCGAGATCGTCGACAACCCGTCGATCCTGTTTGCGGGCATGGCCGGCAGCCGCATGCCCATCGTCGTGAGTCATGGCGAGGGCCGCGCCGCGTTCGCCTCTGACGCGGATCGTGCTGCGGCGCTGACTGCACTGCGCTACGTCGATAATCGCGGCGCGGTCGCCACGCGCTACCCGGCCAACCCCAACGGCTCGCCCGATGGCCTGGCGGGTTGTACCACGCCCGATGGACGTTTCACGATCATGATGCCGCACCCCGAGCGCAGCTTCCGCACGGTACAGATGAGTTGGGCGCCGGAGTCGCTGGGCGAGGATTCGCCGTGGGCACGCATGTTCCGCAATGCCCGCGTATGGCTTGACTAATTTATGCGAAATGTAAGCAAGCGGATCGGTTTGTAAGCCCCGCCCTTAAACGGTTTGCACGTCGGTAGACTGCAGACTCGCTAACAACAAGGAGCGAGTAATGCGAAACCAAACCCGCGTTCTGCCGATGCTGCTGACCATCCCGTTTTTCGTCCTGGTCGGCTGCTCGGAGCCTGGGCCGGCGGAGAAGACCGGTGAGACCATCGACAAGGCGGTCGAGGACGTTCGTGACAAGCTCGATCCCCAGGGGCCTGCCGAGAATGCCGGCGAGAAGGTCGATGACGCTGTCGATAGCATGAAGAATGCTCTGGACAACGATGGCCCGGCCGAAAATGCCGGTGAGAAAATCGACGACGCTGTTGAGGGCGCGAAGGACAACAACTAACAGGAGGCGCCAATGCTCGGATGGACATTGATCTTCCTGGGTGTAGCGCTCGTAGCCGGTCTGCTTGGTTTTACCGGCATTGCCGGAACCGCTGCAGGGATCGCCAAGGTGTTGTTTTTCATCTTCCTGATCCTGTTCGTGGTGTCCTTGCTGACTGGCCAGAGCGTCGTACCCTGATCCAACTTCAATGAAAAAGCCCGCGCCCGGCTTGACCGGGCGCGGGCTTTTTGTGCTTGCAGCATGGCGCCCGCATTCGGTTAGAATGCCTCGGTCCCGTGCTTGATTCGTAGCCATGCGCCGTTTCGTCTCCCTGCAACGCTCGGTATCCCGGTTGGTCATCCTCGTGATGCTGGCCGCGGCGTTGTTTCCGGCGCTGGGCCATGCATTCACGTCCGGCAAAGGGGCCGCTGACTGGATCGAGGTGTGCACCGTCGGTGGCGTTGAGGTTCGCAATGTCGCTGCCGGCGACTCCGTGCCTTCCTCGCCGGCGTTGCTGGTCGAACACTGTCCGTACTGCCTTGTGTCGTCGCCTGACGATGCGCTTCCCGTTGCTTCCGCTGCGGCCGTCGTTCCGGCCGGCGTTTTCGACACGGCCTTTCCCCCGCTGATCTCCACCGGTACTTCATTTTCGAACTGGCCTGCCGCGCACCCCCGCGCACCCCCCGCAGCCTCCTGAAGTCACCGGGCCCGCCTGCGGGCCGACGCTTTCCCCTGATTCCCGCTGTCATGGCTGTTCGTGCGCTTTGCGCGCGGCCATACGCGTACGCGTTTCAACTGTCGTGAGGTCACCACCATGAAGAAGCTGTTTGTCCTTTCTGCTTTTGCCTTCGTCCTGCCGTTTTCCGTCCATGCACATGATCCGGCCCACGCGCACGCCGCGGTGCAGGTTGCCGATCCGTGGGTGCGTGCAACCGTCCCGCAGCAGCGTGCGACGGGGGCCTTCATGACCCTGACTGCAAAGAGTGATGCGCGCCTCGTCGGCGTTGCCTCGCCGGCAGCCAAGGTGGTCGAGGTGCATGAGATGACGATGAGTGCCGACAACGTCATGCGCATGCGCGCCATCGAAGGGCTCGACCTGCCGGCTGGCCAGCCGGTGGAGCTCAAGTCGGGCGGCTACCACGTGATGCTGATTGACCTCTCCGCGCAGGTGAAGGAGGGCGATCGTGTGCCGCTGACGCTGACAGTCGAGACGGCCGACGGCAAACGCGAGTCCATCGCAGTCGAGGCAGAGGCTCGCACCCTAACGCACGGGCATGGCGCGGCCGGTGGTCATAAGCACCACTGACACGCTACACGCGCCTTGAGCGTCCACGCATGCTGACCATGCTCCCCTTCGGTCGTCGACGCTGCGTCGCCTGGCTGGTGGCGCTGACCGTCGTGTTCGGCGCGCTGCTACCTGCTTTTGCGGCGGCAGCAGCGCGCGGGCCGGGGGGTGAGGTATGGCTGGAGATCTGCACGGCGTACGGTATCCAGCGCGTTGCCGCGGATGCGGATGCATCAGGTGACGAGACTCCGTCGCGCGGGGAAACCTGCGACTGGTGCCGCCTGCAGAACGTAGTACCTGCGATTCTTGCCTTGCCGCCCACAGTATGTTCTCCGTGGGTGCGATGTCTTTCCACAGCGCTTCATCTCGGCTCTGTACTGCCTGAACACACATCGGACTGGCAGCCGGCCAGCCCTCGCGCGCCACCCGCGCGCTCCTGACGTCTTTTCCGCATTTCCCGTTTTGCCGACGCATCGCGTTCGGCCGTCATCGCATGCCCGTTCTCTCCCCGTGTGACGGATATGAGGCGGTCGTAGCAGGTGTC
The DNA here is from genome assembly GCF_059703705.1 of Pseudazoarcus sp. NS36. Taxonomy (NCBI): domain Bacteria; kingdom Pseudomonadati; phylum Pseudomonadota; class Betaproteobacteria; order Rhodocyclales; family Zoogloeaceae; genus Pseudazoarcus; species Pseudazoarcus sp. NS36. The sequence continues at coordinate 84,832 of NZ_BAAKJA010000001.1, read as the reverse complement.
GATGCGTCGGTTTTTTTACGTGCAGTCAGGAAGCAAAGGCCTGGAACGTGGCGCCCGTGTGCCCCCCGGCCCTTGCGCGAGGATCAGTCAGATGAAGAATTTTTTCTGGGTCGCGTTGGCAAGCAGCGCGGCGTTTGCAGTGCCGGCCGCCGCGCAGGACCAGGCACCGCTCACGCAACTCGACAGCGTGGTGGTTACGGCGACAGGGCAGGAGTCGGCCGTGCGCGATGTGCAGGCCAGTGTCGAGGTGCTCGACCGTACTCGCCTTGAGCGCTATGGCGACGGCAATGTGCCGCAGGCGCTCAAGCACGCCGCTGGCGTACAGGCCTCCAATGGCGGGGCGACAGGCGATATCGCCATCCGCGGTTTCAACCGCAATCACACGCTGATGCTGGTGGATGGCTTTCGCCGCACCAACAACTACGGCAGTAACAATCCGGCGCAGATCTCGTTCTTCGATGCCGAGCGTATCGAGATCGTTCGTGGGCCGCTGTCGTCCCTGTATGGCTCGGAGGCGCTGGGTGGCGTGGTGAACGTGATCACGCGCCATCCGGGCAAGAATCCCGGTGCCACCGTGTTTGTTACGGCTGGCGCGGCCGAGGGTAGTCGCGACACGCTCACCAGCGGCGTCAATGTGCGTACCGGCGACGCCACGCTGGGCCACAGCTTCACGCTTGAACAGAACTACCGCGATGCGCTGCGTCATCGTGGTTCGGTGTCCGACGACAAGCCGCGCTTGCGCAACTGGGCCGGTAGTTATCGCGGTCGTTGGAGCCCGGATGCCATACAAAGTCTGAGTTGGGCCGTCGAGGTGTTTGACCGCGACGGGCGTACCGATGTCGATGACCCGGCTGGCGACTACGCCCGTATCGAGGACGAGCGTCGTCATTTTGGCAGCATCGATTACCGTCGGCAGCTTGGCGAAGGCGAGCTGGTGCTGCGCGCAAGTGTCGGACGCAGCAAGGGCGAAACCACGCGCAGCTACCCTACGGTTGAGAAAACCGATTACCGCCAATACCAGGGCGATGCGGTGTATCACTTCTCGCCGCATGACGCGCATCTGGTGTCGATCGGCGCGGGTGCGCTGCTAGACGAGCTGGATGTGAGCATCAACAGCGATGAGGCCAGCCGCAGCAACCGTTTCGCGCTGGTGCAGGATCAATGGCAGATCAATCCGCACTGGCAACTGGTCGCCGGCGTGCGCGTGGATGAATTCGATGACTTTGGTAGCACCGTCAACCCGCGCGTTTCGTTGGGCTGGAGCGATGGGCCGTGGAGCGCCCGCGTCGGTTACGGCACGGGTTTCCGCGCGCCGTCTCTGCTTGAGCAGTACGCCAGTTTCGTGCGTGGCGGGCGCTCGCTGATCCGCGGCAATCCCGATCTCGATCCGGAAGAGTCCACCACCTGGGAGGCAATGCTGCGCCGCGAGTTTGCGCGAGGCCATGTGGAGCTGACGCTGCACCGCAACCGCATCGATCAGCTGATCGAGTCGATCACTACGGGCGAGCGCGTCGGCACCTGCCCGGGCTCGTCCTGCCTCTCAGTCATCGAGTACCAGAACGTCAACAAAGCCAAGATCGACGGTGCGGAGCTGCAGGCCTTGTGGCAGTTCAGCCCGAACTGGTCGCTCGGCGGGGGACTGGACCTGATCAACGCACGCAACTCGGAAACTGGCGAGCGGCTGACTGGGCGTGCCAAGCGCACCTGGCGGCTTGAATTGATCCACTCGCGTGGTCCACTCGAAGTCGCGGTGCGGGCTCGCTACCTGCAGGACTACCTCGCCACCGGCATCGACGCGCCACGCGGCAGTCCGCCGTACAACACCGACCTGACACGCGTCGACTTGGGCGTGACCTATGCCTGGAGCAAGAGCGTGAAGCTCGTGGCCGGTATCGAGAATGTCTTTGACCAGCGTGACCCGAGCAACTTCACCGTCACCTCGACGGGCACCCATAGCAACGACCCCGATGCCCGCTACGGCTACGTCGGTGCGCGGATTGAATTCTGAGGAGAACGGACATGAGCAGGATCATTCCGATTGTGAGCGAACTACCGAGCGCGCCGCGGCAGATGGGCAGGGCGGCGAATCTTACGCAGTGGCCGGTGCTCGGCTACCTCTTGCGACGTGGCTGGCTGATGACCGGGCTGCGCGTACTCACGCTGGGGCTGCTGGCGCTCGCCATCGTCACCGGTCTCGTAGCGGAGGATGCTAAGGTCGGTCTCAGTGTGTTGCTGATGTGGGGGGTGTTCTGGCCGTTGTTCACGAGTGTCGTCACGCCAACGCTGGGCAATGCCTTCTGCTCGGTCTGCCCGCATGGTTTCGTCGGTAAATGGCTCAGTCGTATCGGCCTGCGCCGCAGTTTCCCGACGCGCTGGCGGGGCATCTGGGTCGGCCTGGTGGCGCTGGTGCTGGGCTACTGGGTGATTTCCTATGCCATGCCGGGTGCCTTGAGCAGTTCCACGCGCACCACGGCCTGGTACTTCCTGGGCTTCACCGTTGCGGCTTTTGGCGTGTTCTACGTGTTCAAGGACATGGCCTGGTGCAAGCATCTGTGTCCGCTCGGGCGGGTGCTGGCAAGCCATGGCAGGGTCGGGGTGCTGGTCATCACCACCGAGCAAGAGGCCTGCACCCAGTGTCGCAGCTTCGATTGCGCCAAGGCTTGCAGCTACCACCTGTCGCCATTCCGCTTCGAGGCGCGCAACGACATGGGCTCGTGCACACTGTGTGCCGACTGCGTGACAGCTTGCGATAGCGCTCATCTGACGGTGCAGAAACCCGGCAAGACCATGGCTCGTCCGATCCTCGGGCAGGATCGCCATGAGGCCTGGCTGTTCATCGTCATTCTTGCGGTGGCGGGGGTGGGTATCCAGTTCCTGCACGGTCTGCAGCACACACCGCTCAAGCCCCATCTCCCGTGGTTGCTGGCGGGCGACTGGCTGCATGCCCGATTGCCGCTGGATCCCCAGGTGTTCGACATCGGTCGGCTGCTGGCGCTGGTGTCCGGTCTGGTGCTGACCGTGGCGACTGCTCTCTGGGCGTATGGTCGCGTGGCACGCCTCACCGGTACTGACTGGCGAACCAGCGCCAACACTTTGGCCTGTGCGCTGGCACCGCTGGCCGTGCTTGGCTTGATCCCGCATGCGGTGCTGATGTTTGCCACGCGCAATGCTCATGTGCTCGCCAACGAAAGCGGTGCCTTGTTCGGTGCGGTGTGGAACGTCGCGCCGCTGGCCCAGAGAGGCGACGCTTGGTTGGCATGGCTCAATGTGCTGCCGTATCTGGCGATGGCGTGGACGCTGTGGCTGGTGTGGCAACGTGCCGGTCTATTGGTCGAGGCGGGGCGGGCACGCTGGCAGGTGTGGGCCATCGGCGGTGCGCCGGTGTGGCTGTACATCGGCGTGTTCGCGATCAAGCTCGCCGCGATGGTGTGGATGCCGCAAGTCGGTGGGCACGTGCACTGAGTCGACGTAAATGAAAAACGGGGCGCCTTGGCGCCCCGTTTTCTTTGCGTCTCCGATCAGCGCTTGCGCGGTGCCGGCAGGTCGGTGCAGCTGCCGTGGGCCACCTCGGCCGCCAGGCCGATGGATTCGCCCAGCGTCGGGTGCGGGTGGATGGTCTTGCCGATATCCACTGCGTCCGCGCCCATTTCGACCGCCAGACACACCTCGCCGATCAGGTCACCGGCGTGTGTGCCGACAATCGCGCCGCCGATGATGCGGTGCGTGTTCTTGTCGAACAGCAGCTTGGTGAAGCCTTCGTCGCGGCCGTTGGCAATCGCGCGGCCCGATGCGGCCCAAGGGAACACGGCCTTCTCGTACTCGATGCCCTTGGCCTTGGCCTCGAGCTCGGTCAGACCGGCCCATGCTACTTCCGGGTCGGTGTAAGCCACCGACGGGATCTGCAGCACATCGAAGCTCGACTTCTGGCCGGCCGCGACTTCCGCCGCCACATGCCCTTCATGCACCGCCTTGTGCGCCAGCATCGGCTGACCGACGATGTCGCCGATGGCAAAGATGTGGCTCACGTTGGTGCGCATCTGGTTGTCGACTTCGATGAAGCCGCGCTCGGTGACCGCCACGCCGGCCTTGTCGGCGGCAATCTTGCCGCCGTTCGGGCTGCGGCCTACCGCGACCAGCACCAGGTCGTAGCATTGGGCTTCAGCCGGAGCCTTCTCGCCCTCGAACTTGACCCAGATACCGTCTTTCTTGGCTTCGGCCGAGACCGTCTTGGTCTTGAGCATCACGTTGTCGAAGCGGGGCGCATTGACCTTCTCCCACACCTTGACCAGATCGCGGTCGGCACCCTGCATCAGGCCGTCGAGCATCTCGACGACGTCGATGCGCGCGCCCAGCGTGGAATACACCGTGGCCATCTCCAGCCCGATGATGCCACCGCCGATTACCAGCATGCGCTTGGGCACAGACTTCAGTTCCAGCGCGCCGGTGGAGTCCACCACGCGCGGGTCTTGCGGCATGAAGGGCAGTTTCACCGCCTGACTGCCGGCGGCAATGATGCATTGCTTGAACTTGATGACCTTCTTGTCGCCGGTCTTGTCCTGCCCGTCGCCGCTGGTGAGTTCGACCGAGACGTGGTTCGGATCGAGGAAGGCCCCGTAGCCGCGCACGACCTCAACCTTGCGGCCCTTGGCCATGCCGGCCAGGCCGCCGGTCAGCTTGCCGACCACTCTTTCCTTGTGGCCGCGCAGCTTGTCGATGTCGAGCTTGGGCTTGGCGTAGGTCACGCCCAGGTCGGCAAAGTGGCTGACTTCGTCCATCACCCCGGCCACGTGCAGCAGCGCCTTGGACGGAATGCAGCCGACGTTCAGGCATACGCCGCCGAGCGTCGGGTAACGCTCGACGATGACGGTCTTGAGGCCCAGATCGGCGGCGCGGAAAGCGGCCGAGTACCCACCGGGTCCGGCGCCGAGCACCAGCACATCGCATTCGATGTCGGCGCTGCCGGAATGGCTGGCCGCGGTGGGTGCAGGTGCTGCCGCGGCTGGTGCCGGAGCCTCGGCTTTGGGAGCCGGGGCAGACGGCGCGGCAGCAGATTCACCTGCTGCCTCCAGTTCCAGCAACACGCTGCCTTCGGCAACCTTGTCGCCGACCTTGATCAGCACCTTCTTCACCGTTCCGGCTTCCGGCGACGGCACGTCCATGGTGGCCTTGTCGGATTCCAGCGTGCAGATCGCGTCTTCTTTCTTGAGCGTGTCGCCCGCCTTCACGAACAGCTCGATGACCGGCACGGAGTCGAAATCGCCAATGTCCGGGACCTTCACTTCAATCATTGCCATGAGGGGCTCCCGGTCAGATCAGCGTGCGACGCATGTCGGCCAGCGCCTTGCTGATGTAGTCGATGAAGCGCGTGCCTTCGGCACCGTCGATGACACGGTGGTCATACGACAGCGACAGCGGAAGCACCTGACGCGGAACGAATTTCTCGCCGTCCCACAGCGGCTTGATGCTGAGCTTGGACAGGCCGAGGATGGCCACTTCCGGCGCGTTGATGAGCGGCGTGAAGTAGGTGCCGCCGATGCCGCCGAGGCTGGAGATCGAGAAGGTGCCGCCCTGCATGTCGGCTGAGCCGAGCTTGCCGTCGCGCGCCTTCTTGGACAGCTCCGCCATTTCCAGCGCGATCTCGGTGACGCTCTTCTGGTCGGCGTTCTTGATCACCGGCACGACCAGGCCGTTCTCTGTGTCCGCCGCGAAACCGATGTTGAAGTACTTCTTGAATACCAGATTGTCGCCGTCGAGCGAGGTGTTGAACTGCGGGTACTTCTTCAGCGCAGCGACGCAGGCCTTGATGACGAAGGCCAGCATCGTGTAGCGCACGCCGGAGGCCTTGGCTTCGCGCGTTTCGTTGAGTTCCTTGCGCAGCGCTTCGAGTTCGGTCACATCCGTCTCGTCATACTGCGTGACGTGCGGGATCATCACCCAGTTGCGGTGCAGGTTGGCGCCCGAGATCTTCTTGATGCGCTTCATCGGCTGCACGTCGACCTCACCGAACTTGGCGAAATCGACCTTCGGCCACGGCAGCAGGTCGAGCCCGCCGCCACCACCGCCGGCCACAGCGGCCGGAGCCGGCGTCTTGCCCGGCACGACGCCGGTGGTCATGGCGCCCTTGATGTAGGCGATGACGTCTTCACGCAGGATGCGATTCTTGTCGCCGGTGGCCTTCACTTGCGAGAGGTCGACGCCCAGTTCGCGGGCGTAGGCGCGCACCGACGGGCTGGCGTGTACCGTGCCACCGATCTTGACCGGGGTCGGGGTGTTTGCGGCGGCAGCAGGTGCTGCTGCGGGAGCCGCGGCAGGTGCTGCCTGTGGGGCAGCGGCGGGGGCGGCTGCAGGTGCCGGAGCGGCAGGTGCGGCAGTCTGGGTCGGCGCGCTGGCGGCAGCGCCGGCCTCTTCGACCTTGATCAGCACCGTGCCTTCGGCCACCTTGCTGCCGACCTTGACCAGCACTTCCTTGATCACGCCGGAGGCCGAGGAGGGCACGTCCATCGTGGCCTTGTCGGATTCGAGCGTGCAGATCGCGTCTTCTTTCTTGATGGTGTCGCCGACTTTCACGAACAGCTCGATGACCGGCACTTCGTCAAAGTCGCCGATGTCGGGCACCTTGACCTCGACGATGCCGCCAGTGCTGGCCGGTGCCGAGGTTTTCTCAGCCGCCGCCGGGGCCGCGGCAGGCGCGGCCGGAGCAGGCGCCGCAGCCTTGCTTTCGGCGGGCTTGGCGGCTTCGGCGCCCGCCGCTTCAAGCTTGATCAGCACCGAACCCTCGGCCACCTTGCTGCCGACCTTGATCAGCACTTCCTTGACCACACCCGAGGCCGACGAGGGCACGTCCATCGTGGCCTTGTCGGACTCGAGCGTGCAGATGGCGTCTTCTTCCTTGATCGTGTCGCCAACCTTCACGAACAGTTCGATGACCGGGACCTCGTCGAAATCGCCGATGTCCGGAACCTTCACTTCAATCAACTGGCTCATCGCGGCGTTCTCCTCAAACCGTCATCGGGTTGGGTTTGTTCGGGTCGAGGTCGTACTTCTTGATGGCCTCGGCAACCTTGGCGGCTTCGATGGTGCCATCGTCGGCCAGTGCTTTGAGCGCGGCGACGGTGACCCAGTAGCGGTTGACCTCGAAGAAGTGACGCAGCTTCTCGCGCGTGTCCGAGCGGCCGAAACCGTCGGTGCCCAGCACCGTGTAGCGGCCCGGCACATAGGGGCGGATCTGCTCGGCGAACAGCTTGATGTAGTCGGTGGCAGCGATGACCGGGCCCTTGACGCCTTCGAGGCAGCTCTCGACATGCGACTTCTTCTGCTTGTCGGTCGGGTGCAGCAGGTTCCAGCGCGCGGTGGCCTGACCGTCGCGGGCCAGCTCGTTGAAGCTCGGGCAGCCCCAGATGTCGGATTCGACGCCCCAGTCCTTCTTGAGCAGTTCGGCGGCGGCGATGACTTCGTTGAAGATCGTGCCGGAGCCCAGCAGCTGCACGCGCGGGCCCTTGCCCTTGCCACCCTTGCGGAAGGCGTACATGCCCTTGAGGATGTCCTTCTCGGCGCCTTTCGGCATCTCGGGATGTTCGTAGTTCTCGTTCATCACCGTGAGGTAGTAGAAGACGTCTTCCTGCTCGGCGAACATGCGACGCATGCCGTCCTGCACGATGACAGCGACTTCGTACTGGAAGGTCGGGTCGTAAGTGACGCAGTTCGGGATGGCGCCGGCGAGGATCTGGCTGTGGCCGTCCTCGTGCTGCAGACCTTCGCCGTTGAGCGTGGTGCGGCCAGCCGTGCCGCCGATCAGGAAGCCGCGGGTGCGCTGGTCGCCAGCGGCCCAGCACAGGTCCATGGTGCGCTGCAGGCCGAACATCGAATAGAAGATGTAGAACGGCACCATCTGCACGCCGTGCACGCTGTAGGCGGTGCCGGCGGCGATCCAGTCCGACATCGAGCCGGCTTCGTTGATGCCTTCCTGCAGCACCTGGCCGTCGACGCTTTCCTTGTAGAACATCAGCTGGTCGTGGTCTTCCGGCAGGTACTTCTGGCCTTCCTGACTCCAGATGCCGTACTGGCGGAACATGCCTTCCATGCCGAAGGTGCGCGATTCGTCCGGCACGATGGGCACGATGTGCTTGCCGATCTGCTTGTCACGCAGCAGCGTGTTCATGATGCGCACGATGGCCATCGTGGTGGACAGTTCGCGGCCTTCACCCGAAGCCTTCAGCAGTGCGTCGAAGGCATCCAGTGCCGGCACCGGCAGCGCATCGGCGCTGCGGCGGCGTTGCGGCAGGAAGCCGCCGAGGTTCTGCCGGCGCTCGAGCATGTACTTGTACTCGGGCGAGTCTTCGGCGAACTTCAGGTAGGGGATCTTTTCGAGCTGATCGTCCGGCACCGGCAGGTCGAAGCGGTCGCGGAAGCGACGGATCGCGTCGACGTCCATCTTCTTCTGCTGGTGCGAGATGTTCATCGCCTCGCCGGCAGAGCCCATGCCGAAGCCCTTGATGGTCTTGGCAAGGATCACGGTCGGTTGGCCGACGTTGTTCACGGCGGCGTTGTAGGCCGCGAAGATCTTGAACAGGTCGTGGCCGCCGCGGTTGAGGTTCCAGATTTCCTGGTCGGTCCAGTCTTCCACCAGCGCCTTGAGTTCCGGCGTGTTGAAGAAGTGCTCGCGCACGTAGGCGCCGTCCTTGGACTTGTAGGTCTGGTACTCGCCGTCGACCACTTCCAGCATGCGGCGCTTGAGGATGCCGTCCTTGTCACGCGCAAACAGCGTGTCCCAGTGCGTGCCCCACACCACCTTGAGCACGTTCCAGCCGGCACCGCGGAACTCGCCTTCGAGTTCCTGGATGATCTTGCCGTTGCCGCGCACCGGGCCGTCCAGGCGCTGCAGGTTGCAGTTGATGACGAAGATCAGGTTGTCGAGCTTCTCGCGCGCGGCCATGCCGATGGCGCCGAGCGATTCGACTTCGTCCGTCTCGCCGTCGCCGAGGAAGGCCCAGACCTTGCGCTTGGCTGCGCGTTCGGCGTCGATCAGGCCGCGGCTGGCCATGTACTTCATGAAGCGCGCCTGATAGATCGCCTGAATCGGGCCCAGACCCATCGACACGGTCGGGAACTGCCAGAAATCCGGCATCAGCCAGGGGTGCGGGTAGGACGAGATGCCCTTGCCGTCGACTTCCTGGCGGAAATTGTCCATCTGCTCTTCGTTGAAACGGCCCAGCATGTAGGCGCGGGCGTACACACCCGGCACGGCGTGGCCCTGGAAGAAAATCAGGTCGCCGTCGTGCTTGCCGTTCGGAGCGTTCCAGAAATGCGAAAAGCCGACGTCGTAGAGTGCGGCGGCAGAAGCAAAACTGGCGATATGGCCGCCGACGTTGGTGTGCTTGTTCGCGCGCACCACCATCGCCATGGCGTTCCAGCGGATATACGAGTGGATCTTCAGTTCCATGTCCGCATCACCCGGATACGGCGGCTGGAGATCGACTGGAATGGTGTTGAGGTACTGCGTGTTGGCCGAGTAGGGGATGTCGGCGCCGTGCTGCTGCGCAGAGTCGATCAGACGTTCGATCAGGTAGTGCGCGCGCTCGGGGCCTTCAGCGGCGATTACGCCGTCGAGTGCTTCGAGCCACTCGGAGGTTTCCTGCGTATCGGGGTCGGTTTGCAGGAAAACGTTCTGCTTGGCGGTCATGGATTGTCTCCTCATGCCGTTCTGTTTTGCGGACTCGGCCCTGATCGGGCCAAGCGTTGTTCTGCGAATGGTCGGTCGGGTAGGTCGACCCTTCTTGTGTTTCGTAATATAAAACGATGTTTCGTAAGGCGCAATCGTGCGCCGCAGCATTCCCCGAGAGGCCTTGCAAGCGTAGGGGAAAAACCCGATTCCGTCCAAGACGCCCGGCTGCCACACTGAAACTCCAACAATGCTTCCGGCTGATTGATGCCTACCTTGCCGAACCTCGGCTCCAGTTCCTCCCAGCGCTGGTACTGGACTGCGCCCTATGTCGCCATCGCGTTGCTGGTGGTGACTGCCAGCGCAATCGTCTGGTCGCTGCAGCAGCGCGAGGCGGAGGCCTTGCGCGGCATGGTTGTGCGCGATGTGCAGTGGGCCGAGAAGACCATCCGCCTGCACAAGCAAAGTGCCGAGACCTTCTTGCTGCAACTGGCCAACGATCTGGCTGCGGGGACGATGGATGGTGAGACCTTTGACCAGCGGGTGACCCGCCACATCGCCGTGCACGGGCAACTCGTCGAGGTGGCCTGGATCGGCGAGGACGGACGTGTGCGCTGGGCCGCGCCGGTGTCTACGGCGAGTCTGCGTCTGGCCGACCTGCTTGAATCCGAGCAGATGACTCCGTTCCGGCGCGCCGAGGATCTGGGGGTGATCAGCTACGGTGTTCCGCGCACCACCAGCTCGGGCAGCACCATCGTGCAGGTACACGTGCCGGCGCGCGCCGGCGAGATCTTTGTTGGGACCATCGTCGGCGTGTTCTCGGCCGAACGTATGGTGGCCGAGCTGGTGCCGGACTGGTTTGCCGAGCGCTATCAGATCAGTCTGGTCGACGCGCGCGGTCAGTCGGTGGCGGTCAATAGCGGCTCGCTGCCGCTCGACGAGCGCATTGCCTTCGAAGTGCCGCTCGATCTGCCCGGTGCGGGTCTGGTGCTGCGCGCGGTGGCGTTCAAGATCACCGACCCCGCGCCTTACGCGATCTTCCTGATCGTCATTGCCGGCCTGTCGCTGATCATCCTGTGGAGCTTCTGGCTGCTGCGCGAGCACATGGCGCGCCGGCGTGCCACCGAGGACGCGCTGCGCGAGGAGTCCGCCTTCCGCAAGGCGATGGAGGAGTCCGTCATCACCGGTCTGCGGGCCATCGATCTGTCGGGCCGCATCATCTACGTCAATCCGGCGTTCTGCCGGCTGGTCGGTTTCGACGAGGAAATCCTGCTCGGCGCCATGCCGCCGTTTCCGTACTGGCCCGACGACGCCCACGATGACTGCCGGCGTGAGCTGGAGATGTCGTCTGCCGGTCGTGCCACGACCAGTGGTTTCGAAATGTCGATCCAGCGCCGCAGCGGCGAGCGGCTGGATGTGCGCTTCTACCTGTCGCCGCTGATTGATGTCCACGGACACCAGACCGGCTGGATGGCTTCGGTGGCCGACATTACCGAACCCAAGCGCGTGCGCGCTGCGCTCGAAGCCTCGCAGAAACGCTTCGAGGCGGTGCTCGACGGCCTGGATGCCGCCGTGTTTGTGGCCGACGCCCACGACGACACCATCCTGTACGCCAACCGCGTGTTCAAGAGCATGCACGGTTACGACGTGGTCGGCCGCACCATTGCCGGCGTTTCGGCGCCGCAGCCCGACAGCGAGGCCTACAAGGCGGACGCCAGCCGGCTCGACCCGGCCACCTTGCCGCGCGAGCTGTTCGACGGTGAGGTGCAGCACCGCCTGTCCGGGCGCTGGTACCACTTGCGCGAACACGCCTCGCGCTGGGTCGACGGACGTGTCGTGCGCATGGGCATCGCCACCGACATCACCGACCGCCGCGCCGCCGAAGACATGGCCCGCACACAGGAAGAGCGCCTGCAGCACACCGCGCGTCTGATCACCATGGGTGAGATGGCCTCGACGCTGGCACATGAGCTCAACCAGCCGCTGGCCGCCATCGCCAACTACTGCATGGGCTGCGTGACCCGGCTCGAAGCCGGCAACTACCGCAGCGAAGAGCTGCTCGCCGCCATGACCAAGGCCAGCCTGCAGGCCGAGCGCGCAGCCAAGATCATCGGGCGTGTGCGCGACTTCGTGCGCAAGAGTGAGCCACGTCGCACCGCCATCAGCGTGGCCGACACGCTGGAAGACGCCATCGGCTTTGCCGAAATCGACGCGCGGCGCAGCGGCGGGCGCATCGTGCTGCAGGTCGAGCCCGATCTGCTGCCGGTGTTCGCCGACCGCATCATGATCGAGCAGGTCGTCATCAACCTCGTGCGCAACGCACTTGAAGCCGCTGCCGGCATGGCGGTGGGGCGGCGCGTGGTGGTCGTGCGGGCGCGTGCGCTGGATGGCGAGGCCGTCGAGATCTCCGTGGCCGACCGCGGACCGGGCATTGCCGTGGCCGAGCGCGAGCAGCTGTTCATGCCCTTCCACACCACCAAGCCCGAGGGCATGGGCATGGGCCTGAACATCTGCCGCTCCATTGTCGAGTTCCACGACGGTCACCTTGAGGTTGCCGACAATCCGGGAGGTGGTACCGTATTCAGCTTCGTACTTCCTACCGGAGCTGCGCGTGAGCAAGTTGCCTGAATCGTCCGAATCCCCCGAGCAGGTCATCCACATCGTCGATGACGATGAGGCGCTGCGCGATTCCCTCGCGTGGTTGCTCGAATCGAACGGTTACCGCACGCGCAGCTTTGCCTCTGGCGAAGACTTTCTCGCCATGTTCAGCGAAGCCATGACCGGCTGCGTGCTGCTCGACGTGCGCATGCCCGGCATCAGCGGGCTCGAATTGTTCGGTTTGCTGCATGCCCGCAACACCGGTCTTCCGGTGATTTTTATCACCGGCCACGGTGACGTACCGATGGCGGTCGAGGCGCTCAAGCGCGGTGCCCAGGATTTCATCGAAAAGCCCTTCGGTGACCGCGAAGTGCTGGCCGTCATCGAGTCCGCGCTGGCGCGCGAGCGCGACGAGCGTCAGCAACGCGTGCTCAAGGCCGACGTGTCGCGCCGTCTGGCCGACCTCACGCAGCGTGAATACGAAGTGCTGCAGCAGATCCTGGCCGGCAAGCTCAACAAGCAGATTGCCGATGTGCTCGGCATCAGCATCAAGACCGTAGAAGTGCACCGCGCCCGCGTCATGGAAAAAATGGGCGTGCGTTCGCTGGCCGAACTGGTCCAGCATGTGCTGACCGTCGACCCTGCCGTCGGCCGCGGCTGACCCGCAGCGCCAGGCGCCGCCTCTGGCGGGCTTTTCTGCTATCGTCGGCGGGTAGCCACGCCTCCTGCTTTCCCCGCCCGAATGGAATACATCAACACCATCCTGCTGCTGCTCGCGCTGCTGCTCTTCGTCAGCGTGCTGGCCAGCACCCTCTCGGCGCGGCTCGGTCTGCCTCTGCTGCTGCTCTTCCTGGTGGTCGGCATGCTGGCCGGCGAGGAGGGCGTCGGCGGCATCCAGTTCAACGATTTCGGCACCGCCATGCTCATCGGTCAGCTCGCGCTGGCCATCATCCTGCTCGACGGTGGTCTGCGCACACGCCTGGCCTCGTTTCGCGTGGCCTTCGCGCCAGCGGCGGTGCTGGCCACCTGGGGCGTCGTGGCCACGGTGTTGTTGCTGGGCGTGTTCGCCATCTGGCTGTTCGAGGTGGACTGGCGGGTGGGTCTGCTGCTGGCGGCCATCGTCGGCTCGACCGACGCCGCGGCGGTGTTCTCGCTGCTGCGCAACAGCGGCGTGCGCCTGAACGACCGCGTCAAGGCCACGCTGGAGATCGAATCCGGCGCCAACGACCCGATGGCCATCCTGCTTGTCGCGGTGCTGGTACAGGCGGTCATGCTGCCGGGCGACACCGGCCCGGTCGCCATCATCACCATGCTGTTGCAACAGTTCGTGCTGGGTCTGGTCGCAGGGGGCATCGGCGGCTGGTTCCTGTCGCGCCTGCTAGCCAAGCTGCGGCTGGCCGAAGGCCTGTATGCGCTGCTGATCCTGTCAGGCGGCCTGATGGTGTTCGGCGCCACCAACAGCATCGGTGGCAGCGGTTTTCTGGCCATCTATCTGGCGGGCCTGATCGTCGGCAACCGCCGCTCACACGCCACCGAACACGTGTTGCGCGTGATGGACGGTCTGGCCTGGCTGGCGCAGGCCGGTATGTTCCTGACGCTGGGCCTGCTCGTGACGCCCTCGCATCTGGTCGAGCATGCGCCGTTGTCGATGGCCATGGCGGCCTTCCTGATGTTCGTCGCCCGCCCGCTGGCCGTGTTTACCTGCCTGTTCCCGTTCCGCTTTTCCACGCGGGAGCTGACCTACATCTCGTGGGTGGGTTTGCGCGGCGCGGTGCCCATCGTGCTGGCCATCTATCCGCTGATCATGGAAGTGCCGCACTCCGGGTTGCTCTTTGATGTGGCCTTTGCGGTGGTGCTGGTGTCGCTGCTGGTGCAGGGCGCCACCGTGCCCGGCGCCGCCAAGGCACTGGGGGTGGTTGTGCCGCCGCGTGACGAGCCGGTTGACCGCATCGAGGTGTGGGTGGGTGAGCGCGCCGCGCTGGAGCTGACCGAGTACGAGGTGGGCCGCAAGTCGCGCGCGGACGGCATGCAGCCCGACGATCTGGTGCGCGCCGAGGCTGGCGAGGAAGTGCGCTGCGCCGCCGTATTGCGCGAAGGCAAGCTGATTGCGCTCGATGCCGACACGCGTCTGGGCGAAGGCGATTCGGTTTGGCTGATTGCGCCCGAAGCCATGGGCGAGCGTCTGGCCAAGGCCTTCAAGGCCGGTCGCGACGACGAACTCGCCGTCAACGCCGCCTTCTTCGGCGAATTCACCGTGGCCGCCGATTGCCTTGCCGGTGATCTGGCCATGGCCTACGGCCTGCAGCTGGCGCCGGGCGAGGAGGGTATCTCGCTGCGCCTGCTGATCACGCGCCGGCTGGGCCGTCATCCGGTCGAGGGTGACCGCGTGCGCATCGGCGCCTTCGAGCTGACCGTGCGCCACACCAACGAGCGTGGCGACGTCGATCAGGTCGGTCTCAAGTGCCCGCGTCTGTGAGGCCGGCGCCAGCCTGCCCACGCATTCGCACAAGCCGCTGATGCTCCTGTAAAATCACGCTCTTTTTCGGAGCCCCGAGACCATGACGGCTCGCACTCTCGACGGCAAGGCGCTGGCCGACCGCGTCCGTGGCGAAATCGCCACCCGTGCCACGGCACTCAAGGCGCACGGCGTCGAACCTTGTCTGGCGGTAATCCTGGTCGGCGGCAACCCCGCGTCGGCCGTGTACGTGCGCAACAAGGTCGCCGCCTGCGCCTCGGCCGGTATCCGCTCGCTCAAGTTCGATTACGCCGCCGACGTGGCTCCGGATGAAGTCTTCGCGCGCATTGCCGAACTCAACGCCGACCCATCGGTGCACGGCATCCTCGTGCAGCTGCCGTTGCCGCCGCACTTCGACGACCAAGCCGTGCTCGAAGCCATTGCGCTGGAGAAAGACGTCGACGGTTTCCACGCCGAGAACGTCGGCCTGCTCTCGCAGGGGCGCGAGGCCTTCATTCCGTGCACGCCGCACGGCGTGATGAAGATGTTCGAGGCCGAAGGCGTCACGCTGCAGGGTGCCGAGGCCGTCGTCATCGGCCGCTCCAACATCGTCGGCAAGCCCATGGCCATGCTGCTCACCAACGCCGGTGCCACCGTCACCGTGTGTCACTCCAAGACGCGCGATCTGGCTTTCCACACGCGCCGTGCGGACATCGTCGTGGCCGCCATCGGCAAACCGCGTTTTGTCACCGGCGACATGGTCAAGCCGGGCGCAGTCGTGATCGACGTGGGCATCAACCGTATCGAATCCGGCCCGGATGCCGGCAAGTTGTGTGGCGACGTTGATTTCGCCTCGGTGTCGGAAGTGGCCTCGCTGGTCACGCCGGTGCCCGGCGGCGTCGGCCCGATGACCATCACCATGCTGCTCGAAAACACCCTCGAGTCAGCCGAGCGCGTTGCACGCGCGAAGGGGTAACAATGAGCGACAAGAAACCCGTCGTCGGCATCATCATGGGGTCGAACTCCGACTGGCCCACCATGCAGGCCGCGGCCAAGGTGCTGGACGAGTTCGGTGTGCCGTATGAGGCCCGCGTGGTCTCCGCCCACCGCACCCCCGACCTGATGTTCGAGTACGCCGAAACCGCCCGTGCGCGCGGCCTCAAGGCCATCATCGCCGGTGCCGGCGGCGCGGCTCATCTGCCGGGCATGGTGGCCGCCAAGACCACGCTGCCGGTGCTGGGCGTGCCGGTGCAGTCCAAGGCGCTGTCGGGTCAGGATTCGCTGCTGTCCATCGTGCAGATGCCCAAGGGCATTCCGGTCGCGACCTTCGCCATTGGTGAAGCCGGCGCGGCGAACGCCGGTCTGTTCGCGGTGTCGCTGCTGGCCAACGAAGACGCTGCGCTGGCACAGAAGCTCGCCGATTTCCGCGAGCGCCAGACGCAGATCGTGTTGGCCATGAAGCTGGAGCCGCAATGATTCTGCCTCCCGCCACCCTCGGCATGCTCGGAGGCGGCCAGCTTGGCCGCTTCTTCGTTACCGCAGCACACGAAATGGGCTTCAAGGTGTGGGTGCTCGACCCCGATCCGCACAGCCCGGCAGGCCTCATTGCGGATCACCACCTGGTCGCCTCCTACGATGACTTCGCCGCGCTGGATCGCCTCGCCGGCGAATGCGCTGCCGTCACCACTGAATTCGAGAACGTGCCCGCCGCCACGCTGGAATACCTCTCCAAGTTCCTGCCGGTGCATCCGCGTGCCGACGCTGTGGCGGTGTGCCAGAACCGCATCCGCGAGAAGACCTTCCTGGCCGAAAACGGCCTGCCGCACGGCCCGTTTGCCGTCATCCGCAACGATGACGACGTGCGCAACGCGCCCGCCGAGCTGTTCCCGGCCATCCTCAAGATTGCCCGCTTCGGCTACGACGGCAAGGGTCAGGCCCGCGTCACCAGCCACGCCGAGGCGCTGCACGCCTTCCACCAGTTTGGCGACGACTGCGTGCTGGAGATGATGCTGCCGCTCGACTGCGAAGTGTCGGTCGTGCTCGCGCGCGACGAGGCCGGCAACGTCGCGTGCTTCCCGACCTCCGAGAACCGCCACCGCAACGGCATTCTCGACGTCACCATCGCGCCGGCGCGCGTCGATGCCGCGCTCGCGGCCGAGGCACAGCAAGCCGCCGCGGCCATCGCCGAGAAGCTCGGCTACATCGGCACGCTGGGTGTGGAGTTCTTCGTCACCGGTGGCCGCCTGGTCGTGAACGAAATGGCGCCGCGCCCGCACAACAGCGGCCACCACACCATCGACGCCTGCGTCACCAGCCAGTACCAGCAGCAGGTCAGGGCGCTCACCAGCCTGCCGCTGGGCGAGCCGCGCCAGCATTCGGCGGCAGTCATGGTCAATCTGCTGGGCGATCTGTGGTTCGACGGCGAGCAGTACCGCGAACCCGACTGGGCCGTGCTGCACCGAGAGCCTGGCCTGAGCGTGCATCTGTATGGCAAGCACCAGGCGCGTCCAGGCCGCAAGATGGGCCACTTCACCGTGGTCGGCACCGACCCCGTCGACGTGCTCGAACGCGCCATGCGCGCCCGCGCTGCCATCGGCATCACTGACGAATGACGGTTTTCGCGGCCACGCCCGAGAACATCGCCCGCGCGGCCAACGTGCTGCGTGCCGGCGGTCTTGTCGGCATGCCCACTGAAACCGTCTACGGCCTGGCCGCCGACGCGCTCAACCCCGACGCCGTGCGCGGCATCTTCGCCGCCAAGGGCCGTCCGGCCGATCACCCGCTGATCGTGCATCTGCCCTCGGCCGAGCACCTGCCGCAGTGGGCCAGCGCCATCCCGAAAGACGCCATCGCCTTGGCCGCCGCCTTCTGGCCCGGCCCGCTGACGCTGATCCTGCGCCGCGCCGCAGACGTGCCGGACGAAGTCACCGGCGGGCAGGACACCGTCGGCCTGCGCGTGCCCGACCATCCGGTCGCACTCGCGCTGCTCAAGGCCTTCGATTCCGGCATCGCCGCCCCCAGCGCCAACCGCTTCGGCCGCATCAGCCCCACCACTGGGCAGCATGTGGTCGAAGAGCTGGGCGACAAGGTGAGTGTGGTGCTCGATGGCGGCGCCTGCGAGGTCGGCATCGAATCCACCATCCTGGATCTGTCGCGCGACGCCCCCGTGCTGCTGCGCCCCGGCGCCATTTCGGCAGACGCCATCGCGGCCGTCATCGGCCGCTGCCCCCGCCAGCGTGAAGAAGAGCAGGGCGACACCCCGCGTGTGTCCGGTGCACTCGCCGCCCACTACGCCCCGCGCACGCCGCTCGTCCTCGTGCCGGCCAGCCGCCTCGCCGCCGAGCTGATCGCCCGTAACGGCCGCATCGCCGTGCTGGCCCGCAGCGTCGCCCCTCAAACCGCCTTCCACTGGCACGCCGCCTCGCAAGACCCTGCCGGTTACGCCCACGACCTCTACGCCAGCCTGCGCACGCTCGACGCGCTCGGTGCCGATCTGATCCTCGTAGAAGCCCCGCCCGCCACGCCCGACTGGCAAGCCGTCACCGACCGCCTCGGCCGCGCTGCCACCGGCTCCGGCGAGTCCGAACAGCCCTGAGTCCGGCTTCCCAAAGCCCGGAGGCATGTTTATAATCGCGACCTTCGTGGGCCGATAGCTCAGCTGGGAGAGCGCCGCGTTCGCAATGCGGAGGTCGTGAGTTCGATCCTCATTCGGTCCACCACAGATACCAAGCAAAAAGCCCGACCTGAAGAGGTCGGGCTTTTTGCTTGAACGCGCAGTGAAATGCGAAACCCATGAATATCCCAAAAGCAAGAAAGCGGGGCCGTTCAAGCGGGTAAGATCAGTCAGGCTTTTCATTTAATTTCAGATGTTTCTTGCTATTGCCCGCTCATCCCCGGATACTGCGTGCAGCGGGTGTATGAAGAACGTCAGTAGCAGCAGCACAGCAGCCCTTAAAACGGTAACTTGTTAGTCAGCTTCTCGCCTTGATCCTCGTCAGCGGGCATTTCGCCCATCACCAATCATTGCAAGGAAGCAATCATGGCAACAGGTACCGTAAAGTGGTTTAACGACGCAAAAGGTTTTGGCTTCATCACCCCGTCTGACGGCGGTGACGACCTTTTCGCTCACTTCTCCGCGATCCAGGGCGGCGGCTTCAAGAGCCTCGCAGAAAATCAAGCTGTGTCTTTCGACATCGTGAATGGCCCGAAAGGCAAGCAAGCAGCAAACATCCAGCCCGCCTGAGCCTAGCTCGAAGCAGGTTGCAGAAAAGCCCGGGAAACCGGGCTTTTTTACGTTCAGCCGCGGCAGTTTGGTATGCGGGCGGTGGCGCAGGGTGGATTGGCGCGGTGTCATCGCCGGATGTTGTGCCACTGCAGCGCGAAGATGGGAGAGCGCCGCGTTCGCAATCCCGAGGTCGTGAGTTCGATCCTCATTCGGCCACCACGCACATCAAACAAAAAGCCCGACCTGAAGAGGTCGGGCTTTTTGTTTGTGCCGCACGTATGGCCGCGGGATTGAATCGCTGTCGGGAAGCAGCGCCGGGTAGGGTCAGCCCGTGGTGTCGTCGATGGCGGCGTCTGGAGCGTTTTTCTTCACCGATTCGATACCGTTGTCGCGCGAGGCCGCGCTTTCATACATCTGGCTGGTGCCAATCACCTGGCCGTTGCTGGCCTTCAGATTGAACATGAACTTTCCCGATTGTGAGTCCTTGCGCTCGTATTTCGAGTCGTCTGGTGCGTTGCTCCTGACCGACTCGACGCCGTTCATGCACGACGTCTTGGTCTTGTAGCCCTCGCTCGCCAGAATGGTCTGCCCGTTCGATGCGTTCAGCCTGAATCTGAATTCACCAGCCTTGTCCTTGTACACCTCGAATTTACCGGCCATGAGTGTGCTCCTTCTTGTGCTGTGATCGGGTGGGGTCTCGCTTTCAGGTTAGCAGTATCGTGTGTGATGCGTACGACCGGCGCGAGATTCATTGCCGCGGAGCGACGCGAGGCGTTTCGCACGCCTTCTCGTGACAGGGCGGCGGAGCTTGGCTGCGTTCGGGGTGTTGAGTTTCACAGGGGGTGAGCACAGCGAAATTCGCTGCGTTTTTGGTCCATTCAGCCCATTCGGCGCAATGCGCTGCGCTTATTGACGCCCTACGACTGCGGCACCCGCCTCAGGCCGCCGCCAGCGCCGCCAGCGCCGCCTGCACCAGCGTGTCGGCCAGCCGGGTGCGGTGGTCGCGGGCGGTGGCGAGGTCGGCCTGCAGGCGGTCGGCGAGGAAGAGGATGCGTTTCTTCACGCGCGACTTCCACAGTCGCCAGATGATCTGGAAGGCGGTGTAGGTCTTGCTGGTGCCGGTGGCCATCACCAGCAGGATGCGCTGCTGGCCGCGTGCGACGGCTTCGACCGTGCGGTTGATGGCGTTGGCCTGGTAGTAGCGCGGGGCGCGGCCGGAACCATCGTCAAAGTAGGGCGCCTCGACCGTCTCCAGCGCCTGGCCGGCAAGCCCTTTCCACTCGCAATAGCGCTGCCACAGCAGCTCGGGCGACGGGAATTTGCTCAAGCTCAGTTCGCTTTCGGTCTTGCTGAAGCTGCCCGTGCGGTCGTGGAGCAGAAAGCCTGAGCCGTTGCTTGAGAAGACGAAAGGCACATCCAGTGCGTCGGCATAATCCAGCGCCTGCTGCATGCCGGCACCGAGCGAATGGCCCTGATCCTTGGCTTCGATGAGTGCGACGGGCTGGTTGGGGCGCGCGTACAGCACGTAGTCGGCGCGCTTGGCTTGCCCCCGGCTGTGCAGCTTCCCGCGCACGATGACGCGGCCCTTGGTGAAGCTGACTTCCTCCCGCACCTGCGTCTGGATGTCCCATCCTGCGCTGACCAGCGCCGGCGTGATGAACTTGGTGCAGACGTCCCGTTCGGAAAGCTTCATGTCGGAAGGTGCGCCTGCGCTTGCATGCCGGCGAATGCTGTGCGAATGCACCGGAAGGTACCAGATGCGCCGCATGGCGACCATTCGCGAATGAACGGCAAAAGAAAGCCCGGCGATGCCGGGCGGGTGGGCCGGTGCTATTCAGTCCTGTCTTGGCCGCACTCGGGCACGTTTCGCGGCCTGCGTCATGACCGAGCGCAGACGCTCTCCTGCACCCGGGGCGTTGAGCGGCACCAGGCGCCTGTCCCACAGGCGCTGCAGCAATCGTAAGGATTGTTCGGGCGAAAGGTGCTTCATCAGCGGGGGCTCCTTTACCTCAAAGTGACATCAGTATCGTAGGCGCCTTTGGCGGCGAATGCGATTCAGCCCAACTCCGGGGCCAGTTCCTGAATGGCCTGATAGTGCGTGAGGAAGACCTTGCCGGAGAGTTGTTCGAGGAAGTCGCTGCGTTGCAGGTGGTCCATGACCGGGCCTTTGATTTCGGAGAGGTGCAGCAGGATGCCGGCGTCGTGCAGGCGGCGGTTGATGGTCTCCAAGCTCTCCAGCGCGCTAGCGTCGATGTCGTTGATGGCGGAGCATTGCAGGACGACGTGGTGCAGCCTGGGGTTGGCGGCAACAGCGGCGTTGATGCGGTCTTCGAGCGCCCGGGCGTTGGCGAAGTAGAGGCTTTCATCCACGCGCAGGCTGAGCACTTCGGGCGTGGTCAGCACCTGGTGGCGGTGGATGTTGCGGAAGTGTTCGGTGCCGGGCACGAGGCCGACTTCGGCGATGTGCGGGCGGCTGGTGCGGAACAGGAATAGCGCGAGCGACACGGCCACGCCGACGATGAGGCCGGTTTCCACGCCCAGCGTCAGCGTGGTGAGCAGGGTGGCCAGCGCAGCGGCGAAGTCCGGCTTTGAATACGCCCAGGTGCGGCGCAGTACGCCGAAATCCACCAGCGACAGCACGGCGACGATGATGGTGGCGGCCAGCGTGGCCTGTGGCAGGTAGTACAGCGCGGGCGTGAGCAGCAGGGCGGCGAGCAGGATGCCGACGGCGGTGAGCATGCCGGCAGCCGGTGTTTGTGCACCGGCGTCGAAATTGACCACCGAGCGTGCGAAGCCGCCGGTGACGGGGTAGCCGCCGGTAAAGGCCGCCGACAGGTTGCCGGCGCCGAGCGCGACGAGTTCCTGATCGGGCTCGATGCGCTGGCGGCGTTTGGCGGCCAGCGTTTGCCCGACTGACACGGATTCGACGAAGCCGACCACGCTGATCAGCAGCGCGGGCACGGCCAATTGCTGCCACAGCGCGAAGTCCCAAACCGGCAGCGTGAGCGGCGGCAGGCCTTGCGGCACGGTGCCGACGATCTTCACGCCGGCCTCATTCCAGCCCAGTTGCCAGGTCAGCACGGTGGTGGTGGCGATGGCGAACACCGGTGCTGCGCGGGCGATCAGGTCGGCCAGCCGAGGCGGCAGCTTGATGCGCAGCAACAGCGGCTTGAGCCGGCTGCGCGCCCAGAACAGAAAGGCCAGCGTCGTGAGCCCTACGGCGGCGGTCAGCCAGTGGGTGTTGCCCAGTTGCGCGAGCAGCGACGGGACGAGTTCGATGAAGGTATGGCCTTCGGCACGGATGCCCAGCACAACCTTGAGTTGCCCGGCGGCGATCAGCAGGCCGGAGGCCGAGATGAAGCCGGCGATCACC
The DNA here is from genome assembly GCF_059703705.1 of Pseudazoarcus sp. NS36. Taxonomy (NCBI): domain Bacteria; kingdom Pseudomonadati; phylum Pseudomonadota; class Betaproteobacteria; order Rhodocyclales; family Zoogloeaceae; genus Pseudazoarcus; species Pseudazoarcus sp. NS36. Next base: position 62,523 of record NZ_BAAKJA010000001.1, on the reverse strand, counting down.
GGGTGGCTCAGAAAGCTGGCGAGAAAGCCCAGCCGCAGCAGGCCCATGGCGAGCAGCATCAGGCCGGATAGAAAAGCCAGCGTGATCGCGGCGGCCCAGTAGGCCTCGGAGCCGGCGGCGGCAAACGTGCCGATGGTGGTGGCGGTCATCAGCGACACCACCGCTACCGGGCCGACGGCCAGCACGCGGCTGGTGCCGAACAGCCCGTAGGCAACGAGTGGTGCGACGCTGGCGTACAGCCCGACTTCGGGTGGCAGGCCCGCGAGCATGGCGTAGGCCAGGCTCTGCGGGATCAGCATGATGGTGACGATGACGGCCGCCATGCCGTCGCCAAGCAGGGTCTGGCGGCTGTAGCCGCGCCCCCAGTCGAGTACGGTCAGGCGCGGCAGCCAGCGCATGTCAGGCGCGCTTTTCGAGCAGGGAGTAAATGCCCATGCCGGCGAGCATGGCGATGACAAAAACCAGCACCTTGAGCTCGCCCGAGGCCATGGTGACCAATGCCGGGCCCGGACAGAAGCCGGCCAGACCCCAACCGGCGCCGAAGACCAGCGCACCTATGACCAGACGTTTGTCGATCTGTGTGGCTCTGGGCAGCTGCATGGCGCTGCCGAGAAAGCTCTTCGTACGCTTCTTGGCGATGGCAAAGGCGAACAGCCCGACGGCGATGGCGCCGCCCATGACGAAGGCCAGCGACGGATCCCAGTGGCCGAACAGGTCGAGGAAGCCCAGCACCTTGGCGGGGTCTGTCATCCCCGACAGGATCAGGCCGAGACCGAAGATCAGGCCGACAAGGAATTCGGTGAGTCTGTGCATGGCCGGCTCCTCAGGCGAAAACATGACGAACAGCGAACACGACTGCGAAGCCCGCGCCCATGAAGGCCAGCGTGGCGACCAGCGAGCGCGGGGAGAGGCGCGACAGCCCACACACGCCGTGGCCGCTGGTGCAGCCCGAGCCGTAGCGCGTCCCGATGCCCACCAGCAGGCCGGCTAGCACGATCAGGCCCCAGCTGGCGTCGATGGTGGGTGCGGTGATGAAGTCCGCCGGGGCGAGCAGGGCGTAGGCAAAGGGCGCAGCAAATAGGCCGAGCAGGAAGGCGATGCGCCAGCTGGCGTCCCCGGCTTTGGGTTGGAACAGCCCGCCGAGAATGCCGCTGATGCCCAGGATGCGACCGTTGAGCAGCACGAACAGCGCGGCGGCTACGCCGATCAGAATGCCCCCGGAAAGCGATGCCCAGGGGGTGAAGTTGGCCCAGTCGATGCTCATGATTACGCTCCCTTGCTGCAGAACTGTTCGTACAACACGCGGATGACGGCCATCGCCTCATCGCTGGCGACGCGGTAATAGATGTTCTTGCCATCGCGGCGGGTGGCGACCAGGCCTTGCTCGCGCAGCACGGTAAGTTGCTGCGACAGGGTGGGCTGGCGGATGCCGAGCGCGGCCTCGATCTCGCCGACACTGAGTTCGCCCTGCGACAAACGGCACAGCACCATCAGCCGGTCCGGGTTGGAGAGCACCTTCATCAGCGCGCAGGCACGCTCGGCAGAGCAGTGCATGGATTCGAGTTCAAGGGTGTCCGGTGTCATCGGGCGGGCTGGCAAAATTAGCTGACAACAATATATTGACCTGTAAAGTATTCGTCAATATATTCGCATTTACTGATGCACAAGGAGCGACAGATGAACGCCGACAGCCCGCGCCCACAAGTCCATGGTCTGTTCGACCCGAACACCTGGACGGTGACCTACATCGTGCACGCCGGGCGGGGCAGCCAGTGCGCCATCATCGATTCGGTGCTCGACTACGACCCCAAGTCCGGCCGCACGCGCTTTGAGTCCGCCGACAGGGTGATCGACTATGTGCGTTCAAACGATCTGCGCGTGCAGTGGGTTCTCGAAACCCATGCCCACGCCGATCACCTCTCGGCCGCACCGTATCTGCGCAAGCATCTGGGCGGGCAGATCGGCATCGGCAGCCACATCACGCGCGTGCAGAAGGTGTTCAAGGGCGTCTTCAATCTCGAGCCAGGGTTCCGCATGGACGGCTCGCAGTTCGACCACCTGTTTGCCGAGGGTGAGCGTTTTCGTATCGGCGAGCTGGAGGCCGAGATCCTGTATGTGCCTGGCCACACGCCGGCCTGCGTGGCCTATCACGTGGGCGACGCGGTGTTTGTCGGCGACACGCTGTTCATGCCGGATGTGGGTACGGCGCGCTGTGACTTCCCCGGTGGTGACGCGCGTGCGCTATACGCCTCGACGCGCTGTATCCTGAGCCTGCCGAACGAGACGCGGCTGTTCATGTGCCACGACTATCCGCCGGATGATCGGACGCCGAAGTGGGAATGCACGGTGGCCGATCAGCGTGCCGGCAACATCCACGCGCATGATGGCATCAGCGAGGACGAATTCGTTGCGATGCGCACCAAACGTGACGCGACGCTGGACATGCCGGTGCTGATCCTGCCGTCGGTGCAGGTGAATATCCGCGCCGGCGAACTGCCGCCGGCCGAGGAAAACGGGGTGTCCTACCTGAAGATTCCGCTCAACGCCTTGTGAGACGTTGGGTCAGGGCAGCGGAGAGAGCCGCCCGATGATGCGGATGTCGTCTCCGATGCGGCGCACATCATGCAGCTTCGGACGCAGCGCCTGGTCGAGGCTGGTGAAGGGAGCGAGGTTGAAAATGCCCATGGCGGCGTCGCCGACCAGCATCGGGGCCATGTAGAGCAGCAGCTCGTCCACGCAGCCTTCGCGCAGCAGTGAGCCGTTGAGCTTGAAGCCGGCTTCGGCGTGGACTTCGTTGATGCCTCGGTTGGCCAGTTCAGCCAGCAGGCCGGGCAGATCGACCTTGCCGGCGGAGTTGGGCAGCACCACGACTTCGGCGCCGAGGGCTTCCAGTGCGGCCGCGCGGGCTTCGTCGCGCGCGGCGCAGGCGATGAGTACATTGCCGCCTTGCAGGATGCGTGCGGTGGGCGGGGTTTCCAGGCGGGCGTCGACCACCACGCGCAGCGGCTGGCGGCTGCACGGCACATCGCGCACGGTGAGCTGCGGGTCGTCGGCCTTGACGGTGCCAAAGCCGGTGAGCACGGCGCAGGCGCGAGCGCGCCACTGGTGTCCGTCACGTCGGGCGGCGGGGCCGGTGATCCACTGGCTCACGCCGTTCTCCAGGGCGGTCTTGCCGTCCAGCGTGCTGGCGGCCTTGAGGCGGAGCCAGGGGCGGCCGCGCGTCATGCGCGAGATGAAGCCGATGTTCAGTTCGCGCGCTTCCGCCTCCAGCAGACCGACCTGCCAAGGAATGCCGGCATCCTCCAGCAACGCGAAGCCGCGGCCGGAGACCTTTGGGTTGGGGTCTGACATGGCGGCCACGACGCGACCGACTCCCGCGCGTACCAGCGCCTCGGCGCAGGGCGGGGTGCGGCCGTGGTGGGCGCAGGGTTCGAGCGTGATGTAGACGGTGGCGCCGCGGGCGGCTTCGCCGGCTACGGCCAGGGCGGCGGCTTCGGCGTGAGCCTGGCCGGCGCGTTCGTGCCAGCCTTCGGCAAGGATGTGGCCGTCACGCACGATGACGCAGCCCACGCGCGGATTGGGCGTGGTGGTTTCCAGACCGCGCGCCGCAAGCCGCAGCGCGCGCGCCATCATTGCGTGGTCAGTCGTTGAAAAGGTCATCTTCGACCGGGGTGGTGGCGCCGGCCTTGCCGGGTGGGCGGCCGCGGCGCGGGCGGGTCTTGACCTCCTTGATGAGGTCGGCGAAGGCGTCGACGTCGGTGAAGTTGCGATACACCGAGGCGAAGCGCACGTAGGCCACCTGGTCGAGGTTGCGCAGTTCGTCCATGACCAGTTCGCCGAGCTTGGCGCTGGCGATCTCGCGTTCGCCCAGCGACAGCAGACGGCTCTCGATGCGGTCGATGGCGGCTTCGATGGCTTCCAGTGCGACCGGGCGCTTGCGCAGCGCGAGCTTGAAGCTGGCAGCGAGCTTGTCGTGGTCGAATTCGGTGCGTACGCCGTTGCGTTTGATGATCTGCGGCATCTTGAGGTCGATGCGCTCGTAGGTCGTGAAGCGCTTGTCGCAGGCCACGCAACGACGACGGCGACGTACGACGTCGCCTTCGTCATTTTCCCGGGTGTCGGTCACCTGGGTATTGGGATCGCCACAGAACGGGCATTTCATGCGCGCAGTTCCGGGTGGTTGAGCTTACGCACCATACACCGGAAAACGCTTGCACAGCACCGCCGCGGCCGCACGCACGCGGGCCAGCACGGCCTCGTCGGCGGGGGCTTCGAGCACGTCGGCGATGAGGTGGGCGACCTGCACCGATTCGGCTTCACCGAAGCCGCGCGTGGTCATGGCCGGCGAGCCGATGCGGATGCCGGAAGTGACCATCGGGCGCTCCGGATCGTTCGGGATGGCGTTCTTGTTCACGGTGATGTGGGCCAGGCCCAGCGCCGCTTCGGCGTCCTTGCCGGTGATCTTCTTGGCGCGCAGGTCGAGCAGGAAGACATGGCTCTCGGTGCGGTTCGAGACGATGCGCAGGCCGCGCTCGGTGAGCGTGCGCGCCATGGCCTGGGCGTTGGTGATGACTTGCTGCTGGTAGGCCTTGAAGCCCGGTTCAAGCGCTTCCTTGAAAGCTACGGCCTTGGCGGCGATGACGTGCATCAGCGGGCCACCCTGCAGGCCGGGGAAGATCGCGGAGTTCAGCGCCTTCTCGTGCTCGGCCTTCATCAGGATGATGCCGCCGCGCGGGCCGCGCAGCGTCTTGTGGGTGGTCGAGGTGACGACGTCGGCGTGCGGCACCGGGTTGGGGTACAGGCCGGCGGCGATCAGGCCGGCGTAGTGCGCCATGTCGACCCAGAAGATCGCGCCGACGTCTTTCGCCACCTTGGCGAAACGCTCGAAATCGATGCGCAGCGAATAGGCCGAAGCGCCGGCGATGATGATGCGTGGCTTGTGCTCGTGGGCCAGGCGTTCCATCGCGTCGTAGTCGATCTCTTCCTTGTCGTTCAGACCGTAGGAGATGGCGTTGAACCACTTGCCCGACATGTTGAGCTTCATGCCGTGGGTGAGGTGACCGCCTTCGGCCAGACTCATGCCGAGCACGGTGTCGCCCGGTTTGGCGAAGGCCATCAGCACGGCCTGGTTGGCCTGCGAGCCGGAATTGGGCTGCACGTTGGCGGCTTCGGCACCGAAGACCTTCTTGATGCGCTCGATGGCCAGCTGCTCGGCCACGTCGACGAACTCGCAACCGCCGTAGTAGCGCTTGCCGGGGTAGCCTTCGGCGTACTTGTTGGTGAGCTGCGAACCCTGCGCTTCCATCACGGCGTGGGAGACGTAGTTCTCCGACGCGATCAGTTCGATGTGTTCTTCCTGACGGTGGTTTTCGGCGGATACGGCAGCCCACAGTTCCGGGTCGGTCAGGGCCAGGGTGTCTTTCGCAGAGAACATTCGGTGGCGCTCGCTTGCGTGATGAAAACAGGCCGCAAGTTTAGCACGCAGACCCTGTATGGCCCCTTACGCCTCGGGCGTTACAGGCGTGCGTTGCTCAGGTACTGGTTGTAGCTGTCTTCGGCCACGCCATGCCATTGCACCTGGTCGCGCTGGAAGCGACGGTAGTCGGCAAAGATGCGGCGCCACTGCGGGTTGCGCTGGTGAAGTTCGGCATACAGGGCTTCGGCCTCGCGCCAGGCGGCATCCATCAGTTCGCGCGGCATGCGCACGAGCTTTGCGCCTTCGGCGATGAGCTGTTTCATGGCCGGCGGGTTGCGCGCGTCGTAGGCCGCCTGCACTGATACGTGGGCGTCCGATGCCGCAAGCTGCACCAGCCGTTTGTAGTCGTCCGGCAACTCGGCCCAGGCGCGGGCATTGACGTACAGCGAGAGCTGGCCGCTGCCCTCCCACCAGGCGGGCGCGTAGTAGTAGGGGGCGGCCTTGTGCAGGCCGAGGCGCAGGTCGTCATAGGGCGAGACGAACTCCACGGCGTCGAGCGCGCCGCGCTCCATGGCCGAATACACCTCGGCCAGCGGGATGGTCTGCGGCACGGCGCCCAGGCGTTCGAAGATCTGGCTGCCGAAACCGCCGATCCGAAAACGCATGCCGCGCAGTTCGGCCAGCGAGCGGATTTCATTGCGGAACCAGCCGCCCATCTGCGTGCCGGAATTGCCCATCACGAAATTCACGATGTCGTATTGGGCGTAGAACTCGCGCATCAGCTGCAGACCGTTGCCGTCATACATCCAGGCCGTCATCTGGCGCGAATTCATGCCGAAGGGGATGGCGCAGTCGAACGCGAAGGCCTCGTTCTTGCCGGTGAAGTAGTAGGGCGCGGTGTGGGCGCAGTCCACCGTGCGGTCGTGCACTGCGTCGACCACGCTGAAGGCCGGCACGACTTCGCCGGCGGCATAGGGGGTGACGGTGAAGCGGCCGTCGGTGGCCTCGGCCAGATTGCGGGCGAAGCGCTCGCCGGCGTCGAACAGCGCGTCCATCGAGCGTGGAAAGCTCGATGCCAGTCGCCAGCGGATGTTGCGGCGGGCCATGACCACGGCCGGTGCGGCGCCGGTGGCGAGGATGCCGGCCAGACCGGCGCTCTTGAGCAGTGCGCGGCGCGTGCTCATGCCGGCCTCAGAGCTTCTGCGAACCCATGTACTGGTTGTAGCTGCCCTCGGCGACGGGCTCCCACTGGATCTGGCTGGAGTGGAAGCGCGCGTAGTCGCCGTAGATCTTGCGCCAGTTGGGGTTTGTGTCGTTGAGCTCGGCATAGACCTCGCGTGAGGCCTTGAAGGCGGCGTTCATCACGTCGCGCGGCATGCGCGAGAGCTTGGCGCCTTCGGCAATGAGCTGTTTGAGCGCGGCCGGGTTGCGGGCGTCGTAGCGTGCCTGCATGGAGATGTGCGATTCGCTAGCGGCCAGCCGCACGATGGCCTGGTACTCGGGCGACAGCGCAGCCCAGGCCTTGCTGTTGATGTACAGGCAGACCTGCGCGCCGCCTTCCCACCAGGCCGGGAAGTAGTAGTAGGGCGCCACGCGGAACAGGCCCAGGCGCAGGTCGTCGTAGGGACCGACGAACTCGGTGGCGTCGATGGTGCCTTTCTCCAGCGCGGCATACACCTCACCCGCGGGAATGTTCTGCGACAGCAGCCCGAGCTTGCCCAGCACGCGCCCGCCGAAGCCGCCGATGCGCATGCGCAGGCCGTTCAGGTCTGCAACGGACTTGATTTCCTTGCGGTACCAGCCGCCCATCTGTGCGCCGGTGTTGCCCAGCGGGAAGTTAACGATGTTGTACTGCGCGTAGAACTCGCGCATCAGCTTCATGCCGTTGCCGTCGTACATCCAGGCCGTCATCTGGCGCGAGTTCATGCCGAAGGGGATGGCGGTGTCGAAGGCGAAAGTCTCGTCCTTGCCGAAGAAGTAATACGGCGCGGTGTGGGCGCAATCGACGGTGTGGTTCTGTACCGCATCCACCACGCTGAACGCCGGCACCAGTTCGCCGGCGGCGTACAGCGACACCTGGAAACGACCGCCGGTGGCGTCACTCACGTTGCGCGCAAACAGTTCGGACGGGCCGAACAGGTTGTCGAGTGACTTCGGAAAGCTCGAAGCCAGACGCCAGCGCACGTTTTGTTGCGCCATGACGATGGCGGGCGCTGTGCCGGCGGCCAGAATGCCGGCGAGGCCGGAACCTTTCAGGAACTGGCGACGGTTGCTCATGCGGATTTTTCTCCAATGCATTCCGGGTGCGCGGGCGCACGATGGGCGGCAAGCCTACCGGAAGCGCGGCCGCTCAGCTACGCGGTAGTTCGTCGCGAGTGTGTTCGAGGTGATCCTGTTCGCCCCAGGCCAGCATCCGCCAGCCGCCCGGTTCATGGGCAATCCAGTTCAGCGCAGCGTTGGGGATGGTGAAATCGCGCGGCTGGCTGAGCGACTTGCCGGTGGCCAGACGATGAAGGATGTCGAGTACTCCGCCGTGCGTGACGACCAGCACGCGACCGCCGGCGTGGGCTGCGGCGATGCGTTCGATGACGGCATGAATGCGTGCCGAGAAGAGCGCAAGGCTCTCCCCGCCGGCCGGGAACGCGTAGTCCGGATCGCGCGCCCGGTGGCGCGCAAAGTCCTGCGGATACTGCTGCTCCGCCTCGGCGTAGGTCAGGCCCTGAAAGATGCCGTAGTGGCGCTCGCGCAGCTGCGGATCGGGGTTCAGCGTGATGCCGAGCTTGCTGGTGGTGGCTTGCGCCGTGGCGTGAGCACGGCCCAGGTCACTGCAGAAAGCGGCATCGAAGTGCTGTGCTTGCAGTGCCGCAGCAGTGGCCAGCGCCTGGGCTTCGCCGACGGCGTTGAGTGGAATGTCGATCTGGCCCTGAATGCGGCGCTCGGCATTCCACGCGGTTTCACCGTGACGGATGAGGCAGAAAGTGGTCGGTCGTGTGCTCATTTACGTAATGGTAAATGAGCACACGTGTGGATCACCAGGCGCTGCGCCCCCAGTTGTCTTCGGCCGGCGCGGCCGGGGCTTCTTCACCCGGTGAAGCCGGTACTTCGGGGGAGGTGCCCCAGCCGCCACCGGTATCGCCCCAACCACCGGAGCTGCCGCCACTGTCGCCCCAGCCGCCGCCACCTTCCGGTGCAATCTGGATGGTGTCCAGATCGACTTCGACCTTGGCGTCGAGGTTGCCGGTGACCAGTTGCGGGAAAGCCATCAGCAGGCCCAGCAGCGTGAGCTGGATGACCACGAAGGCAATCGAGCCGCGGTAGATGTCGGAGGTGCGCATGCCCTCGATGCGCTTCTTCGTGATCCGGTCGAGGTAGGACGTGACCGGCGAGACGCTGCGCAGGTAGAACAGCGCAAAGCCGAAGGGGGGCGTCAGGAACGAGGTCTGCAGGTTGATCGCGATCATGATGCCGAACCAGATCAGGTCGATGCCGAGCTTGTCGGCGATCGGTGCGAGCAGCGGGATCAGGATGAAGGCGATCTCGAAGAAATCGAGGAAGAAGCCGAGGAAGAAGATCACCGCGTTCACGAAGATCAGGAAGCCGAGCTGGCCGCCGGGCAACTGATCGAACAGGTGCTCGACCCATTCCTTGCCGTCGGCGGCGGTGAAGGTGAAGCTGAACACCGTCGCGCCGATCAGGATGAACATCACGAACACCGACAGGCGGGTGGTCGATTCGAGTGCGTCGCGCAGGCGCTGCCAGTCGAGGCGGCGGCGTGCCCAGGCCATCAGCAGCGCGCCGACGGCGCCCATGGCACCGCCTTCGGTCGGTGTCGCAATACCGATGAAAATGGTGCCGAGCACTAGGAAGATCAGCGCCAGCGGCGGAATCAGCACGAACACCACGCGCTCGGCGATGAGCGACAGCAGGCCCAGCTTGAAGGCCTTGTTGAGCAGAGCCAGCGTGAGGCCCAGCGCGGTGGACACTGTCAGCGCGACGACCACCGTTTCGTCTGTCGCCGGGTTGGCAGGCGCGCCCTGCATCCAGCCGAGCAGGTCGCCGTAGAAGTGGGCGAAGACGACGCCGGTGAGGGCCAGCACGGCCATCAGCACGCCGAGCGAGCGCATGCCGGCACTGCCGTCCGGCTCCTTGTACTTGAGCGCTTCGGGGGGCAGGGCCGGTGCCGACTTGGGCGAGAAGATCGACAGCGCGACCACGTACAGCACGTACATGCCGACGAGGATGAAGGCCGGCAGGAAAGCGCCCTTGTACATGTCGCCGACGCTGCGGCCGAGCTGGTCGGCCAGCACGATCAGCACGATGGACGGCGGCAGTGCCTGGGCCAGCGTGCCGGATGCGGTGATGACGCCGGCCGCGAGCGAACGCGAATAGCCATAGCGCAGCATGATCGGCAGCGAGATCAGACCCATCGAGATCACCGACGCGGCGACGATGCCGGTGGTGGCCGCGAGCAGGGCGCCGACGAAGATCACTGCCAGCGCGAGGCCGCCGCGCACCGGGCCGAAGACCTGGCCGATGGTGTCGAGCAGGTCCTCGGCCATGCCGGAACGTTCGAGGATCAGCCCCATCAGCGTGAAGAACGGAATCGCCAGCAGCGTCTCGTTCTGCATGATGCCGAACACGCGCAACGGCAGGGCCTGGAACATGGTGCCGGGCAGCAGGCCCAGTTCCATGCCGATGAAACCGAAGAACAGGCCGCAGGCGGCCAGCGCGAAGGCCACCGGGAAACCCGACAGCAGGAACAGCACGACCGCGCCGAACATGATCGGCGCGAGGTTGGTGGCGAGGAACTCCATCAGCGGTGCCCCCCGTCGATGCTATCCGCGGCGCCGTCCGGAATGGCAGCCGGCGCGTGGGCGTCATCCTGCGCCAGCGGGTCGGGCGCCTGCCCGGTGAGGAAGCCGATGCGTTTGATCAGTTCCGAAATGGCCTGCAGCCCGAGCAGCGCGAAGCCGGCCGGCAACATGGCGTAGACGGGCCAGCGGATCAGGCCGCCGGCGTTGGAGGACATTTCCTTGAATTCGTATGCGCGCGACACGATGGGCCACGAAAAATCGATCATGAACCAGCACAGGGGCAGCAGAAAGATCAGGATGCCGCCGATGTCGATGAGGGCGCGTTTGCGCCCCGGGAGCTTGCCAGCCAGCACGTCGATGCGCACGTGGCCATTGTTCAGGAAGGTGGCTGCCGCGCCGAGCATGAAGGCGGCCGCGAACAGATACCACTGGATCTCCAGCCAGGCATTGGAGCCCAGGCTGAAGGCCTTGCGCGCTATGGCGTTGCCGGCACTGATCACGGCAGCAGCAAGGATCAACCAGATCATGGCTTTGCCGATCAGACGGTTGAGCGAATCAATGAGCGCGGAAATCTTGAGCAGAAATCCCATCGGGACTCCCTGAAGAGGGCTGGAAAGCCCGGCGGCAAAAAAAAGCCGCCCGCGCTGGTGAGCGCGGGCGGCCGGGTGAGGCTTACAGCTTCTGGGCGGCCATGTACTGGTTGTAGCTGCCCTCGGCGATGCCTTCCCACTGGAACGCGTCACGCATGAAGGCCGAGTAGTCGGCGTAGATCTTGCGCCACTTCGGGTTCTTCTCGTTCAGCTCGGCGTACACCTCGTTGCGAGCCTTGAAGGCGGCGTCCATGACGTCCTTGGGCAGGCGGTTGAGCTTGGCGCCTTCGGCGATCAGCTGCTTGAGCGAGGTCGGGTTCAGGGCGTCGTAACGGGCCTGCACGCGCACGTGGGCGTCGCTGGCGGCCTGACGGACGATGGCCTTGTACTCCGGCGACAGGGCGTTGAAGGCCTTGTCATTGACGAACAGCGTGAACTGCGTGCTGCCTTCCCACCAGGCCGGGAAGTAGTAGTACGGCGCAACCTTGTGCAGGCCCAGGCGCAGATCGTCGTACGGGCCGATCCACTCGGCGGCGTCGATGGTGCCTTTTTCCAGGGTCTGGTAGATCTCGCCGGCCGGAATGTTCTGCGGCAGGGCGCCGAGTTTGGCCAACACGCGGCCGCCGAAGCCACCGATGCGCATCTTCAGGCCGTCGAAGTCGGCAACCGACTTGATTTCCTTGCGGTACCAGCCGCCCATCTGGGCGCCCGAGTTACCCATCGGGAAGTTGATGATGTTGTACGCGGCGTAGAACTCACGCATCAGCTTGAGGCCGTTGCCTTCGTACATCCACGCCGTCTGCTGGCGGGAGTTCATACCGAAGGGGATGGAGCAGTCGAGCGCGAAGGTCTCGTCCTTGCCGAAGAAGTAGTACGGCGCGGTGTGCGCGCACTCGATGGTGCCGGACTGCGTGGCGTCGAGCACGCCGAAGGCCGGAACCAGCTCACCGGCTGCATGCACCGAGATCTCGAACTTGCCGCCGGTGGCTTCCGTCACGCTCTTGGCGAAGGCTTCGGCGCCACCGAACAGGGTGCCGAGCGACTTCGGGAAGCTGGAGGCGAGACGCCAGCGGATGTTCTGCTGAGCGCTGACGATGGCCGGCGCGGCGGCGCTGGCGACGATGCCGGCGATGCCGGCCTGCTTCAGAAATTTGCGACGTTCCACTTCGACTCCTTCCCTTTACCGGGTTGAATGGTGCGCCGGATTATATGGATGGCCCGTGGGGCTGGAACCTCGGATAACCCGTATTGCGCCCACGCCGCCGGGTGGGCGGCCGCTCGCCCGAAAGCGGTAGGCTGAACCGTCAGCTGCCGGCCACCGTCATGCGCTCGATCAGCACCGAACCGCAGCGCTTGGCGCTGCGCGGCAGGGCATCGTTACCGACCGCCACGATGTTGCGGAAGATGTCGCGCAGATTGCCGGCAATGGTCACTTCCTCGACCGCGTGCTGGATTTCGCCGTTCTCGACCCAATAGCCTGCAGCGCCGCGCGAATAGTCGCCGGTGACGTAGTTGACGCCCTGGCCGAGCAATTCGGTGACGATCAGGCCGCGGCCCATGCGCCTCACCAGTGCGTCGAAGCCTTCGTCGCCGCCGGTCATTACCAGATGGTGCGAGCCGCCGGCGTTGCCGGTGGTCTGCATGCCGAGTTTTCGCGCCGAATAGCTCGACAGGAAATAGCCCTGCAGCACGCCCTTGGCGACCACGTCGCGCGGCGTGGTCGCCACGCCTTCGCTGTCGAACGGTGCGGAGCCGAAGACCTTGCGGTCATGCGGGCGCTCGGAAATCGATACCAGCGGCGAGAGCACTTGCTCGCCCAGCGAGTCGAGCAGAAAGCTGGATTTGCGGTACAGCGCGCCACCGCTCACGGCATGCGTGAAATTGCCGAGCAGCGTCAGCGCCACCGGCGCCTCGAACAACACCGGCACCTCGCAGGTGGACAGCTTGCGTGCGCCCAGGCGGGCGATGGCGCGTTCACCGGCCTTGCGGCCGATGGATTCGATGCTGTCCAGGTCGGCTGCGTCGCGGCGCGAGTCGTACCAGAATTCGCGCTGCATGCCGTCGCCCTTGCCGGCGATGACCGAGCACGAGGCGCTGTGGCGCGAGGAAGCATAACCGCCGAGGAAACCCAGGCTGTTGGCCAGCACGAAATGCGCCTGCTGCGTGGACACGCTGGCGCCTTCGGAGTTGGTGATCTGCGGCCCGGCGGCATAGGCGGTCTGTTCGCATCGGCGCGCCAGCTCGATGGCCTCTTCAATGGCCAGCGGCCACGGGTGGTGCAGGTCGAGATCGGGCCAGTCCTGCGCCAGCTGCGCAGCCTCGGGCAGGCCGGCGGCCGGGTCGGGGGCGGTGAAGCGTGCGATGGACAACGCGGCGTCTACCGTCGAGGCCAACGCGGCATCGCCGAAATCGGAGGTGCTGGCGTGCCCGCGGCTCTGCCCGAGATACACCGTGACGCCGACGCCCTTGTCGCGGTTGTACTCGATGGTGTCGACCTCGCTCTTGCGTACGCTGGCGGTCTGGCCGAAGCCTTCGGAGACTTCAGCCTCGCAGGCGTCGGCGCCGCGTGCGCGGGCCAGTTCGACGACACGGGCGGCGATTTCGCGCAGACGATCGTGGGAGAAGGAGAAACCGGAGTCGGACATGGGCGGGCTGCTGGCGGTGAAAGGCTATAATCTTAACCCGATCCAGCACCCGACCTCCCGATGAGCAACGCTTGGCGAAACCATGACGACGCGGCCGAAGACGCTTTCGACGGCCCCCCCAGCAAGAGCGAGCGCAAGCGCGAGATGCATGCGCTGCAGGAAATCGGTGTCGAACTGGTCGAGCTTCCGGCCGACCGGCTCAAGCGCATGGATCTGCCCGAAGACCTGCGTGCAGCGGTGATGGATGCGCGTCGCATCACCAAACACGAGGCGCGTCGACGCCAGATGCAGTACATCGGCAAGCTGATGCGCGGCGTCGAGGCCGAGCCCATCCGCGCGGCGCTGGACGCCTTCAAGAATGTGTCGAAGGAAGAGATCGCACGCCATCACCGGCTCGAGCGCCTGCGCGACGATTTTCTGGCCGACGAGCAAGTGGCCGGCCGCATCGTCGAGCAGTGGCCGCATGCCGACTTGCAGCACCTGCGCACGCAGCGCCGCAATGCGCTGAAAGAACGCGAACAGAACAAGCCGCCGCGCGCCTACCGCGAGATCTTCCGCATCCTTCGCGAGCTCGATGGCGCGCCGGTGCGCGACGACGAAGAACCCGATGAAACGGAGACTGCATGAGCGATCACATCACCATCGGCCTGGTTTCGATCAGCGACCGGGCTTCCGAAGGCACCTACGAGGATCAGGGCATTCCGGCCCTGCGTGACTGGCTGGGCAGTGCGCTGACCTCGCCGTGGAGCGCCGAGACTCGCCTCATTCCCGACGAGCGCCCGATCATTGAGGCGACGCTGAAGGAGCTGGCCGATACCCACAACTGTGGCTTGATCCTGACCACCGGCGGTACCGGCCCGGCGCTGCGTGATGTCACGCCGGAAGCCACGCTGGCGGTGGGTGACAAGGAAATGCCGGGCTTTGGTGAGGAGATGCGCCGCATCAGCCTGAACTTCGTGCCGACCGCGATCCTCTCGCGTCAGGTGGCGGTCGTGCGCGGCACCTGTCTGATCGTGAACCTGCCGGGCCAGCCGCGCGCCATCCGAGAAACGCTGGAAGGGCTGCGTGACGCAGACGGCAAGGTGGTGCACACCGGCGTATTTGCGGCGATTCCCTACTGCATCGACCTCATTGGCGGCCCCTACGTGGAAGCCGACGAGAAGGTCATCAAGGTCTTCCGGCCCAAGCACGCGCTGCGTCCCAAAGCTTGATGATGCATTGCGGAAAACCCGGTTCGCGCCGGGTTGTGCCGACGGAGTAGAATCCGTCTTCCCCGAAATTGTGTTGGTGCACATGATGTCTGCAACGTCCAAGACCCCGATTGACGATACCCGCATCCAGGAAATCAAGGAGCTGGTGCCTCCGACGCACGTGCTGCGCGAGTTTCCGGCCACGGAAGCTGCTGCGCGCACGGCCTTTGAGGCGCGTCAGGCCATTCACCGCATCCTGTATGGCGCGGATGACCGTCTGCTGGTGGTGGTCGGGCCGTGTTCGATCCACGATACCGATGCGGCCATGGAGTACGCGCGCCGCCTGAAGGCCGAGGCCGATCGCCTGTCCGAAGACCTGTTGATCGTGATGCGCGTGTACTTCGAGAAGCCGCGCACCACCGTGGGCTGGAAGGGACTGATCAACGATCCCTTCCTCGACAACAGTTTCCGCATCAACGAAGGTCTGCGCATTGCGCGCAAGTTGCTGTGGGAAATCAACGAGCTGGGCTTGCCGGCCGGTACCGAATTCCTCGACATGATCACACCGCAGTACGTGGCGGATCTGATCTCGTGGGGCGCTATCGGCGCGCGCACCACCGAAAGCCAGGTGCACCGCGAGCTGGCATCCGGCCTGTCGTGCCCGGTGGGCTTCAAGAACGGCACCGACGGCAATGTGCGTATTGCGGTGGATGCCATCAAGGCGGCGCAGTCGCCGCACCATTTCCTGTCGGTGACCAAGGCCGGGCATTCGGCCATCGTGTCGACCAAAGGCAATGAAGACTGTCACGTCATCCTGCGCGGTGGCAGCAGCGGCCCCAACTTTGATGCCGCCAGCGTCGATATTGCCTGCAAGGCGCTGGCCGCCTCGGGTGTGCCGGCCAAGCTGATGATCGACTGCTCGCATGCCAACAGCCGCAAGCAACACGCGCTGCAGATCGAGGTGGCGGAAGACGTGGCGGGCCAGATGACGGCCGGCGAGGATCGCATCATCGGTCTGATGATCGAGTCGCACCTCAAGGAAGGCCGTCAGGATCTGGTGCCGGATCAGACGCTGGAATACGGCAAGAGCATCACCGATGCCTGCATCGGCTGGGAGGACACCGTTCCGGTGCTCGAAACGCTCGCCGAAGGGGTGCGCAACCGGCGCGTGCGCAAGGCCTCCGAACTGGAGTGAGGCACTGGCGGGCTGCGATGGCCTGTCTGTAGTGCAAATAAAAAAGCCCGACCGCAAGGTCGGGCTTTTTGCGTTCTGCAAACGGGGCAGAGCCCCGCGCAGGCTTACGGCTTCTGCTTGTCGTCCAGCTTCAGACCTTTCTCTTCCCAGAACTTGGCCGCGCCGGCGTGCACCGGGGTCACGACGCCGAGCAGGGCGTTGTCGACGGTCATGGACTTGGCAGCCTTGGACACCGAGTGCATGAACTTCAGACCGGCGTCGGAGTAGATTTCGGACGTGTACTTGTACATGTCGTCAGCCGAAATATGGCGGCCAGCCACCCACAGGGCGGAGTCGGAGATCGAATGCACGTCATAGTCGACGCCCGGGTAAGTACCGGCCGGGATGGTCGTCTTGGCGTAGTACGGGTGGTCGGTCGGCAGCGTGCCCTTCTGAGCGGCGTCCCACACCTGAAGCAGACGCACCTTGTTGCTGGTGGCGGCCTGGATCACGGAAGCGTTCGGGAAGCCGGCGAAGACCCACAGCGCGTCGATCTGCTTGTCGCCCAGTGCGGAAGCGCCTTGCGAGTAGCCGATGAACGAGGGCTTCATCTTGTCCCACAGACCGAGGCTTTCGAAGAAGCGCTGGGCCGAGGCGGCGGCACCGGAGCCAGCGGGGCCGACGGCGACTTGCTTGCCTTCGAGCTGCGAAACTTCGGTGATGCCGGAGTCTTCACGCACGATCAGGTGACCCGGAGCGCCGTACAGGTGGGCAACCACTTGTACGTTGCGGTATTTGGTGGGGTCGTTGGTCAGACGGCCGTTCATGCCGAGGAACAGGTCACCGGAGTAGACGATGCCGAAGTCGGCGTCCTTGGAGTTCACGCGGCGCAGGTTCTCGACCGAGCCGGCCGACACCATGTTCGACACCTGAGCGTTCGGCAGGACGCGCGACAGGTGCGTGGCGACGCCGTTGGAGAAGTACTGGAAGGTGCCGCCGTCCGGGCCGCCGGAGAAGCCGAGGCGGGCGGTCTGAGCGTCCGCCGTCGGCGCGGCGGTCAGCGTGACCGCGGCAACCGCTGCAACGGCAAGGCTGCCGAAGGTGGCGGGAAGTTTGAAGAATTTGTTCATCATGTTGATGGTCTCCTCTGGGTTTGTGTTGCTAGGGTGAAGCTTGGATCTTCAGGCCCGGGCCGATGGAACCGGCTGGGCATCGCGTTGCAGCCACCACACCAGCGCGACCAGGGCAACGCCCGCGATGTCGGTGATGAAAGTCGGCCAGTACAGCAACAGGGTGGCTACTGCCAGCACGACCCACTCGTGCATGCGCGTGCTGCGTCGCAGGAAGCCCATGGCCAGTGCCCCGAAGGCAATGGTGCCGAGTGTGGCCGAGAAGAAGGCCGTGAAGATGTCGAAGCCCGAGCCTTCAAGCAGGATGCCCGGCACGTAGGCAAACAGCAGCGGCGTGACGTAGAGCATCTTCGCGAACTTGAACGACGTCCATCCGGTTTTCCACGGATCCGCCTTGGCGATCGCTGCGCCTGCGTAGGCCGCCACGCACACCGGCGGGGTGATGTTCGAATCCTGCGACAGCCAGTACACGATCATGTGTGCGGCGATGGCTGAAACCCCGTATTCACCCAGTGCCGGCACGGCCAGTACCGCGATGATCAGATAGGAGGCGGTGACCGGTACGCCCATACCCAGCACCAGCGAAGCGATGGCGATCAGTGCGATGGCCAGCAGCAGGCTGTTGCCCGCCATCTGGATGATGAGATCGGAGAACTTGAGGCCCATGCCGGTCAGCGAGATGACGCCGACGATGATGCCGATCACGCCGACGGTCGAACCGATCACCAGCGTGTTGCGCGCACCGACCAGGATGGCTTCCCAGATCTCCTTGGGCCCCATACGCGTGTCCTTGTGCACCCAGCTCACGGCGATGCACGACAGCGTGGCCCAGAAGGCCGCGTTGCCGGGCGAGCGGCCCATCATCATGAGTGCCGTGATGACCACCAGTGGCAAGGCGTAGAACCAGCCGTGACGCAGCACGCCGCGCCAGTCCGGCACATCGTCGAGGCCGTGCAGGCCGTTCTTGGCGGCATCGAAATGCACCATGCAGAACACGGCCAGGAAGTAGAGGATTGCCGGGCCCAGCGCATACAGCATGATCTGGGTGTAGGGCAGGCCGGTCAGCTCGGCCATCAGGAAGCCGCCGGCGCCCATGATCGGCGGCAGGAAGGCGCCGCCGATGGAAGCTGCGGGCTCAATGGCGCCGGCCACGTGCGGCTTGAAGCCGGCGCGCTTCATCATCGGGATAGTGAATGCGCCGGATGCCACGGTGTTGGCGATGGCGCTGCCGGAGACCGAGCCGAACAGCGCGGAGGACATCACCGCAACCTTGGCCGGGCCACCGGTGGAGCGGCCGGCGATGGCCAGCGGCAGATCGATGAAGAATTTGCCGGCGCCGGATTTCTGCAGGAAGGCGCCGAAGAAGATGAACAGGATGACATAGGTCGCCAGCACGCCGGCCATCACGCCGAATACGCCGTTGGTGGTGATGAACAGCGAGATGGCGAGGCGATCGAAGCTGAAGCCGCGGTGCGCGAACAGCTCCGGCAGGTAGGGGCCGAACAGCGCGAAGGCGATGGCGCCGATACCGACCAGCGTGATCGACCAGCCCAGTACGCGGCGGCACACTTCCAGCGACAGCAGCACACCGACCACGCCGATCAGCTTGTCGAGCTGGTTCTCGGCGCCGGCGCGGTAGTTCAGCGCTTCGAACTGGCTGAGCCAGTAGATGATCGACACCACGGTGGCGACGACCAGAATCAGGTCACTGGCGGTCGGGGCCTGAGAAAAGCGGCGCGCCAGCCACTGGTCGAGCGGCACCAGCACGGCGATGAAAGGCAGGGCCAGTACCAGCGGCACCCACAGCAGGCCGAGATCCTGTTTCAGGGCCAGCGAAAGGCCGTCGTACTCCCAGGTCTCGCGGAAATAGGTGAGCTGGTCCCACAGCGCAAAGGGCGAATCGAACACCAGATAGCTCGACGCCAGCACGGACAGCAACAGGCCGGCAAAGGCCGACATCACGCCCAGCGCAGTGCGACTGCCGGCCGGGTAGAGCAGGAACACCAGCATGAAGGTGATCAGCACATACACGCCGAGGTGGTATTCGGTGGGCAGTGCCTGGAAGCCGGCGCCGTAGAAGTAGATCAGTACCAGCGCGGCGCCGAGCAGGGAAACCAGCCACTGCCACAGCCCGGGAGGCTGCCGTTCGGCTTTGGCTTCCTTCTCGGCCAGTTCCTTGATCTGCTTGCGCTGCTCTTCGTCGAGTGCGTCGAGCGACTTGTCGTCGTCCGCCATGAATTCTCCAGGATCCGTGATTTTTGCGTGCAAGCGGATGCACGTCAGATGCCGGGAGAATAGGGCGCAGGCTGTGGGGCGGATATTGTGGATTGTTCGGACTGCAGGCTCGAGTTCAGGCGTTTCGGCCTTTCTGCCAAAGCACGTCGGGGTGTCCTTCGGCGCGGTTGAGCACGCGGGCAAGCACGAACAACAGGTCGGACAGCCTGTTCAGATAGTGGCGCGGGGCGTCATTGACCGGCTCATCGACACCTTCGGCCAGCGCGACCACCATGCGCTCGGCGCGTCGGCAGACGGTGCGTGCCTGATGTGTCAATGCGGCGGCGCGGGTGCCGCCGGGCAGGATGAAGTCCTTGAGCGGCGCGAGCGGTTCGTTGAGGCGGTCGAGCGTCTGTTCGAGGCGTTCGACATGGTGCGCGGTGATCAGGCTCATCTCCGGGATGCACAGCTCACCACCCAGATCGAACAGGTCGTGCTGCACGCCGGTCAGCAAGTCGCGTACGTCTTCAGGCAGTGTTTCGCAAAGCAGCACGCCGAGAATGGCGTTGAGTTCGTCAACATCGCCCATGGCGTGCACGCGCTGGTTGTTCTTGGAGACGCGTTCGCCGTTGCCAAGGCCGGTGGTGCCGGCGTCGCCGGTTCGGGTGTAGATCTTGCTGAGGCGGTTGCCCATGAAGCTTCTCCGGTCGGGGAGCGGAATTATAGGGGGGTCGGCGGCGCAAGCGCGTCAAACCGCAGTTCGATGTTGGTGCCCGAGGGCCCGCTGCTGTCTGCCGCGATACGCCAACCCAGGCGTTCGCAGATGAGCCGTACGATGAACAGCCCGAGTCCGTCTTCAGGGACCGGCTGGCTCGAAGATGGTTCTCCCAGGCGTGCTCGGGCGTGCTCGGGCAGGCCTTCGCCGTGATCGCAGATCAGCAGCCGGTCGGCGTGAATATGGACTTCCACGGTTGCGCGGGTGTGGCGCACCGCATTCTGGATCAGGTTGCGCAGCAGCATGCGCACCAGCGCCCGGTCGGCCATGACGCGGATCGGCAGCGCCGGCGCGTGACAGGCAATGCGCTCGCTGGTGTCGGGCGAGAAGGTCTTGATGTCGGCCACCACTTCGCCCACGCAGGCGGCCAGGTCGACCGAGGTGCTCTCGTCCTGGTCGGTGTTGCGCCGGGCAAGTTTCAGCAGGGCGTCGACGTCGCTGCGCATCTCGTTGGTGGCGCGGCGGATGCGCATCAGCGTGCGGCGGTCGGCTTCGCCGAGCGAATCGCGCTGTTCGAGTACGTCGAGCGCTCCGGTGATCACCGCAACCGGTGTGCGCAGTTCGTGGCTGGCCAGGCTGATGAGCGATTTTTCACGCCGGATGTAGGCATCGAGTGCGCCGAGCAGCTCATTGAGCGTGCGGGCGATTTCGGCCAGTTCGAGATCGCTGTAGGCGGATTCGATACGGTTGATCTGTGAGCCCGGCTCGATGCGCCGGATGTCCTGTGTCAGCGTGTGCAGGGGGCGTACGACCCGACGCGTGCCGTGGCGCGCGAGCAGCAGGCCGAGCAGCAGCATGCCGGCGCACAGCAGCGCCGTGGCGATCTGCACGAAGTCCTCACGGTCTTCGAGGATGGAGATGTCCTGCGCCAGGTACAGCACGCCGGGGTGATGTCCAGCACGTTCGATGGAGATCAGATAGCTCTTGTCGCCTTCGATGACTTCGGCCGAGAACGGGATGGGGCGCCCGACGAACAACTCGGGCATGTTCTCGGGCGTTTGGCCGTCCGGAACGTACAGTCCGGTCAGCAAGGCGGTCTTCCATATGTAGGGGCGCTCGCCTTCGATGCGCTCTTCGATGAAGGCGCGCTCCTGGGCCAACTCAAGGCTGAGGATGGTGTCTTCGACGTCCTCGTAGATGACTTCGGTGGCGATCATGGTCACCGCCACGTTGATCGCCCCGATGGCGAAGATGATGCGGAAGATCCGCCGGGCAAGCGAACGGCCGCTCATGCTTCGGGCAGCTTCAGACGGTAGCCGCGGCCATGCACGGTGTCGACCAGCGAGGCGCCCAGCGCGGACTCCAGGGTTCGGCGCAGCACGTAGATGTGGGTGCGCAGCGTGTGCGGGTCGCCTTCGTCGGTGCCCCAGATGCTGCGATTGAGCATTTCGTGCGTGACGATGCGCGGATGGGTACGCACCAGTTGTTCGAAGATGCGTGCGGCGGTGCCGCCCAGCATGACCTCTCCGTGACCGTCTAGGCGCGCCATCTGTGTGCCGGGGTCGTAGCTCACTTGGCCGGCGCGCAGGGCACCGTCACGGCTGGCCCCTTCGCGCCGGGTCAGTGCGTCGATGCGCAACTGCAGTTCCCGCAATGCAAACGGCTTGACCAGATAGTCGTCGCCGCCGAGCGAGAAGCCTTCCTCCTTGTCGGACAGATCACCGCGCGCGGTCATGAAGATCACCGGCACGGTGCTGCCCAGATCCATGCGGATACGGCGACACAGTTCGAAGCCATTCACGCCGGGCAGCATCACGTCGAGCACGACCACGTCGTACTCCTGCGTGGCGAGCAGATGCAGGGCGGTCAGCCCGTCGGCTGCAAAATCGAGGGCATAGCGATGCTCGTCGAAGAATTCTTCGAGGTTGGCGGCCAGTGCGGACTGGTCTTCGACGATGAGGACGCGCGTGGTCATGGAGTCGGATGATGAATGTGTTGGTGCAAGCCTAGCGCAGCGCGCCTCAAGAAGGTGTCAATCCGCTCGCCTGTGGTTTGCACGAAGGCCTCGTAAGGCCCGCTCATGCTAGACTTCTGCGCTTTCCAGCCTACTCCGGAATGCCTCGTTTACCGGGCCAGAATCCGCCATGAAAAGCGCCGAAATCCGCCAGAAATTCCTCGACTTCTTCGCCTCCAAGGGGCATCAGATCGTCGCTTCGAGTTCGCTCGTGCCGCATGACGATCCGACCCTGCTGTTTACCAACGCGGGCATGAACCAGTTCAAGGACGTGTTCCTGGGCTTCGACAAGCGCAGCTATACACGCGCCACGACCTCGCAGAAGTGTGTGCGTGCCGGCGGCAAGCACAACGACCTCGAGAACGTCGGCTACACCGCGCGCCACCACACCTTTTTCGAGATGCTGGGCAACTTCAGCTTCGGCGACTACTTCAAGCGCGACGCCATCGCGTATGCCTGGGAGCTGCTGACCGAAGTCTTTAAGCTGCCCAAGGACAAGCTGTGGGTCACCGTGTATGCCGAGGATGACGAGGCCTACGACATCTGGACCAAGGAAGTCGGCGTGCCGGCCGAGCGCGTCATCCGCATCGGCGACAACAAGGGCGCGCGCTACGCCTCCGACAACTTCTGGATGATGGGCGACACCGGCCCCTGCGGCCCTTGCACCGAGATCTTCTACGACCACGGCGAGCACATCTGGGGTGGCCCGCCGGGCTCGCCCGAGGAAGATGGCGACCGCTACATCGAGATCTGGAACAACGTCTTCATGCAGTACAACCGCGACGACAAGGGCGTGATGCATCCGCTGCCCAAGCCGTCGGTGGACACCGGCATGGGCCTGGAGCGCGTCTCGGCGGTGCTGCAGGGCGTGCATGCCAACTACGAGATCGACCTGTTCCAGACGCTGATTGCCGCGGCAGCGCGTGAAACCTCCGCCGCCGACATGGATTCGCCGTCGCTGAAGGTGCTGGCCGACCACATCCGCGCCTGTTCCTTCCTGATCGCCGACGGCGTGATTCCGGGCAACGAGGGCCGTGGCTACGTCCTGCGCCGCATCATCCGTCGCGCCATCCGCCATGGCTGGAAGCTCGGCGCGCGCGGACCGTTCTTCCACCGCATGGTGGCCGATCTGGTGGCCGAGATGAGCCAGGCCTATCCGGAACTGGTGGCCGAGCAGCAGCGCATCACGGCGGTGTTGCGTCAGGAAGAGGAGCGCTTCTTTGCCACCATCGAGAACGGTATGGCGATTGTCGAAGGCGAGCTTGATGCCATCGCTCAGGCCGGCGGCCAGACTTTCAATGGTGAAACCGCCTTCAAGCTCCACGACACCTACGGCTTCCCGCTGGATCTGACCGCCGACATCTGTCGCGAACGTGAAGTGGCGGTGGATGCCGCAGCCTTTGACGCCGCGATGGCGCGCCAGAAGGCGCAAGCCCGCGCCGCCGGCAAGTTCCGCATGGCGGCCGCACTGGAATATGCAGGCCCCGAGACGCATTTCCATGGCTACGACAGCCTGGAAGAGCAGGGCAAGGTGCTGGCGCTGTATCGTGACGGCGCCGAGGTCGATGCGCTGAACGAGGGTGAGTTGGGTGTGGTGGTGCTCGACGAGACGCCGTTCTACGCCGAGTCCGGTGGTCAGGTCGGCGATTGCGGCGAACTGCGCGGCGGTGGCGGCATCTTCGCGGTCGAAGACACGCAGAAGATCCAGGCGGCCGTGTTCGGCCACCACGGCATTGTCACCACCGGTCGCATCGTCAAGGGTCAGAGCGTTGCGGCGCGCGTGAACGTCGTTGCGCGCGCGGCCACGGCGCGCAACCACTCGGTCACCCACATCATGCACAAGGCGCTGCGCGAGGTGCTGGGCGCGCACGTGCAGCAGAAGGGCTCGCTGGTTGACCCCGACAAGACGCGCTTCGACTTCACGCATAACGCGCCGATGACGGCCGAGGAAATCCGCGAGGTCGAGGAGATCGTCAACCGTGAGGTGCTGGCCAATACATCGACTCATGCAGAAGTCATGGCGCTCGATGCGGCCCAGCAGTCCGGTGCGGTGATGCTGTTCGGCGAGAAGTACGCAGACGAGGTGCGTGTGCTCTCCATCGGCAGCTCCAAGGAACTGTGCGGTGGCACCCACGTGGCGCGCACCGGCGACATCGGACTCTTCAAGATCGTGTCCGAAGGCGGTGTGGCGGCGGGCATCCGGCGCGTCGAGGCCATCACCGGTGAGAACGCGCTGCGTTATCTGCAGGAGCAGGAGCGTCGTGTGCAGGGGCTGTCGGCAACGATGAAGGTGCAGCCGGACGAAGTCGTGTCGCGCGTGGCCGGGATCATGGACAACGTGCGTGCGCTGGAGAAGGAAATCGCACGTCTGAAGTCCAAGCTCGCCTCCAGCCAGGGCGACGACATCGCGTCCCGGGCAGTGGAGGTCAAGGGCGTCAAGGTGCTGGCGGCAACGCTGGAAGGCGCGGACGTGCCGACCCTGCGCGAGACCATGGACAAGCTCAAGGACAAGCTCGGCTCGGCCGCTGTCGTGCTGGCATCTGCCAGTGAAGGCAAGGTCAGCCTGATTGCCGGCGTTACGGCTGATCTGACCGGCAAGCTCAAGGCCGGTGAGTTGGTCAACATGGTGGCCCAGCAGGTCGGCGGCAAGGGCGGTGGCCGTCCGGACATGGCCCAGGCCGGCGGTACCCAGCCGGAGAATTTGCCGGCGGCGCTGGCCTCGGTTGCTGACTGGATCAGTCAGCGCATGGGCTGATCGGAGGCAGACTCCGGAGTGAAAGAACGGGGCGGCTCAGACCGCCCCGTTTTCGTCATCGACGCGCGCCGCCCATGACATGGCGCGGGTTTGAGCCTCATTCAGCACGTCGGCGCGAATACCCAGTTCGGCCATGATCGCGGCGATGCCGGCAAGCTCTTCACCCTCGCTGCTCTCGGCCAGGTCGAGCAGCTTGCCGAGGCAGCCCTTGCGACCGCAAAGGGCGTCCTGTACCGGGTCGGGAAGATTCAGTGGGGCAACGATCTCGTCGATGAGTACGCCGAACACGGCAGGCATCAGTGAAATGACGCCGACCATGAAGGCGTGGTCGACCAGTGCGTGATCGGCCGGATCGATCTGCGCGGCGAGCAGCTCCATCATGTGGCCGCGTGCGGCGGCCATCATCAGCAGCGGGTTGCCCTGACCGGCGCTGCCGCCCGAGGCGAAGATCAGCAATTGCAGCCAGCGCTGCAACTGACGCCGGCCGAGCAGGGTAATGGCATGCCGCAGCGAGGTGATGCGCGTGGTGTTGCCCGAGCCAGCCGAATTGATCATGCGCAGCAGCTTCACGACCAGCGCGGGTTCGTGCTTGAGCTCGTTCTCGAGCTCGGCCGTTTCAGCCTCGGCGATGGCCATGCCGAGCAGCCTCACCAGCGTCAGCCGCGCATAGTCGACACGCTTGCCGGCGATGACGGAAGGGCGCGCGAAGAAATAACCCTGAAACAGCGTGAAGCCGAGCTCGCTGCAGAAATCGACGTCTTCCTGTGATTCGACCTTTTCCGCCAGCAGTTGCTTGCCCAGCGGAACCAGTCTCGCCGCCAGGCTGGCGAGCTCTTCGCGGTTGAGTGGGGTGACATCGACCTTGATGATGTCGACCAGCTCGACGAGTGCCTGGTAGTCGGGTCGCACCTGCGTGACGTCGTCGAGGGCGAGCGTATAGCCGGCCGCCTGCAGTTCGCGGCAGCGTTCGATGACCGTGGCCGAAGCCGGCACGGTTTCGAGGATTTCGAGCACGACGGCCTGGGGCGGCAGCAATTCGAGCGTATCGCTGAACAGAAAGGCCTCGTCGACATTGATGAAGCCGCGCCGGTCACCGAGCGCAGCTTCCACGCCCAGACCGTTGAAGGTGTTGACGATGACCGTGGCGGTGGCCTGGACGTTGTCTTCGATTTTCGCGAAATCGAGTCGGCCGTTGCGGAACAGCAGTTCGTAGGCGAACAGGCGCTGGCGCAGATCGAGGATCGGTTGTCGGCCGAGGAAAATTTCGTCGTTGAGATCGTCGTCCACGCGTCTTGTTCCGGTCAGAAAGGCAGGGTCAGGCCAGGCCAGGCGGCTTCCAGGGCCGTGCGGAAACCGGCCTGGATGCGATGCAGGGCTGCGTGGTCATCGGCTTCGAAACGCAGGACGACAACCGGTGTGGTGTTGGATGCGCGTGCCAGACCGAAACCGTCGGGGTACTCAACGCGCACGCCGTCCAGCGTGATGATGCGCTCGGAACCGTCGAATCGGGCGTTCTCACGCAGACGTCTCACCAGCTCGAAGGGCTCGCCTTCCTCCATGCGGATATTCAGCTCCGGCGTGCTCAAGGCGTCCGGCAGTGCAGTCAGCACCGCGCCGGGGTCGTCGTGGCGGGAGAGGATTTCGAGCAGGCGCGCTGCGGCGTACAGCCCATCGTCGAAGCCGTACCAGCGCTCCTTGAAGAACACGTGGCCGCTCATCTCGCCGGCCAGCGGTGCGCCGGTTTCGGCCAGCTTGCCCTTGATCAGCGCGTGACCGGTATTCCACATGGTCGGCTTGCCCCCGTGCTGGCGGATCCAGCTGTCGAGCAGGCGGGTGCATTTGACGTCGTAGATGATCTCGCCGCCCGGCACGCGCGACAGTACGTCGGCGGCGAACAGCATGAGCTGGCGGTCGGGGTAGATGATCTGGCCATCACGGGTGACTACACCCAGGCGGTCGCCGTCACCGTCGAAGGCGAGGCCGAGCTCGGCATCCGAGTTGCGCAGGGCTGTGATGACGTCCTGAAGGTTCTCGGGTTTGGACGGGTCCGGGTGGTGGTTCGGGAAGGTGCCGTCGACGTCGCAGAACAACTCGATCAGCTCGCAGCCCAGACCGCGCAGCAGTTGCGGCGCCGTTGCGCCGGCGATGCCGTTGCCGCAGTCGACGACGATCTTCATCGGTCGCGCGAGCTTGACGTCCGACAGCACGCGTTCGATGTAGGCCGTGCCCACCTCGGCACGCGAGAAGGCGCCGTTGCCGTGGGTCAGGTCATCTTCGGCGATGCGGCGGCGCAGGTCCTGGATCAGTTCGCCGTGCAGGGTCTTACCTCCGAGCACCATCTTCAGGCCGTTGTAATCGGGCGGGTTGTGGCTGCCGGTGACGCTGACGCAGGAGTGCACGCCCAGGTGGTGCGCAGCGAAGTAGGTGAGCGGCGTGGAAACGGCGCCGACATCAATGACATCGACGCCGGCAGCGCGGATGCCGTCGGCGAGCGCTCCGGCCAGCTCAGGGCCGGACAGCCTGCCGTCGCGCCCGATGGCGATGGCCTGCTGGCCGCGCGCAACGGCTTCGGAGCCAAGCGCGTGTCCGATGGCCTTGACGGATGCTGAGGTGAGACTCCGGTCGACAATCCCCCGGATATCGTAGGCTTTGAAGATTTCAGGGGCAGGCAAGAGGTAGGTCATGGGGCGCCTTTGCGGAAGTGGAAATGATAATCGCAGATGGCCTGCGCTTAGGAAGTACGCCCGAAAAAATCGAGCGCGCGTAACCCAAGCCAGGCGAGGCTTCCGGGGAAGGCGCCAGTGACGAAGCCTACGTGCCCGCCGGAATCAGTGTGATGATGCTGCAAGTGCACAGCGCATTCCGTCACGGTTGGTAACGCGGCAGGGGGTACGAAGGGATCGTTGGCGGCCGTCAGCAGCAAGGTCGGCACGGCGATGCCGCGCAACCAGGGGCGGGCCGAGGCGCGCCGCCAGTAGTCGTCGGCTC
The DNA here is from genome assembly GCF_059703705.1 of Pseudazoarcus sp. NS36. NCBI lineage: Bacteria > Pseudomonadati > Pseudomonadota > Betaproteobacteria > Rhodocyclales > Zoogloeaceae > Pseudazoarcus > Pseudazoarcus sp. NS36. The sequence goes on along the minus strand of NZ_BAAKJA010000001.1, from coordinate 34,878 downwards.
CCAGGAAGCCATGGATCGGGCCGGTATACACATCGTCGAAGTCGTACAGCGTGCGTGCCGCAATCATGCGCTGCCGGTCGAAGAGGGCCGGAAAGCGTTCCAGCTTTGCGAGCGCCTTGGGCTTGAGCGTATCGAGGAAGTGGCGTGTATAGACGCGGTTAAAGCCCCGCGCGAGCGCATGGCCGGACACGGTCAGGTCGAGCGGTGGGCAGATGGCCATGGCTGCGGCAAGCCGCTGCCGGGCAGTGTGCTCCTGCTCCCCGAGCCATTTGAGCAGGGCGTTGCCGCCCAGTGATACGCCCACGGCAAACAGGGGTGCGCCATGTGTGCGGGCGTACAGTTGCTCGATGATCCAGCCGATCTCGGTGCTGTCACCGGAGTGATAGGCGCGCGCCAGTCGGTTGGCCTCACCCGAGCAGCCGCGAAAGTGCGGCACCACACCGCGCCAGCCGCGTTGCCGCAGGGCGTGCATCAGACTGCGTGCGTAGTGGGAATTGCTGGAGCCTTCGAGGCCGTGGAAAAGAATGACCAGCGGCGCGTTCTCGGGTGCGCCACGGAGCCAGTCACAATCGATGAAATCGCCATCGGGCGTTTCAAGCCGTTCGCGCTGCAACGGCAGTGCAGCAGGCTTGCGGAGCAGGGGATAGATCGTCTGCAGGTGCGCGCCGGCCAGCCACCATGGAGTGTTCAGGCGGTTTGGCACAGCGCGCAGTGAATCCTCAGACGTAGGTCAGCCAGTGGTCGTACTCGGGCGCACGGCCGTTGACGATGTCGAAATAGCGAGCCTGGATTTTCTGCGTGATCGGTCCGCGGCTGCCGTTGCCGATGATGCGGTCGTCGAGTTCGCGGATCGGCGTGACTTCGGCCGCCGTGCCGGTGAAGAAGGCTTCGTCGGCGATATAGATGTCGTCGCGGGTCAGGCGGCGGGAATGTACCTCGAGACCGAACTCGCGGGCGATGTTGATGACCGAATCGCGCGTGATGCCGGTCAGTGCCGAAGCGATCTCGGGCTCATAGATCTTGCCGTCCTTGATCACGAACAGATTTTCGCCGGCACCTTCGGCAACGAAACCCTGGGTGTCGAGCAGCAAGGCTTCGTCGTAACCCTGGGCCGTGACTTCGAGGTTGGCCAGGATGGAGTTGGCGTAGGTGCTGGCCACTTTTGCGCGCGGCATGGTGACGTTGACGTGGTGACGTGCAAAAGAGGAGGTCTTCACGCGGATGCCGTTCTCGATGCCGTCTTCACCCAGATAGGCGCCCCACGGCCAGGCAGCGACCGACACGTGCACCGTGGCGCCGCGTGTGGAAATGCCCATCTTTTCCGAACCGTAGAATGCGATCGGGCGCAGGTAGCACGACTTCAGCTTGTTCGAGCGCACCACTTCGCACTGCGCTTCCATCAGCTCTTCCCGGCTGTAGGGGATGTTCATCATGTAGATCTTGCCGGAGTTGAGCAGGCGCTGCGTGTGCTCTGCCAGACGGAAGATCGCCGTTCCGCGCTCGGTCTGGTACGCGCGCACACCCTCGAACACGGCCACGCCGTAATGCAGCGAATGGGTCAGTACGTGAGTGGTTGCATCGCGCCAGGGCACGAGCTTTCCGTCGTACCAGATGAAACCGTCACGGTCGGCCATGGACATGTTCGAACTCTCCAGCGGGGATCAGGGGCAGAACCGCCCGAAGGGGGCGGAAAAGCCTGAATTCTAGCGCAATCGCGCGCCTGCGTTGCCTGCTGCTGACATGAAAAAAGCCGGCGCAAGGCCGGCTTGTGTTCAGCTGTGCTGCGGCGAGGATCTCACCACAGTTTTTCGAGCGCCTTCAGGATGTTGCGGCGGGAGAGCTGGCCGACCAGTTTGCCTTCCTGAACCACCGGATAGCAGCGAATCGGACTGACGACGAACATCTCGGCCGCTTCCATCAGCGAGGAGTCCGGCTCCAGGGTGATGACGTTGGGCGACATGAATTCGCTGACGCGACCGCCGCGTTCCTCGTGATACGAGGCGCTTACAGCTACCTTGATACAGTCTTTCTCGGACAGGAAGCCGATTACGCGACCGGTCTGGTCGGTGACCGGGGCGCCAGTCATCTCGTGCTTGAGCAACAGGTGAATGGCATCGAGTACGTCCATGTCCGGCTTGAAGGACAGCGGATCACCCGACATGTAGTCTTTGACGAGCAGCGACTTGAGCATGTTTCTCCCTTTCGCGTTCTTTTAGTGTTGTTGTTCTGCCTGAGCGCGGGCTTCGCGCTTGGGGCAGGGCTTGTCACAGCCTGCGACGCACTCGATGTTGAACTTGCCAAGACCACCACAGCTGCCGGCAATGGGTTTGCGACCGGCGAGAACGCCAACCGCCATGGCAAGCACGGCAATGACCATGATCAGGAAAGTGACGACGTAGATGGACATGCAGTCTCCTGGAGGGTTGCAGCGCCCCGGACAGGCCGGGGCGCGGTTCCGGCATCAGCCGCCGAAGTCGTCCAGCATGATGTTTTCGCGTTCGACACCCAGATCGAGCAGCATCTGGATCACGGCGGCGTTCATCATCGGAGGTCCGCACATGTAGAACTCGCAGTCCTCCGGTGCCGGATGGTTCTTGAGGTAGTTCTCGTAGAGAACATTGTGGATGAAGCCCGTGTAGCCCGTCCAGTTGTCCTCAGGCAGCGGGTCCGACAGCGCGCAATGCCAGACGAAGTTGTCGTTCTCGGCGGCGAGCGTGTCGAAGTCATTGACGTAGAACATCTCGCGCTTGGAGCGGGCGCCGTACCAGAAGCTGATCTTGCGCTTGGACTTGAGGCGACCCAGCTGGTCGAAGATGTGCGAACGCATCGGCGCCATGCCGGCACCACCACCCACGAAGACCATCTCGTTTTCGGTTTCGCGGGCGAAGAACTCGCCGAACGGACCGGAGATGGTGACCTTGTCGCCAGCCTTCAGGTTGAAGATGAAGGAAGACATCTTGCCCGGCGGGACGCCTTCGGCGCGCGGCGGCGGGGTGGCGATCCGGACGTTGAGCATGATGATGCCGCGCTCTTCCGGGTAGTTCGCCATCGAGTAGGCGCGGATCGTCTCTTCGTCGACCTTGGACTTGTACTGCCACACGTTGAAACGGTCCCAGTCGTCGCGGAAGCGCTCGGCGATGTCGAAGTTCTTGAAGTCGACTTCGTGCGGGGGCGCTTCGATCTGGATGTAGCCACCAGCGCGGAAGTCGACGTTTTCGCCGGCAGGCAGCTCAAGCACCAGTTCCTTGATGAAGGTGGCGACGTTGTCGTTGGAACGCACCGTGCAGTTCCACTTCTTGACGCCGAAGACTTCTTCCGGAACCTCGATCTTCATGTCCTGCTTGACTGCAACCTGGCAGGACAGGCGCTCGCCTTCACGGGCCTGACGCTTGTTGATGTGGCCGGTTTCGGTCGGGAGGATGGCGCCGCCGCCCTCGAAGACCTTGACCTTGCACTGGGCGCAGGTGCCGCCGCCGCCGCAGGCCGAGCCAACAAACAGCTTGGCATTGGCCAGTGCGCCGAGCAGCTTGCCGCCGACCGGGACTTCGATGGTCTTTTCGTTGTTGATGGTGATCTTCACGTTGCCGGAAGCGACCAGCTTCGAGCGCGCTGCGAGAATCACGTACACCAGTACGATGACGATCGCGACGAAGAAGAAGACACCGAGAATGATTTCAGTCATGTGTTAAACCCTCGACGCGTCAGAGCTGGATGCCGGAGAAGGCCATGAAGCCCAGCGACATCAAACCGGTTGCGATGAACGTGATGCCGAGACCTTGCAGGCCGGCCGGAATGTCGGAGTACTTGAGCTTCTCGCGGATACCCGCAAGGGCGGTGATCGCCAGAGCCCAGCCAACGCCGGAACCTACGCCGTAGGTCACGGATTCCGCGAAGTTGTAGTCACGTTCGACCATGAACAGGGTGCCGCCCAGGATGGCGCAGTTCACCGTGATCAGCGGCATGTACACGCCGAGCGCGTTGTAGAGCGCCGGTACGTACTTGTCGAGGAACATCTCGAGGATCTGCACGATGGCGGCGATGACGCCGATGTACACGATCAGTCCGAGGAAGTTCAGATTCACGTCCGGCAGGCCGGCCCAGGCCAGAGCGCCGTCACGCAGCAACCAGTAGTAGATCAGGTGGTTCGCGGGAACCGTGAGCACCTGAACGGCCACCACTGCAATGCCGAGACCAAAGGCTGCACCGATCTGCTTCGAGATGGCGAGGAAAGTGCACATCCCGAGGAAGAACGCGAGTGCCAGGTTTTCAACGAAAACCGCACTGATGAAGAGATTGAACAAAGCTTCCATTACGACACCTCAGCACGGTGAGCCTGGATCTGGAAATCGGGCTTCTCGACCTGTGCGGGCTTCCAAGCACGCACGGCCCAGATGATCAGACCGATCAGGAAGAAGGCGCTGGGCGGCAGCAGCAGCATGCCGTTGGGCACGTACCAGCCACCGTCCTTGGCAAGCGACAGGATCTGCACGCCGAACAGCGAACCCGAACCGAACAGTTCGCGCACGAAGCCGACCAGAAGCAGGATGGCGCTGTAGCCCAGACCGTTGCCGATGCCGTCCATGAAGCTGGGCAGCGGCGGGTTCTTCAGGGCGAAGGCTTCGGCGCGGCCGAGCACGATGCAGTTCGTGATGATCAGACCCACGAACACCGACATCTCCTTCGACAGGCCGAAGGCGAAGGCCTTGAGCAGCTGATCGACCAGGATCACCAGCGAGGCGATGATGGTCATTTCGATGATGATGCGGATGCTGCCCGGAATGTGGTTCCGGATCATCGAGATCAGCAGGTTCGAAAAGGCCGTGACGAGCGTCAGCGCGATGCACATCGTGATGGCGGTCGACATTTTGGTCGTCACCGCGAGCGCCGAACAGATGCCCAGCACCTGCAGGATGATCGGGTTGTTGTCGACGACCGGGCCAGTCAGGATTTTCTTCGTATCGTTGGCCATGGCTTAACCTCTTTCGTTGCGCAGGCGTTCGATGAGCGGGCCGTAGCCAGCGTCACCGAGCCAGAAGTTGATCAGGTTCTCGACACCGCGCGAGGTCAGCGTGGCGCCGGCAAGACCGTCGATCTTGTGTTCGGCACCAGGCGTCGAGGAGTCCACCGAGCCTTTGACGAGCTGGATGCTGGGCTTGCCTTGATCGTCATAGATCATCTTGCCGTCCCAGATTGCACGCCAGTTCGGGTTGTCGACTTCACCGCCCAGACCCGGGGTTTCGGCGTGCTGGTAGAACTTCAGCCCGCCGACGGTGTTGAGGTCGGCATCCAGTGCGAGGAAACCGTACAGCGTCGACCACAGGCCAGCGCCGTGCACCGGCAGGATCAGGCGTTCGACACCACCGGCCTCGTTCTTGACGATGTACACCGGCATGTGGGTCGGCTGGCGCTTGATGTTGGCCTTGTCTTCCGACTTGGGCATCACGCGGGACATTGCCGGATCCTTCGAAGCCTTTTCGATATCGAAGGTCGAGATATCGAAGGCGTCGCTTTCCGAGCCGTCCTCAAGTTGAATCAGGCGGGCTTCAATGTTCTGGCGGAACGCTTCCGCTGCCGTTTGGCCAGGTTTGGCTACACCGGCAACATCGACGATGTTGCGAATGCGGTCCGCTTCCTGGTTTGCAGCCTGGATCGGACGCAAGCCAACTGCTGCCGAGGCGACGACGACCGAGCAGACGAGACACACGGCAACGGCCATGAAAATCGTCTTCTTGCCGCTATCGTTGGGCAGGGCGAGGATGGATGCCAGCGGGCCGCCGGCGGATTTTTGCTCAGGCGCTGACATGGCGGCGCTCCCTCCGTCGGATGTTCATCTGGATGACCACGTAGTCGATCAGTGGTGCGAAGAGGTTGGCGAACAGGATCGCCAGCATGATGCCTTCCGGGAAGGCCGGGTTGATGCAACGGATCACGACCGTCATGAAGCCGATCAGGATGCCGAAGGCCCAGCGACCGGCGTTGGTCATCGAAGCGGAGACCGGATCGGTGGCCATGAACACGGCACCGAAAGCCAGACCGCCAACCACGAAGTGCCAGTAGAACGGCATGGTCATCATCGGGCGGGCGTCGCCAGCCAGCGCATTGAACAGCAGCGAGGTCGCGATCACGCCCGCTACCACGCCGGCCATGATGCGCCACGAGGCAATACGGGTGTAGAGCAGGAACGCCGCGCCGAGCAGGATCGCCAGCGTCGAGGTTTCGCCCAGCGAACCCGGCATCACGCCGAGGAAGGCTTGCGTCCAGCTCACGCTCTCCGTGATGGCAGCCATGCCACCGGTCTCACCCAGACCCAGCGGGGTGGCGTAGGAGAAGCCATCGACGGCCACCCACACCTGGTCACCCGAGATTTCAGCCGGGTAGGCGAAGTACAGGAAGGCACGGCCGGTCAGTGCGGGGTTGAGGAAGTTCTTGCCCGTGCCACCGAAGGCCTCCTTGCCGATCACGACGCCGAAGCTGATGCCCAGTGCGACCATCCACAGCGGCATTTCCGGCGGCATCGTCAGCGTGTACAACATCGAGGTGACGAGGAAGCCCTCGTTCACTTCGTGGTTGCGCACGGTGGCGAACAGCACTTCCCACAGACCGCCGACGATCAGCGTCGTCAGGTAGATCGGTACGAACAGCAGGAAGCCGTGCACCAGGTTGGCGAAGATGCTGTCGGGGCTGAAGCCGATGCCGAAGGAGGCGAGCAGGGCACCACGCCAGTCTTCGCGAACGATGTCGAGCTCGTTCAGTGCGAGGTTGGCCTGGTAGCCGCTGTTGTACCAGCTCCAGATGATGCACGGCAGCAGGGCAACGACCACATAGCTCATCATGCGCTTGAGGTCGATGCCGTCACGCACGTGCGGCGCAGTACGCGTGGTATCGGGCGGCGAATACAGGAAGGTATCCACCATCTCGTAGATTGCGTAGTACTTCTCGAATCGGCCGCCTTTATGGAACTGCGGTTCGATCCGGTCGAGGAAGCGTCGAATGCCTGACATCAGCCTTCCCTCTCAATCAAGCTAAGGTTTTGACGGAGCACCGGCGCGTAATCGTGCTTGCCGACGCACACAAAGGAACACAGTGCCATGTCTTCTTCGTCCAGCTCGAGGCAGCCCAATTTCTGGGCCATGTCGGTGTCGCTGACGAGGAGGTAGCGCAGCAGCGGGGTCACGAGGATGTCCAGCGGCACGATGTTGTCGAACGTCGTGACCGGAACCAGCGCACGCGGGCTGCCGTTCTGCGAGGATGTGAAGTCGAACTCGCGGTCACTGTTGCGCGAGAAGCTCGACAGCATCACGTTGAGCAGCGAGAACTTGGTGCTGCCGGCCGGGTTGAGCCAGCCCATGAATTCACGCGGCGTGCCTTCCTGCAGCACACTGACCTGCAGATGGTGGCGGCCAAGGTAGGCCGACCAGCCATTGACGCGCCGACCGGACCACACCGAGCCCGAGACCACGCGAACGTTGCTGCCGTCGGAGGTTTCACCTTCGAGCAGTTCGTCGAGGCTGGCGCCGAGACGGGTGCGCAGCAGACGCGGGTTCTTGGCGCGCGGGCCGGCGACCGAGATGACGCGTTCGGTCGGCAGCTTGCCGGTGGTGAACAGCTTGCCGAAGGCGATGACGTCCTGATAGTTCAGGTGCCACACGGTCTTGGTTGCGCTGACCGGATCAAGGTGGTGGATGTGAGTGCTGGGCAGGCCGGCAGGGTGCGGGCCGTCAAAGCTGACGACGCGCACCTTGGCGCTGTCGGTAACGCCGTCGAGGCGGGCCGAATCGGCCTTGCACACCCACAGCGAACCGTCGGTAAGGTGACCCAGGACGGTCAGGCCGTTGCTGAATGCTTCAGCATCGGCATTGATGATGGCTTGCGGGTCAGCCGCGAGCGGGTTGGTGTCGATCGCCGTGATGAAGATCGACGCCGGACGCGTCTCGGGGTTCGGAATCTTGCCAAAAGGGCGGGTCTTGAACGCGGTCCACAGACCTGAGGCGAGCAGCTTCTCGCGCACTTGCTCGTGCGTCAGTGAAGCCAGCTGGTCGGCAGCACAGGCGGTGAAATCCACGGCTTCTTCGCTGTCATCGAGACGAATGACCACGGACTGCAGCATGCGGCGAGCGCCGCGGTTGATCGCGACGATTTCGCCTGCGCCTGGTGCGGTAAAGGCCACGCCCGGCAGCTTCTTGTGCTCGAACAGGGCTTGCCCCAGTTTGACCTTGTCACCTTCCGCCACGTGCATGGTGGGCTTGAGATCGACGTAATCGACGCCGATGACCGCCACGTGCCTGACCGCCCGAGCGTCTTCCACGCGCTGCTCGGGTTTTCCGCTGATGGGCAGATCCAGGCCTTTCTTGATCTTTATAAGCATAGAGGTCTGATCCTGGTTGTCGGGTGCCGACCTGAACCCCGAGTGATACTGCTACGCCTCCAGTCTCCCTGATGCCTGTCGGCAGCGTCTGGATGCGTTTTTGGTCGGCTGAACAAAACGTATCAATGTTACTGGCTAGGGCTGATTACATCAAATGTTGATGCCACTTTTGTCGTAGAAGGTTTGCCTATCCTTGACCTTGGTCAATTTGAGCCAAAGCCCTTGCGGTGCAGCATAAGCGGGCTCGCATGCACCCCCGCGGCGGCTGTAGAATCACGCTCTTTTTCGTGAGCATGTGGGTATGGACGGCAGGTGGAAACCGAACGTCACCGTGGCTGCGGTGATCGAGCGCGAGGGGCGCTTCCTGATGGTAGAGGAAGAAACGCAGAATGGCCTGCGGCTCAACCAGCCGGCGGGGCATCTCGACCAGGGTGAATCGCTGCTTGAGGCCGTGGTGCGTGAAACGCGCGAGGAAACCGGGCACGTGTTGGTGCCCCAAGCTCTGGTGGGAATTTACCAATGGCGTCTGCCGGATACCGACGTGAGCTATCTGCGCTTTACCTACACCGGCCAGGTGGGCGAGGCCTTGCCCGACGCCCGGCTGGACGAGGGCATCGTACGGGCGCTATGGATGAGCGAGGCCGAGTTGCGCGAGAGTGCCGCGCGGCATCGCAGTCCGCTGGTGCTGCGCTCGCTGGACGACTGGTGCGCAGGGCGACGCCATGCGCTTGATCTGATGTGGTACCAGGCATGAGGCATATCACCGTATTGCTGCTGGGCGTGTTGCTTGCCGTGCCGGCATTTGCGCAGAGCCGCGTCGAGGTGTGCTTCAACCATGCCTGCGCGAGTCGTTCGGTTGTGCGATTTGCGGACGCGACGCTCGCGCCATTGAGCGCCCGTCTGGCGCGTGCGCGCGATGCTGCGGATGAGCGAGCCCAGATCGCTGCCGTGATCGGAGCGCTGTACGCGGAGGCAGGCCGGCAGACGCCGGTAGGTGCTGATCGCGGCGGCAACCTGCTCGACGAGGGGGTTTATGGCCGGATGGACAGTACCGACCATGCGATCACCACGACCGCGCTGCTCGAAATGCTGGCGCAGCGCGGATGGCTGCGTTTCCATGTGGTTCGAGCGCCCGCGGAACGCCCGTCCACGATGTACTTTGTGCACAAGAGCGCGGTGATTCAGGAGAAGGGCGGAGCGCGCCATGCTGTCGACAGCTGGTTTGTCGACTCCGGCAAGGCGGCCGTGATCCTGCCGCTGGAAAATTGGTTGCGTGGGGAGGGGCCGGATGTCCATTGATCGAGATCCTGCAGGCATGCACGTTGTGGTGGGCATGTCCGGCGGTGTCGATTCGTCGGTTACGGCCTGGCTGCTCAAGCAGCAGGGCTACCGCGTCACCGGCCTGTTCATGAAGAACTGGGAGGATGACGACGACGATCAGTACTGCTCGTCGCGCCAGGATCTGGTCGACGTGGCGTCGGTGTGCGACGTGATCGGTATCGACCTCGAGGTGGTCAATTTCTCCAAGGAATACAAGGAGCGCGTGTTCGCCGATTTCCTGCGCGAGTACGAGGCCGGTCGCACGCCCAACCCCGACATCCTGTGCAATTCCGAGATCAAGTTCCGCTGCTTTCTCGATCACGCCATGGGCCTGGGGGCCGAGCGCATCGCCACCGGCCACTACGCCCAGGTGCGGCGCTGGGAGAATGATGGTCGCGTCGACTATCAGCTGCTCAAGGCCGAGGACGGCACCAAGGATCAGAGTTACTTCCTGTACCGCCTGAATCAGGCCCAGCTGTCGAAGACGCTGTTTCCGCTGGGCGCGCTGTACAAGCGCGACGTACGTCGCCTGGCCGTAGAGGCCGGTCTGCACGTTGCGACCAAAAAGGATTCGACCGGTATCTGCTTCATTGGCGAGCGGCCGTTCCGCGATTTCCTGATGCGCTATCTGCCGGTGCAGCCGGGCGAGATCCGTTCGCTCGACGACGGCCGCGTACTCGGTGAGCACGATGGCCTGATGTACCACACCATCGGTCAGCGCAAAGGTCTGCGCATTGGCGGTGTGAAGGGGCGGCAGGATGCCGCCACCGGAGAGCATGAGGCCTGGTACGTTGCGGCCAAGGATGTCGCGGCCAACGTGCTGCATGTAGTGCAGGGGCACGATCACCCGGCCTTGTTGCGCGAGCGTCTGACCGCCATTGATCTGAACTGGATTGCCGGGCGCGACCCGCACACGCACTGGGTGTATTCGGCCAAGCCGCGTTATCGCGCGTCGGACGAACCGTGCGAAATCGATCGTGTGGATGCCGAGCGTGCCGAGATCGTCTTCGCGCAGCCGCAATGGGCGCTGACGCCGGGGCAGAGCGTGGTGGTGTACGAGTCGAAGGTGTGTCTGGGCGGCGGCATCATCGCCTGAGAGTGCGCCGGTGAAGTCCGCGCGTGCCTTGCCTTCGGCTCGCTAGGCTTCTCCGGCACATGCCTGCGCAAGCTTCAGGCGCCGAGCACCGCCGGATTGAGGTGCGCGCGAGCCAGTTCGCGGTAGCGCTCACAACGCTCGATGAAATCCCGCGTGCTCTTGGGCATGGCGACGCGTGCGCGCGTGATGTCGCCGATCAGGTCGCGGCCCCGCAGGATCAGTTGCCGCCCTTCGCCGGCGAACTGGATGGTCTCCAGCGTCGGCGTATTGATCATGCGTGGCGAGAAAGCTGCGAGGTGTTCCCCGGCCACGACAAAGTCAGTCCAGATGTCGAACACATCGTCGTCCGTGCGCAGGGTTTCGCATTTCACCTTGGCGGCGGCGCTCAGTTCGGCAATTGCCGGTTCGATTCCCTGGAACAGCAGCGTGTTGCCGAAGGTCGCCGTCAATGCGGCCGCAATGCGGTCGATGCAGCGCAGGGCCTCGGCGATCTTGATGTAGCGGCTTTCGTAGAAGGCCTCGATGGGAATCGAGAAGGCGCGGAAGGGCTCGCCCCACAGCTCATCGATACCTTCCTCGCCGCTGCGGTGCAGCACCATCCGTCCCAGCGACAGCGCTTCCTGCAGGCACCGGCCGCATTCGCGCATCAGCACGTTGTCCTGCGCAGCGTCCTGACCCTTCGCCTGCCGATCCACCAGTTTGGTGAAGTTGTCGGCTGCGCGGTTGAACAGCGCTCCGGCAAGCATCGCGCCCTTGACGCGCTTGCGCTCCGGCTCCGTTTCGGCGTCAAACGCGGCGCGGGCCTCATCCAGCCGGTTGCCCGGCACATTGATGCCATGCTCAACATGGTTGAACAGCCTGCGCGTCAGGGCCTCGATGAGGTGACGTTTTTCCTTCAGCGAATCGGCCGGCGGATCATAGGCTTTGATCCAGTAGCCGTCGTAGAAAACACGGCGTACGCCGTCGATCACGCGCAGCGTGCCGTTCTCAAGCGCTTCGTTCATCGGGTCGGACATGTTACGGAGCCGCAAGCAAGATTGCGGCAAGGGTAGCGTACAGATCGGTTCTCAGTCACGAGCCGCCGGGCCCGCGACGTGCGGATGCGCGCTGCCGGCGTTGCCGGCCTCGCTTGAGGATTACGTTCAGGCGCCAGCCCAGCAGCACGCCAAAGTAGCCGATGATCGCGCCCACAACGGCCATCAGCAGCATGCCGAGCACCAGCGGACGCCCGATGCCGGTTAGCCAGTTGATGGCTTCAACGAGCCATTGCAGTGCTGTGGTCGCGTGGTCGTCGGAGGCAGGGTTCGCGGCGGTGACGGGAGGCAGGATGCTCGCCCCGATGCGGTAGGCGAGGATGTAGATCGGGCCGTAGGTAAAGGGGTTGCTGACCAGCGTCGCGATGGCGGCCACCCACAGGTTGGCACGTACCGTAAGCGCCACCAGGGCGGCGGCCGGAATCTGCATGACCGGAACGAGAAAGCCGAAAAACACGCCGATGGCCACGCCGCGCGCTACCGAGTTGCGATTCACGTGCCACAGCAGTGGATCGTGAATGCGTGGTCCGAGCCAGCGCAGCAGCCGGTTCTGCTTGAGGCTCTCGCGGGTCGGAAGGTAACGTTTGATCATCGGGCAGGCCAAGGAGTGGGGCATTCTACCCCGTAATACGCAGCGTGCCCCAGCGCTCCCGGTACGTACTTTCCAAGGCCTCCGGGCCGTTCCGTTCAGGCGAAGTCGGCGGGCAGAACGGTGCGCAGTACGGTCTGTGTCTCACCGTCACGGACGCGGTTGGTAAACCACCACAGCGCGCCTTTTTTTACCGTCCAGTCTGCTTCCTGGCCCGACAGCAGCAGGGCGGCCAGACGGCCGAGGGCGGGTTGATGACCGACGATCAGCACGGCGCCCCCGGAATCCGGCCATCCTGCCGCGGCCAGCGCGCCGGCCACGTTGCCGTCCGGGCCCAGTGCGGCCACTTTCTCGAAATCGTCGGTAAAAGCCCGAACGGTTTGCAGCGTGCGCGTGGTCGGGCTGCTCAGTACGCGCAGCTTGCGCGGGCGGTGTTCCTTGAGCCATGCAGCTACTGCGAGTGCTTGCTCTTGTCCGCGCTGGCTCAGTTCGCGGCTGTGGTCTGGCGTGCCGTCAATCGCCTCGGCGTGTCGCCAAAGAAGCAGGTCCATCCGATAGGTATCCGTTTCAATCAAAGCGCGGATTCTCCGTGAGCGTCGTTGCAGGGGTGTTACGCCGCGCGCCGCTTCGGCACGGCATTTGCCCAGGGTGCATCGGCGCGCTGCAGCAGCGGCGTTGCCTGGTTCAGGCCGCGGCGGGACAGTTTTGCGTAACGGGGCCCGTGCCAGCCGCATACGAACGCAGCGGCCTCGCGCAAGGCGGCATCATCGATACTCCATGCGCTCAGGCGGGCTCGGGCGACATCGACATCATTGACGAAGCCCAATGAATCCTGCGTGCCCACGAGGCTTGCAAGGTAGCGGGTAGCGGCTTTCTTCGGCAGCAGTGGCGCAAAGAACTCCACTCCATAGCGCAGCTGTTTGAGGGCGATGCGCAAGGCGTGCAGGTGCGTCGGTACCAGATCGCGTGCCGTGCTCCGGCGCTTCGCGGCGCGCTTGCGCAGCCGTTCGAGCTGCAGCGCGGCAAAGGTACGCAGGTTGACGGCGCCGATGAGGTCGTTGCTGGGTAGGTCGAACAGATCGCACATCAGGTCGATCAGCAGCCGGCCCTGTTCGGCCGTGTCGAGTGCGGCCTGCACGTGCTTGCTGGCCGTCGCGTGTTCGGTGTCGAGGCGCTGACGCAGTCGGTCGAGCAGTGCGTTCTCGGCTGCGTTGGAGCCTTGCACCACGGGCAGCAGTTCGCCGGCCAGAACGTCCAGATCACGGGCGTCGCCGAAACGCTCCGCATTGGTCTTGAGCGTCCGCGACCAACGTGCCACGAAGTCGCCCGGCAGTGCTGGCTCGAACAGCCCCAGGAGCGAGCGCAGACGCCGCTGCGAAACGCGCAACTGATGCAGGAACTCGGCGCCGCCGCCTTGTGCGGCCCCGCTGGCGTTGGCCTGCCACTGTCGTACGCAGGCAAAAGCCTGGGCCTGGAAAGCCTCGACGGGTGTCATGTCTGGCGCAATGTCCGATGCGGCCGCGCGCATGGCCTTGAGCGGCAGCCCGAGATGCAGCCGGAAGCCGCGCTCTGCCTTGCTGACGTCGTCCGGAAGCAGCGACAGCTCGCCGGCTAGGCGCCGTGCGAAATGCAGCAGATCACGCGGCGTACCCTGGGCCAGTTCCAGTTCAAGCTCGCAAATCGGCAGGCTATGTTCGCCGGCGATGACCTTGCCGGAGTCGATCATGAGCAGGATGCGGGTGTGGGAGTCTGGCGCCCAGACACGCGTCTCGCGACGGAAATGCGTGCTGAACACCGGCTGGAGGTCTCCCGCATGACGTGCAAGTTGCTTGCGGATAAGCGGGTTGTCGATCGCCGAAAAATCAAAGGAACCGTCATAAGGCTGCTCCCATTCCGGGCGGCTCGACAGCCCGCCGGTGGAAACGGCCGAAGCCTTTACGGTCTGCAGCCAGCGACGACCCGCCTTGCGTGTGCGCACGGCGATGCGCTGTTGCTTGAGCTCGAGTGCCGGAGTGTCGAAATAGACGTTATCCAGTGTCACGGCGCGGCCCAATTGTGCGCAGGCGGTGATCAGCGGATGACGTCGCAGCTGCGTCAGGCTGCGTTGCGGGATGGCCAGCTTGAGTTCGATTTCATTCGGCATGGGGCTCGCTTCGCGACGATGCGTCGCCGAAGATGATTTTCCACAGGGCCAGTACGGGTTCGCGCGCATCGGCTACTTCAGCCATTCTGGCGCGCGAGTGCTGGTCGTTGAGGCGCTGGCGATGCTGCAGGCGGCGCAGCAGTCGGTAGCTGTCGCTGCACTGCTCGGCCAGTTCCGGCGGGATCAGGCCGAGCTCACCACACATGCGCAGCAGCGCGATGTTTCCGAGGTTGCGGGCGAGCTCCGGGTGCTTGTGGGCATGGCCCAGCACCAGATACTGGATCATGAATTCCACGTCGACGAGGCCGCCGGCATCGTGCTTGAGCTCGAAGTCCTCGCCCTTGCCGGAATGCGCGTCGCGCATCTTGTGGCGCATCGTCAGCACTTCGTCGCGCAGCTTGGTGAGTTCGCGAGGCTGACGCAGCACCTCGCAGCGGATCTGTTCGAAGGCTTCGCCCACGCGCTTGTCGCCGGCAGAAAAACGCGCGCGGGTGAGGGCCTGATGCTCCCACGGCCAGGCCGATTCAAGCTGGTACTTGCGGAAGGCCTCGATCGAAGTCACCAGCAGTCCGGCGTCGCCGTTGGGCCGCAGGCGCAGATCGGTCTCGAACAGGATGCCGGCCGCGGTGCGGGTCGACAGCCAGGTGTTCACGCGCTGGGCGAAGCGTGAATACACCTCCATGGCCTCGGGTGCGTCGTCGTCGAACAGGAACACGATATCCAGATCCGAGGCGTACCCGAGTTCCTTGCCGCCGAGCTTGCCATAGGCGATCACGGCAAAGGCCGGATCGTCCCGGTGGCGCGTGCGGATCTTGCGCCATACCAGCGGCAGGCTGAGTTCGAGGATCAGATCTGCGAGCGCGGAGAGATGGTCTGCGAGTCGTTCGACGGTGAGCTTGCTGGCGATGTCCCGTGTGAGCAGCCGGAAGACCTGCGCGTGGTGGTGCTCGCGCATCATGTCCATCTGATGCTCCATGTCCGGTTCGATGGCGTCGAGGGCTGCGCCCAGTTCGCTCGTGAAACCAGGCCAGTCGGGCTCCTCGTCGAGGTGGCGGTCATCGAGCAGTTCGTCGAGCAGGATGGGATGGCGGGTGAGGTAATCGCTGGCCCAGCTTGACGCGCTCATCAGGTCGGCAACGCGCTTGAGGGCGTGAGGGTATTGCTGCAGCAGTGCCAGGTAAGCGCCACGACGGCTGATGGTTTCGAGCAGCTTGAGGCAGCGCGTGAGCGTCTGATCGGGTTGCGCAGTGCCGGCGGCCATTTCGACGATGCGGGGCACCAGTGCGTCGAGTCGGCAGCGGATGTCGCTTGGCAACTGCTGATAGCGCGGGCTTTCATGGATCTCGGCAAGTTTGTGCGCGATAGCCTGCGGGTCGGCATAGCCGAGTTGGGCGATCACGGGATCGAAGGCGTCTTCGCGCCCGGACGCCCAGACTTCGCCGAGTTCGTCTTTTTCTTCCCGGTCGGTCGGGTCGCTGAATACTTCGTCGAAGTGGCGGCTGACAATGCGTCGGTGTGCGTCCAGTTGCGCCATCAGCGCTGAAACAGACTCGCAATTCATCGCATGCGCAATGATCTCCATGTCTGCGGCAGAGTCAGGCAGATCATGCGTCTGTGCGTCATCGAGATACTGCAGCCGGTGTTCGAGCCGGCGCAGGAAGTCGTAGGCCTGCGACAGCTCGTCGACCGTGGTCTGCGTCAGGATGTTGCGTTCGGCCAGCCGTTCGAGCACGCGCAGGGTCGGGCGGATCTGCAGGGCGCGGTCGCGCCCGCCGCGGATGAGCTGGAAGACCTGTGCGATGAACTCGATCTCGCGGATGCCGCCGGGGCCGATCTTGACGTTGTTGGCACGGTCGCGGCGCGTGACCTCACGCCGGATCTGGGCATGCAGGTTGCGCATGGCGTTGAACGAGCCGTAGTCGAGGTACTTGCGGAACACGAAGGGGCGGGCGACGCCGTCGAGTTCGAGAAAGCGCTCGCCGTTGAGCGCACGGGCCTTGATCCAGGCGTAGCGTTCCCATTCGCGACCCTGGGTGATGAAATAGTTTTCCAGCGCATCGAAGGAGCACACCAGCGGTCCGGAGTCGCCGTTCGGGCGCAGCCGCATGTCGACGCGGAAAACCTGTCCGTGCTCGGTGACATCGGCCAGCGTCTTGATGATGCGCTTGCCCAGCCGCTCGAAGAACTCGAAGTTGCTGATGACTTTGGTGCCGCCGGTATCGCCGTCTTCCGGATAGACAAAGATCAGGTCGATGTCGGAGGAGACGTTGAGCTCACGCCCGCCCAGCTTGCCCATGCCGATGATGATGAGTTCCTGCTCCCATCCCACTGACGACAGCGGCCGGCCATGGCGCGCCACGAGGGCTTCGAGATGCACTTCATGACTGATCTGGATGGCGATCTCGGCCAGCGTGGTCATGGTTTCGGTGACTTCGGCGAGATCGGCCAGTCCGTTCAGATCGCGCACGGCGAGATGGCTGAGCACCCAGGTGCGCAGCCGGCGCAAGGCGCACGGCAAGGCCTCTTCGCTGCGCGCTTCCTCGCCAAGGAAGGTCCGCATTGCCTCGGCGTCGAGTGCGACGCTCACCGAGGACTTCAGGCTATCCGCCAGCCACGGGCGGCTGTCGAGCATGCGAGCGAGGTAGCGTGAGAGTGTGGCGGCGTGAGCAATGTGGTGATCGTGCATGGGGCAAATCCTGCGCTATGGGGGCCTGGGCAGCGGTCATGATGCAGCTAGCCCGTCGCGCCGACAAGCGCGTCCCGACAGGCTTTCGCGCGCTTGAGGCGACCACCGCTGCTAGAATGGCGCACGCTTGGGCAGGGCCGCTTCTGGCGTTTCGTAGCGGCGCAGCCGATGCCGCTTACATTTTTGCATTGGCCGGACCGTGCCAGCCCCTTCGACCATGACCGATCGTCCCCCTGTTTCCGACCCACCCGATGCTGCGGTTCCTGCCGCCGGCGGGCGTCGGCACGCCGTTGCGGGGCGCTGGCTGCTTCGCCTGTTGGTGCTGGCGTTCTTCGTCGTAGGCATTGCCGTGCTGGCGTTGCGTGAGCTGGTGCTGCCGAATATTGACGAGCATCGCGAATGGATTGCCCAGCGCCTGTCGCAGGTGGTGGGGGCCGAGGTTCGTATCGGTCGGCTCCGCGCCGAACTGCCGGGACCGAGCTTGCGGTTGCACGTCAGTGCAATCGAGATCGGCTCTGGGGCGTCGGTGTTGCGGCTCGACAAGGTCGAAGCCGATCTGGGCTGGAGATCCTTGTTCACCGGGACGCCGTACTTCCGTCGCCTGGCCCTGATCGGGCCCGAACTCACCGTGGTGCGCGAACCGAACGGGCAAATCCATATTGCCGACGTCGACATCGGAAACGGCGCGGGCGGTGACGGCGCGCTTGCCTGGCTGTTCAGCCAGGGCGAAATTGCCATCCTGGATGCCCGCATTGCCTGGGACGATCGTCAGCGCGGTGCGCCGGTGCTCGAGCTGGAGGATTTTGGCTTGCGTGTGGAGCGCACCGGGGGGCGCTACCGTTTCGGCCTGCAGGCGCGCCCGGATGCTTCGCTGGCGAGCAGGATGGATGTGCGTGGCGATCTGGTCTCCGATCAGCCTGCCGACGCAACGCGCTGGGAAGGCCAGGTCTATGCGCGGCTGGCCGACGGGCAGCTGGAAGGCTTGAAGCCCTGGGTCGACTACCCCTTGCCCTTGTCCGGCGCCGGCGATGTAGAAGCCTGGTTGTCCATCGCCGGCGGCGCACTGCGCTCGGCGACCATCGACTTTTCGCTGACGGACTTCGCCATGCAGCTCAGTGACGAGCTGCCGGAGATTGCGGGGCATGGCGCGCGCGGCCGTCTCACCGGTGCGCGAACTGCAGACGGTCAAAGCCTGGGCGTGCGTGGATTTGAGCTGGACGCAGGCGATGGCTTGCGCATCGGCCCGACGGATGTCGACCTGCATCTGGCCGCGTCCGGCGGCGGGTCCTTGCAGGCGAGCAGTGCCGATTTGGGCGTGATTGTGCAGTTGTCGGCGCACCTGCCGATGTCGCAGGACATGCGTCGTGACATTGCGGCCCATGACCCGCGCGGGCGGGTCGAGAACCTACGCCTGGACTGGCGGGCCGAAGCCGGCGTGCCGACGCTGACGCGACTCGAAGCGCGTTTCATCGACCTCGCGTTGCGTCCCACGGAGGCACTGCCCGGTGGTGAGGGGCTCAGCGGCGAGGTGCGCGGTGACGGAGAGCAGGGCCGTTTTACGCTGGCAAGCAGCAATGCCGCGTTGGACATTCCCCAGGTTTTCTCGGAGTCGCGGCTGGCGTTTGATCGTCTTGATGCCGAAGGTGGCTGGAGCCGCGGCGCGCAGGGGCTGGAAGTGCGTCTGGAACGCGGTGCGTTCGAGAACGCCGACGTGACGGGCCAGGCGAGCGGCGTCTACCGCCCGGCGGTCGGCGAGCATGGCGAGGTCGATATCGCTGCGCGTTTGACGCGCGCTGAGGGCCCCAGCGTATGGCGCTACGTTCCGGACTATGTCGGCGAGTACACGCGGGAGTGGCTGCAAAGCGCCATTCGCGAAGCGCAGGTGGACGATGCGCGGCTGACGCTGCGCGGCGGCTTGGCCGATTTTCCGTTCGAGGACGGTTCGGGAGAGTTTGTCGTCACCGTCGATCTGCGGGATGGCCTGCTCGAGTACGCGCCCGGCTGGCCGGTGATCGAGGGGATTGCGGCGACGCTGCGCTTCGAAGGGGCCGGTGCTCGAATCTCCGCGAGTGCGGGGAGCATTCTGGGCGTGCAGTTGCACGACGTGGTCGCTGATCTGCCGGATCTGGACATGCGGCATCGCAAGCCGATGACGATACGTGGTGTGGCGCGCGGAGCCACCGCCGATTTCCTGCGTTTTGTTTCGGCCAGCCCGGTGCGCCAGAGTGTCGATGGTTTCACCGACGGCATGACTGCGGACGGCGACGGTGAGCTGGAGCTCACGCTGACCATGCCGCTGCATGACGTCGATGCGACTCAGGTCGAGGGCAACTTCCGTTTTTCGGGCAACCGCATCGGCGTGGCTGACTGGCTGCCGCCGGTCGAGAACGCCAGCGGCGTAGTGCGTTTTACCGAGAGCACGTTCGGTATCGAAGACGCCCGTGGCCAGGCTTTCGGTCAGCCCGTCCGCATTGCCGCGCAGACCGTCGCACCGGGTCAGGTGCGCTTCAAGGTCGACGGGGGCTTGTCGTCCCGCTCACTCGGCACACTGTATGGCTGGCCGGCCTTGTCGCACCTCTCCGGCACCACGCGATGGCAGGCCGAGGTGGCGGTGGATGACGGCACGACCCGGGTGAACGTGCGTTCGGATCTGTCCGGAATCTCATCCAGCCTGCCGCATCCGTTCAACAAGCGCGCGAACGAAGCATGGCCGCTGCGGGTGGAGGTCGGGTTCGCAGGCGAGGCGCGTGATTTCGTCGGACGCCTTGGCGACCGGCTGGCGTTCTCGATTTCCGGCAAGGGGTCTGCGGAGCAGTTTCGTGTGTCTCGGGGCGGCGTCGCGATCAACGCGCCGTTGAAAATGCCGCAGCAGGGTTTGATGCTGGCCGTGAAGCTCGATGAGCTCGACCTTGACGCCTGGCGTGCGCTGCAAGGTGATTCAGCCGCGAATGATGCGCTGCCGTGGGCGGAGCTTGATATCGACGTGGCGCGTTTGCGCGCCTTCGGATACAGCCTTGCCGATGCCAGGTTGTCTGCGAGTGCCAGTGACGGGGCCTGGGGCGGGCGGGTCGCCAGCGATCTGATCAGAGGCGGATTTGCCTGGCATGGCGGCGCTCAGGGGACGCTCGCTTTGCGCCTGGATCATCTGCAACTGGGGCGTCGGGATGCCAATGAGACCGAACTGGTCCGCTTGCTGCGAGAAGAGGCCGCGCAGACTTCGCTGCCTGACATGGACGTGATTGTCGAACGCTTTCAGCTTGGTGAGCGGAATCTGGGTCGGCTGGATCTGCAGGCACGCAACGAGAGCGGGGAGTGGCTGATCGATTCTGCGTCCATCGAGAACGGTGATTCCCATCTCGTGGCGCGCGGCCGTTGGTTGCCGGGTGAGCAGCCGATGACGCAGCTTTCGCTGCGGCTGGAGAGTCCGGATCTGGGCGCTTTCCTGGGCCGTATGGGGTATCCGGACATGGTACGCAAGGGTACGGCTTTGCTCAGCGGGGATCTCGAATGGCGCGGTGTGCCGACGCGCATCGATTACCCCAGCCTGAATGGCGCGTTCCGTGTGGATGCGCAGAAAGGGCGGTTTGCGCAGCTGGAGCCGGGCGTTGGCCGGCTGCTCGGCGTGCTCAGCCTGCAGGCCTTGCCGCGCCGTCTGGTGCTGGATTTCCGCGATGTCTTCAGCGAAGGCTTTGCGTTTGACCGGATCGGCGGCAACGTGAGTTTGCGCTCGGGCATTCTCGAGTCCGAGGATTTCGAGATCGCGGGGCCGGCCGCGCGAGTGTGGATTGCCGGAACGGCCGATGTGCTCGCGGAAACGCAGGATCTGAAGGTTGTCGTGCAGCCGACGCTGACCGACTCCGTGGCCATCGGGGCGGCGGCCGGGATGGTCAATCCGGTGGCGGGTCTGATCGCCTATCTTGCCCAGAAGATCATGAATGACCCGGTGGAGCGCATGTTTGCCTATGGTTATGCGATCACCGGGCGCTGGGATGATCCGCAGATCGAGGAGTTGCCGGTCGGCAAGGGGCGACGCAAGCAGGGTGGGAGCGCGACCGAATGAGTTTGTCTGATCCCGTGCGTGTGGCTGCACTGCAGACCGTTTCCGGACCGGAGGTCAGGTCGAATCTGGAGCAGGCCGCGGTGCTCATCGAGCAAGCCGTCGGGCAGGGCGCCCAGGTCGTCGCTCTGCCCGAGTACTTTGCGCTGCTGTCGTCTGACGAGCAGGCCAAGGTACGGGCTTGCGAGCAGCCAGGGCAGGGGACGATCCAGCGCTTTCTGGCGGCTGCCGCGCAGCGGCACGGAGTGTGGATTGTTGGCGGCACCTTGCCGCTGACCGC
This sequence comes from Pseudazoarcus sp. NS36, assembly GCF_059703705.1. NCBI lineage: Bacteria > Pseudomonadati > Pseudomonadota > Betaproteobacteria > Rhodocyclales > Zoogloeaceae > Pseudazoarcus > Pseudazoarcus sp. NS36. Next base: position 13,308 of record NZ_BAAKJA010000001.1, on the reverse strand, counting down.
TGAAGCGCCGGGTCGGGTGCGTAACAGCGTGCTGGTGTTCGACGATCAGGGGCGACAGGCTGCCCGCTACGACAAGATCCACCTCTTCGGTTTTGACAATGGTGGTGAGCGTTACGATGAGTCGCGTACCATCGAGCCAGGAGCGGGCTGCGTGGCACTCGATACGCCGCATGGCCGGATGGGCTTGTCGGTGTGTTACGACCTGCGCTTCCCCGAGCTGTATCGTTCGCTCGGAACGCCAGACATGATCTTTGTGCCCTCGGCCTTCACCGCGACGACCGGACGCGCGCATTGGGAAGTCCTGCTGCGTGCTCGTGCCATCGAGAACCAGTGCTATGTGATCGCCCCGGCGCAGGGCGGCGAACATCCGGGCGGGCGCCGTACCTGGGGGCATACGATGATCATCGACCCCTGGGGCGAAGTCCTGGCCTGCCGGACCGAAGACGGGCCGGGCGTGATCGTGGCCGATCTTGATCCACAGCGCCTCGCCAGCGTTCGTCAGCAGCTGCCGGCGCTGGCGCACCGCCGGATCAATGCGCAAAACTGATACAACGGGATCGATCGCGCCACGCCGTGGTCCACTGCCGAAGCATTCATTTCACGGAACAGACATGAACATTGCCACTCCGGCCCTTGCGGTCGCCGAACAGCATCTTCTCGCACCCTATGGCCTTGCCGATGGCGACATCGAGCGCGTGTTGGACAGCCTGATGGGCCACCGCCTGGACTACGCAGATCTGTACTTCCAGTATCGCCGCGCCGAGAGCTGGAGCCTGGAGGAAGGCATCGTCAAGTCGGGCAGTTTCGACATCGAGCAAGGTGTCGGTGTCCGCGCAATCAGCGGAGAGAAGACGGCGTTCGCGTATTCGGACGACATTTCCCTGCCGGCACTCGATGCTGCGGCGAAGGCTACGCGAGCCATCGCCGATGCGGGCGAGGAGCGGCGTATCGCGGTGGGGCGTGCTGCCGCCCGCCAACCGCTGTACCGCGGTGACGACCCGCTGGGGTCGCTTGGCGACACCGAGAAGGTGCGTCTGCTGGAGCGGCTGGAAGGCTTTGCGCGCGCCGAAGATGCGCTCGTGACGCAGGTTATGGCGCATGTTGCCGGCTCGTGGGAAGTCGTCATGGTGGCGCGCAGCGATGGCCACATGGCGGCCGATGTGCGTCCGCTGGTGCGCGTTTCGCTGTCAGTCATCATGGAAGACGGCGCGCGGCGCGAGCAGGGCAGTGCCGGCGGAGGCGGGCGCTTCGACTACGCGTATTTCAGCGATGAGCGGCTGCGCGAATACGCACGTGCGGCCGTACATCAGGCCCGTACCAATCTCGACGCGGTGGCTGCACCGGCCGGAACGATGACGGTTGTGCTCGGGTCCGGCTGGCCGGGCATCCTGCTGCACGAGGCCATCGGCCACGGGCTGGAGGGTGACTTCAACCGCAAGGGCAGCTCGGCTTTCTCGGGGCGCATGGGGCAGCAGGTTGCGTCGCGCGGCGTGACCGTGGTGGACGACGGCACACTGACGGATCGGCGCGGTTCGCTGACCGTTGATGACGAGGGTAATCCGACCAACCGTACCGTGTTGATCGAAGACGGCATCCTCACCGGCTATATGCAGGACATGCTCAACGCACGTCTGATGGGCGTCACGCCCACCGGCAACGGCCGGCGCGAGTCCTACGCCCATTTGCCGATGCCGCGCATGACCAACACCTACATGCTCGGCGGCGACAAACATCCCGAGGAAATCCTGCGTTCGGTCAAGAAAGGCCTGTATGCGGTGAATTTCGGCGGCGGGCAGGTCGACATCACGTCCGGCAAGTTCGTGTTCTCGGCCTCCGAGGCTTATCTGATCGAGGACGGCAAGGTGACGCGACCGGTCAAGGGCGCAACCCTGATCGGCAACGGCCCGGACGCGCTGACGCGCGTGTCGATGATCGGTAACGACATGGCGCTGGATCCCGGCGTAGGCACGTGCGGGAAGGACGGGCAGAGCGTGCCGGTAGGTGTTGGCCAGCCGACGCTGCGCATCGACGGGCTGACCGTGGGCGGCACGGCCTGAGTGAAGGCTCGGGGCGCCTGGACGGGCGATGTAAGCCGATGTTTGTAAGCGTCAGGCCAATGTCCTGATTCAGACTGCCCGAGGGGCTCCTGCCTGGGCAGAATCCACCGTGTTTATGGGTGCGGGGCGGCGAAGTGGCTTGAGCGAGCGCGGCTCTGACCCTGCACAAGCGCTTACCACCTTGAAACAAGTCACGGCGTTGGGGGCAGAAGGCGGCCTCTAGACTGCGTTCTTTGTGACCGCAGTCAGGAGTTTGCCATGTTCAACAAGCCCAATCTGTTTCCCAAGGCCGCCGAGAGCGCAGCCAGCCGCACTACTGCTCAACGCAATCCGGTGCCTGCGCAGGATGCTTCCATGCAGCGTCGTCCGGCCACGGGCGCAGCCGCCGCGCCGGTCGCGCCGACCTCCAGTGCGGCGGCCGAGGCCTCGGGACGAGTGCGTGACGACGAGGGCAAGCGCGACAGTCGTCTGATCGTCGGGCCGGACGTCAAGCTCAAGGGTGCCCAGATTCTGGACTGCGATACCTTGGTCGTGGAAGGCCGGGTTGATGCCACGATGGACAGCCGGGTGCTGCGCATTGCAGAGGGGGGCGCTTTCGAAGGCAAGGTCGGCGTGGATTTGGCTGAGATCCATGGTCGCTTCGACGGGGAACTGACCGTGCGCGAGCAGCTCGTGATCCATGCCAGCGGGCGTGTCAGCGGCAAGATCCGCTACGGTTCGATTTTTATCGAGGAAGGTGGTCAGATCTGCGGCGACATCATGGCGGCCGAAGCCGAGAAGAACGCGGCGCGTGGGGCTGAGCGAAGCGCCGCGCGTGAGGATGCGCAGGAGAATGCCGCGCTGGCGGTCTGATCAGGGCGTGGCCGCAACGCGTGCAGCTTGTTGCGCGCGCGCTTCGGCGAAGGTCCAGTCGCCTTCCCAGGCACTGCGGACCTTGTTCGGATAGACGGCCTTGCCGAGGCTGCCGTTGTAGCGCCCCAAGGCGCGGAAGAGGTCACCCTTCTCGATGTCGAGGTAGTGTCTGAGGATGGTGCAGCCATAGCGCAGGTTGGTGCGGCGATGGAACAGATTGTCGGCGGGGCGACCGATGACGTCTATCCAGAACGGCATGATCTGCATGTAGCCCCTGGCGCCCGCACTGGACACCGCATATTTGCGGAATCCACTCTCGACCTGGATCAGGCCGAGCACGAGTTGCGGATCCAGTCCGGCCCGCGTGGCTTCGTAATGCACGGTGTCCAGCAGGTCCAGCCGGTCAGCTTCGTCCGGCAGCCAGCGTTTGAGTCGCTCGGCCATTTCCGCGCGCCACAGGCGGTAGTCGTCGTCCTCGCGCGCCAGGACAGGGGGTTGATCGCTGATCGAGGCGTGTAACGCCGCGCGCACGCTTTCCGACATCGGCTCGTACATCTGCGGCCCGGCATGCGCAGACGCTGACCCCAGCGCCAGTGCGGCGCTGAAGGTGAGGAGGCCTCTGCGCATGCGCGGGAGCATGATCAGTTACCCCGCAGGCACCCGAGTGCGTCGGCAGGCGCTACGCGTCGGGCTTCTGCATCGCGACGCCCCTGAACCTCGACGACGCCTTCCTTCAGGCCCCGGTCACCGACGACGATGCGCTGCGGCACGCCGATCAATTCCCAGTCGGCAAACATCGCGCCTGGCCGTTCGCCACGGTCGTCGAGAATGACGTCAACGCCGGCCGCAAGCAGTTCCTCGTACAGCCGGGTTGCGGTTTCGCGCACGGCTTCGGACTTGTCCAGACCAACCGGGCAGATCACCACTTCAAAGGGTGCGATGGCGAGCGGCCAGATGATGCCGCGCTCGTCATGGTTCTGTTCGATCGCGGCGCCGAGGATGCGAGAGACGCCGATGCCGTAGCAGCCCATCTCCATGACCTGCTCACGACCGCTTTCATCGACAAACTTGCAGTCCAGTGCCGCAGCGTACTTGCTGCGCAACTGGAAGATGTGACCGACTTCGATGCCACGGCAGATGGCCAGTGCGCCTTTGCCGTCGGGTGACGGGTCGCCGGCCACGACATTGCGCAGGTCGGCGACTTCCGGTTCGCTGAAGTCGCGGCCGATGTTGGCGCCGGTGTAGTGCCAGTCGTCTTCGTTGGCGCCGACGACGAAATCGGCCATGGGCGCGACACTGCGATCCATCACCACGCGACCCTTGAAGCCGATGGGGCCGAGCGAACCCGGAGCGGCGCCGAAGGCGGCCTGGATGGCCTCGGCACTGGCGAACACTAGCGGGTCGGCGATGCCGTCGAGCTTCTGCGCCTTGATCTCGTTGAGTTCGTGATCGCCGCGCACCAGCAGCAGTGCAGGGGCGCGGCCGGTTTCGTCATCACCTTCAACGACAATCGCCTTGACGGTGCGCTCAGCCGGCATCTTGAGGAAGTCGGCCAGTTCGGCGATGGTCTTGACGCCCGGCGTATGGACCTTCTGGAGACCTGTGCCGGGAGCCGGTCGCGCTGTGGTCGGCGCAAGCGCCTCGGCGAGTTCGACGTTGGCGGCGTAGTCCGAATCCGGGCTGTAGGCGATGTCGTCCTCGCCGGTTTCGGCGATGACGTGAAATTCGTGCGAGCCGGTGCCGCCGATGGATCCGGTGTCGGCGGCGACAGCGCGAAACTGCAGACCGATGCGCGAGAAGATGCGGTGGTAGGTGTCGTACATGTTGCCGTACTCACGCACCAGGTCGTCGTAGTTGGCGTGGAAGGAGTAGCCGTCCTTCATCAGGAATTCGCGTCCGCGCATGACACCGAAGCGTGGGCGGATCTCGTCGCGGAACTTGGTCTGGATCTGATAGAAGTGGCGGGGCAGCTGACGGTAGCTCTTGAGCTCACGGCGCGCCATGTCGGTGATGACTTCCTCGTGCGTGGGGCCTACGACGAAGTCGCGCTCGTGACGGTCCTTGAAGCGCAGCAGTTCGGGGCCATAGTGGGCCCAGCGGCCGGACTCCTGCCACAACTCCGCCGGTTGCACGGCCGGCATCAGGACCTCGATGGCGCCGGCACGGTTCATCTCGTCGCGCACGATATTCTCGACCTTGCGCAGGCAGCGCAGACCCATCGGCATCCAGGTGTAGATGCCTGCTGCGACCTTGCGGATCAGGCCGGCGCGCAGCATCAGCTTGTGGCTGGCAACTTCAGCGTCTGAAGGGGCTTCCTTGAGGGTGGAAATGAAGAACCTGCTGGCGAACATCGTGGGCTTCCGGAAAAAGTGGTTATGTGAATCGCTGGCATTCTATCAGCGGCCCGGAAGCAATCGCCCGAACCCGCACGGTTCCGCGCTTTCCAAGCCCCGGTAAGTGTGGAAAAATCAACCCAACTGAACGAATCAAGGGTTCCGCCATGCTCGATCGCGAGGGCTATCGCCCAAACGTCGGCATCATCCTGGTCAATGGGCGTAACGAGGTTTTCTGGGGCAAGCGGATTCGCGAGCATTCCTGGCAGTTCCCGCAAGGTGGCATCAAGCACGGTGAAAGTCCGCAGCAGGCCATGTACCGGGAGTTGTTCGAGGAAGTCGGGCTCAAACCCGAACATGTGAAGATTCTCGGGCGCACGCGTGGCTGGTTGAGGTACGACGTCCCGAAAAACTGGATACGCCGTGAATGGCGTAGTTCTTACCGTGGCCAGAAGCAAATCTGGTTCCTGTTGCGGCTGACAGGTCGTGACAGCGACGTGTCGCTGCGAGCCAGCAAGCACCCGGAGTTCGATGCCTGGCGTTGGCATGACTACTGGGTGCCGCTGGATACCGTCATTGAATTCAAGCGTCAGGTCTATCAGCAGGCTTTGTCCGAACTGTCTGCGGTCCTGTTTCGACCGGCGGTACCGGAGTTGCCGCCCGAGTACAGGGATTTTGCGATCGAACGGCAGACCTGAACTGACCGGGTTCCCGGCAGGGGGGGCTGTTGATCTGTGACGACGAGAAGGGCGTGCGGATTCGTTCTGGCGTCGAAGATGCGAACAAAGGGGCTGTGGATGTTGGCTATCAGTGCGAAACGCGGCTTGGTAAGCCTGTTACTTGTGGGCGGTTTGTTGTTGCCTCTGACGTTGTCAGCGCAGGGGTTTCTCGTCGATCCGGATGAGAACTGGCAGGAGGCTGAGGTGCCGATGCCGCCCCCGCTGCAACGGGATCATTTGAGAGAGTTTGAGGTCAGCGCGGCATCCTCGAACCAGTTCTTTGTGGATGAATCCTCATTGGATGTCGGTGCCGACTATGTCGTGCGTTTTGTGATGCTCATCCGGGGTAGTGGCGGTGCAGAGACGGTGACCTATGAGGGTATCCGTTGTACAACCGCGGAGTACAAGCTGTACGCCCATGGGCGTGCCGATGGCGAGTGGGTGCCGCCCCGGCGTTCGGAGTGGAAGCCATTGCGCTCGGCGCGCTCACACTTGCCTCAGGCAGCACTGGCCCACAATTACCTGTGTGACGGAGTCGCGCCGCCACGGTCGCGTGACGCCGCGTTGCGGGGCCTGAGAAATGGCGTTGATCGGTGGCGGAGCTGAATTCATGGGTGTCGACAGTTTCATCCTGCATTTTGACAAGATCCTGCGTACGCTCGGCGCACCGGCAGCGAGCATACGCCCGCAGCCAGGAGCGGAGTTCCCGGATGTCGAGATGTCGGACCAGGAGCGCGCCTTGACCGCGGCCCTGATGCGGGTGAATCACTGTGGTGAAGTGTGTGCGCAGGCCTTGTACCAGGGGCAGGCGATGACCGCCCGCGACCCGTCCATCTGTGCCGAGCTGGAGCGGGCTGCTGCAGAGGAAACGGAGCACCTGGCTTGGACCGAGCATCGCATTGCCGAACTCGGAGGGTGCAAGAGCCTGCTGAATCCGCTTTGGTATGCGGGGTCATTGGCGATGGGAATGTTCGCTGGCCGCGCCGGCGATCGCTGGAACCTTGGTTTTCTCGCCGAAACGGAACGCCAGGTTGAAGCGCACCTGAAAGGGCACCTTGGGCGTGTCCGGCAGGATGACCGTCGTACCAGGGCGATCCTGGAGCAAATGGCCAAGGATGAAGCGAATCACGCGCAAACCGCAACGCGCCTTGGCGCTGCCGAGCTGCCGGCTTCGGTGAAGGCCGGGATGCGCTGGATGGGCCGCATCATGACAAGCTTGGCCCACCATATCTGACCTACATCAGTCAGCTTCGACGATTTCCCATGTGTGTTCGATGCTGGCGGTTTTGCCGAGCATCACCGACGCGGAGCAGTACTTCTCCGCCGACAGGTGCACCGCACGCTCGACAGCCTCGGGCTTCAGGTTCTTGCCCGTGATGGTGAAGTGAAAGCCGATTCGGGTGAAGACCTTCGGATCACTGTCGGCGCGTTCGGCGATCAGTTTGGCGGTGCATCCGCGAATATCGTGGCGCCCCCGGCGCAGAATCATTACGACGTCGAAAGCGCTGCAGCCGCCTGCACCAACCAGCATCATCTCCATCGGCCGGGGGGCAAGGTTGCGCCCCCCTGCGTCTGGCGCGCCATCCATCGTGACAAGATGGCCAGAGCCGGTCTCGGCGATGAAACTCGCGCCATCAAGCCATTTGATCGTGCACTCCATTCCTGCTTCCTCTTTGGTTGTGCGCCCTGAAGGAGGGCTCTTGAGGGGTGCAATTCTAGCGGAAGACGGGTGTATGGCTACGGACGGCGACGGTACGGAGGGTGTTTGTGGGTTCAATAAATATCTCTTATATTTACATCAGAACATTTGTTGTGCATTGCACAAATTTCGCTTGCTACCGGTCGGTGGAGTGCGGATAATCGGTCCCAGTGAGATCGGGTTCGTCCCGTCTCGATCGGTGTCTCCTCCACCCTCCTCCTTTGGTGTGGATTTACGCAGTCCGGTAAACTCCGGACTGCGTTTTTTTTACCTGTGTTCGGACGCAGGAGTGGTTTGACATCAGGCTCCAGAGTCCTATATCATCCCGTGCTTTCCGTTTGATGGCCCTCGCGTGGCCGGACAAGAATCGAGGATTCGAATGAAAACGTTTTCTGCCAAGCCGCATGAGGTCAAGCGCGACTGGTTTGTTGTCGATGCGTCAGACAAGGTGCTTGGTCGTCTTGCGGCTGAAGTTGCTCGTCGCCTGCGCGGCAAACACAAGGCGATCTACACGCCTCACGTTGATACCGGTGACTTCATTGTCGTCGTAAACGTGGACAAGCTGCGCGTGACCGGCAACAAGGCCCAAGACAAGAAGTACTACCGCCACAGTGGATTCCCGGGCGGTATCTACGAAACCACTTTTGCGAAGATGCAACAGCGTTTCCCCGGCCGTGCGCTTGAGAAAGCTGTCAAAGGCATGCTGCCGAAGGGCCCTCTGGGCTACGCCATGCTGAAGAAGCTGAAGTGCTATGCCGGTGCTGAGCACCCGCATGCCGCGCAACAGCCCAAAGTTCTCGAGATCTGACAGGAGCCCATAAATGGCTGTGAGCTACAATTACGGCACCGGTCGCCGCAAAACTGCGGTAGCGCGTGTTTTCATGAAGCCGGGTTCCGGCAGCATCGTTGTCAACGGCAAGCCGGTTGATGAATTCTTCTCGCGCGAAACCGGTCGTATGGTTGTGCGTCAGCCGCTGGTGCTGACTGACAACGCTACGCGTTTCGACATCATGGTGAACGTCACCGGTGGTGGTGAGTCCGGGCAGGCGGGTGCCGTTCGCCACGGCATCACTCGCGCACTGATCGAGTTCGATGCGGAGCTCAAGTCGGTGCTGCGCAAGGCTGGTTTCGTTACGCGTGATGCGCGTGAGGTTGAGCGTAAGAAGGTCGGCTTCCGCAAGGCGCGTCGCCGCAAGCAGTTCTCCAAGCGATAATCGCGTCTGGATGCTTGTCAAAGGCCGCCCCTGTGGGCGGCCTTTGTCTTTTCGGATTTGCGTAGTTTCCGCTTTAAGCGAAGACAGGAGGGGCAATGATCAAGGTTGGGGTTGTCGGGGGTACGGGCTACACCGGTGTGGAGCTGCTCAGGTTGCTGAGCATGCATCCGGACGTTCAGCTCACCGCGATCACGTCGCGTGGCGAGGCGGGGATGCCTGTAGCGGACATGTTCCCGAGTTTGCGTGGGCGGGTCGATCTGGCTTTTGTAACACCTCAGGAAGCTCGGCTTGATCGTTGTGATGTGGTGTTCTTCGCGACGCCAAACGGAATTGCAATGCAGCAGGCGGCCGAGTTGGTTGCCGCGGGGGTGCGTGTCATTGACCTGGCTGCCGACTTCCGGATTCGTGATGTGGTTGAGTGGCAGAAGTGGTATGGCATGGAGCATGCCTCGCCGGACCTTGTGGCCGAAGCGGTCTATGGTCTGCCCGAAGTCAACCGCGAGGCCATTCGCTCTGCGCGAGTCCTCGCGAATCCCGGTTGTTATCCGACCGCTGTTCAGCTCGGGTTTTTGCCTCTCGTTGAGAACGGTGTGATCGAGCTTGGAAGCCTGGTAGCAGATTCAAAGTCGGGAGTTTCAGGGGCGGGTCGAAAGGCTGAAGTGCGTACCTTGTTTGCCGAGGCGGCTGACAACTTCCAGGCATACGGGGTTGCCGGGCACAGACATCTGCCAGAGATTCGTCAAGGGCTCGCCGCGGCCGCAGGAGCCTCGGTTGGGCTTACTTTTGTGCCCCACCTTGTTCCGATGGTTCGAGGTATTCATGCCACCCTCTATGGCCGTCTGACTCGCGATGTCGACCTGCAGGCGCTGTTCGAAGAGCGCTTCCGGGACGAGCCATTTGTGGATGTGCTGCCAGCGGGGCGGCACCCAGAAACCCGCTCCGTGCGTGCGAGCAACATCTGCAGAATTGCCGTCCATCGTCCTCAGGGTGGTGACGTGGTGGTGGTGTTGGCAGTGATCGATAACCTGGTCAAGGGCGCAGCAGGGCAGGCGGTGCAGAACATGAACATCATGTTCGGCTTTGATGAACGAAGCGGGCTGGAAGTGGTTCCCGTCAGTCCCTGACAAGCGTAAGCTAGACGCATTGATGAGCGGCCCAGGAACTTGCCGCCGTGGTCAGTATCGAAAGCACAAACAGAGCGTCTGCGAATTTGCGCGACGCCGTGGTTCCCCAGGAGAGCATATGAGTACGACGACCGACATGCCGGAGTTGCTGGTATTCACCGATAGCGCTGCCAACAAGGTTCGTGAATTGATTGACGAGGAAGGCAACCCGGATCTCAAGCTGCGTGTCTTCGTTTCGGGGGGCGGCTGCTCTGGGTTTCAGTACGGCTTCACCTTCGATGAGGAAGTGGCTGAAGACGATACAGCGCTGGAGAAGAATGGCGTGACCCTGCTGATAGACTCGATGAGCTATCAGTATCTCACCGGTGCCGAGATTGATTACTCGGAGGGTCTGGAGGGTGCTCAGTTCGTGATCCGCAATCCTAACGCGACGAGTACTTGCGGCTGCGGTTCGTCATTTTCGGTGTGAGCGTTCCGCGCTAGTACAAAAAAAAGAGGGCCTAGGCCCTCTTTTTTTTGCCCTTCGATTTCAGCGAGGGCTGTTTGCTGCAACTCGCGTTGGCTCGTGGTTGAGCAGGTCAAGGCGCGAGAGCATCAGTTGGGCTTCTCGCTTGAAGGCGGCAAGCTCCTTCTTTTCGAGCGGTTTGACCGGGGGGAGGGCGACCTTCAAGGGGTCGCGCGGCACGTTGTTGACTCGGATTTCGTAGTGCAGGTGAGGGCCTGTGGCCCAGCCGGTCATGCCGACATAGCCGATCATGTCGCCTTGCCGGACCCGCTGCCCGCTTTTCAGGCCGCGTGCGAAGCCGTTGAGGTGTGCGTACAGCGTGGAATAACCGTCGCGGTGTTCGACGATGATCGTCTTGCCGTAGCCGTTCTGGTTGCCGACGAAGCGGATTCGCCCGTCCGATGAGGCCATGATCGGCGTGCCGGTCGGGGCTGCGAAGTCGGTCCCGTTGTGACTGCGCCAGCGCTTGTGAATTGGGTGCATGCGGCGCCCGAAGTTCGACGAGATGCGCGTGAATTCGAGCGGATAACGAAGGAAAGCCTGGTTCAGGCCGCGTCCGTCAGGTGTGTAGTACGCCTCGTTGCCATCAGCCTCGCGATGCAGAATCACCCGGTGTGCCTTGCCCTGGTTCCTGAACTCTGCGGCAAGAATACGGCCTGTCCGGATCGGAACGCCGTTGTCGTAGACCGTTTCGTAGACCACGCTGAATTGGTCACCGCTGCGGATGTCGCGGGAGAAGTCGATTTGGGTGCCGAAAATTTCCGCAAAGCGGCCGGCGACGCTATCCGGGACGCCAGCAGCATCGGTGGCCCCGAAAAGCGAGTGCGTAATCATGCCGGAGCGCATTTCGACCAGCGTCTCGACTTCGATGGCCTCTCCGCCCGAGACGCTGAAGCCCGTGTCGTCGCGCTTTACGATGAAACGCTCGCTGCCGCGCGAGATCGGCAGATTCAGCGAGACGAGCCCGCCGTCAGCGGCGACCATTGCGACCAGTGATCGGCCGGCGCGCAACTGGCGCAGCACGCTGCGCATTTCGTTGTTGTTGTTGAGGAAGGTCCAGGCTTCGCTGTCATCCACTCCGAGACGGCGGAAGATGGACTGAAGCGTGTCACCCGGCAAAATCCGTTCGTTGTAGACATACGGGAGGGTCGAGCTGACGGCAATTGCTTCGGTGCCCGGAGCACCGAGCTGCTCGACAATTGTTTTCGGCTCAAAGGGCAGGGTGCCTTCGCCCGTAGGGTCGGCTGTTGCCGCAACGACGGCAAGTGCGGAAGCGATGAAAAACGCGATCGAGAGTGGAATCCGCTTGGGTCTGCTGGGCAGTTGGGTCGATTCCGTTAGAATCCCGTCTTTCTCGAGCCGCATGAGAATCCTTTCAGGCAAAAAAATTTTGTGCAGTCTAGCAAACGCATGGCTAAAAGTACAAAGCAATCAAGTCGTTCGCGGCGTTTCAGAAGGTAAATCGGAGATTTTCATGGTCGATGTCGGAGCCTCGCTCGATTACATCAAGCGTGGGGCGGAAGAATTGCTCGTCGAGAGTGAGTTGGTGGACAAGCTCAAGAGTGGTCGTCCGCTCAGGGTGAAGGCGGGTTTTGACCCTACGGCGCCGGATCTTCACCTCGGTCATACGGTGCTGATCAACAAGCTCAGACACTTTCAGGAGCTGGGGCATCACGTCATGTTCCTGATTGGCGACTTCACCGGAATGATCGGTGATCCGTCCGGGAAGAACGCGACGCGTCCGCCGCTATCGCGCGAGCAGATCGAGGACAACGCCCGTACATACTGCGACCAGGTCTTCAAGATTCTGGATCCTGATCGAACCGAGGTGTGTTTCAACTCCACCTGGATGGAGCAGCTTGGTTCCGCCGGGATGATTCGGTTGGCGTCCCACTATTCCGTTGCCCGGATGCTGGAGCGGGATGATTTCTCGAAGCGTTACGCCGGTGGTCAGTCGATTGCGATTCACGAGTTCCTGTACCCGTTGTGCCAGGGTTATGACTCCGTTGCCATGAAGGCCGATGTAGAGCTGGGCGGTACCGATCAGAAGTTCAATCTTCTAGTGGGGCGGGAGTTGCAACGCCACTATGGTGTTGCGCCTCAGTGTGTCCTGACGATGCCGCTGCTTGAAGGTCTGGACGGCGTGAACAAAATGTCCAAGTCGCTTGGCAATTACATCGGGATCGCAGAGCCGGCGCGCGAGATATTCGGCAAGCTGATGTCAGTTTCTGATGACTTGATGTGGCGCTACTACGACCTTCTGTCGTTCCGCTCCTCCGAGAAAATAGCCCGTTTGCGAGAAGAGGTGGCGGGTGGTCGCAATCCGCGCGACGTCAAGGTGCTGCTTGCGCAGGAACTCGTTGAACGCTTCCACGACCGCCGGGCTGCGGAGGATGCACTTGAAGAGTTTGATGCGCGTTTCCGTCGCGGAGCCTTGCCTGAAGACATGCCGGAGCTTGTGTTGCAGGGCGAGGGTGGCGGTCTTGCAATCGTTCAGGTGCTGAAGCAGTCCGGGCTGACTGCCAGTACGTCCGAGGCGATTCGCATGATCGAGCAGGGAGGCGTGCGTCTGAATGGAGACAAGGTCGAAGATCGCGGGGTGATCGTGGCGGTTGGCAGCAAGGTTGTCCTGCAAGTGGGGAAGCGCCGTTTTGCCGCGGTTGAAATTGTTTGAGCTTGCCCATTGACACGCGCTTTTTGGTCTATATACTGCGCCCCTCTTCGCCGCTGGAAGTGTTGTGTTTAGCGGGGTTGAGGAGATTTGAGGGGTGTTTCGGCGGTTTAAGATTTTTCGCTGAAGTGCTT